>CALFZO010000139.1 GCA_937952305.1 uncultured Anaerolineales bacterium | reverse complement strand
TTCAGGACCCGGCGCCCGCCGGGGCTGGCCGCGTCTACTCTTCGAGCGTAGTGACATCCCCTTCCGGCAAGCCCTGGGCGCGGGCTTTCAGGACCCGGCGCCCGCCGGGGCTGGCCGCGTCTACTCTTCGAGCGTAGTGACGTCCCCTTCCGGCAAGCCCTGGGCGCGGGCTTTCAGGACCCGGCGCATAATCTTGCCCGAGCGCGTCTTGGGCAGCTTGTCGACGAATTTGATATCGTCCGGCTTGGCGATCGGCCCGAGGTGCTGGGCCACGTGCTGGCGCAGCTCGTCGGCCAGTTCAGGCGTGGCCGCGAAGCCGGCGCGCAGCAGGATGAAGGTGTGGATGGCGTTGCCCTTGACTTCGTGGGGCAGGCCGATGGCGGCGGCTTCGGCCACGGCCGGGTGGCTGACCAGGGCGCTCTCGATCTCGGCGGTGCCCAGGCGGTGGCCCGAGACCTTGATGACGTCGTCCGTGCGGCCGATGACCCAGAAGTAGCCGTCCTTGTCGCGGCGGGCGCTGTCGCCGGCCATGTACTTGCCCGGGTACTTGCTCCAGTACTGGCGGACGTAGCGCTCGTCGTCGCCGTAGATGGTGCGCAGCATGGCCGGCCACGGGCGCTTGAGGACCAGGAAGCCTTCTTCGCCGTCCGGCACGGGCTGGCCGGCTTCGTCCAGGATCTCGGCTTCCTGGCCGAAGAAGGGGCGGGTGCCGGAGCCGGGCTTGAGCGGGACGACCGGGGTGGGCGTGATCATGAACATGCCGGTCTCGGTCTGCCACCAAGTGTCCATGATCGGGCAGCGGGTCTTGCCGATGACGCGGTGATACCACTTCCAGGCTTCAGGGTTGATGGGCTCGCCGACGGAGCCGAGCAGGCGCAGGGACGAGAGGTCGTGGCGGTTAGGCCAGGCTTCGCCGAAGCGCATCAGGCCGCGGATGGCGGTGGGGGCCGTGTAGAAGACGGTGATGCCGTAGCGCTCGACGCACTGCCACCAGCGGTTGGGGTAGGGGTAGGCCGGGCCGCCTTCGAACATGAAGGAGGTGGCGCCGTTGAGCATGGGGCCGTAGACCAGGTAGGAGTGGCCGGTGACCCAGCCGGGGTCGGCGGTGCACCACCAGCGGTCGTCGTCCTTGAGGTCGAAGACGTACTTGAGGGTGGCATAGACGCCGACCATGTAGCCGCCGTGGGTGTGCAGGATGGCCTTGGGTTTGCCGGTGGAGCCGGAGGTGTAGAGGATGTAGAGCGGGTCCTCGGCATCCAGGGCTTCGGTGGGGCACTTGCCGTTGGCTACGGGCAGGGCGGCCAGGGCGTGGTACCAGTGGTCGCGCAGAGGGTCCATCGGGACGTCGTGGCCGGTCCGCTTGACGACGATGACGTTCTCGACGGACGGGCAGCGCTTGACGGCGTCGTCGACGATGCGTTTGAGCTCGAAGATCTTGCCGTTGATCCAGGAGCCGTCGGCGCAGATGACGAGCTTGGACTGGCTGTCGTCGATGCGGCCCTGCAGGGCGTCGACCGAGAAGCCGGCGAAGACGACCGAGTGGACGGCGCCGATCTTGGCGCAGGCGAGCATGGCGAAGACGATCTCAGGGATGCGCGGCAGGTAGATGGTGACGCGGTCGCCCTTCTGGACGCCCATGGCCTTGAGGAGGTTGCCCCAGCGGTTGACTTCGCGGTTCATGGCGAAGTAGGAGTAGGTGCGGTGGTCCTTGCCGTCTTCGCTCTCCCAGATCAGGGCGAGCTTGTTGCGGCGCCAGGTCTTGAGATGGCGGTCGATGGCGTTGTGGACGATGTTGGTCCGGCCGCCGACGAACCACTTGTAGAACGGCGCCCGGCTGTCGTCCAGGACCTGGTCCCACTTCTTGAACCACTCCAACTCTTCGGCGCGCTGCGCCCAGAAACCCGCCAGATCGTCGCGCGCGTACTCGGCCAGCGCCTCCCAATCCGGCACGTTCGCCTGGCTCATGACGGCGGCATCGGGGTGAATAACTTCGCCTTCCATGGGTGAGGTCGGTGACTTGGGCATGGGGTCTCCTGACGAAGCAGAGGCGGCGGATAGCGAGTTGAGCAGGTTCTTGATATCGGACACAGCCGTTATTCTCCGGGGCAAACAGTGGCCGCCAGCGTCAGGGTGCCGTCGGCGGCGCGAGTATAGCACTGGCAATAGGCGGCGTTCGGGTCGCCGGTCTCCACGGTGCGCCAGAGCAGGTAGACCACCTGGGTGCGCACGCACACCTGGCCGGTGTCTGCGCCGGCCGGCAACGTCCGCGCGGCCAGGTAGCCCAGTCCGCCGGCGCCCGGCTCGTTGACCAGGAAGAGCTTGTCCTGGTCCAGGCCGTCCGGCCCGCGCGTCCAGCCGATCTCGTTCTGCGTGGCCAGTCCAAAGGCCAGGGCCGGCACCAGCATCACGGCCAGCCAGACCGCGCAGCCGAGCACGCAGCCGGTCCGCGTCATCGGCTGCGACGGAGCGGCCCGTCCGGCGCTCATCGGATGGCCAGCAGCTCGACCTCGAAGACCAGGGTGGCGTTGGGCGGAATGACGCCGCCCGCGCCGCGCGCTCCGTAGCCCAACTCAGGCGGGATCGTCAGGCGGACCTTGTCGCCGACACGCATGGCGGCGACGCCCTCATCCCAGCCCTTGATCACCTGGCCGACGCCGAGCGTGAACTCAAACGGCTCGCGGCGGTCCACCGAGCTGTCGAACTGCCGGCCGTCGGTCAGGCGGCCGGTGTAGTGGACCTGGACCCGGTCGCCGCGTTTCGGTGCCGGGCCGGTGCCCTCGACCAATTTCTCGATCTTCATTGCGGAAGGCGTCATGGCTTTTCTCTTGTCGGTCGGCAAGGTGGGATTAGCACCCTGAAAAAAAACACCCTAAGCAAACAGCGGCCGGACGCGGCGCTCTTCCGGCGCGCCTTTTTCGCCGATGACCTTGTACATGCCCACCGGCACGGTTTTGCCCTTGACCAGGCGCGCCTCGCCGAACTCGATGTCGAACTGCTCCTGCACGCGCGCGTAGGTGAACTCGGTGATGAGCAGCGGCCACTTCAGGTCCTTGGTCAGGTCCTGCACGCGCGAGGCCAGGTTGACGCCGTCGCCCATGACGGTGTAGTTGACGCGCCGGCCGGAACCGACCAGGCCGACGAAGACCTCGGCCGTGTTCAGGCCGATGCCCATCTCCAGCTTGGAGGGCTTGCCCTCGGCCGCCCACTTGGCGCGCAGCCGGTCCAGCTCCACGCGCATGTCGATCGAGCAGCGCACGGCGCGCTCGGCGTGGTCCGGGAACCACAGCGGCGCGCCGAAGAACGCCATCACCAGGTCGCCTTCGTACTTGTCCACGGTGCCGCCGTGCCGGTGGATGACCTCGGTCATCGCGCCCAGGTACTCGTTGAGCGTGGCCACCAGCTCTTCCGGCGTCATCTTCTCAGACATGGTCGTGAAGCCGCGGATGTCCGAGAACAGGATGGTCAGCTCGGCGCGCTTGCCGCGCATGGCGTCGATGCCCTTGTCGATCAGCTGCCCGACCATCTCGGGCGAGATGAAGAGCTCGAAGATGCCGCGCACGCGGCGCTTCTCTAGCTCCTCGCTGACGGCGCGCTCCACGGCCGGCACGGCGAAGGCGATCAAGAGCGTGGTCAGCGGCGCCACCAGCGGGATCTCGGTGCGGAAGAAGAGGAAGACGCCCAGCCACAGCCCGAAGCCGGCCAGCAGCAGCGCCACCAGCACGGCGATAGCGCGCGTGGGCTGGCGGATGAGCAGCAGCAGCAGGCCGATGGCGCCGGCCACCAGCACGCTCAGCAGCATCGGGCCGCGCTCCAGCACCGAGCACAGCTGGGCGGTGGGGCAGACGCCGGACCACAGGCGCAAGTAGTCGCCGGTGAGCACGGTGTCCAGGGCGTTGGCCATGATCTCGACGCCGGGCGTGGTGCGCCGGAAGCTGAACGGCGTCGGGTAGACGTCTTGCAGCGAGACCGTCGTCGCGCCGACGAACACGATCTTGTCGCGGAACGTGTCCAGCGGGATATCGCCGTTGACGACCTGCAGCATCGAGTAGGTCGGCACGCTGCCTTCCGGGCCGCGGTAGTTCAGGCGCAGATAGCCCTGGTCCAGCGGGATGACGCGCTCGCCCAGGCGCAGCTGGTCCGGCGTGGGGTCCGGATCCAGCGGCTCGCCGGTGACCAGGGCCGCGGCCACCAGCGGCCAGGAATAGTAGACGCGGTCCTGAGCCGTGTTCCAGGCCAGGATGCTGTGCACGGCGCCGTCGGCGTCGCGCTGGAAGTTGGTCAGGCCGAAACCGGCCGCCGCCTCGCGCAAGGCGCGCACCGGCTGGCGCAGCACTTCCAGTTCGCCGCCGCTCTGGACCGATTTGCTGATCTCGCCGTTCAGGACGACGTTGCCGGCCGCCTGCAGGGCGGCGGCCAAGGCGGCGTCGCCGAGCTGCACGGTCAGCGTCTGGCCCGGCGTCAGCGGATCACGCGCGGGCCGGCCGTCGGCGGTCAGCACCGCGCCGGGGTTCACCTGGTACAGGCCGGCCACGCCGGCCACGTCGTCGTTCGCGCCCACCCGATGCGTCAACGCGCCGAAGGCCGGGATCTGCAGCAGCTGCGCCGGCCGGAGCTCGCACGGGTCGTCCAGGGCGTTGACGCTCAGCAGCGTCGCGGCGTCCACGCCAAAGCGTCCGGCCAGGCCGTCCACGGTGTCGCGCAGCACGACGTGCGTCTGCGGCGGGGTGGTGGGGATCTGGAGGGCTTGGCCGCCGCACACGGTGCCGGCGTTGTCCAGGCCGTTGGCCTGGATCAGGTCGGCGGCGCTCACGCCGTAGCGCTCGGCGATGGCCAGGAAGGTCTCGCCCTGCACCGTGTACGTGGTCGGCTTGAATTGCTCAGGCTCGAAGAAGAAGACGTCGAAGGCCACCAGGCGCGCGCCGCCGGCCCGCAGGCGGTCCAGCAGCTGGGCGAAGTAGGTGCGCGGCCAGGGCCATTGCAGACCGGTGTTGGCGAAGGTGTCCTCGTCGATGGCGACGATGACCACCGGGCTGCCCGCCGGTTCCGGTCCGCGCAGCTGGAAGGCCAGGTTGACGGCGTTCAGCTCAAGGCCGTCCAGCAGGCCGCTGACGCCGGCGATGAGCATCGCCGCCATCACCAGCGCGATCAGGCTGACGCTCTGCCGGCGGAGGTTGAGCTGCGGCATGGCGGCCTCGGTCGGCGGGTCGGCGGGTCAGGGCGCCGGCGTGCACGCCTCGTCGGCGTGCTGCCAACTGCCCGTGGCCACCTGGCCATCGGCGGACGTCACCGTGACGGTGCCGCTGGCGCCGGAGCAGCGCGGGACATCCATCTCAAAGCTCTGGCCCGGCTCGTAGCGCAGCGGCTCGACGCCGCCGAGGGCCGTGACGACGATCAGCAGGCGGTAGCTGGGCGCCGTCGGGTCCGCGCAATTGCCCACGCACAGCGCGGCCACCTCGCGGATCTCGAGCGGCGCGGCCGCCGTCGGCGACTCAGACGGGGCCGGCGGCTCGGTGGGCGCGGGCGGGACGTAGGGCAGGCCCGGGTAAGGCGACTCGAACTGCGGCGCGCAGACCGGGCCGGCCAGGATGTTGGTCCAGCGCACCGCCGGGATGCGCAAGGTCTGGTCGGCCTTCACCAGGAACGGCGCCGGCAGGTTGTTGGCCTGGATGATGGCATCCGGCAGCACGCCGTACACGCGCGCGATGCAGAAGACGCTCTCGCCGGCCAGGACCCGGTGCTGGCCGATGAGCGGGAAGGGCGTGGGCGGCGGGCTGGTGGGCGCCGTTGAAGGCCGGGTTGTGGCTGTCGGCGGGAGCGGCGTGTCCGCGGGCGCGGTCGTCGCCTGCGGGGAGGTGGGCTCGGGCGTGGCCGCCTCGGTCGTAGTCGGTTCACTGGTCGCCGGCTCGGGCGTGGCGGTCGGCTCGGCCTCGGTCGGCGTGAGCGCGGCCACCGGCAGGGTGGCATCGCCTTGCGCGGCCGCTTCGGTGGCATACGCCACGAACTGGGTGGCCTCCGGCACGCTGCGGCCCCAGACGCCGTAGTCGGCCAACTGCATCGGCTCCAGGGCGCCTTCGCCGCCGCCGCTCTGGACGTACTTGTAGTTCGGCGGGATGAAGGTCTGGTTGAGGCTGCACGTGCCCTGCAGGCACGTGATCAACAGGTTCTGGCTGTCCGGCTCGTAAGCCACGCTCATGTACGCGCCGCGCGCCGAGGCGATGCCCAGCGGCGTCTCGACGTCCAGGGCGCTGTTGCTGGTGAGCAGCACCCACGTCTCGCCGCCGTCCAGGGCCAGCGACGTCAGCAGGCTGTCCAGGAACGGGTTGAGGTAGTTGAAGGTGACGGCGGTCTCGGGGCCGAGGCGGATTTTGCTGCCCTCGGTCAGCTGGATGAAGGCGCGGCTGTCGGCCTGGGTGCGAAACTGGTTGCCGACACCCAGCACCAGCCCGGTGGCCGTGGCCGCCCAGGCGCCGCTGGCATCCTCGCGGACCTCGGCTACGCCGTCCAGTTCCTTGAGCACGGCGCTGCGTTCGGGCGTGCTGGTGGCCGCCGCGCCGTCCGGGCCGGGCGTTTGTTCGGGCAGGGTGACGGTCGTCCGGTCACAGGCGGCGACCAGCAGGAGAATCAGGAGCCAGTGCGCCCGAGCGGCGAAAGAGTGATGAGCCCGCATAGGTGGTCCGACGGTGATGGGCGGCGAAGCCAAGTGGTTGCCGGGGAGTCTAACACAAAACCGGGGCGGGCCCGGCCGTGCGTCAGGCCGACGCGCCGGCGTAATGGCGCAGACCGAAGAACCAGAACCAGCGCGCGACGGCCAGCAGCGCCAGCGCCAGGCCGAAGGCCTGCAGCAAGGTGGTGCTGGTGAGGCGCCCGGTGATGGCCTCAGCCGGCACGGTGACGGCGAAGGCCACCGGTACCAGGAAAGTCAGGCCGGTGCGCAGCCAATCCGGGTAGAGGCTCACCGGGTAGCGGCCGGCGGCGTAGACGCCGTCGAAGAGCTCGACGATGTGCTCCATGCGGATGACCCAGAAGGCGCCGGTGGTCAGGATCAGCCAGAACGCGTACACCATCAGGCCGCCGCACAGCAGCGCGGCCACGAAGGCCAGCGCGACACGGATGGACAGGACGGCTTGCAGCTGGAGCGTCGCCACTGCCAGCACGCCCAGGCCCATGAGCACGTCCACGCCCTGCCAGAGCTGGATCTGGCGCACGCTCACCAGCGCCTGCGAATCGGCCGGCTTGGTGAGGGCGTAATCGAGCGTGCCCTCGCGCACATCGCCCATCAGGCGCTGCATATTGGGCTGGATGGTCATGCGGATCAGGCCGCCCATCATCAAGTGGACGCCCATCACGGCCAGCAGCTCCGGGCGCGACCAGCCGCCCAGGGCCGTGGTGTGGCTGAAGACCAGGCTCAAGCCCACCAGGCCGACGGCCAGCGCGATCAGGGACTGCAGCAGCTGGATGAAGAAGTTGGCCCGGTACTGCAGCTCGTTGAGGATGCCGATGCGGAAGAAGTTCCAGGTGAGGCGCGCGATGTGCAGCATGCCGGCTCCTGCCTAGCCGCCGACGGCCGAGTACTGCCGGACGGCCGCCCGCCAGACGATCTGGACCCCCGCCAGGCCCGCCAAAATCCACAGCGCCTGCAGGCCCAGGCCGCCCAGCAATTGCGCCGGCGTCAGGTCGGCCACCAGCGCCTCGATCGGGAACTGGAACGCCCACTTGAACGGCAGCAGGCTGGAGGCCGTCTGCACCCAGGCCGGCATCAGGCCCATCGGCACCAGGCGGCCGGACAGCAGCAGTTCCAGGGCGAAATACAACTCGTACAGGGCGCTGACGCGCGTGGTCCAGAACGTGATCAGGCCGAGCAGCCAGAGCAGCATGGTGCGGATCAGGTAAGCGCCCCACAGCGAGAAGAAGAACACGACCATCTCCAGCGGCGTGGGGTTCAGCTCCGGCCGGAAGGCCAGGGCCAGGACGGCCGCGATCGGCAGCCACAGGACGATCACCACCACCTTCCAGCCCGCGAACCAGGCGACGTCCATGTGGAGCGGGTGCAGCGGCCGCAGCAGCATGCCGGAGAGCTGGCCCTCGCGGATGCGCCACTCCCAGCCGTACGGCGTGAACACGATGTTCATGTTGCGCACCAGCGTCCAGACGATGTAGTAGGCCGCGAACTGGCCGGCCGTGTAGCCGCCGACCAC
Source organism: uncultured Anaerolineales bacterium (assembly GCA_937952305.1). Classification (GTDB taxonomy): domain Bacteria; phylum Chloroflexota; class Anaerolineae; order Anaerolineales; family UBA6663; genus SpSt-583. The sequence continues at coordinate 134,816 of CALFZO010000139.1, read as the reverse complement.
GCCGCCCTGGCTGGCCGCGATCGTCGTCCAGACCACCAGGTAGATGACGGGCTCGGCCACCATGCCGATCATGTAGAAGTACTGGGCCGTGGCATACTGGAATTCGATGATCACGGCCGTCTTCATGGTCTGCCAGTAGAAGGCCAGCAGGTTACGCATGGCTGGCCTCGGCTGTGCCGGCGGCGAAGACGCGCTCGATGACGTCCTCGATGGGCGGGTCTTCGACGGTCAGGTCGATCACCGGCTGGTCGGCCAGCAGCTGCGCGGTCATGCGCGCGGTCTCGGCCTTGGGCACGCGCAGCCGGACGTGCGCGCCGTCGCGCTCCACCACCTCGCCGTAGGCGTCCCAGGCCACGGCCCCGGCCGTGTCGGCGTCCAGCGTCACGCCGATGGTCTTGTAAGCCGCGAAGCGCTCGGCCAGCCCGCTCAGGCCGCCGTCGTACAGCAGCCGGCCGTGGTGGATGACGAGCACGCGCTTGCACAGGGCTTCGACGTCGGCCATGTAGTGGCTGGTGAGCAGGACGGTGGCGCCGGTGCGGCGGTTGTACTCGGCCACGAAGGCGCGCAGCCGGCGCTGCATGGTGACGTCCAGGCCCAGCGTCGGCTCGTCCAGGAAGAGCACCTGCGGCCGGTGGAGCAGGGCCCCGATCAGCTCCATCTTCATGCGCTCGCCCAAGGACAGGTTGCGCACCGGCTTGCGGACCAGGTCGCCGACCTCCATCAGCGCGATGTACTCGTCGCGCGTGCGCCGGAACTCGGCCGCCGGCAGGGCGTAGATCGTGCGGTTGAGCTCGAACGAGTCCAGCGCCGGGATGTCCCACTGCAGCTGGTTGCGGTTGCCCATCACCAGCGTGATCTGGCGCAGGAAGGCCGCCTCGCGGCGCTGCGGCTGGAACCCGAGCACGCTGGCCGCGCCGCCGGTGGGGTGCAGCAGGCCGGAAAGCATCTTGAGCGTGGTCGTTTTGCCGGCGCCGTTCGGCCCCAGGAAACCGACGACCTCGCCCGCGTCGATGTCGAACGAGATGGCGTCCACGGCCTTGACGGCGCGGGTCTTGCGCCGCACCAGGCTGCGCAGGGCGGCGCCCAGGCCGGCCTCGCGTTCGGGGACCTGGTAGGTCTTGCAGAGTTGGGCGACGTGGATCAGCGGCACAGGCCCTCCTTGGGGCGGGTCGGCGGCCGGGACGGGCGCGCCGAATGTGGAAGGGCGCTCCTCCAGCGGGCGGCTGGGGCGCTAATGCCCGAGGATCTGGACGATGTCCTCGCGCGGCTGCTGGGCGAGGCGATACTGGCGGAAGCGCTTGAGCTCGGCGCGCACCTGGTCACGCAGTTCGCGCAGGCGCGGCTCCTTGGCCTCCCAGTGGCCGGAGACCTGCGAGACCACCAAAGCGCTGTCGCTGAGGATCTTGATCGACGTCTGCGCGGCCGCGCGGCCCAGTTGGGCGGTGAGGGCGCCTAACGCGGCCAGCAGGGTGTGGTACTCGGCCTCGTTGTTGGTGAGCTCGCGCTGGAACTCCCGGCGCACGATCTGGCCGGAGCCGAGCGCGTCGAAGATGATGTAACTGCCGTACGCCGGCCCGGGGTTGCCGCGGCTGCCCCCGTCGAAGACCACCAGGTAATCGAACGGGCCGGACCAGGTGTCGGCGGTCTGGCGCGGACGGCCTGCGGGGCGGAGCGCCGGAGCCGTATGCGCGCCGTAGACCTCGCGCAGGCGCGAGAACAGATCCAGACGCTCGGCGTCCGGCAGGGCCGCGATCGCCTCCAGGATTTTCTGGATCGTCATAAGGACACACCGGCCGGGGCCGGGGCCCCGGATCAGGCTGCGATCATCCGGTCGTAGAGCGCGAGGCAGTTGGCGGCGTGCAGCTGCATCACCAGGCCGTTCAGCGGGATGCGGCTCTTGCCACACGACTCGATGTCGATCTCGCGCATGGCTTCGCGCGGCCGGCCGCGCTTGATGGCGGCCTCCACCTTCTTGCGCAGGCTGTCCAGGTAGCGCAGGTTGGAGCGCACCGCGTCGTCGATCTCGCCGCGCAGCACCACTTCGCCGTGACCCTGGATGACGTTTTCCAGGCCCAGCGGCGGGATGAGCTGCAGCGATTGGACCAGGTCGTCCACGTCGCCGTCCACGATGTGCGGCAGCGGCATCATCATGTCGCCGGCGAAGAGGATGCGGTCTTCCTTCAGCAGGACCGAAATCGAGTCCGGCGAGTGGCCGGGGGTATGGAAGAGCTGGAGCGTCTTCTTGCCCAGGTGCAGGTACAGCGCGCCGCTGGCCAGCAGCACCTGCGGCAGGGCGATCTGGACGCCGGACAGCTCGGAGGCCTGGGCCTGGGCACGGGCCAGGCCCTCCCGGCCAAGCGTGTCCAGCTTCTCCCGGCACAACCGGTGGCCGATGATCTGGGCGTTCGGGAACAGGTAATTGCCGTTGCTGTGGTCGGCGTGGTAGTGCGTGTTGATCACGTACTGCACGCGCGCCCCCAGCCGGTTCTCCAGGAAGTCCCGGATCTGGCGGGTCTCGGACGGGAAGGCGAGCGTGTCGATCAGGACCGCGCCGTCCGGGTACAGGACCGCCCCGGCCGTCACGTGCGCGTACAGTTCGCTGGCGAAGATATAGATGTCGTCGGAGACGCGTTCGCGGTGCATAGTTGTGCGAGCTCAGGCGGCCGGGGAAAGCTGGCGGCGGCGGCCCATGGCGGTGGGTAAAGATGGTGCCTGATATAGCACAGACCACCCAGCCAAGTCAAGAAAATGCAATAAATAGAAAATCCGATCTACTCTTTATTGTAATCTTGTTTGGCGACTCCGGGTATGGTAGCATTTTTCCAGCGGGGTGGCAGGATACCCCGTCCTCACAGCAAGGAGATGATGTCATGGCTCTGCCCGAAACCCCTGCTCGCCCGGCGCCTGCCAACGCCGAGGCTTACTGCGTGAAGTGCAAGGCGACCCGCCCGGTCAGTGATGGCCAGATCGTGACGGTGAAGAACGGCAAGTCTGCCTTGAAGGGAAAGTGCCCGGTCTGCGGTACGACGATGATGAAGTTCCTGTCCAACAAGCAGGCCGCGTCCGCGCCGGCTGCCCCGGCTGCCCCGGCTGAAGGCGGCTAACGCCTCGGCTGCTCACGCTCGTCCAACACGAACGGCCTCCCGGGGATCCCCGGGAGGCCGTTCGTGTTAATCTCAGTCATGGCCGGGCGCCCGCGGCCCCGGACGGGGTCAGGCCCGTTCGCCCACCACCACGCTGACTTCGATAATCTGGCCGCCCCGCACCACGCGCACGCGGACAGGCTGGCCGACCGTGTTCGGGCCGAGCGCGGCCTGCAGCGCTTCCACTTCCGTCAGGCGCTGGTCGCCCAGCCCGATCAGCACGTCGCCCTGCAGCAGGCCGCCTTTTTCAGCCGGGCTGTCCTTCTCCACGCCGATGACCATCAGGCCGGCCGGCTGACCGGCCTGCGCGGCGAGGCTGTCCGCCAGCGGGACCGGCTGGCTGCTGATGCCCAGGAAGCCGCGCCGCACGTGGCCGTGCTGGCGCAGTGCGTCGGCCACGCGCCGGGCGGCAGCCACCGGGACGGCCAGGCTGGCCCCGCGCGCCAGGGCGCTGCTGTTGAGCCCGACGACGCGCCCGCTCACGTCCACCAGCGGCCCGCCCGAGAAGCCCGGGAACATAGTCACGTCGGTCTGAATGTAGGCTTCCAGGTGCCGGAAGGCGCCGCGCACCGGCCCGCCCAGCGCCACCACGTTGCTCACGGCGGCTTGCAGGTCATCCGGCCGGCCCAGGGCCAGCACCACGTGGCCGACCTTGACCTCCGACCACTCCGGCACGCTCAGCCCGGCCGCGTCGACCTTGAGCAGGGCCAGGTCGCTGGACGGGTCGCGGCCGATGAGCCGGGCAGACATCTGGCGCCCATCCGGCAGCGTGATGTTGAGGCCGTCGTCGCGCCGGACCACGTGGTCGGCCGTCAGGATCTCGCCGTCGGCGCTCCAGATCAGGCCCGTGGCCGGGATGCGCCCGCGGGCGTCAACGGTGACCGTGGATCGCCCGGCCTTCTCCACCGCCGCGGCGAGAGCGTCTGAAAATTGTTGCAGGTCCATACTTTGCTCCTGGTGAGAGTGTGCTCGCGTCACCGTCAAGTTAGCACAGGCTGGCGGCGGCCCGCCTCCTCCATCCGGCGTCGGCGCGGCTAGCCAATTGGGCAGGGCGCGCCGCGGCGCTAAGCCGAGATCAGGCCCAACCGCAAGGCGCTGGCCACCGCCTCCGCGCGCGAGGCCGCCCCCAGCTTGGTCATGGCGCCGCCCAGATGGAATTTCACCGTGTGCTCGCTGATGCCGAGCTTGAGCGCGATGGCTTTGTTGGTCAGGCCGGCGGCGACGCCGCGCAGCACGTCGGCCTCGCGCGGGGACAGCGTGATGGCCACGCCGCCGCCGCGCCACTGATCCAGCAATGCGGCCGTGGCGGCCGGCGGCAGGATTGTCTCACCCGCCGCGACATCGAGCATGGCCTCCGCTATCTCGGCGCCGCTGGCGGCCTTGGTGAGGCAGCCGCGCGCGCCGGCCTGCAACGCCGTCAACATGCGGGCTTGGCCGTCGGCCTCGGCCAGGGCCAGCACCGCCGTGTCCGGGACCTCCCGGCGCAGCCGCCACAGCCCGACCAGATCATCATCCCGGTCGAGCGCCAGGTCATACACCACCACCTGCGGCCGGGCCGACTGCGCCCAGTCCAGGCTGGCCTCCAGCGAATCAGCTTCGCCCAGCACCACAATCTGGCCGTGTCCGGCCTCCTGAAGCAGGACGCGCAAGCCGGTGCGCAGGGCGGGGTAAGGTGACGCAATCAGGGCTCTGAGCATGCGGGAAGTGTACGCCCGAAGCATCGGCAAAGCATTAGTGGGCGGACTGCCCAAACGGACAGGCCGCCGGCCAGATTTGATCTCCCCGGGCGGAGGCAAGTTCGGATAGAGTCGAAACTGGCCCAACCCGGTTCAGGCGGCCAGTTTGGCGTTGCGACGCGCACATAATGAAACGACTCTATTCCAAACGGCTGTCGGCCTGGCGGTGCGCGGGCTCGTGTTCGACTCCGGAGGTGCTGAGATGAGCGGTCTGCTGGCCCTGGTCGGAGCGGGGGAATACCTGGAGACGATGGAGGCCGTGGATCGGCGGCTGTTGGCCGAGGTCGGCCGAGCTCGCGCCAAGCCGCCGGTCGTCGTCTGCGTCCCGGCCGCGGCCGGCGCTGAAGGCGAGGCCAGCGTCGAGCGTTGGGCTCAGCAGGGCGTGCGCCACTTCACGCGGCTGGGCGCGGCGGCTCAGGCGGCGCGCGTGGTGGACCGGGCCTCCGCCGACGATCCCCGCTGGGAGGCCATGATCGCGGCCGCGGACCTGGTCTACTTCTCTGGCGGCGATCCGCTTTACCTCTACCGCACGCTGGCCGGAAGCCGGGCCTGGGACGCGGTCGCGGCCGCCCAGGCGCGCGGGGCGGTGCTGGCCGGCTGCTCGGCCGGCGCCATGATCCTGGGCCGCCAGGTGCCGGACGTGGCCGCTCCGGAACTGGCGCTCCACTCGGCCTTTGGCGCTCTGCCGGCGTCCCTGATCCTGCCGCACTTCGACCAGTTGGAAGGTTATCGGCCTGGCCTGACGGCGACCGTTCAGGACAGCCTTAGCGAAGGGGAATACGCTCTGGGCATCGACGAGCACACGGCGCTGGTGGGCCGGCCGGGGGAGGCCTGGGAGGTGTTGGGCGCCGGCACGGCCGCCCTCTTGACTCGCAACGAACGGCGCGTTTTCCCGGCCGGCAGCCGCGTCACGCTGCCCGGCCCGGCCTGACGCTGCCCGGCCGAGTCCGTCTCCGAGAACGGCTACAATCGAGGCCAACGTGGGAAGGACCATTGTGGAGCAAACCTCGCCGCTGCGCTTGCTGTGCGTCCTGGCGCATCCCGATGACGAGTCTATGGGCGCCGGCGGCCTGCTGGCCCTGTCCGCGGCCGACGGCGTCGAGACTTATTTGCTGACGGCCACGCGCGGCGAGCGCGGATGGGGCGGCCCGCCCGCTGAGCATCCCGGCCTGGAGGCGCTTGGCCGGCTGCGGGAGGGCGAGCTGCGCGCGGCGGCCGCGGTGCTGGGTGTGCGCGCGGTCAGCTTCCTGGACTTCATCGACGGCGATCTGGACCAGGCCGAGCCGGCCGTCGCCATCGCGCGCCTGGTGGGTCACCTGCGCCGCCTGCGCCCGCAGGTGGTGGTGACCATCCCGCCGGACGGCTACTACGGCCACCCGGACCACATCGCCATCAGCCAGTTCACGTCGGCCGCGCTCGTCTGTGCCGCCGACGCCGCTTACGCCGACCCAGCTGGGCAGGCCCCGCACCGGGTGGCCAAGTTCTACTTCTCCGTCGACACCGCGCCCGTGGTGGCGCTGTTCGAGGCGGTCGCCGGCGGCCCCATCACGATGGAGGTCGATGGGCAAACGCGCCGCCAGGTGGGCTGGCCGGAGTGGTCCATCACCACGCGCCTGGACGCCAGCGCGCATTGGCGCACCGTGGTGCGCGCCATCGGCTGCCATCGCTCGCAGTTGGGCGGCTTTCCGGACCTGGCCGGCCTGCCGGACGAGACCAACCTGGCGCTGTGGGGCTATCCCACGCTGTACCGGGTCTTCAGCCTCGTCAACAGCGGGCGCGCCCTGGAGACCGACGTCTTCGCCGGGTTGCGCTGACGGCGCCGACTCCGGCGCGCTCGTGATACACTCTCCGCGGCGTTCGCCCGGCTTGTGCCACCCCTATGACCTCCACCAGCCAACCCGCCAGCCTGGAGCTGAAAACCCTGCGTGAGCTGATCGATTTCGCGCGCCTGCGCGTGCTCGAAATCGGCGCCGGCGACGGCCGCCTCACCTGGCCGCTGGCGGGCAAGGCTAAACGCTGGGTGGCGCTGGACCCCGACGCCGACGAACTCGACGCGGCCGCCCAGGCGCTGCGCCGGTCCGCCGGCCGGGTGCGCGAGCGCGTGCGCCTCTCGCTCGGGGACGCGCGTCAGCTCAGTTTCCCGGACGGCTATTTTGACCTGGTCTTCTTCAGTTACTCGTTGTGTTGAGTCCCCCCGGCGGACATGGCCGCGGCGGTCGCCGAGGCCCACCGGGTGATGCGGCGGGGCGGCGTGCTGTTGGCGGTCCAGCCGACGGACCAGCGGCCAGTGCTGGAAGTGTGGCAGGCGCCCGCCGGCGCGGCCCCGCTGAGCGACGCCGACGCCGAGACCGCGCGCCGGGACGTGCTCGGGCCGCTCATCCCGGACCCGGACAGCCGGCGCGAGTTCACGGCTACCCTGGCGGCCCTGGCCGAGGCCGTGGACGACAGCGAGGCCGAGGCGGCCTTTGAGCCGGCCGCTGTGCGCGCCTTCAACTACTATCAGCTCTTCGACAGCCTGGATGACCTGACCGATTACCTGGACGACACCCCCGAGTTCGCGCGCGCGCCGGACGATCTGTTGGAGCGGGCGGCGGTGGCGCTCAACGGCACGCCGGGCCAGGCCCGGCTCGTCATCGTCCAGCGCACGGCCGTGGTAGCGCTGCACAAGCCATGAACCCTGACCCTTATCCCCGCGCCGTCTGGCGGCTGGTGCACTCGCCGCCGCTGGATGGGCCGCTCAATATGGCCGTTGACGAGGCCATCCTGCAGGCCGTGGCGGCTGGGCAGGCGCCGCCGACGCTGCGCCTCTTCGCCTGGTCACCGCCCTGCCTATCGCTGGGTTACGCTCAGCCCCTGGCGGACGTGGACCGCGCCCGGCTGGGGGCGCGCGGCTGGGACCTGGTGCGCCGCCCCACCGGCGGGCGCGCCATCCTGCACACCGACGAGCTGACCTACTCCGTGATCGCGCCCATGGACGAGCCGCGCGTCGTCGGCGGCGTGATCGAGTCCTACCGGCAATTGAGCGTCGGCCTGCTGCGCGGCCTGGAGCAGCTGGGGCTGGCGGTGCGCGCCGACAAGAAGCGCGGCGACGCCGGGCCGCGCTCGCCCGCCCAGGCGGCCGAGCCGCTGCCCGTCTGCTTTGAGGTGCCTTCGGACTACGAGATCACGGCCGACGGCAAGAAGCTGTTGGGCAGCGCCCAGGTCCGCAAGCAAGGCGTGGTGCTGCAGCACGGCACGTTGCCGCTCACCGGCGACATCGCCCGCATCTGCGAAGCGCTGCAATTTGAGTCGGAGGCGGAGCGGGCGCGGGTGGCGGGCCGGGTGCGCGCGCGCGCGGCTACGGCCGAGGCCATCTTGGGCGCGGCGGTCAGCTGGGAGCAGGCGGCGGCGGCGCTGCAGGCGGGCTTTGCGGCGGCCCTCAACCTGGAGTGGGAACAGTCTGAGTTGACGGACGCGGAGAAGGAGCGGGCGCGCGCCCTGCGCGCGGAGAAGTATGCGGCGGAGGCCTGGAACGGCCGGATCTAGCCGCTAGGGTTTGGGCGTGGCCTGGATGATGACCACGTCCGTGAAGCGCAGCGTGTACAGGAAGCGCTGGATAAAGGTGCCGGCGTTAGACTGCGCCAGATTGAGGATGCCGTCCTCCACCGCGCCTTTGCGGATCTCGTCTTCGGCGGCCTGGCGCGCCAGCGTCTCCAGGTTGGCGTCCCCCTTCGTGAACAGCCCGGTCTGGCGGTCGTAGACGTAGGACTTGTCGTTGTCGAGCGCGGCGATGAAGACCTCGGCCGCCGGCACCACGATCGTCACCCGGCCGTCCGGCGCCACGGTCACGTCGCCGGGCTGCAGCTGGCTCAGGTCCACGCCCGCGATCACGTTGCCGTGCGCCACGAACAGCAGGCGGTCGCCGAAGAGCGGCCCGAGCGTGCCTTGGCCGGTCTCGGCGCGGATCACCTTCTCCACCGTGTACTGGGCCGTCTCCAGCCGCGCCAGCGATTGAATCTCGCGCACGACCGTGACCGAGTCTGGGTAGATGGTGGGCGTCGGGTTGAAGAACTGCTGCACCTGCGTGGCCACGCCCACCGACGGCGCCGTCACCTGGCGGGTGGCCTCGCGGATGGCGTTGAGGATGCCCCAGCCGATGAAGGCGGCGATGATGAGGACAGCCAGCACCAGCAGGTTGCTCAGGGTCTTGGACATAGTTGGATTATAACGCCTGCGTCAAATCGTCAACTTGCGCCGCCCCTGGCGCGAGGCTACTATCGAGGCTCGCTCGTCGCCCGGCCCTAACGCCTGAGAGCAGCACCCGCGCCGGACGGCGGCCGTCGGCCAGGCTCGGCGCAATGTCATGATCATCGGTGCCTGTCGTCTGCGTCTGCATCTCCCCGGCTGCGCCTCCCTCAAGGAGAAGCGCAGCCGCATCAAGCCGCTCCTGGCGCGTCTGCCCAAGGAGTTCAACGTCTCCGTCGCCGAAGTCGGTCTGCACGATGTCTGGCAGTCGGCCGAGCTGGCCCTGGTGACGGTGGTCCACGCCGACCCCGGCCGCGTGCAGGCCAGCCTGGAGACAATGGTCCGCTGGGTGGAGCTCCATGCCCCTGACGTCGAGGTGGTCATGGCGCCCATCGAATTGCGCTGAACGCCCGTCCTGTCGCGAGGTGCCCCATGTCGAGCTTCCGTCCGGCCCTCTCCGGCCTGCTCAGCCTCCTGCTGTTGGCCAGCGCCTGTGCCCAGCCCACGGCCGCGCCGACGCCGGCGGCCACGGCGGCGCCCGATCCGCGCTCGGCGACGGTGGGCGATTTCTCCGGCAGCGTCAACGGCCGCCCCTCGCCCGTGGACGCGCTGGCGCCCGTCGCCGTCGGCTTCCAGCTGCGCACCGGCGGCGAGGTGCAGACGGGCGAGGCCTCGCGCGCGCGCCTCGACTTCAGCGACGGCGCGATCCTGCGCCTGGCCTCCAACTCGTCTTTCGTGCTCCAGTCAGCCACGCCGGTGGAGGCCGGCGACATCTTCGCGCGCGTCCGCTTGAGCTTCGGCAAGCTGTGGGTGAGCCTGTTCGGCGGCGAGCTGCAGGTGGAGACCCCGGTGGGCGTGGCCGCTGTGCGCGGGTCCTTCGCCGTCTTCAGTTATCAGCCCGGCGACCCCGATAACCCGGACGATGACTTGCTGGTGGTGGACTGCCTGGAAGGGTCATGCAGCGCCAGCAATGAGGCCGTGGACGAGCAGCTCGGCAACCTGGAGCGGGTGGTGCTGGGGCGCACGGCCAGCCTGCGCCAGATCCTGACCGAGGCCGACGTGCAGCAGTTCCTGGCCGACAACCCTGAGAGCCAACGCCTGGTGGCGACGCTCACGGCGGCGCCGGCAGCGACCGCCACGCTCACCCCCGCGCTCGCAACGGCCACGCCCACCGCCAGCCTCGCCCCGTCCGAGACGCCCACGGCCACGGCCACGCCGACCACCGGCGGGTCTGGAACAGGCACGGACGCGGCGCCCGGCACGCCGGGCACGCCGGCGGCGACGACACCCGGCGCCGCCGGCGACAGCCTGGGCACGCACGTCGTGCGCGCCGGCGAGACCTTGTTCTGCATCGGACGCGGCTACGGCGTGCTGCCGAACGCCATCGCCGCCGCCAACAACTTCGCGCCCGCCGATGCGCTGCGGCTGGGCCAGAACCTGATCATCCCGGCCGTGCCCTGGACCGATATCTCGCCCGGCCCGGTCTGCCCGCCGCAATTCCGGTCGCCTTTCCCGGGCCTGCCCACGGCCACGGTCACGCCGCCGCCTACGGCCACGGCCACGAGCACGTCCGGGCCGGCTTGCGGGCCGAACGAGTTCTTTGATCCCGTCATGCAGCAGTGCCGGCCCTTGACGCCGCCGCCCACCGATACGCTCGTCCCCACGGCCACCAATACCCTGCCGCCGCCCACGGCGACGCCGGACACGTTCGGGCCGACGATCACGGGCCTGACGGTCACTCCGTCACAGGCCGGGGCGACCTTTGGCTGCAGCGTCACCTTCTCGGCCACCCTTTCGGACCCGGTGGGGGTGAGCAGCGCCACCGTGTACTGGACCGCCACCAATACGGCCTCCCAGGTCACCAGCGGCTCGGTGCCGATGGCGGTGTCGGGCTCCACCGGCGTGGCCACCTGGGTCGTGTCGTTCTCGCCGTCGTTCCCGTACTACGGCACGGTCACTTGGTCCGTGCTGGCCGTGGATGGCCTGGGGAATCAATCCACCGCGGGCGCGGCGACGCCGCTCACCGTGAACTCCCCGGGCTGCATCTGAGCCAGCTCGAATGGGCCTCGCAGGCTCAGGCACCCTGTCCCGACGCAGTGGGGCGCGGAGCCGCCAGGCGGCGTAGTCCGGTCGGCGGTGAGCGGCCAGCGCGGGGCGTCGTCCGCCGTCAGGGGAGTGGCGTGGGCAACGGCTCCAGCCGCACATCCGTGACCACCATCTTGTTCGGCAACGGGCGCAGCCTGTCCACTTGCGCGGTCACGCCTGGCGGGGCCAGCGGGGCCAAAGTAGCGGCGTTCAGCGGCACGTAGCTGACGAACGCGTACCCGGTCAGCCCGGCCGCCTGGGCGGCCTCCATCCAATCCCGCAGGGCAGCGTCTGAGTCGATCAGGTAGAGCGGCCGCTGCAAGTACAGATCCGGCGCCACCGCCGACAGCCACCACAAGTTCGTGACGACGGCCGGCTGCGGCAGCTGCAGCAGCGCGTCACGGGTCTCCGCGTCCACGGCCGGCGTCCGCATCAGGCTCAGCCCGGTCAGCATCCACAACCCGCTGAACAGCAGCAGGCCGCCCGCCAAGGCGAGGTGGGCGCGCGCCAGCCAGACTGCCAGCCCGGGGCCGCCCGACCGCGCCCGCGCCCAGAGTGCGCCGAAGGCCCGCGCGGCCAGCGGCGCGGCCAACGCGAAGGTCAGCAGACTGTAGCGTGTCCCCCATTCCAGACCCGCCAGGTACGGGCCGTCCGCCGTCGTCAGGCCAAGTGCGGCCACCGTGAGCGCGTAGTAGCCCAACATCAGCCAGCGCATCGCGCGGGTCTTCCCGGCCGCCGGCTCAGACCAACCCAGCACCAGGAACGGGCTGGCGCTGAGCAACCCAAAGGCGCTGCCGCTCAGCGCCGGCTCGGCCAGGCCGCGCAGGACGCCGATCGTCACGGCGCCCAGGGCCGCCACCTGGATCGCCTCGCGCAGTCTGGTGCGCGGGCCGCGATTAGCCAACCCGTAGGCGAGGACGGCGCCCAGCAAGCCGTCCCCCAGCCAGCCAGAGCGCGGATCAAAGACGAAATCGGCCAGCGCGCCCAACCCTGTGGCCGGGAGATAGGCTAGTGCGTTCACGTCCGGCGTCGTGCTGATGCGGAACTCGGGCGGGACCGGGTGGCCGCTCACGGCGAAGGTGAAGGCCCACCAGGCCAGCACCGGCAGCGCGGCAGTGCCGGCCCAGGCCGACAGCGCGCGGCCAGGGCAGCGCCGCCAGATCAGGAACATCCCCAGCACCGGCAGCAGCAGGAGCAGTTCCTTGCGGACAGTGCCGGCCAGGCCGGCCAGCAGGCCCGCCAACGCGGCGCGCCGGACCGATGGCGCGCGGTCGCCTTCGCAGGCGGCCACCACCGCCGCCAGGGCCAGGGCCAGTCCGAGCGTGTGCTCCCATAGGAAGACGCTGTAGACCATGAGCGGCGTCGCCAGGCCCGCGATCAGGGCCGTGGGCCAGGCCGGGCGCAGGTCTAGCGCGGGCGCCAGCCGGGCCGTCAGCCACACGCACGTCAGGCCGGCCAGCAGCGCCACCACGGGCTCGCCCCACCGGCCTAACGTCTCCAGCCAGGGCGCGCTGAGCACGGCGATGAGGGGCGGCTGGGCAAAGTAGATGCGCGCCGCATGGATGTAGAAGAAGTTCTCGCGGAAGGGCAGGAAGCGCAAGGCCGGGTCGAGCGCGCGGCCGGGGTACGCGATGCTCAAGTCCAGGCCGTTAACCCAGCGGACGTTGGCGGCCTGAATGCGCTTCAGGCCGATATCCGGGGTCCAGTACACGCCGGCCGGCAGATAGCTGAAGGCCAGCCACGCGTACACGCCCGCGACCAGGCCGAAGGCGGCGGCCAGCACCCGCTGGCTGTGGCTGGGCGGGCGCCGCAAATCAGGGCGAGCGTCTGGCCCGGCCATGGGCGCGAGTATAGCATCGCGGCCGCTCGACAGAGCGTGGCGAGGCGGCGCCGCGCAACACTGCCGCCCTCGGCCCGGGCGGCCGGCCAGGTTTTCCGGTTGAAGATGGTGGAGCGGCGCAGACGCGCAGGGCTCAGGGCCGCGCCGTCTTGCGGGACCCCCGGCGCTGTGGCATAATCGCGGCCACCAATCGCAGGGCGGTAAGCCCGCCTCCTTACAAGCGACGACGGAAACGAGTACGCCCGCCTGCGCTGCCAGAGAGTCCGACCCTTAGAGTGGTGCAAGCCGGATCAGGGCAGCGGGCCGAAAATCCTTCCCGAGCCGCACGGCGAACCGCGGACACAGCCTGTCCGCTCCCGCGACCCCAGTGGTCGCTGACCAGTAGCCGCTGCCGGGGCCGCTCCCCGTTATCCCAGCGCGGACGTGATCGCGTCCGACCAGAGCGTTGACCGTGAGCGCACCAGGTGCGCCGGTCAACAGCAGGGTGGTACCACGGGTGTTGTCGCTCCCGTCCCTGAGCAGGGGCGGGAGCTTTTTTATTGTGAGTGTTGGCGCCAGGATGACAACGGCGCCGGAGTCTGACCATGACGGCGCTGCTTTACCACACGGACGCTTACCTGAAGGACTTCGACGCCGTTGTGACCGCCGGCGACGGCCAGGCCGTGGCCCTCGACCGGACCGCTTTCTACCCGGGCGGCGGCGGCCAGCCCCATGATGTCGGCCAGTTCCAGGCGGGCGAGGTAGCACTGACTGTGACCAAGGTGCGCAAAGCCGGCGACCTGGTCTGGCATGAGGTGGCGGGCGCGCCGCCGGCCGTGGGCGCGGCCGTGCGCGGCAGCCTGGACTGGGATCGCCGGCACCAGTTGATGCGCACGCACACCGCCATGCACATCCTGTGCGGCGTCATCTTCCGTGATTACGGCGCCAGCGTGACGGGCGGCAACATGGAGCCGCTGCGCGGGCGCATGGACTTCGAGTTCGAGACCATGCGCCAGGAGTTCGTGAAGGAGATCGAGGCCAAGATCAACCGCGAAGTCGCGGCGGCGCGCGCGGTACAGGTGAAGATCCTGCCGCGCGCCGAGGCCTTCCAGATCCCGGACCTGATCCGCACCAAGATCAACCTGCTGCCGGAGGGCATCGCCGAGGTCCGGACGGTGGAGATCGTGGGCCTGGATTTGCAGGCCGACGGCGGCACGCATGTCGCCAATACGCGCGAGGTCGGCCGGATGCGCATCGTCGACTATAAAAGCAAGGGTAAGATCAACAAGCGGCTCGAAGTGGCGCTGGAGGACGAGTGACCAAGGCCGTTGGACGAAAGCCCGGTTCGCCCCGCGCCACCGTCCAGCGTCTGGCATCTTCCGTCTCCGGCACTCAGCATAGGTGACCTCATGTTTCAACCCGTTCCCGCCAACCCGAGTTTCCCCGTCCTGGAGCGCGAGATCCTGGCGTTCTGGAAAGACACCGACGCCTTTGAGACTTTGCGCCGGCTGCGCGCCGGCGGCCCCACCTGGTCTTTCATGGACGGCCCGATCACGGCCAACAACCCGATGGGCGTCCACCATGCCTGGGGGCGCACTTACAAAGACCTGTTCCAGCGTTTTCACGCCATGCGCGGCTTCGACCTGCGCTGGCAGAACGGCTTTGACTGCCAGGGCCTGTGGGTGGAGGTCAACGTCGAGAAGGACCTGGGCTTCAAGACCAAAAAAGACATCGAGGCCTATGGCCTGGCGCCGTTTGTGGTGCTGTGCAAGCAGCGCGTGCTCAACTTCGCGGCCGTCCAGACCGAGCAGTCGATCCGCCTGGGGATGTGGATGGACTGGAACGACCCGGCCGTCCTGCGCTACCTGCGCGACCAGCTGGGCCAGGATCCCGGCGCCACGCTGACCTTGCACGGGCCACGCGGCCAGGTGACGGGCACGGTCGAGCAGTTGGTGGGCCAGTTGGGCCTGCCGCAGCTCGGCGGCTCCTACTTCACGTTCAGCGACAAGAACAACTACGACATCTGGAAGTTCCTGAAGACCTGCCACGAGCAGGGCTGGGTGTACAAGGGCACGGACGTCATGCCCTGGTGCTGGCGCTGCGGCACCGGCATCAGCCAGCACGAGATCGTCACCGAGGGCTACATTGATCGGGCCGACCCCGGCCTGACGGTGCGCTTCCCGCTGCTGGATCGGCCCGGCGAGTCCCTGCTGGTCTGGACGACCACGCCCTGGACGCTGACCTCCAATGTGGCCGCCGCCGTCGGCCCGGAGCTGACGTACGTCAAAGTCAAGCAGGGCGACGAAGTCCTGTACCTGTCCAAGGGCACGCTCAAGATGCTGCGCGGCCAGTTCGAGGTGCTGGGCGAGCTGAGCGGCCAAGCTCTGGAGGGCTGGCGCTATGCCGGCCCGTTCGACGAGCTGCCCGCCAACCAGCACGCCGGCGGCTGGTCCGAGCCCGGCCTGCGCCGCCTGTTCGCGCGCATCCCGGAGAGCGCCGTGCAGGCGCATCGCGTGGTGTTGTGGGACGCGGTCGGCGAGGCGGAGGGCACCGGCATCGTCCACATCGCGCCCGGCTGCGGCGCCGAGGACTTCCAGCTGCACAAGCAGTACGACCTGCCGGTGGTGGCGCCGCTGGACGAGAACGGCGTCTACATCGAAGGCTTCGGCTGGCTGACCGGCCAGCCCGTCAGCGAGGTCACCGACCGGATCGTGGCCGACCTGCAGGCCAAGGGCCGCTTCTACCGCCTGGAGCCGTACACGCACCGCTACCCGCAGTGCTGGCGCTGCGCCACGCCCCTGGTCTTCCGGCTGGTGGACGAGTGGTACGTGGGCATGGACGGCCTGCGCAAGCCGCTCATGCGCCTCACCGAGCAGATCCGCTGGATCCCGGAGTTCGGCCAGGACCGCGAGCTGGACTGGCTGCGCAACATGCACGATTGGATGATCTCTAAGAAGCGCTATTGGGGCCTGGCGCTGCCGATCTGGGAGTGCGCGCAGTGCGGCCACTTCGACGTGCTCGGCAGCCGGGAGGAGTTGCAGGCGCGGGCCGTGGCCGGCTGGGACGTCTTCGCTGGCCACACCCCGCACCGCCCGTACATCGACGCCGTGAAGGTCCGTTGCTCCGCCTGCGGCGGAACAGCGGAGCGCATCAAGGATGTGGGCAACCCGTGGCTGGACGCCGGCATCGTGTCCTTCTCGACGCTGCGCTATGGTGACGAGCCGGACTACTGGCGCAAGTGGTTCCCGGCCGACTTCATCACCGAGTCTTTCCCGGGCCAGTTCCGCAACTGGTTCTACTCGCTGCTGACCATGGCCGCCGCCCTGGAGGACCAGCCGGCCGCGCGCACGGTACTCGGCTTCGCCACGCTGCTGGCCGAGGACGGCCGCCCGATGCACAAGTCGTGGGGCAACGCCATCGAGTTCAACGAGGCCGCCGACAACATCGGCGCCGACGTGATGCGCTGGATGTACGCCAGCCAGAAGTACGACGCCGACATGCTCTTCGGCTACCACGGCGCCGACGAGACCCGGCGCCGCTTCCTGCTGCCGCTCTGGAACGTCTACAGCTTCTTCGTGACGTATGCGCGGCTGGACGGCTGGACGCCGGCGCGGTCAGCGGCCGGCCGCCGCACCGAGCTGGATCGCTGGATCCTGGCCCGCCTGGAGCAGCTGATCGCCCAGGTCACGGCCGCCCTGAACGACTACCACGTTTACAAGGCCGCCCAGCCGGTGGAGGCCTTCCTGGACGACCTGAGCAACTGGTACGTGCGCCGCTCACGCCGCCGCTTCTGGAAGAGCGAGGCCGACGCCGACAAGCAGGCCGCCTATGCCACGCTCTACGAGGTGCTGGTGACGCTGACGAAGCTGCTGGCGCCGTTCGTGCCCTTCATCACCGAGCATTTGTATCAGAACCTGGTGCGCGCCGTGGCGCCGGGCGCCCCGGTCAGCGTCCACCATGGCGAGTGGCCGGCCGTGAACGCGGACCTGGTGGACGAGGCCGTGCTGGCCGACATGGACGCGGCCCGCACGGTGGTGACGCTGGGCCACGCGGTGCGCGCCGCCGGCAATCTCAAGGTGCGCCAGCCGCTCGGCCGCGTGGTGGTGGTGGCTCCGCCCGAAAAGCACGCGCGCCTCACCCATCACCAGGCCCTGATCCTGGACGAGCTCAACGTCAAGGCCCTGGAGTTCGCCGAGAACGAGGCCGAACTGGTGACCTACAAGCTCATGCCGGACAACCGCGCCCTCGGCCCGCGCTTCGGCGCGCAGTTCCCGAAGGTGCGCGCGGCGCTGGCCGCCGCCGACCCGGCCGCCGCCGTGGCCGCGCTGCGCTCCAGCGGGAAGCTGGCGCTGACGGTGGACGGCCAGAGCGTGGAAGTGGCCGCCGGCGACGTGCTCATCACGCCGCAGCCCAAGGCCGGCTTTGCGGTGCGGGCCGAGGGCGAATACGTGGTGGCCCTGGACACGGCGGTGACGCCGGAGCTGCGCGCCGAAGGGCTGGCGCGCGAGTTCGTGCGGCGCGTGCAGGACCTGCGCAAGACGGCGGGCTTCGAGATCTCCGACCGCATCGTCACCCATTATGTGGCCAGCGAAGGCCTGGCTGAGGCGGTCGGCGCCTTCGCCGGCTATATCCGGGACGAGACGCTGACCGTGGACCTGCGGCCGGGCTTCCTGCCGGCCGGCGCCGCCACCGCCGAGGACGCCTTCGACGGCGAGACCCTCAAGCTGGCCATCGCCCGGGCGGAGGCGCCGGCCGGACCCGAGCCGGCGGCCAAACGCCGGACCCCGGCGAAGAAGGCCATCGCCCAGCCGGGGGCCAAGCGCCAGCCGACGTCCAAGAAGCCGGCGAGCAAACCGGCCTCCAAGCGCAAGGCCGCGCGGCAGAAGGCCGCGCCCAAGAAGACCGCGGCCCAGCGCCAGCCGGCGTCCAAGAAGCCGGTGAGCAAGCCCGCGCCCAAGAAGGCGGCCAAACCCAAAGCGCGGCCGGCGGCGCGCAGCCGCAAGACGCGGTAAACTACCGGGGTCCGGTTTCGTGCGCGAAGCCGGACCCCTTCGTTTGCCGGCCTTTCAGGCTCTTTCTCGCACAGCGATTGGAGGCGCAGGCATGAGCGACTCATCTAAACCCACCGGCGATCTGTTCGACGAACTGTTGGCGCTGGGCGGCAACGTCACCCGGCTGCTGCGCGCCACCTGGCGCGACAGCGGCCCGGAGCGCCGGAGGTTTCAGGGCGAGTTGGAGACGGCGCTCACCGACCTGACGAACACGCTCAACCGGGCCGGCCTGGAGTTCCTGGTCAGCCCCACCGGCCAGCGCGTGCAGAGCGAGCTCAACAATGTGCGCGAGCGCATCCGCCGCGGCGGGCTGGAGGCCGCCGCCTACGAGGAGCTGACAGCGCTGCTGCAGCGCCTGAACGGCGAGCTGACGCGCGCCGCCGACAAGGCCAACCCCAAGACCGACGGTGAGGCGTGAAGATCGGCATCGTCGGCAGCGGCTTTGTGGGCGCCACGGCCGCGTACGCGCTGCTCATGCGCGGCATCGGGCGCGAGATCGTGCTGGTGGACCTGAATACCGCCCGCGCCCAGGCCGAGGCCGATGACCTTTTCCACGCCGTGCCCTTCGCGCATCCCCTGGATGTGCGCGCCGGTGATTATCCCGACCTGGCCGGCAGCCGCGTGGTGATCCTGACGGCCGGCGTCAACCAGAAGCCCGGCGAGACGCGCCTGCAGCTGCTGGAGCGCAACGCCGCCGTCTTCCGCAGCGTGGTGCCGAACGTGGTTCGCTCCGCGCCCGACGCCGTCCTGGTGGTGGCCACCAACCCCGTGGACGTCATGACGCACATCACCGCGCGCCTGGCCGAGGCGCTGGGCGTGCCCGGCGAGCGGGTGCTGGGCTCCGGGACGACGCTGGACACGGCCCGCTTCCGGGCCTTGCTCGGCCGCCACCTGGGCGTCGACCCGCAGCACGTCCACGCCTATGTGCTCGGCGAGCACGGCGACAGCGAGGTGCTGGCCTGGTCGGCGGTGGGCATTGGCGGCGTGCCGCTGGCGGAGTATTGCCGCGCCGCCGGGGTGGCCATCAGCGCTGACGACCGCCGCCGCATCGACGACGGCGTGCGCCGCGCCGCCTACCACATCATCGCCGGCAAGCAGGCTACTTACTACGGCATCGGCAGCGCGCTGGCCCGCATCGCGCAGGCCATCCTGGGCGATCAGCGCGCCATCCTGAGCGTGTGCGCGCCGCTGCCCGAGATTGCCGGCGTTAAAGACGTCACCGTGTCCGTGCCGCGCCGGGTGGGTGGGCGCGGTCTGCTCGGCACCCTGCCGGTTCCCTTGAACGAGGCCGAGCAGGCCCAACTGCGCCAGAGCGCCACGCTGATCCGCGCCGCCATCACGGCGCTGTCGCCGGAGTAAACCGTCGCCGCGGAGCCGCCATGTCCAACCCCAGCGTGCACTTCGTTGTCTTTCATCGTCCTGGCCCTGCCTGGCAGTTGGGCGTGGACTTCCGGGAACAGCCCGGCGTCGCTGAGCATGTGGCCCATTACCGGGCGCTGCAGGCCCAGGGGAAGCTGGCGCTGGGCGGCCCCTTCCTGATGCCGGACTCGGGCGGCCTGATGGTAGCGGTGCCCGAGGTCGGCCGGGACGAACTGGAGGCCTTCGCGGCCGCCGACCCGGCCGTGCGCTCCGGCCTGCTGATCTACGAGGTCCGGCCCTGGTACGTGGCCATGCGCCAGGCCGCCTGAAGCCGCCCCACCGGATGCAGCTTCATTTCGCGACGCTCGACGACTGCGCGCAGGCGACCGGCGTCGTCGTCGTCATCGACGTCATCCGCGCCTTCACGACGGCGGCCGTCGCCCTGGCGGCCGGCGCGCGCGAGATCGTGCCGGTGAGCGGCGTAGACGAGGCCTTGCAATTGCGTGCCGCCTGGCCGGAGGCGCTGGTGCTGGGCGAGGTGGGCGGCCTGCCGCCGGAGGGGTTCGACTTCGGCAACTCGCCGTCCGCGCTTACCCATCCCGCCGCCGTGGCGCGTCTGCGCGGGCGGCGCCTGATCCAGCGCACGGGTGCCGGCACACAGGGCCTGGTGCGCAGCCGCTCGGCGCAAACCCTCTTCGCGGGCAGCTTCGTGTGCGCGGGCGCCACGTTGCGGGCTGTGCAGGCCCTATCCCCCGCCGCCGTCACACTGGTGCGGACGGGCTCGGACGATGAAGACCAGGCCCTGGCCGACTATCTGTCCCAAGCGCTGGCCGGCGCGCCGCCGGACGCCGCGCCTTACCTGGCGCGGGTCCGTGCCGCTGGAATGACCCGTGTGCAAGCCGGCCCCGGCGACCAGGGCTGGCCGGAGTGGGCGGTGCGCCAGTTCCTGAACGACCTGGACTACTGCGCGGCCCTGGACCGCTTCGATTTCGCGCTGCGCGGGCAGCCACGCGCCGGCCACCTGGTGTTGGAGCCCCAACCGGCATGAACCGCACGGATCGCCTGCTGGCCTTGGTGCTTGAACTGCAGCGCGGCGGCGCCCGGCCGCGCTCGGCCGTCGACCTGGCCGCGGTCTTTGAGACCAGCAAGCGCACGATCTATCGCGACATGCAGGCGTTGGCCGAGGCCGGCGTCCCGGTCATCTCCACGCCCGGCCAGGGCTACACCCTCAGCGAAGATTACTTCCTCCCGCCGCTGCGCTTTACAGCCGACGAGGCCACGCTGCTCCTGTTGGGCGTGGACGTGATGACGCAGAGCTTCGACGCGCAGTACCGGCTGGCGGCTGAAGCGGCCGCGCGCAAGATCGAGGCGGTGCTGCCGCAGCGGCTGCGCCCGGAGGTGGCTTACCTGCGCGCCAACCTCATCTTTGTGGAGGCCCAGAAGGACCCGGCCACCGCCGACCTCCTGCGCCAGCTGCGCGGCGCGCTGCTGGCCCGGCACAGCGTGCGCTTCCGCTACTTTGCTCGCTACGGCGCGCGCGATGCCGTCCGCACCGTCGATCCCTACAGTCTCGGCCGCATCGAGGGCCATTGGTATCTGATCGCCTATGACCAGGGCCGGCGCGGCCTGCGCCATTTCCGCCTGGACCGCATCGAGGGCCTGGTCGTCACCGGCCAGACCTTTCAGCGCCGCGCCGACTTCTCCGCGGAGGAGCCGGCGGCCCAGGCGCTGCCGCTGGTCGTCCGGGTGCGGCTCAGCGCGGCCGTGGCGCGCTGGGCGCGCGAGAGCCGGCCGTTCTTCTTCGTCCACGAGCAGGCCGACGGCGAGGCCCTGGAGATGACGCTGCGCGTGCGCGACGAGGCCGAGGTGCTGGATTGGGTGCTGAGCTGGGGGCAGCAGGCCGAAGTGCTGGAGCCGGCCAGCCTGCGCGCGCGGGTGGCCGCCGAAGCCCAGGGGATGGCGGCCCTGTATTCCACTTCCCGACCCTGATCTTCAACAACCTGGCCCCGCGCTGGCTGCGGGCTGGCGCTCTCAGCGGCGGACCTGGTCCGCTGCGATTTCCTGTGGCCATAGGGCTGTCACAGCCCTGACGTAGGCTGGGCAGGAAACGACCCAGTTCTTGGAGGACGGCATGGGCTTTCCCACATCGGCTCGAGTCATCGCCGACTACGCGGTCCAGTACGCCGACCCCCTCAGCGTGCGCGCCGGCGAAGCCTTTACGCTCACGGGCCGGGAAGACTTATGGCAGGGCCATCTCTGGCTGTGGGGCGTGGCCGCCGACGGCCGTGCCGGCTGGGTGCCGGCCGCCTGGGCGGAGCGGCAGGGTGGGCAAGGCGTCTGCCGGCGCGACTATGCCGCCCGTGAGTTGAGCGTCAGCGCCGGCGCGCCGGTCACCGTGCTGGAGGCCGCGGGCGGCTGGCTGTGGTGCGCCGACGACCAGGGCCGGACCGGCTGGGTGCCGGCCGAGAACGTGGCCGTGGACGCCGAAGCGGCCTGAGGCGAGGCCGAAATCCGAGGCCAACGCTGTTGCCATAGGGCTGTCACAGGCGCCGGCTACACTTCTGCCTAACCAAACCATTCAGAGGAGACCCCATGATCCGCCATCTGGCCAGCGTGACCGAAATTGTCGAAGATGTTGAGACCGCCGTCCGTTTCTACCGCGAGGTCCTGGGCCTGGAGGTCGAGTTCGAGCCGGGCAGCCCGTACGCCCAGATCAAACTGGCCGGCTCGCTGCACTATGGCCTGTGGGCGCGCCGCGCCGCCGCCGAGACCGTGTTCGGCGACGCCAACGCCGTGGACCGGGTGCCGCTCGGCTTCTCGGTGGGCTTCGAAGTGGAGACCGTGGCGGACGCGGAGCGCGAATTGGCCGGCCAGGCCTGGCCCATCCTGCAACCGCGCCGCCAGGAACCCTGGGGCCAGGTGACCAGCCGGTTCTACTCGCCCAGCGGCGCCCTGTGCGAGGTGGCAGAGACGCCCTGGGCGCGCCGCCTCAGCCAGCCGCTCCAGGCCGAGGCCGAGGCCGCCGCGGCGGCCTGAGCGCCGTTATTTGCCCGCGGTCAGCGCCCGCTTTCCAGGAAGGCGCCGACCGCCGCCGCGAAGGCTTCGGGCTGGGTCTCGAACAGGAAGTGGCCGGCCTGGCCGATGACTGCCAGACGCGCGTTAGGCAGCGCGTCTACGTACAGGCGGCTGGCCGCTTCCGGCTGGAGGTCGTCGGCGCCGTGGAGCACCAGGGTTGGCGCAGTCACGTCCGCCAGCGCGGCGCGGTAATCGTGGCGCTGGCCCATGCTCACGTATAGGCCTTGCACCATCCAGCCGCCGGACGCGCCCTGCGCGGGCAGCGGCTCGCCGAGGGCGGCGGCATAGTACGGCCCGAACTCGGCGTTGAGCGTCTGCAACTCGGCCTCGCTGCGGCTGAACAAGGTGCTGAAGTCGAGATAGCGCTGGATGAAAGCCGCGTACTCGGCCTGCTGCTCGGCGGGCAGACGCGCGCGCACCTGCTCGAAGAGTCCGCCCGACGGCGGCGGCATCACCAGCACTTCGGCCGGCGCCACCAGGATGAGCGCGTCCACGTGCTCTGGGAACTCGGCCGCGTAGAGCGCGGCCAGGAAGCCGCCGAACGAGTGCCCGATCAGGATCAGTTTGTCTTCGCCCAGAATCTGGCGGATGCGCTCGATATCGGCGATCTGCGCGCCCAGGCCCAGGGCCTGGTCGAGCGCCGTCATGTTTTCGTAGGTGTTGGACGACGTGAACACGTCCACCGGGCGCGTGGACCGGCCGCAGCCGCGCTGGTCGTAGTAGCTGAACTGGTAGCGGTCAGTCAGCGGCGCCAGGCCGGACCACGGCTGCGTGGACGGGAAGCCCGGCCCGCCGTGCACCACCAGCACCGGGCGGCCGGTGCCGCTGGTGAAGTGGTAGAGCTGGACGTCCGGCTCCACCTGCCAGAAGTCGGCGGCGCCGGTCTGGACGGGAGGCGTGAGCGGCGCGCGCAGGTTCCGGCCGGCGCGCACCAGACCCGGTTGATACAACGGTTGCTGCATGAAATACCACAGCCCGGCGGCGGCCGCGCTCAGGACGAGCAGCGCCGCGGCGAGCACGATCAGCCATTTTTTCATGGCGGGAACTCCGTTTGGTTGAGGCGGGACGCAGGATCGGTGCTGACCCGGCGGGCCGGTGCTAGCGCCCGGCTTTCTCCACCGGCTGGCGCAGGATCGTCTTGAGCTTGGCCGGCGCGGTCCGGCGCGCGTCGCTCAGGTAGATCTCGTGGTGCCGGCCGCGCAGTTGGTAGCCGCCGGCCTGGATGAAGGCGTGCAGCGCTGTGATGGTCGGTTTCTCCGCCGAATACGGCCCGTTATGCAGCACCTGGGCGGCGCGGCCTTCCGTGTACTTCTCGAAGCGCAGGCCGGGCAGGGCGCTCAGCGTCTTCTTGGCCGCAGTCGCGGCCACAGCGGCGCGCACCAGCGCGGCGGTCACCGGCGCGGGCTGGCGGATCATCATCGTCCACTGCCACTGGGCCCGGTCATCCAGGTCGCGCAGATCGTCCACCCACCACAAGCCTTCCAGCGGCAGGACGCCGTAGTCGAGGCCGGCCCGGCGTTTGACGTCGAACTTGAGCGTATAGGCGACGGCGAACAACGCCTCCACCGCGGCTTGATACTCGGCCGAGGTGTTGGGATCGCCGCGGCCGTCGATCATCAGGAAGTTCAGGGCCGGTACCGTCACCAGCGCCGGCCTCTTGGCCGAGGCCGTGTACAGGTCCGGCTGCTCGCGTTTGTAATCCAGTTTGGGCATAGGGTCTCCGGGCCGGCGCGGGCCGGCCGTTCAGTTTGGCGGGTCGGCGGCGGGATAGCGTTGGGCGATGGCGCGCGCCCACTCCGCCACCAGGCGGCGCAGCGCCTCCGGCGCCTCGACGGTCACACCCGGCCCATAGCTCAGCGAGAAGGAGGCCGCCCACATCAGATCGGGCAGAGCGAGGGCGGCCAGCACGCCGCCCTCGGGCAGCGTCTCTACGCTCTCCCAGGCCGGGCGGTTGTTCAGCGCCAGGTGGGCGACCTCCGGTGCAAAGCGCAGGCGCACGTGCACGGGCGCGCTGAGCGCGTCCAGGTTGAGGAAGCGGCGGGCGTCGAAGTCGGCGGGGACTTCGAAGTGGGCCTCCAGCTGGGTCGCCGTGTGGATGCGGTCGATGCGGAACGAGCGCACGGCCTGGCGCCAGTGGCAGAAGCCCACCAGATACCACCAGCCGCGGCTGAAGGCCAGCGCATACGGGTCCACGTCGCGCGGCCCCGGCGTGGTCTGGCTCGCGCTCTGGTAGACCAGGCGCAGCCGCCGGCGCTGGTGAATGGCCTGGCGCAGGCCGGGCAGCAGCGGCGCGTATTGGGCCAACCCGGCCCGGTGCAGTTCGGTGGTGATGAGCGCGCGCCGCGCCCAGGCGATCTCGTCGCGCTGATCGTCGGGCAGCACGTTCTCGAGCTTGGCCAGCGCGCCGCGCGCGGCCTCGGCGTAGAGCTGGCCCCATAGCTCGCCGACCAGGCCGGTGCCCAGGCTCACGGCCACGGCCTCCTCCGGCGAGAAAACCAGCGGCGGCAGCTTGTAGCCGCGCATCAGCGAGAAGCCGCCCTGCGGCCCGCGCTCCGAGTAGATGGGGATGCCCATCTCGTCGAGCATGGCCATGTAGCGGTGCAGGGAACGCACCGACACCCCCAGCGCCCGCGCCAGGTCGGCGGCCTTCTGGTTCGGCTGCCGTTGCAGCAGCAGGATCAGCGTGATCAGGCGGGTGGCGGTGTTGGGCACGGACGGCTTCTCACCGGGCGGCGGCGAATGAGCCCGCTCAGTTCAGCGGGAACAGCACCTGTGTCTGCAGGGACTCCGGCGCCGTCTGGGCCGGATCGTTCAGGTACAGCTCGTAAGCCACGCCCGTGGCCGCGCGTCCGCTGGCTTTCAGCCATTGGTCCAGCGCTTCGTAGGCCCGGGCGACCTGATCGTAAGGGCCGACGTGCAGGCAGGTCACGGCCTGTCCGCCCGGGATCTGGCTGGGCTGGACGTTCCCCTGGCCGGGCAGCGCGTGGGCGACCGGGAACCCGATCTCCACGTCCAGGTTCTGCATGTCCATATTGTAGTAGGCGGCGTAGGGCGGGCCGGCCGGATGCTCGCCCCGCTGCCCCAGGTACTGGGCGATGGCGCCGAGGGCCTGGCCCATGGTCTGAGGCAGATCCTGGACGGCGCTGTGGGTGCGGATGGCGAGCGTGGGTTGGGCGGGACGGTTGAGCAGTTCACACGGGTTTGTCATGGCGATCCTCCTGAATGACCTCACCCTAACACTACTATATGCCAGATTGTGACATGATTGACCGCGGCTGGCGTGATTCTGGTCGCCGATCGCTGTCCTCTGTCTGTCGCACTGTGATCCCCGCAGCGGAGCGAAGTGTGGGAGCCGGGGCCGGCGTGACGCCAACCCATACAGAAATCGCAATAGACAAAGGCGCCAGCCGGACGTCGCCCGGCTGGCGCCTTCTCACACTAAAATGGTCGGCTTGCGCTTACGGCGCCTCAGGCTCTCTCCACCGGCACCTGGACCTCGGTCACGCAATCGGGGTCGTTCTGGTTGCCATCGCCCTTGGTCTGCAGGTAGATCTCGCGCGGCGCCCCGGTGGAGCGATAGCCGTTGGCCTCGATCCACGGGAACAGGGCATCATAGACCTGCGACAGCGCAGTGTAGGGGCCGTGATGGACAACGCTGGCCACCGTGGCGGCCGGCAGGTCGTAAACCCGCACGTGCTCGCCAGCCGGCACCGGGCCGTTGACCGGTTGACAGACTTCGGTGTCGATGTCCCGGTCCTGGTGGCCTTCGTCGTGGTACAGCGTCAGGCATGACCCGGCGAACTGAGCGCGCTGGCGGCTGAGATACGCATAGAGTTCGTTCCACAGGCCGCCTTGCTGGCTGTAAGTGGGGATGACCCCGCGCACCGCGGCCACGCGCAGCGGCGCGACCGTCTTGATCACGATATCGGAGTGAGGCATGTGGCCCTCCTGTTCAATCTGGTTCAGCCGGGCCTCCACCCGCGCCAGCCGCGCCCGCTCCTCTTCCACGCGGGCTTGCTGCTCGGCCTGGCGCAGACGCAGCATCCCGCGCAATTGCTCGGGTGAGACGCCCTCGTCCAGCAGGCGCGCCACCTGGTCCAACGAGAAACCCAGGTCCTTGAGCGCCAGGATGCGGTTGAGGCGCGGCAGCTGGCTGGCCGAGTAGTAGCGGTAGCCCGTGAAGCGGTCCACCTCCGCCGGCTTAAGCAGGCCGAGGTCGTCGTAGTGGCGCAGGGTCTGGATGGACACCTGGCTGAGTCTGGAAAAGTCGCCGATCCGGAGCATGGCAAACGTTGTCCCGCGGGTGAAGGCCGGGCGCCCGGCTGCGCCCAACCCGAAGCTTCACGCTCAGGATAAGGTCTCGGGTTACCCGAGAGTCAAGCCCCCATCCGCCCGAAAAGGGCGAAGACCGCCGGCGGCCTTTCAGTAGCCGGCTGCCAGATCCACACGGTTGGGGAGCGGCTCGCCGCGCGCCGCGGTGTTGACGGTGTCGGCCAGCTCGGCGGCCAGGCGCGCGTTGTGCTCGCGCACCAGGTCGATGCGGTGCGGGCTGAGCACGACGTTGTCGAGCTCATGAAACGGATGCTGGGCCGGCGGCGTGTGTGCGCGTGAAGCCGCATCGGTGGGGTAGTTGTACCAGACGTCCAGGCCGGCGGCGGTGAGGGTGCCGTCGCGCAGCGCCTCGTAGAGCGCGGCCTCCTGCACCACGGCGCCGCGCCCCACGTTGACCAGGAAGGCCGGCTTGGCCAGCGCCCGCAGTTCGGCCGCGCCCACCAGCCCGCGCGTCTCCGCCGTCAACGGCAGCGTGACGATCAAGACGTTGGCGCGCGGCAGCAGCGCGGGCAGAGCGCTGACCGGGTGGATCTCGGCCGGGTAGTCCACGGAGCCGCCCGCCCGGCGCCGCACGCCGATGACGCGCAGACCCAGGCCGTGACACATCCGGCCCACCAACTGCCCGATGGCGCCGAAGCCCAACACCAGCACGGTCCGGCCGGCCAGCAAAATCGACGGGCTGGGCTGATAGCGCATCTCCCAGTTGTGCTGACGGAAGGCGCGGTCGGCCGGCAGCACGAATTTGGCGGCGGCCAGGAGCAGCGTCAGCGCGCCCTCGGCGGTGGGGAGGGTGGGCCAGCGGCTGTTGTGCAAGCTGAGCGGCGGGTGTTCGGCCACCACGGCGCGCAAGGGCTCGGGCACGCCCGTGAACGGAATGACCACCGTGCGCAGCGCCGGGCAAGCGCTGATCTGGGCCGGCGTGAGCGCGCTGGTCACAACTAATTCAGTGCCGGCGGGCAGTTGCGGCCCGGTGGTCAGGCGCACGTCCGCACTCAACTGCGCGCGCATCAGCGCCAGGACCTCCGGCTCGAATTCTTCCAGGCAGTGGACGGGGAGAGGCATGCGGTCCTCGCTCGGCTGACAGGCGGTGATCGGGTGGCGTTCATCTTAGCCCAATCCCGGCTGGCGTCAACGCGCGCGGTAGTAACGCACGCGCGGTAGTACAATCGGCCGCAGCTATGACGACTCTCACCAATCCCCGCAACCCGCACATCAAGCAGGCCCGCCAACTGCAGCAGCGCAAGGCCCGCGACGGGACCGGCCTGTTTGTGGTGGAAGGCATCCGCCCGGTCGGCGAGGCGGCCGCGGCCGGCGCGCCCATTGAGTACCTGTGTTATGCGCCGGAATTGCTGAAGAGCGGCTTCGCCCAAGACGTGATCCGCGAGCAGACGGCCCTCGGCCGGCGCTGTTACGCGCTGGCCGCCGACGTGTTCCGGTCCATCGCCGAGAAGGACAACCCGCAGGGCATCCTGGCGGTGGTGCGCCGCGCCACGGCGCCGCTGGCGGCGTTGACACCGAGCACACACCCGTGGCTGGTGGCGCTGGTGAGCCCGCAGGACCCCGGCAACATCGGCACCATTATCCGTACCCTGGACGCGGTCGGCGCCAGCGGCTTGCTGCTGCTCGATGGCGGCGCCGACCCCACGCACCCGAACGCCGTCCGCGCCAGCCTGGGCGCGCTGTTCTGGAAGCCCATCGTCACGGCCACCTTCGCCGAGTTCGGGGCGTGGGCGCGCGCCCAGGGCTACCGCCTGTACGGGACCTCTGAACGCGGCGCCACCGATTACCGCGCCGCGCGCTATCGACAACCGTGCGTGCTGATGATGGGCAGCGAGCGCGAGGGCCTGACGGCGGACCAGGAGGCGGCCTGCGACGAGATGGTGCGGCTGCCGATGGAGGGGCGCGTGACCTCGCTCAATCTGGCCGTGGCCACCGGCGTCTTGTTGTACGCCATGAAGGCGGCCGGTCCTGGGGCATAGCCCCCATCTGCGGCGGATAAGCCACCCACGGCGCTACTGCGAACAGCCCATCCCCGTTCGGCGGGGGTGGGCTGTTTTGTTGCCCGCCGGCTGTGGAGTCAGGTCCAGGCGCCGCCCCACTTCGGCGCGGTGGCGACTGGGGTCTTTGCCCGGGTCCTGGGGTGAAGGCCGCCGGCTCGCAGCCGAAAAGTTGGGGTGGTCGCCTGATTTACGCGGCTGGACCCGGGCCCTACAGTAATGCTGTGCCGATCACTCGGACGGCGCAAAGGAGGCCGACATGTTGTACGGGTTCACGGTTGTCACGGCGATGATCGTGCTGCGGCTGGCGCTGCCGCTGGCCGCGATGGTTGTGCTCAGCAGCCTGGTTCGCAAGCTGTTGGCATGAGAGGTGGCCCGATGGAACTGCTAGCGATTCTGGTTGGCCTGGCGTTGCGGCTGGGTCTGCCGGTGGGCGTGCTGGCGTTGCTGGTCTGGTGGCTGAAGCGCCTGGACCAGGGCTGGCAGCGCGAGGCTGAGGCCAGGCTCCTCGCGGAGCGCGTGCCGGCCACGCCGTGCTGGCAGGTGCGCGCCTGCCCTGAAGAGAAGCGCGCCGGCTGCCCGGCTTACCAACATCCGGAAAGCGCCTGCTGGCAGCACTGGCGGTCCGCCGACGGCACGCTGCGGAACGCGTGCCTGGAGTGCCAAGTCTTTCGTGGACCGACCGTTCCGCAGACAGCGCAGACAGTGCTTGCCGCCGGCCGTTAGCCGGCCAGGCAAGGAGACGACGATGACCCATCCAATGACTAAACTCACAATTGCAATCATCTTGGCCCTGGCCCTGGGGGGGCTCGGGGCGGGGCTGGCGCTGGCCGATGAGCCGGTGCCGCCGGCGGTGGCGCCCACGCCGGAGCCGCTGGACTGCCGCGAGTGCCACGAAAGCTTCTACACCGCCTGGTCCACCGGCCAGCATGGCTCCGGCGCGACCGACGGCTTTCTGGCCACCTGGGAGACGCAAGGCAAGCCGCAAGCGTGCTTGAGCTGCCACACCACCCAGGGCCTGAGCTGCGAAAGCTGCCATAGCCCAATCTCGGCTGAGCATCCGCTGGCTTCGGCCACGGTCAAACGCCAGGCCGATCAGTGCGGGCAGTGCCACACCGCCACGTACGTCGGCTGGGAAGTGAGCCAGCACGGTCAGAACGGCCTGACCTGCGTGGACTGCCATGACGCCCACGCCACCGGCCAGGCGATGAAGATCGACGCCTCGACTCTGTGCGCGAATTGCCACAAGAACTCCGAGTCGAATTTCGCCCATCAGGCGCACGTGCCCGTCGGCCTGACCTGTGTGGAGTGCCACGTCACCGAGTCCGGCGAGCCGGCCGACCCGCACAGCATGCGCGACCACGGCTTTGAGGTGAAGGTCGAGACCTGCGATGCCTGCCATACCTCGCAGACGCTGATGGCGGGTGCGTTGGAGGGGGCGGTGCCGCCGACCCCGACGCCCGTCAACTCGATGGCCTCCGGCCTCACCGCTGAGGTCAGCGAGATCCCCCAGCCGTCCAACCCGCTGCCGTTCCTGTTCGTGGCGATCGTGGCCGGCTTCGGCTCCGGCCTGCTGGCGGCGCCCTGGCTGCGCCGCACCGGCCAACGCCTCCAGAACAACGGCAACGGCTCGAACAAGACCTGGCGGAAATAAGCGGAGAGCTGCCATGACCAAGCAACGTCGCCTCTCTCGCCGCGCCTTTCTCAAGACCGCCGCCGCCGTCGGGGTCGCCAGCGCAGCCGGCCTGCAGTACGCGCGCTGGGCGCGCGCCTCAGGGCCGGTCGGCGCCAGCCAGCACCGCTGGGCGATGGTCATCGACCAGGCCAAGTGCACGGGCTGCGGTTACTGCACCTTGGCCTGCCGCGCCCACAACGACGTGTCGCCGGACATCGCCTGGAACCGGGTGATCCCGGCCGGGAGCGTCGGCGGCCAGCCGGTCTTTGTGCCGCGCCCGTGCATGCACTGTGAGCATGCCCCGTGCGTCGAGGTCTGCATGGTGGGCGCCAGCTACTACCGCGCTGACGGCATCGTGATGATGGACTACGACAAGTGCATCGGCTGCCGCTACTGCGAAGTGGCCTGCCCGTACGGCGCGCGCGCTTTCAACTGGGAGGAGTTCACGGGCCCGAACCCGGCTGTGCCGCAGTGGGGCCAGCCCGAGATCGAGCGCCGGCCGCGCGGCGTGCCGGAGAAGTGCTCGTTCTGCTCGCACCGCATCGACCGCGGCCTGGCGCTCGGCCTGACGCCCGGCGTTGACCCGGAGGCCACCCCGGCCTGCGTGGTGGCCTGCCCGGCCAAGGCGCGCGTCTTCGGCGACCTGAACGACCCCGAGTCGGAAGTGAGCCGGCTGCTGGCCGAGCACCCGCACTACCGCCTGCGCGAAGACCTGGGCACGGCGCCGCGCGTGTACTACCTGCCGGCGCGGGAGGAGGCGAAGCGATGATGGCACAAACTGCGCGTCCGCGCCGGCTGGCGCCCTTCTGGCTGTGGGTCGGTGCACTCGGCGCCGTGATGGCGGCCGCGGCCGTCGGCGGCGTCATTGTCCTGTGGAAGGGCCTGGTCGTCACGAACCTGAACGACCTGGTGCCGTGGGGCCTGTGGATCACGCTTGACCTGTCGTCGATCGCGCTCAGCGCCGGCGCCTTCCTGCTGTGCGCGGCGGTCTATCTGCTCGGCCTGAAGCGCTACCAGCCGGTGGCGCGCACGGCCACGTTCATCGGCCTGATCGGCTACAGCATGGCGATGCTGTCGCTGTTCATGGACATCGGCCAGCCGTTCCGCTTCTGGAAGGCCCTGATCTTCTGGAACCCGCACTCGGTGATGTGGGAAGTGATGATGTGCATCATGTGCTACTTCACGGTGCTGGTGTTCGAGATGATGCCCATCGTCGCGCAGGCCGGCTGGTTCAAGGGCCGCTGGCCGCGCCTGGCCGGCTGGATGTCCGGCGTCCATCACTACGCGCCCTTCCTGGCGCTGGTCGGCCTGGGCCTTTCGTCACTGCACCAGTCGTCGCTGGGCGCCGTGTACGGCGTGCTCAAGGCCCGGCCGATCTGGTACAAGCCGGATCTGTCGGTGCTGTTTATCCTGTCGGCGGGGGCGGCCGGCATGTCGCTGACCGTGCTGGCGTCCATGCTGGCCGGGCGGCTGACGAGCAAGGCGCGCGTGGATGACCGCCTGCTGGAACGCATCGCCTTCGTGGTCGGCTGGGTGCTGGTGGGCTACCTGTACTTCCGCTTCTGGGACGCGTTCGCGATGACGTACACCTACTGGCCGGGCCGCAACGAGGGCCTGGGTATCCTCACCAACGGTCAGCTCGCCTTCAACTTCTGGATCGGCGAGATCCTGTTGGGGGCGCTGGTGCCGGCCGTGCTGCTGCTGGTGCCGCGCTTCCGGCGGCAGCCGGGGCTGCGCATGCTCGCCCTGGCGCTGGTGGTGGGCGGCGTGGTGGCCTACCGCTGGGACATCAACCTGGTCGGCCAGCTGATCATGCTGACCTACCTGCAGAATGAGATCGTGGCGCGCTACACCACCTACTTCCCGGCGTTGATCGAATGGGTGGTGGCGGCTGGCATCGCGGCTTACGGCGTGCTGGCTTTCTCGCTGGGCGTGCGCTTCCTGAACATCGTCGATCACGGGCAGCCGGCCGAAGCCGAGATCCCGGTGCCCGTGCCGGCCTTCAGCCCGGCCGCTGGGGACTGAACGCCGCGCTGGCTTGACTGATTGGGGCACCCTCTCCGCCTGGTGCGGAGGCCGCTGACCGCCGCCCGCTGCGACAGACAGAGGGCGGCGGTTCCTTAATATAGCGCGACGACGGGGTGGTGGTGCGGTACACTAACGCCGCCCGCTGTTGGGGCGGGCCGTTCAATCGGGGAGGGGCCCATGCTGGGTCGCATGATCGGGTTGACCCTCTTTGGAGGCATTTTCGTGGTGGTGGGGCTGGCCGTCTTCTGGTTCCTGGGCGCGCAGACCACGTTGACGTGCGAGCGTCCGGAGCCGCGCACCGGCGCCTGCACGCTCGTCTCAGCCAACGCCCTCGGCCTGAACGCGCGCTCGCAGACGGTGCGGCTGAACGAGATCCAGCGCGCCGAACTGCAGGTGTCTGAAGACAGCGACGGCGACGACACCTACCGCGTGGCCTTGCGTACCGAAACCGGCGCGGTGCCGTTGACCGGCTACTACAGCTCCGGATCCAACGACAAGCGCCAGATCGTCGACCGCATCAACGCTTTCCTGGACGATGGGGGCGCCCGCACGCTGACGGTGACCCAGGATGACCGGCTGTTCGCGTCCCTGTTCGGCGGGATCTTCGCCTGCGTCGGCGGTCTGGTGATGGTCGGCGGCCTGCTGGCGCCGCTGGGTCTTCTGCGGCGCGGGGTCTTCGGCCGCTGAATCATTGCGGCCGCGCACGGTCGGGCCGCGCTGGCTGAGCTCGACCGGCGTCAGCGCAGCCGGGTCCCGGCCACCACCTCGCCCAGCAGGGCGCGCCGCACCAGGTCCGGCGTCTCGCCCGAGAAGATCAGGGCCTCGCAGCCGGGCGCGGCCCGCACCATCGCCAGGGTCTCGCGGACCTTGGCCTCCATCCCGCCGGTGACGTCGGCGGTGTGCGCGCCGCCCAGGGCGGCCGCCGCCTCGGCGTCGGCGATCACGGGCACGATCTCGCCGTCCGGCCAGTGCGTCAACACGCCGCGCTCGATCCCGGCCAGCAGGATGCGTTCCGGGCGCAGGCGCGGCGCCAGGTAACGAAAGACGTCCTCGGTGGACACGATCGTGCCGCCGCGCGCGGCGTCCACGGCCACGTCGCCCTGCACCACGGGCACCAGCCCGTGCGCCAGCGCCGTCTCGATCGGCGCCAACGCCAGGCTCTCGATCAGGCCGTCCCGGCACACGGCCGAGGCCGACGGCGGGCAGTTGACCACCGGCAGGCCGGCCGCGCGCGCCGCGTCCACCACCAGCCGGTTGAGCTGGTTCGCCACCCACTGCACCTCGGCGTAGCCGCGCCATTGCTCCAAGGTCCGCACGCCCTGGCGCGTGCCGTGCTTCCGGCCCTCCACGTGCCCGAACGAGCCGGAGCCGTGGCCGAGCACGATCCGCACCTCCGGCCGCTGCGCGCCCGCCGCCGCGATCTCGTCCATCAGCCGCGCCAGCGTCGCCGGCCGCGCGGCGCGCGGCGTGGCCTTGTCCGTGATCAGCGAGCCGCCCAGTTTGAGGAAAACAATCGACGGCGGACGCGGGTCATTGGCGGACTCGTTCATGGGCCGGTCTCCGGCGTTTGGGGTTCGGCGGGCATCCCCACGCTTGTGCTCAGCACGCGCACGGCCCCGGCCTCTCGCAGCGCGGCCTCCACCGGCGCGGCCGTCGCCGCCGTGACCAGCGCGATCAGGTTGCCGCCGCGCCCGCCGCCGGAGAGTTTGGCGCCGAGCGCGCCGGCGGCCTGGGCCGCGTCCACCAGCGCGTCCAGCTCGCGGCAGGAGACGCCCAGCTCGCGCAGATAGGCGTGATTGCGCGCCAGCAATGGCCCGAGCGCCTCCGGCTGGCCGGCCTCGAGGTGGGCGCGGGCGGCGCGCACCAGGGCGCCGATGGCGGTGAAGAGCGCGTCGAAACGGGCCGGCTCGCGCTGCCAGCCGGCGCGCACGTCACCGACCGTGATCTTGGTTGGGCTGGCCAGGCCGGTATCCGCGATCAGGAGCTGGAACGGCGCGGCCACGCGGAACGGCTCCGGCGGCTGGCCGCGCACGAAGAACACGGGCTGGCCGTAGGCGATGACGGTGTTGTCGACCCCGGACGGCGTGCCGTGCAGGAGCTTCTCGGTCTCATACACCAGGCCGGACACGGCGGCGGCGTCTGGCGTCTGCCCCAGGGCGGCCGCCAGCGCGCGGACGATGGCCGTGCTCACGGCGGCGCCGGAGCCCAGGCCGGACGCGATCGGGATGGTGGATTGGAGTGTCAGCGTGAAGCCCGCCGGCGCGGCGCCGAAGCGCTCCAGCCCCAGGCGCACGGCCACGGCCAGCGGGTCCTGGGCGGCGGCCTCCGCCAGCCGGTAGCGCCGGCCAAGGTCCTGGGCGTCGATCCAGATCTCGGCCGCGCCGTCCGTCTGCGGCGTCACCGTGGCCGTCGCCTGGACGCGCGCCACCGGCACGGCCAGGGCGGGCTGGCCGTAGACGACGGCGTGCTCGCCGAACAGGATGACCTTGCCGGGGGCGGAGGCGCGGGCGGGCGTCATGCCGGCGGGTTGAGGTACAGGATCAGCACGGCCGCCAGCCCCCACAGCGCGAACGTCACCTGCAAGGGCCGGTCCACCAGCACCAGTTCATCCGGCGCGCCGCCCTCGCCGCGGATGTGGATCAGGTACAGGTAGCGGAAGACCCCGTACAGCACGAACGGGATGGTCAGCATCATGGAATGGTTCTGCGGCAGGTTCTCGGCCGAGAACGTGTACAGTGAGTAGGCCACGATCGTGGCCGTGGCCACCAGGTTGATCAGCTCGTCCAGGAACGGCAGGCTGTAGTCTTCCAGGACCTTGCGCGAGCTGCCGTTCTCGGCTTGCATCAGCAGCAGCTCGCCGCGCCGCTTGCCGAAGCCGATGAAGAGCGCCAGCAGCGTCATGCAGATGTACAGCCAAGGCGAGATGGCCGAGGCCACCAGCAGCGCGCCGGCCACCACGCGCAGCACGTAGCCGAGCGCTACCACCATCACGTCGATGAGCACCACGTGCTTGAGCCAGAACGAGTACAGCAGGTTGGCGGCCAGGTAGACCAGGGCGATGATGCCGAAGCCGGGATTCAGCGCGAAGGCCAGCGGGGCCGCGCCGGCCAGCAGGACCAGGGCGGCCGCCACGGCGACACGCGGCGAGAGCCGGCCGGACGCCAGCGGGCGGTGGCGCTTCTTGGGGTGCAGGCGGTCCTTCTCGATATCGGCCAGGTCATTCACCAGATAGACCAGGCTGGAGAGCAGGCAGAGCAGCCCGAACCCGGCCAGGGTGCGCAGCAGCAGGTCGCCGGATAGGAGCTTGTGGTCGAAGATCAGGGCCGCGAAAACGAAGATGTTCTTCGTCCACTGGCGCGGCCGCATGGTTTTGAGCAGGGCCATGAGCATGGCCGGAATTATAGAACAACCGCCTTCCGACCGGCGCCGGTTTGGAATCCGGAGTGGCGATGTTAGAATAAATCGAGCCGGGCGCCGGCCCAATCTCAGGAGGCCCAGTATGGCTGAAGACAAGAAGCCCCAAGAGGAGCCGTCCGCGCCGCCGCCAACACCCAGTTCGAGCGGCGTCACCATCCAGAGTGGAACCGTCAGCGCCGGCGGGGACATGGTCGGCGGCGACAAGATAGTCAGCGGCGGCGAGGCCGCGAACCCTGCGGAGGCCGACCTCAAGGCCGCCATCCAGGCCAAAGTGCGCGCCAAACTCAAAGCCAAGGGCCTGGAGACGCCGGACGCCTCCGCCGCGGATGAGGTCGTGGCCGGCGACCTGGCCGGGGGCCAGTCGCTCACGGCCGCCTCGGCCGACGTCGGCCAGCGCCTCGACCGTCTGGTCCAGCAGCGCATCCAGGACACCCTTTCACGCAAGGAGCAGGAAATGTCGGACGAGAAAGCCCAGCCGCGCAGCAGCAGCTTCACGGTCAATGCCAACAACGCCCAGGGGCCGGTTTCGGTGAGCGCCGGCGGCGACCAGGTGGCCGGCGACAAGACCACGATCACGAACACCTCTACCGTCACCACGACGACCACGACGTCGGTGACGTTCAACGCCGAAGCCTTCAGCCGCGAGATGGGCAAGGTCCAGCAGCAGGTGGACGCGCTGCCGGGCAAGGATGACGACGAGAAGAAAGAGCTGAAGGATACCGTCCAGAAGATCGAGGCCGAGGTCAAGAAGGGTGACCAGGCCAAGCCGGACAAGGTCGAGCGCTGGCTCAAGTTCATCGCCGGCATGTCCGAGGACATCGCCAAGGTGACGGTGGCCACGCTCACCAACCCGGCGCTGGGCGTGGTGGAGGCCGTGCGCCTGATCGCGCAGAAGGCCAAAGAAGAAAAAGCCTGAGCGCGCCGGACGCCGCCTGTGCCCAAAACCCGCCTCGACCTGGCCGTGGTGGCCCACGGCCTGACGCCCAGCCGCGAACAGGCCCAGCGCCTGATCATGGCCGGCGAGGTGCTGGTGGACGGGCAGATGGTGGACCGGCCCGCCCGGCTGGTGACCGACGGGGCCGTGTTGACGCTCAAGACCCGGCCGCGCTTCGTCAGCCGCGGCGGTGAGAAGCTGGAGGCGGCCCTGGCCGGCTTCCAGATCGACGTGGCCGGCCAGGTGTGCGCGGATGTGGGCGCCTCCACCGGCGGCTTCACGGATTGCCTGGTGCAGCACGGCGCGGCGCGCGTGTATGCCATCGACGTGGGCCACGGCCTGCTGGACCAACGCCTGCGGACCGATCCGCGCGTGGTGGTCCGCGAGGACACCAACGCCCGGTATCTGGAGCAGCTGCCGGAGGCGGTGTCGTTTGTGTCCATCGACGCCTCGTTTATTTCGCTCAAGCTGCTGCTGCCGGTGGTGACCGGCTGGCTGTCTGGCG
Organism: uncultured Anaerolineales bacterium; assembly: GCA_937952305.1. Taxonomy (GTDB): domain Bacteria; phylum Chloroflexota; class Anaerolineae; order Anaerolineales; family UBA6663; genus SpSt-583. The sequence goes on along the minus strand of CALFZO010000139.1, from coordinate 97,436 downwards.
ACACCCAGCGCGCCGCGCCCGCGCCGCCCAACGTGGTGGCCCTGATCAAGCCGCAGTTCGAGGCCGGGCGCCAGATCGTCAGCCGCGGCGGCGGCGTGGTGCGCGACCCGGCCGTGCACCGGCGCGTGCTCGAAGACGTGCTGGCCTTCGCCGTGGCGCACGGCCTGACCGTGCGCGGCCTGCGCCGCTCGCCGCTGCTCGGCCCGAAGGGCAACGCCGAATTCTTGGCCTGGCTGGCCTGGACGCCCGGCGCCGCCGGCCCCGCCGACCGGCAGCCGCTGCTGGAGGCCGCGCTCGGGGCCGGGCCGGTTGCGCCCTGAGCGGATTGGTGTACCCTTTTTGGACTTATTCCCTGGAGGCTGACGATGGCGCTTGCACAAGGCATAGACGTTTCCCGCTGGCAGCCCAACGTGGATTGGGGGCGCGTGCGGGCGGCCGGCGTGTCCTTCGTGTTTATCAAGGCCACGCAGTCCAACTTCGGCGATCCGCTCTTCAGCAAACACTGGGCCGGGGCGCGCAGCGCCGGCCTGCTGCGCGGCGCCTACCATTTCCTGGTCCCGGACATGGACGGCCAGAAGCAGGCGAACGCCTACTTGAAAGTGCTGAGCGAGGACCCCGGCGAACTGCCGCCGGTGCTGGATATCGAGGCCAAGAACGCCAGCCCCGTCACCTACGCCAAGTACGCCAAAATCTGGCTGGATCAGGTGGAGCCGGCCCTCGGCCGCCGGCCGATCATTTACACCGCCGCCTGGTTCTGGAATTCGGGCATGATCGTGGGCGGCAAGTATCCAGACTGGGCGCCGGAGTATCCGCTGTGGGTGGCGGCCTACCCGGTCCGCGATGGCTTCCCGTCGGTGGCCGATATCGAGCAGGCCAAGTTCAAGCCGGCCATGCCCAAGAGCTGGACGAGCTGGACCTTCTGGCAGTACAGCGAGCGCGGGCGCGTGGACGGCGTGGTCACCAACGGCCGGCCCGCCAACACCGACCTGAACGTCTTCCAGGCCCCGGAGGACACCCTGACCACCTGGGCCGGGGCGCCGGCTTCGACGTCGCCCAGCACCAACGGCCGCACGCCCAGCCTGCCGCCCGCGGATGTGGCCCGCGCCACGAACATCCAGGTGCTCAACGCTTTCGTGCGCGCCTTCGGCAACCAGGGCGGTGTGCTGTTGCAGCGCGCGGGCCTGATGGCCAGCCTGACGGCCCGGCCGGTGGATCGCTATGCCGGTCCCGCCCTGGCCGGCCTGCCCAACTTGAGCGATCAGGAGAAGAACAGCCTGAACGCGGCCCTGACGCAGATCTTAGCCGAGGCCTGACCGGCCGAGTGAGAGCCCACGCCGGAGCGCACTGCCGCTCCGGCGTTTTTCATTGCTAACCTCGGCGTCCGCCGCCGGGCCGGCGCCGATGCTGGAGAGAATCGATGTCGCTGACCCCGTCTTCGGCCGTCAAGGAACTACTGGATCCGGACGAGATCCTGCAGCAGGAGTTCGAGTATGCGCGCGAGACCGCCCTGCAGGCCAACAACGACCGCACGCAGGTCGTCAACCTGTACGTGATCCTGGTCGGCGGGTTGGGCTCGCTGGCGCTCGGCCTGCCCAGCCTGGCCCTGGACATCCGCTGGCTGGCCGCCCTGTTGGGCGTCGTCGGCGTGCTCGGCGTCTTCAACGTGCTCAAGCTGATCCGGCTGCGCCAAGCCTGGCACGACAGCGTCTTGGCCATGAACCGCATCAAAGACTTCTACCTGGTCCACTACCCCGAGATGGCGCCGGCCTTCCGCTGGCGCACCGAGACGCTGCCGCCGCCGGGCAAGCTCGGCACCATCACGTTTGACCTCACCGTCCTGGTGGCCCTGATCGACAGCCTGGCCGTGGGCGCCGCCGCCTATCTGGCCGGCGTCCCAGGGTGGGGCGCGGCCGTGGCCGCCACAGCTTTCGGCGCGCTCCAATTGGGCCTGTACTTTCGCCTGCTGCGGCGCTAACCTTTACGGCAAGATGCAGCTTTCCGCCTACAGTGTTCCGCCTTTGCTCGCGGCCGTCGTCCTGATCGGTCTGGGAGCGGCCTCTCTGCGTTTCCGGGACGCGCCGGCGGCTCCGGCTTTCCGCGCGCTGGTGTTCCTGGCCGCGCTGTGGGCGCTCGCCTACGCCCTGGACACCAACAGTCCGACTCTGGCCGACAAGCTGCTGTGGCTCAAAGTCCGCTATCTGCCCATCGCGGCGCTGCCCGTGGCCGGGCTGGCGCTGGCGGTCCGGTTCGCCCAGCCGGCCCAGCCCCTGACCTGGCGCTTGATGGTGCCCTTCAGCCTAGTGCCCATCCTTACGGCTGGCCTGGCCTGGACCACCGACGCGCATAATCTCTTCCGTTACAACTTCCGCCTGGAAGAGGCCGGGTCGCTCCTGGTCCTGCGGTCGGACTTCGGGCTGTGGTTCTGGGTCAGCGCGCTGTACGGCTACGCGCTGGCGTTGGTGGGGCTGGTGGTGATGACCCGCGCGTATGGTGCGGCGCGGCCGCTCTATCGCCGGCAGGTGGCGTTGATCGTCGCGAGTGTGGCGGTGCCCGTCCTGGCGGACAGCCTGTTCCTGGCCGGGATCACGCCGCTGCCCGGCTACAACCTGGCGCCGGCCAGCTTCTCATTGACCGGGCTGTTGTTGTGGCTGGCGCTGTTCCGCTACGGCGTCCTGGAGGTCCGGCCGCTGGCCCGGGACGCCGTGCTGGCGAGCCTGGCTGACCCCGTGCTCGTCCTGGACCCGCGCGAGCGCCTGGTGGATTACAACCCCGCGGCCGCCGCGATCCTGGGTCTGAAGGCCGAGGCCGTCATCGGCCGGCCGGCCGCCGAGGCCCTGCCGGGTTATCCCTGGGGGCTGGCGCCGGACCCGGCCTCCGCCGAGGTCGAAGCCGAGCTGCCCGTGGACGTGGCCGGCCAGCGGCGCGTCTACGCCGTGGCCGCCACCCCCGTCCGGCACGCCGACGGCGCGCAAGCTGGGCGCCTGCTCCGGCTGCGCGACGTGACCGAGCGCGCGCGCATGGAGGCCCAGCTGCGCGAAAACGAGGCGCGCTTCCGCCTGATGGTGGACGCCCTGCCGCTGCCGCTGGTGCTGACGCGCCTGTCCGACAACACTCTGCTGTATCTCAACCCGCCGGCCGGCGAGCTGTTCGGCGTGGCGCCCGCCGACGCCGTCGGCCGCGCGGCCCCGTCGCTGTATGTGCGCCCGGAGGAGCGGGCGGCCTTTGTGGCCCTCGTCCAGCGTGACGGCGGGCGGCGCGATTGGGAGACCGAGATGCAGCGCGAAGACGGCTCCCGGTTCTGGGTGCTGCTCTCGGCGACGCTGACGACCTATCAGGGCGAGCTGGTCATGCTGACCGGTCTGAACGACATCACCGAGCGCCGCCGCATCGAGCAGGCCGAGCGCGACCAGCGCCAGCTGGCCGAAGCCCTGCGTGACACGGCCGCCGCCCTGGCCGCCACGCGCAACTTTGAAGAAGTGCTCGAACATCTGCTCGCCAACGTCGGCCGGGTGGTGCCGCATGAGGCCGTCAACGTGGCCCTGGTCGACGAGCACGGCGTGGCGCAGGTGGTGCGCGCCCGCGGCTATGCGCCCGAGGTGACCGCCGCCATTCTGGGGCTGCGCATGCCCCTGGCCGAAGCGCCGTTCCTGCGGCGCATGGTCGAGAGCGGGCAGCCCATGACCGTGCCGGACACCTGGACCGAGCCAGGCTGGATCGACTATCCCGGCACGCGTTGGGTGCGCTCTTACGTCGGGATGCCGATCCGGTCGAAGGGGCGGGTGGTGGGCTTTCTGAACCTGGACAGCGCGACGCCGGGCTTCTTCGCGCCCGCCCATGTGGATGCGCTGCGCGCCTTCGCCGACCAGGCGGCCACGGCCATCGAGAACGCGCGCCTGTACGATGAGGTCCACCGGCGCGCCGACCAGTTGGCCGTCCTCAACCGCATCAGTCTGGCGGTCACTTCCGGCCTGGAACTGCAGCACGTCCTGCGCGCGCTGTACGAGGAATGCCGCCAGCTCCTGCCGCTGGACGCCTTCTATATCGGCGTCTACGACGCCGACAGCGGCTTGGTGGAGCACCTGCTGTTTTTCGACCGGGGCGAGTTTCTGCCCAGCCATCCGCGCGACATTCGGGAGCGCCCGGGCCTGAGCGGCGAGGTCATCCTCAGCCGGACCACGCTCTACATCCCGGACACGCTCGCGCCGGAGAACGCCCGTGCCCATCCGAGCGTGCGTTCGCGCGGCGAGCTCACCCGCTCCTACGTAGGGGCGCCGCTGCTGGTGGGCGACCAGGTGGTCGGCGTGATCTCGGTCCAGAGCTACCAGCCGGACGCCTACACGCCGGACCAGATCCGGCTGCTGGAGACCATCGCGCCCCAGGCGGCCCTGGCCCTGGAGAACGCGCGCCTGTACGAGGCGGCCCGCAAGGAACTGACCGAGCGCCGCCAGGCGGAGGCCTCCTTGCGCCAGGCCAACGAGCGCCTGCAGGTGCAGCTGGCCACCATCGAGGCCCTGCAGGCCAGCCTGCGCGAGCAGGCCATCCGCGATCCGCTGACCGGGCTGTTCAACCGGCGTTACCTGCAGGAAGCGTTGGAGCAGGAACTGGCGCGGGCGGCGCGTGAGAACCACCCCGTCTGCCTGGTGATGATCGACATCGACCGCTTCAAGCGCCTCAACGACGAGCACGGCCACGCCGCCGGCGATGGCGTGCTGCAGGCGCTGGCCCGGCTGCTGGAGACCCACACCCGGCGCTCGGACATCGTCTGCCGCTATGGCGGCGAGGAGATCCTGGTGGTGCTGCCCGGCCTGACCGCGGACGGGGCCCAGCGCCGGGCCGAGGAGTGGCGCGAGCGCTTCGCCGGCCTGAGCTTTGAGAGCGGCGGGCGCCGGCTGGCGGCCACCTTCTCGGCCGGCCTGGCGGCCTTCCCCGAGCACGGCCGGGCGAGCGAGGCCGTGATGGCGGCGGCCGACCGGGCCCTCTACCTGGCCAAGGCCTCCGGCCGCAACCGTGTCGTCGTGCAGGCCTGAAACGGCCGGCCGCCCCGTTTCGGTTCTTTTCAGCTAAAATTGGGTGGGGCGGGAGAGCCAACTCTCCCGCTTACTGTGTCAGGCTATGGAAGAAGCTCAAATCCGCAATTTCTGCATCATCGCCCATATCGACCACGGCAAATCGACCCTGGCCGACCGCTTGCTGCACCTGACCGGCACCGTGCCGGACCGGGACACCACCGAGCAGATCCTGGATTCGATGGACCTGGAGCGCGAGAAAGGCGTCACCATCAAAGCCTCGGCCGTGCGCATGCGCTACACGGCCCAGGCCGGCGGCGAGTACGAACTCAACCTGATCGACACCCCCGGCCACGTGGACTTCCAGTACGAGGTCTCGCGGGCGCTGGCCGCCTGCGAGGGCGCCGTGCTGGTGGTGGACGCCACCCAGGGCATCGAGGCCCAGACCTTGGCCAACCTGTACCTGGCCCTGAATGCCGGCCTGGAGATCATCCCCGTCATCAACAAGATCGATCTGCCGTCGGCGCGCGTCGAAGAGGTGCGCCAGGAGATCGTGGACCTGCTGGGCGGCTCGTCGGACGACATCCTCCCGATCTCGGCCAAGGACGGCACCAACATCCAGGCCGTGCTGGAAGCCGTGGTCCGGCACGTGCCCAAGCCCAAAGGCGATCCGGAGGCGCCGCTGCGCGCCCTGATCTTCGACTCGCACTACGACTCCTACAAGGGCGTGGTGGCCTACGTGCGCGTGGTGGACGGCCGCATCCGCAAGGGCGACCGCTTCCACATGTTCGCCACCGGCAGCGAAGGCGATCCGGTGGAGATCGGCACGTTCTCGCCGCAGATGGTCATCACCGGCGAGCTGGAGGCCGGCGAGGTGGGCTACGTGGCCACCGGCCTGAAGACCGTGCAGGAATGCCGCGTCGGCGACACGCTCACGCTGGCCGGCCGGCCAGCCGCGGCGCCTCTGCCCGGCTACCAGAAGATCAAGCCCATGGTCTTCGCCGGCCTTTATCCCGTGGACGGCGAGGATTACCAGGATCTGAAAGAGGCGCTGGAGAAGCTCCAGCTCAACGACGCCTCGCTGGTCTGGGAGCCGGAGACGTCCCAGGCCCTCAATTTCGGGTTCCGCTGCGGTTTCCTGGGCCTGTTCCATATGGACATCATCCAGGAGCGCCTGGAGCGCGAGTACGACCTGGACATCATCGCCACCGCGCCGTCGGTGGAGTACGAGGTCAAGCTCACCAACGGCGAAATCGTGCTGATCGACTCGCCGGCCGATCTGCCGGACCCCGCGCGCATCGAGACCATCGGCGAGCCGTGGATGCGCATCGAGATCTTCACGCCCGAGACCTACTACGGCACCATCATGGACCTGGTGACCAAGCGGCGCGGCGAGTTCGCGGAGCAGGAGTACCCGGCGCCCGGCCGCGTGCTGCTCAAGTTTGATATCCCGCTGGCCGAGCTGATCGTGGATTTCTACGACCACCTCAAGAGCCGCACGCGCGGTTACGCCTCGCTGGATTACCACGTGGCCGGCTACCGCGTGCAGGACCTGGTGAAGCTGGACGTGCTGGTGAACGAGGAGCCCGTGGACGCGCTGGCCATGATCGTCCACAAGGAGAAGGCCTACGCCACCGGCCAGGCGCTGGTGACCAAGCTCAAAGATCTGATCCCGCGCCAGCAGTTCCAGGTGCCGGTGCAGGCCTCGGCCGGCGGCCGGATCATCTCGCGCGCCAACGTGCGCGGCATGAAGAAAGACGTGCTGGCCAAGTGCTACGGCGGCGACATCACGCGCAAGAAGAAACTGCTGGAGAAGCAAAAGAAGGGCAAGCGGCGCATGAAGATGGTCGGCCAGGTGGAGATCCCGCAGGAGGCCTTCATGGCCGTCCTGAAGCTGGGGGAGGATTGACGAGCGGCGGATGACGAGAGAGGTCGTCCTTCGTCCGCAGTCTTTCGTCCGCTATGCGCCGTAATCTGCAGTGGCTCGTCGGCTTGCTGATCAGCCTCGTGGCCCTGGTTTGGGCGCTGCGCGATGTGCATCTGGCCGAGGTCAGCGCGGCGCTGCGCGGCGCCAACTACATGTACGCCCTGCCGGCCCTGGGCCTGATCCTGCTCGGCCAGGCGGCGCGGGCGCTGAGCTGGCGCACGATCCTGGGCCGGGCGCTGCCGTTTGGCCGGGTCTTCCGCGCTTTGAATGCCGGCTACCTGTTGAACAACGTCCTGCCGTTCCGGCTGGGCGAGGTCGGCCGCGCCTACCTGATTAGCCGCACCCGCCAGTTGACGACGGCCCAGGCGCTCTCGTCTGTGCTGGTGGAGCGCGTCATCGATCTGTGCATGATCGCGGGCATGCTCACCGCCTTCCTGCCGCTGGTGACCGGCCTGCTGGGCGGCCGGCTGGCCCTGGCGCTCGTGTTCCTGGTGCCGGTGCTGGCGCTGGCCGCGCTGTTTGTCGTCGCGCGCAAGCCGGCCTGGCTGCTGCGTCTGGTGCGCTGGGGGGTGGGCCTGCTGGCGCGCCTGTGGGGCCAGGCCCAGCGCCTGGAAGACCTGTTTCATTCCTTTGTGGACGGCCTGGACGCGCTGCACGACCGGCGCCGCCTGTTGACGGCGGCTACGTATTCGGCCGCGGCCTGGGTGTGCGCGGGCTTCAGCGCCTGGCTGCTGCTGCTGGTCTTTCTGCCGGCGGCCAGCCCCACGATGGGTTTCTTCCTGCTGGTCGTCACCGGATTGAGCATCGCCGTGCCGTCCGCGCCCGGCAACATCGGCGTCTGGCAGGCGGCCGGCGTGGCCGCTCTCGGCGTCTTCGGGGTGACCGGCGGGCTGGCGTTCAGCATCGCCGCCGCCCATCACGTCGCCAACTATGGCCTCAGCAGCCTGCTCGGCGCCTGGGCGCTGGCGCAGGAAGGCGAGTCCCTCGGCCACCTGGCCGCCTCGGCGCGGGGGGTGTTGACGAATGACGACCGACGGATGACGGGGGCTTCCGGTTAGCGCTCCATCGGTCGTCCCTGGCTTTGGTCTGCCATGAAAATCCTCATCGCCCTCACCTACTACCGCCCGCACGTCTCCGGGCTGACCATCTATGTGGAGCGGCTGGCGCGTGCCCTGGTGACGCGCGGCCACTCGGTCACCGTCCTGACCGCGCAGTATGACCGCACCCTGCCGGAGCGCGAGACCAGCCACGGCGTCCACATCGTCCGGGTGCCCGTGGTTGCGCGCATCAGCAAGGGCGTGATCATGCCCAAGATCGGCTGGCTGGCCACGCAGCTGGTGCCGCAGCACGACGTGCTCAGCCTGCACCTGCCGCAGGAGGACGCCGCCGGCATCGCGCTGCGCGGCCGCCTCTCCCAGCGGCCGGTGGTGACCACCTACCACTCCGACCTGATCCTGCCGCCCACGCCGCTGAACCGCTTCGTCAACCTCCTGTCCGACACCAGCAACCACATCGTCGCCGGGCTGTCTCACCGGGTGGTGGCCTACACCGAGGACTTCGCCCGCCACTCGCGCTTCCTGCCGCGCTACCTGGACAAGCTCGAGGTCATCCCGCCGCCGGTGGAGATGCCGGCGCCGGACCCGGACGCGCTGGCCGCCTTCCGCGCGCAGCACGGCCTGGCCGGCCGCGGCCCGGTCATCGGCCTGGCGGTGCGCCTGGCGGCCGAAAAGGGCGTGGAGTATCTGTTTGAGGCCTTGCCGGCCGTCCTGGAGCGCTATCCGCAGGCCCTGGTCCTGCACGCCGGCCCGCGCGAAGCCATCGGCGAGAGCGAGTACCGGCGCAAGATCGAGCCGCTGGTGGAGCGCTATCGTCAGCACTACACGCATGTGGGCACGCTGACGCCCGAGCAGATGGCCGTCTTCTTCGCCAGTTGCGACGTGCACGTGCTGCCCAGCATCAACAGCACCGAGACCTTCGGGCTGGTGCAGATCGAGGCGGCGCTGTGCGGCACGCCGACCGTGGCCAGCGCGCTGCCGGGCGTGCGCATGCCCAGCAAAATGACGGGTATGGGCTTGACCGTGCCGCCCAAGGCGTCCGGCGAATTGGCCGAGGCGCTGCTGACCATCCTGGCGGACCGGGCGCGTTTCGTGCGCCCGCGCGGCCCGATCGCGGAGCAGTTCAGCCCGGCGACCACGGCCGCGCGCTACGAGGCGCTCTTCGCGGCGCTGCTCAAATCCAAAACCGCGCCGTGAGGACCGGCCTTTCTGTCAACCCTGGGGCGTGAGAAAATTGGCGCGCATCCGTGTATAACTTGGGATGGGCTGCCGAGGGTTGACCACGCCTGGGCCTCCAAGTCGTGGCGTTGCGGGCGCTCTGGGTAGAGCGAGCCCTGCCGGCCGTGCTGGTGCGTGAGACCCGAGTCCGGTTTTCCATCTCCGGCTTGCTACAAATCTGCTGAACAAACATGACTTCCGCCATCGACGAGGCGACTCGTGACGACCTGCTCTGGCGCAACCTCAAAGACCTGCCGGCCTTCCGGGGCCTGCTGCGGGCGGTGGAGGCGCGCTTCTATGAAACGATCACGCTGCCGGAGCCGGTCCTGGATCTGGGCTGCGGCGACGCGCACTTCGCGTCGGTAGCCTTCCGCCGCCCGCTGGATGTGGGCGTGGACCCCTGGACGCCGCCGCTGCGCGAGGCGCGCCGCCTGCGGCCGACCGCTTACGGCGGCCTGGTCCAGGCCAGCGGCGCGGACCTGCCGTTTCCGAGCGGGCACTTCGCCAGCGCCGTCAGCAACTCCGTGCTCGAGCACATCCCGGACCTGGACACGGTGCTGAAGGACCTGGCCCGCGTGCTCCGTCCGGGCGCGCCCTTCATCTTCTGCACACCGAGCGACCACTTCCTGGAATTCCTGTCAGTGTCGGGCGCGCTGCGGCAGGTGGGCCTGCGGCCGCTGGCCGCCGCCTATGAAAACTTCTTCAACCGCATCTCGCGCCACCACCATTGCGACAGCCCGGCGGTCTGGGAGGCGCGGCTGGCGCGCGCCGGCTTCGCCATCGACCGTTACTGGTATTACTTCTCAGCCGGCGCGCTGCGCGCGCTGGAGTGGGGCCACTACTTCGGCCTGCCAGCGGCCGTGGCCCATGCGCTCACCGGGCGCTGGCTCCTGGCGCCGACCCGCGCCAACCTGGTGCTGACCGAACGCCTGCTGCGGCCCTTCTATGAGGAGCCTCTGCCGGAGCAGGGCGCTTACCTGTTCTTCATCACCCACCGCCGCGGAGAGGCGGCCTGAGCGCCGCCGCACACGATGAACGACGCCCCGCCGCCGTCACTGTTGGACTGGCTGAAAGCGCACTGGGTGCAGCCGCCGCTGCAGCGCCTCTTTCGCTTCGGGCTGGCCGGCCTGGCCGCAGTCTGGGGCCTCTATCTGTGGCTTGTCGCCGGCAGCGGCGCCGGCTTCTTCCTGGTGGCGCTGGCGATTGGGCTGGCGGTGTGGGGGTTGGCCGTGCGCGGCCCCAACACGTGGACGCCAGTGCCGATCGCCCCGGTGGAACGCCCGGCGCGGCCCAGCCTGGAAGCCCCGCCGGCCAGCCCGGCCGCGGCGAATCCGCTCGCCTGGCTGGCGCCTTTGCGCCTGCCGGCCGCCCTCATCTTGCCGATCCTGGGCCAGATCGGCCTCTCGAACCAGCCGGAGAACCTCACCTGGAGCCTGGTCTTCTACGCGCTCGGCCTGGCCGCCTTCGGCTTGGTGGTCTGGCGCGAGAAGCTGTGGCCGCCCCCGGCCGACTTCGCCGTGGCGGAGGCCCGGCCGCTGACGTTCCGGCTGCCCTGGCTGGCGGCCGCCGGGCTCTTCGGCGGGCTGGCCTTCTTCACGGCCACCGAGAACCGCTTCACGACTCTGAACGTGGCCGCCTGGCTGGCCGCGGTGGTCGCCTGGTTGGGGGCTACCTATTCCTTCGACGGGATCCGGGCCAGGCTGGGGCAGGCGGGTGCTGGGCTGCGCTCGGGCGCGGCCTGGGTGCGGGTCACGTGGACGATGCTGGCGCTGCTGGGCATCCTGACGGTGGGCGCGTATTTCCGGCTGGCCCAGATCGACGTCATCCCGCCGGAGATGACGTCTGACCACGCCGAGAAACTGCTGGATGTGGCCGACCTGGTGCTGGGCCACCAGACCAAGCTCTTCTTCGAACGCAATACCGGCCGCGAGCCGCTGCAATTCTATTGGACGGCCTGGATCGGCGGCCTGCTGGGCACGGGTGTGAGCTACCTCTCGCTCAAAATCGGCACCGCGCTGATCGGCCTGCTGACGCTGCCCTACGTGTTCCTGCTGGCGCGCGAGCTGGAAGACAGCACCTTCGCGCTGCTGGCCACGCTTCTGGTGGCCGTGAGCTTCTGGGCGACGGCCATCAGCCGCGTCGGGCTGCGCTTCCCGCTCTACCCGGTCTTTGTGGCGCCGGTGCTGTATCACGTCTTCCGGGCCCTGCAGCGCGGCACCCGCAACGACTTCCTGTTGGCCGGGCTGTTCCTGGGCGCCGGCCTGTACGGGTACAGCCCGATCCGTATCCTGCCGGTGGCCGTGGTGGCGCTGGTGGGCTGGGCGCTGCTCTGGCCGGCCGCGCGCGGCCGGCGTCTGGCGACGCTGGCCAACCTGCTGCTGCTGGCGCTCACGGCCCTGGTCGTGTTCCTGCCGCTGCTGCGGTTCTCGGTGGATCAACCGGACCTGTTCTGGTACCGGACCGCCTCGCGGCTGGGCGACGCCGACAACGCGGTGGTCGGTTCGCCGCTGCTGATCTTCCTGGAGAACAACTGGAACGCCCTGCGCATGTTCAACTGGCAGGGTGACCAGGTCTGGGTAAACACGCTCCCCGGCCGGCCAGTGCTGGACGCGTTTTCCGGGGCTTTGCTGGTGCTGGGCGCCGGCTACACGCTGGCGCGCCTGATCCTGCGCCGGGAGTGGCGGGCCGGAGCGCTGCTGTGGCTGGTGCCGATCCTGATGCTGCCGTCGACGTTGTCGCTGGCTTATCCGGTCGAGAACCCGTCCGTGGTGCGGACTGGCGGCGCGATCCCGCTCATCTTCATGCTGGCGGCTTACCCGCTCTGGCTGCTGGTCCGGCGTGTGAATTGGAACCGGCTGGGCGCCGCCGGCGCGGGCGCCGCCGCCCTCACACTGCTGGTGGTGCTGGGCGGCGCTTTCGGCCTCAACCGGCAGATGTACTTCGAAGAGTATCCGGCCCAGTACGTGGGCAACGCCCAGAACGCGTCTGAGATCGGCGCCGTCATCCGCAGTTTCGCCACCACCGTCGGCTCGTTCGACACGGCCTGGGTGCGGCCGTACCCGTTCTGGGTGGATACGCGCGCCGCCGGCATGTACGCCGGCCAGATCTACAAGGATTACGCCATCCAGTTGAATGACCTGGCGGCCACCACGGCCGACCCGCGCGCCAAGCTGTTCATCCTCAATGTCGAGGACACCCAGAACCCGCGCCCGGATGGCGAGCCCCCGACGCTGCCGGAACTGCGCCGCCTGTATCCCGATGGCACGGCCTCCGTCTATTACTCGCCCCGGCCGTACCGGGACTTTGTGGTGTTCTTTGTGCCGGCCCAGTCGCAGGGTGAGATCAACCCGGCCCAGACGCCCTGACGGCCCGCCGCCGCCTGGACGCAGCCTGTCAAACCATCGGTATGTCTGACCCCAGCCTTCCTCCGGACATCACGCCGACTGCCCCAGAACCTCCGCGGCCGGCGGCCACGCCCCGGCCGGCGGCCTTCTGGGCCGGCCTGCTCTTCGACGCGCTGTTGATCGCGCTGATCGGCGTCGGCCTCTTCTTCCGCTTCAGTTGGACCAACTGGAGCCAGGACGCGGACCTGCACCCGGACGAGTACGGCCTGACGTCCACGCTGACGCGGCTGGCGCTGCCGCAGTCGTTGGCCGAGTACTTCAACACCCGCCTCTCGCCCATCAGCCCTTATCAGAAGTACGACGAGTTCGGCAACCCGACCGAGTCTGGGCCGGACAACCGCATGCGCTGGGGCCAGTGGCCGATCATCCTGTTGAAGTGGGGGGCCGAGCTCACCGACAACACCGGCTACCGCGAACAGCGGCTGTTTGGGCGGCAGTTCTCGGCGCTGGTGGACAGCCTGGCGCTGCTGGTGATCCTGCTGATCGGGGCGCGCCTGTTTCACTATCGTGTCGGTCTGATGGCGGCGGCGCTCAGCGCGCTGGCCGTGATGCAGATCCAGCAGTCGCACTTCATGACGTCCGACACCTTCGCGGTGTTGTTCACCACGCTGGCCATGTATGCGGCCGTGCGCGTGGCGTTCCCGGCCGGGCCGGCGCGCGCGTACGCGGACGAGGCCGCCGCGCCCCGGTCGTCCGGCTGGCGCGCCTGGCCGTGGTATCTCGTCTTCGGCGTCTTCTTCGGCATGGCGGTGGCGGCGCGCATCAACCTGGCGCCGCTGGGCGGCATGATCCTGGTGGCCGCCCTCATTGCTCACCAGCGCGAACTGCGGACGGAGGCCACGGCCTGGGCGGCGCTGCAGCGCGTGGTGCTGTTGTGCGCGCTGGCCGGCCTGGTCGGCGTGGCCACCTTCCGGGTGACGCAGCCGATGTCGTTCCGGGCCAAGACCGGGGACACGACGATCTTCACCGTGACGCCCAACCAGGATTGGCTGGACAGCCTGGCGGTCTCGCAGGCGGAGTCCAACCTGGAGGCCGGCGGCCCGCCGGCCGAGCAGTGGACGGCGCGGCCGCGCCTCCTCTTCCCGCTGGTCAACATGGTGCTGTGGGGGATGGGCCTGCCGTTCGGGTTGGCGGCCTGGGGCGCCCTGGCCTGGGCCGCCTGGCGCTGTCTGCGCGCGGACTGGGGGCGGCATTTCCTGCGCGATGTCGCCCCGCTGCTGCTGCCCGCGATCTGGGTCGGCGGCTTCTTCTTGTTCATGGGCACGCGCGCGGTGATGTCCGTGCGCTACTTCCTGCCGATCTATCCCTTCCTGGCGCTGTTGGCCGCCTGGGCGCTGGCGGAGGTCTGGCGGCTGGCGGCGGAGGCCGGGCGGCGCAACCCGCCCGTCGGTGCCTGGCCGGCCCTCGGCCTGCGGCTTCTGGCCTTCGGCCTGCCGCTCCTTGTCTTGGGCGGCACGCTGGCCTGGGCCTACGGGTACACCGGCATCTACCGCGCCGACAACACCCGCTTGCAGGCCTCGCGCTGGATCTACGAGAACATCCCCGGCCCCTTCAACGCCCGCCTGACTCTGCCGGATGGCAGCGGGCTGAACGAGCCGCTGGCGTTTCCCGAAGGCGTGCCGTTGATGGCGGACGCGAGCTATCAGCTGGAATACCGGCCGCGTTTCAGCGGCCAGCTGACCGAGATCAGCGTGGCGCGCGCGCGCAACACCTTTGACCCGAACCAGGCCGGCGTCCTGCGGGTGGTGGTGGCCGCCGACCCGGATGGGCAGCAGGTGCTGGCCGAGGCGCGGCTGGCAGTGACGCCGGACCTGCGCGACGCCCGCGGCGGGCCGGCCTCGGCCGTGCTCTCCCAGCCGGTGCCGGTGGAGCAGGACACAGCCTATTTCCTGCTGATCAGCGCGCCGGAGGGCGGCCCGATCCAGGTGACCGGCTCGACGGTGACCAACGAGAACTGGGATGAGTCCGTCCCCGTGCGCATGTTCGGGCGCGACCCGTACGGCGGCCTGTACCGCGGCCTGACCATGGAAGTCCACTGGCTGGACGACGAGAACAAGCGCCAGATGTACCTGGCCAATCTGGAGCAGGCCGATTACATCTTTGTGCAGAGCCAGCGCCGGATCTGGGCCTCGACGCGCCTGCCGGCCCGCTACCCGATGACGATGGCGTACTACCGCGCGCTGTTCGACGGGCAATTGGGCTATGACCTGGTGGCGCAGTTCCACACGCCCATCACCGTCGGCCCCCTGCAGGTCTCGGACTTGACCGGCACGGCCGCCTGGGGCCGGGCGCCGGACGTGCCCGCGCTCGGGCCGGACTATCCCTTCAACTACAGCCTGTGGGCGGCCGAAGAGGCTTTCAGCGTCTACGATCACGCCCCGGTCTGGATCTTCAAGAAGCGCGCCGACTTCGACATCGAGCAGGCGGCCACGCTTCTGTTTGGCGTGGACCTGACCCAGGTCATCGACCAGAGCCCGCGCGACGGGACGCTGGCGCCCACGCTGATGCTGCTCCCGCCGGACCTGGCGGCGATCCAGCGCGCCGGGGGCACCTGGAGCGCGATGTTTGACGCGACCAGCCTGATCAACACCAGCGAGCCGGTGGCCGTGGCGGCCTGGTATCTGGCCCTGTTGGTGCTGGGGGCGCTGGCCTTCCCGTTGGCGTTCACGGCTTTTGGCGGCTTGCCGGACCGGGGCTACCCGCTGGCCAAGACGGTGGCGCTGCTGGTGGTGGCCTGGTTGGTGTGGATGGCCGGGAGCCTGCGGCTGCTGCCCTTTACGCGCACCACCATCGCGCTGGGCTTCCTGGTTCTGGCCCTGATCTCGGCCGGCCTGGCGTGGCTCCAGCGCGCGGCCCTGCTGGCCTACCTGCGCGCCCACTGGCGCCACATGCTCATCACCGAGGCCGTGGCGCTGGCGCTGTTCGCGCTGATGTTGTTCATCCGCTGGGCCAACCCCGACCTGTGGCACCCGTACTACGGCGGCGAGAAGCCCATGGACTTCTCGTATTTCAACGCCGTCTTGAAGAGCACGTATTTCCCGCCGTACGACCCGTGGCTGGCCGGCGGTTACCTGAACTACTACTACTACGGTTTCGTCGTCGCCGGCCTGCTCACCAAGCTGCTCGGCGTGATGCCGGCGCTGGCTTACAACCTGATCCTGCCGATGCTGTTCTCGCTCGTGGGCGTGAACGCGTTCTGTGCTGCGTACAACTTGGTGGAAGGCGCGCGCCGCCGGGAGCCGCCCGCACCGCGCGGGCCCGAGGCCGCGCCGCCGGCCATCGCCCCCGAGGTCCTGGCTCCGGCGCCTGACGGTCCGTCGAGCGAAGCGGTGGCGCTCACAGACGGCGAAAGCCTGGCCCTGGCGCAAGCCGGCCCAGCCGCCGAGACAGTGGCGTTGGCCGAAGCGCCCGCGCCGGCCGTTGCGCCGGTCGCCGTCACGCCCACCATCCGGCCGGCCAGCGCCACGCCGAACCCGTACCTGGCCGGGGTCGCGGCCGCGCTGCTGATCGTGGTCCTGGGCAACCTGGGCCAGGTGCGCACCTACCTGACCGGCTTTCAGCGCGCGGCCGACCGGGCGGCGCTGGCGGACTCGGTCTTCGGCGACAACGGCGTGACGGCGACGATCGACGGCGTGTGGCGCGTGCTGAGCGGCAAGGCCGAACTCGGCATCGCCCTGGGCTCCTGGTATTGGGACGCCACGCGCATCGTGCCCAACGTCAACGGTAGCGGCTCAGAGATCACTGAGTTCCCGTTCTTCACCTTCTTGTACGCGGACCTGCACGCGCACATGATCGTCATGCCCTTCACGGTCATGGCCATCGCCTGGGCCATCGCCTACCTGCAGGGGTTTGGGCAGGCGCGGCGCTGGTGGGAGTCCGCGGCGGTCTGGGCTATCGGCGGCCTGGTCATCGGCGTGACGCGCCCGTCCAATACCTGGGACTACCCGATGTACATGGCGCTGGGCGCGGCGGCGGTGCTGGGCGCGCATCTGCTGGGCCGCAAGCCGGGCGAGAGCTGGCAGGCGTTGGCGCTGGCGGTGGGCGCGCGCGTGGTGCTGCTGGTGGCGCTGACGCTGCTGCTCTATCGGCCGTTTGACCAGTGGGTGGCGGTGCCGCTGACCGAGCTCAAGCAGTGGGAGGGCGAGAAGACGCCGATCGAGGCGTACCTGTACGTCCACGGCCTGTTCCTGTTCTGCCTGGTGACGTTCCTGGTGGTGGAGACTGGGCGCTGGCTGGCCGAGACGCCGGCCACCGTGCTCAACCATCTGGGCGACTGGCTGGCGCCGCTGGGCGTGGCGTTGGCGGCCCTGCTGGTCTGCGTGGCCATCTTCCTGTACCTGGGCGTGACCGTAGTGGTGATCGCGCTGCCGCTGCTGGTGTGGGCCGGGCTGGTGCTCCTGCGCGGGCGCGCGGCGCTGGCGCCTGAGAAGCGGGCGGTGGTGTTCATGCTGGGGACAGGCCTGGCGGTGACGCTGTTCGTGGACGTGGTCGTGCTGGGCGGCGACCGCATGAACACGATCTTCAAGCTGTATATGCAGGTCTGGATGCTGTTCAGTATCGCCGCGGCGGCGGCCCTGGCCTGGGCTTGGGCCGCGCAGCCGCGCTGGCCCGTGGCCTGGCGCAGCGGCTGGTCGGCGGTGCTGGTGGTGCTGGTGGCGGCGGCGGCGTTGTACACGGTCACGGCGGCCGGGGCCAAGATGCGCGACCGCTTCATCGCCTACGCGGCGTCGCCGGAGGGCGCCGGCTGTCAGCCGATCCCGGGGATGGCGCTGCCCTACACCCAGGGCGCGCCGGCGGACGAGCAGCCGCGCGGCCTGAATGGCCTGGCTTACATGACCGTCAGCGCCTATTGCGACAAGGGGTTCTTCCTGCCGCTGGCGTACGATTACGACGCCATCCGCTGGCTGCAGGCCAACGTCCAGGGCTCGCCCGTGATCGTCGAGGCCCAGACCTTTGATCTCTACCGCCTGTCCAGCCGCTATGCCTGGAACACCGGCCTGCCCAACGTGGTCGGCTGGGACTGGCATCAGCGCCAGCAGCGCGGCGCCGGCCCCACCGGGTTTATCACCGAGCGCGGCGTGCAAGTGACCGAGTTCTATCTGACCGTGGACGAGGCGGCGGCCGAGGAATTCCTGCGCGAGTACGACGTGCGCTACATCATCGTCGGTCCGATGGAGCGGGCGTACTATCCGGACACCGGCCTGGCGAAATTCGAGACCCTGGCCGCCGCCGGCCGCCTGGAGCGCGTGTACACCAATCCCGGAGTCACCGTGTATGCGGTGCCCGCGCCCCCGGCTGACCAGGGCGAGCGGGTCCCTTTCGACGCGGCTGAGACGAGTTGGGTGAAATAGAGCCGCTGCCTTTGGCACCAGGAACGCCTATGCCTGAACTCCGCTTTGACACCTACTACAAGTACGCCGACCTGACCGCGCTGCTGCAGGACTTCGCCGCTCGCTACCCGGCCCTGTGCCGGGTGACCTCGATCGGCCGCAGCCACGAGGGCCGCGACCTCTGGCTGGTGACGGTGACCAACACGGCCACCGGCCCGGACACCGATAAGCCCGCCTTCTGGGTGGACGCCAACATCCACGCGACGGAGGTCTCGCCGTCCACGTGCGCGCTGTACGCGCTCAACAAGGTGCTCACCGGCTACGGCACCGACGCGCCGATCACGCGCCTGCTGGACACGCGCGTCCTGTACGTGGTGCCGCGCTTCAACCCGGACGGCGCCGAGCTCTACCTGGACGAGCGCCACCGCCGCGTCCGCTCCAGCACGCGCCTGTATCCGCTGGCCGAGCCGCAGGACGGCCTGCACGAGGGCGACGCGGACGGCGACGGCCGCATCCTGATGATGCGCGTGCCGGACCCCAACGGCCCGTGGAAGGCCCACCCGGACGAGCCGCGCCTGCTCGTGCCGCGCGCCGCCGACGGCTCCGACAGCGGCCCGTACTACCGCTTCCTGCCGGAAGGCACCGTGCGCAACTACGACGGCGTCCACATCAAGGTGGCGCCCAAGCCGGAGGGCCTGGACCTCAACCGCAACTTCCCGGTGGAGTGGGCGTTCGAGAGCGAGCAGAAGGGCGCCGGCCCGTATCCCGCCAGTGAGCCGGAGGTGCGCGCCGTCGTCCAGTTCATCGTCGATCACCCTAACATCACGGGCGCGATCACGTTCCACACCTGGAGCGCCGTCTATCTGCCGCCTTACAGCGCCCATTCGGACGAGCACTTCCCGACCGACGACCTGTGGACGTATCAGGAGATCGGCAAGCAGGCCACCCGGCTCACCGGCTACCCGGCCGTCTCGGTCTTCCACGAGTTCAAGTACCACCCCAAAGAAACCATGAAGGGTGACTTCGACGGCTGGCTGTATGACCATCTGGGCGTGTACGCCTGGACGTGCGAGCTGTGGAGCCCGGAGAAAGAGGCCGGCATCGACCTGACCAAAGGCCCGAACGGCAAGGGCGGCTCGCGCTACATCGAGTGGACACGCCAGCACCCGGTGGAAGAGGACCGGCAGCTGCTCAAGTGGAGCGACGAGGTCCTGGGCGGGCGCGGCTTCGTGAACTGGTACGCCTTCCAGCACCCGCAGCTGGGGCCGGTGGAGTTGGGCGGCTGGGACATGGACCTGATGTGGCGCAACCCGCCGCCGCAGCTTCTGGAGAAGGAGATCGCGCGGCACGCCGACTTCATCATCTGGCATGCCCTGATCTCGCCGCTGTTGGAGTTCCGGGATGTGACGGTGACGCCGCTGGGCGAGGGCGCCTACCACCTGCGCGCCATCGTCCAGAACACCGGCTGGCTGCCGACGGCGGTCACGACCCGCGCCGCCGAGAAGAAGCTGGTGCGGCCGCTGGAGGTGACGCTGTCTCTGCCGGCCGGCGTGACCCTGGTCAGCGGTGAGCGGCGCGTGGAGGCCGGCCAGCTCACCGGCCGCGCCCTCAAGCTGTACGCCGATTTCTGGGCGCCTGACCCGACCACCGACCGCGCCAAAGTGGAGTGGGTGGTGCGGGCTCCGGCCGGGAGCGCCGTCACTATCACGGCCAAGCATCCGCGCGCGGGCACGCTGACGCGCACGGTGACGCTGGCCTGAACGGGAGCGCATGTCCGATCCGCTGGCTTTCTTCGCCTGGTATGTGGCCGTCAGCGCGGCCGGCCTGCTGGCCCTGCCGCTCGGCTTCCGGCTGTTCCGCTGGCTGCCGGACCGCGGCTTTGCGCTGGCGCGGCCGCTCGGCCTGTTGACGGCCGGCTACGTCTTCTGGCTGCTGTGCACGCTCGGCTTCCTGCGCAACGACGCGGCCGGCGTGGTGATCGCGGCCGGCCTGGTGCTGGCGGCCGGGGCGGCCTGGCTCGGGCGCGCCGGCCTGGCCGATCTGTGGGCGTGGCTGCGCGCGCAGTGGGGCTATGTCGTGGGCGTCGAGGTCGTCTTCCTGGCGGCCTTCGCGCTCTGGGCCTGGGTGCGCGCCCACAATCCTGAAATCCTGGGCACCGAGAAGCCCATGGAGTTCATGTTCATCAACGCCATCCTGCGCAGCCCGGCCTTCCCGCCCAACGACGCCTGGCTGTCTGGCCACGCCATCAGCTACTACTACTTCGGCTACGTGCTGATGGCGGCGCTGATCCGCGTCACCGGCGTGGCCGCGGCGGTGGGCTTCAACCTGGGCCTGGCGCTGCTCTTCGCGCTGGCGGCCACCGGCGCGCTGGGCGTGGCCGCCAACCTGATGGCGCTGGTTCCGGCGCAGGCCGGCGGCCGGACGCCGGACGCCCGCCGGGGTCCTTCGCCCTTGGCCCTGCGCCGCTCTTTCTGGCCGGCCCTGCTGGCCCCGCTCATGATCGTGGCGGCCGGCAACTACTACGGCGTGCTCGGCCTGCTGCACGCCAACGGCCAGCTGGCCGACACGCAGATCCCGGCCGTCTGGTACGACTTCGGCGACACCGCCACCGGGCAGGCGCCGGGCGTGCGCGCCGGCCTGGTCAACCTGTGGCGCTGGCTGGACCTGAAGTTCCTGCAGCCGCCGCCGCCGGCCGCGCGCGCCGAGTTCGACTGGGCGCTGGGCAACTGGTTCTTCGCGGCGCGGGTCACGCACGACAAGAACCTGCTCGGCCAGGAGACCGAAGCCATCACCGAGATGCCGGCCTTCTCGTTCGTGTTGGGCGACATGCACCCGCACGTGCTGGCGCTGCCCTTCGTGTTCCTGTCTTTGGCGCTGGGCCTCAACTGGCTGCTCTGGGCGCGGGGCCTTCCCTCTCCAGTCTCTGGTCTCGAATCAGCGCCTGCGTCGCACTCTTGGAAACTGGGGGTTAGGGATTTGGGGTTTAATCTCCGCCCGCTCCTGCCAGATCTGTTGGTTTCCGCCCTGCTGCTCGGCGGCCTGGGTTTCCTCAACACCTGGGATTTCCCGATCTATCTGTTCGTGGTCGGGCTGGCCTTGGCGCTCGGCCTGGGCTCGGCCTGGGGGTGGTCTGGCCTGCTGCAGCGCTGGACGGGCGTGGCCGCCTTCGCACTCATCCTGGCCGGCGCGGGCGTGGCGCTCTATCTCCCGTTCTACCTGTCCTTCACCTCGCAGGCCGGCGGGCTGCTCCCGAACCTGGTCTACCCCACGCGCTTCCAGCAGACGGCCGTGATGTTCGCGCACGTGCTGATCGGGGCCGTGGTCTGCCTGGGCTGGCTGGCCATCCGCGGGCGGGCGGCGCTGGACCGCCGGGCGGCGGCCTGGGCCGGCGGCGGCCTGCTGGCGGCCCTGATCCTGGTGGCCATGACGCTGGCGGTGGCCGCCTGGTTCAGCCCGGCCCTGGCCGGTGTTGTGGACTCGTTCATCGCGCCGCTCTCGCGCAATGCAGCCCTGAGTCTGACGCTCCAACGCCGGCTGGTAGACTCGTTCACCACGCTCCTGCCGGCCGCGATGGTGGGCCTGTGCGCGGGCCTGGCGGTGGGCGCCTTGCGCCAGCGCGGCGGCGCGGACGGGCCGGTGGACCCGGCGCGTGTTCAGGCGGCCGAGTTGGTGCAGTCGCCGGCGGTCCTGTTCATGCTGGTGCTTCTGACCACGGGTGCGCTGCTGCTGGTCGGCCCGGAGTTCGTGTATCTGCGCGACAATTTCGGCACGCGCATGAACACCATCTTCAAGTTCTATTTCCAGACCTGGGTGCTGTGGGGACTGGCCGCCGCCTTCGGGCTGCGCCTGATCTGGGACCTGGCGCGGCCGGTCGTGCGCGGCGCGGTCTGGGCCGGCCTGGCGCTGGCGATCGCGGCCGGGCTGCTCTACACCTACCCGGCGCTGCTCAGCAAGACCAACCGTTTCGCCGGCCCGGCCACGCTGGACGGCCTGGCCTACTTCGCGCAGCAGTATCCCAATGACTGGGCCGCCATCCAGTGGCTGCAGGCCAACGTGGCCGGCGCCCCGGTGCTGGCCGAGGGCATCGGCGGCCAGTACTGGATTGAGGGCCGCTTTTCACGCATCTCGATGGCCACCGGCCTGCCGACCGTGATGGGCTGGCCCGGCCACGAGGGTCAATGGCGCGGGCGCTACTTCGAGCGTGTCGCCGAACGCGAAGGCGCCATCCAGCAGCTCTACCAGGCCCGCGATTGGGCGGCCGCCCAGGAACTGCTGTCCCGTTACGGCATCGAGTATGTCCTGGTCAGCGACCTGGAGCGCCAGAAATACCGCGGCGTCTACCAGCCCAAGTTCGAACAATTCATGCGTCTGGTCTTTGAGGCCGGCGATGTGAAGATTTATCAACGCCTCGACGACGGTTCCTGAGAAAAGGGTGATCCGTGGCCCTCACACATTCGCAACCCGCCGCCCGCCGCCTGCCGCAGTGGGCGGCCGCCCTGACCGTGGAGAACGCGCTCTATGCCGCGGTCTTCCTGCTGGCCGTGGCCCTGCGCTTCGGCGGGCTGGGCGCGCATCCGCTGAACGAGGCTGAGGCGCGCGAAGCTCTGAGCGTCTGGCGCTTTGTGCGCGGCCTGCCGGAGGCTGCCCAGCCGGCCAGCCCGGCCTACTTCTTTTTTACGGCCATCCATTTCCTGATCTTTCCGCCGGGCGAGTGGGCGGCGCGGCTGGCCCCGGCCCTGGCCGGGTCGCTGCTGGTGCTGCTGCCCTGGTTCTTCCGGGATTGGCTGGGACGCTGGGGGGCGCTGGTGGCGAGCGGATTGCTGGCGGTGTCCAGCAGCCTGATCGCGGCCTCGCGCGGGGCCGACGGAACGCTGCTGGCGTTGCTGGCCTGGGGCCTGGCCCTGGCGCTGCTGCGGCGTTTCGCCGCGGGTGGTTCGGCCAACTGGGGGATCGGCGCGGCGGTGGCGCTGGGCGTGGGTCTGGCTGGCGGCGGTTCGTTCCTCACCGGCCTGCTCGTGATCGGCCTGATGACGCTCGTGGTGGCGCGCACCCAGGCGGCCGAGGGCTGGGATTGGTCCAGCCTGGCCGACCGATTGCGCCAGGAGCGGACGGCGCTGCTGTTAGCCGGCGCGCTCAGCGGCGTGCTGGTCGCCACGGTCGGGCTGACGTACCGCGCCGGGCTGGGGGCGCTGGCCGGCAGCTGGCTCAACTGGCTGACGGGCTTCGCGGTCACGGCGGCCGGGCGCTCGGCCTTTGCCATCCCCGTCTTCCTGCTGACCTATGAGCCGCTCATCCTGGTCTTCGGCCTGCTCGGCCTGGGGCGCGCCTTCTTCAAGGGCGACCTGGTCGGCCAGATCCTGGGCGGTCTGACGCTGATCGCGCTGCTGTTCGCGCTTTTCTACAGCGGCCGGACCCTGTTCGACAGCGTCTGGGTGGTCACGCCGCTGGCGCTGCTGGCGGCCCGCACCCTGGCGGCCCTGGCGGATGAGTTGTTTGCGCCGGCGGAGTGGCCGCTGGCGGCGGCCCTGACCGGCGTCTTAACGGCGCTGGTGGTCTTTGCGGCCCTCAACGTCGTGCGCTACGTGGACCAGGCGCGCTACACGCCGGCGCTGCAACAGCTGGATCTGGTAGCCTGGGTGCGGACTTCGCCCAGCCTGCTGTTGGCCGTCCTGGCCGTGGCCGTGGCCGGCCTGGTGACCTACCTGTTCGGGGTCGGCTGGTCCATGCGCGCCGCCCTGGGGGGGAGCCTGCTGACCGGCGTCGGCGCCCTGTTGTCTTTCACCCTGGCCGCCGGCTGGGGCCTGGCCCAGACGCGGCCGACCGAGCCGGGGGAGGTGTGGTGGGCGCGGCCGACCGCCGACGACGTTTGGCGCCTGACGAGCACCTTGGCCGACCTCTCCAATTTCTCCGTCGGCGAGCCGTATGAGATCGAGGCCACCCTCCAGGCCGACCCAAACGGCGCGCTGGCCTGGGCCTTGCGGGACTTCACCAAGACCACGTTTGTGGACGAGCTGGGCGCCTTCATCGAAAGCCCGGTCGTCATCACGCCCGAGGCCGCCCAGAACCCGGCGCTCGGCTCGGCCTATGTGGGCCAGCCTTTCACGGTAGCCCGCTTCTGGTATCCTGAGAACCTGTTCTGGCACGAGCAGATCGACTGGCTGGTCTTCCGCCGCGCTCCGAGCGAGTCTGAGCGCCTGATCTTGTGGGTGCGCCAGGACGTCCAGCAGCTCCGCTCCGCCCAGCCGTAAGCCGCGGCGAGTGAGATGACGTTGCCTTCCATTATCGCGATTGACGGCCCGGTTGCCTCGGGCAAGACCTCGGTCGGCAAGCAGCTGGCCGAGAAACTCGGCTACCTGTTTTTCGACACCGGCGTCCTTTACCGGGCGATGACGTACCTGGCCCTGCGGGACCGGGTGGCGCTGGACGACCCCGAGGCGCTGGCGCTGTACGTGGTGCGCGCCCACGTCGACGTGCAGCCGCCAGCCGATGATCAGCGCGACGGCCGCGACTGCACGGTGCTGACCGAAGGGGACGAGGACATCACCTGGGAGCTGCGCAAGAAAGAGGTCGAAGACAACGTCTCGCTGGTGGCGGCCGTGCAGGGCGTGCGCCGCGTGCTCACCGGCCAGATGCGCCGCATCGGCCTGCGCGGACGGGTGGTGATGGTGGGCCGCGACGTCGGCACCGTCATCCTGCCCGAATCCGACTGCAAGATCTTCCTGACCGCGTCGGTGGAGACGCGCGCCCGGCGGCGCTATGCCGAGGCCGCCGCGCGCCGCAGCGCCGGCGCCGTCAACGACACGCGCACCTACGCGGACATCCTGGCCAACCTGCGCGAGCGGGACCGCATCGACACGTCGCGGGCGATGGCCCCGCTGCGCCCGGCCGACGACGCCTTCGTCCTCGACACGACCGACCTCGACATGCCGGGCGTGCTCACCGCCATCGAAGCCGTGCTGACCGACCTGGCCGGCGCGGGCGCGTAAGCCCTTCGGCCGCGATGGGACAGACCGCCGCGCCCGACGCGGACTTCTGGTTCAGCCTGGATCGCCTGGTGGCCGAACGCTCCCTGGTCATCGACCGGCCGCGCGGTTCGGCCCATCCCCGTTTCCCGGACACACGCTATCCCCTGGACTATGGCTACCTGGCCGGCACCACGGCCGGCGACGGCGCCGGTATCGACGTGTGGGTGGGGAGCCTGGCCGCCCGCACCGTCACGGCCGTCGTCGGCTGCGTGGACGCGCTCAAGGGCGACGCCGAGCTCAAGCTGCTGGTGGCTTGCACGCCGGCTGAGGCGCGCCTGATCCGGGCCTTCCATCAGTCCGGCAGCCAGACCGCTTTGCTCGTGGAACGGCCGGCGGCCGTTGTACAATAGCCCCCGTGACCCGCGACGCCCAAACCCTGCCCACAACCGCCGCCGCCGCCCGACCCGCCTACGACCATGCCCGCCTGGAGCCCCGGCGGCGCGTCCTGCGCTGGCTGATCCGCAACATCGGCTGGCGCTTCCTGGCGCGCATCGATTACGACCGCATCGCCGGCCTCGAGCACCTGCCGCGCAACGGGCCGGCGATCATCATGATCAACCACATCGCCTTCCTGGACCCGGTGGTGGTGCTCGGCAATCTGCCGCGCAACATCGTGCCGCTGGCCAAGGCCGAAGTCCACGCCCTGCCGGTGTGGGGCTTCTTCACGCGCTTGTGGGACGTCATCCCGGTGCATCGGCATGAGCTGGACCGCCGCGCGCTGGAGCGGGCGCTGGCGGTGCTGGCGGCCGGCGAGGTCCTGCTGATTGCGCCGGAGGCCACCCGGCACGCCGCCCTGGAGCAGGCCAAGGAGGGCGTGGCCTACATCGCCCACAAGAGCGGCGCGCCGATCGTGCCCACCGCCGTCTATCACACGCCCGGTTATCCCACGCTCGTCGGTCCGTGGAATTCCGGCTGGCCGGGCGCGTACTTCGAGATGGGGCGGCCGTTCCGTTTTAAGCCCGTGTCCGGCCGCTTGCCGCGTGAACGCCTGCGCCAGATGACGGACGAGGCCATGTACGTGCTGGCCGCGCAACTGCCCGCGCATCGGCGCGGCTATTACGCCAACCTGGCCCAAGCGACCACCGAGACGCTCGAGTTCGTGTGACCGCCCACCGGCGTCGTCCTGCGGCCGCCCTCCCGGCGCTCGGGCTCAGCCTCGGCCTGCTCCTGCTGTCTGCGTGTCAACCCGCCATGCCCGCCTCACGCCCCGCCGATTTCGCCGTGGTCTACGAGTGGCAGGAGGGCAGCCTCCCGCCGCCCTACCACTACGCGTACACCCTCCGCATTGGTCCCGGCGAGAGCGGGAGCATCGCTTATCAGCCTGACTACGCCTTCAGCAATCCGCCGGTGTGGACCGAGCCCCTGGCTCTGAGCGCGGCCGACCTGGACGCGCTGTATGCCCTGGCCGTGGCGCGCGGCGTGCTGCGCGAGCGCTGGGCCGACGTGGACGACCCGCCCGTGGGCGGTGAAGTGGAGTGGGCCGAGATCACGGTAGACGGCCGCGTGTACGCGCTCCCGGCCCACGTCTCCGCCGCCGACCAGGAGGCCGTCCAGGCTGTCTACGCCGCCATCCGCGCGCTGGTGCCGGCGGCGATCTGGGAGAAGCTGGAAGCCCAGCGCCAGGCGTACATGGACGCGCACCCCTGAACCAGGAGGGCTGGCATGAACCCCGTTGAGACCGCGGCCCCGGCGGCGGCCAAGTCGGCGGCCCGCCACGCCTGGCTCACCGCGCGCGTCATCGGCGAGACGGTGGCCGGCTTTGGGGGGCTGGCCGCGCTGGCCAACTGGCTCGGGCCGCAGTTCGGCGCGGGCGGGCTGGTCTCGCTCGCGTATGCCGGCGTGCTGCTGGCCCAGGGCCTGCTGCTCCAGCGCATCTACATCGTCGCGCACGAGGCCGCGCACAAGAAGATCGCGCCGCGCCGCCCGCTGCTTAACGACGGGCTCGGCCAGGCGCTGCTGTTGACCATCCTGGTGCCGCTGCAGATCTATCGCAAGATCCACGTCTTCCACCACGGCTTCAACCGGCGCGACCACAACACCTCGGCCCTGGATGTCTTCGTCTCGCCCTGGCCGGTGACGCCGCTGGTGCGCGCTGTCGGCTACACGTTGTGGTACCTGGGCATCTTCGCCGGCGGCTGGTTCCTGCACTCGCTGGTCTCGATCGTGCTCTTTCTGGGTATGCCGACACCCCAAGCCCAGCGGATATCGCCGGCTTTCAGAAACTGGAACGGGCGGGACCGCCTGATCGCGTGGGCGCAGTTCCTGGCCGGCGTGGCCTTCCACCTGGCCGTGGCCGCGCTGGGGGGCGGGCGCGTCTGGCTGTTCACCCTCGGCTTGCCGCTGCTGGCTTTCGCCTGGATCTGGTCGCTGCTGGTCTACGTCTTCCACTATCACACCACGCTCGGCGCGCAGGTGCGCTTCAACGTGCGCGCCATCCGCAGCGCCGGCTTCTTCCGCTGGCTGCTGCTCAATTTCAACGAGCACGCCACGCACCACATGTACCCCAATCTCCCGTGGTACGAGCTGCCGGAACGGCACGCCGAACTGCCGGGGCCGTTCGCCGAGAAGAACCAGACCGCCGGGTCCCTGTGGCGGGCGGTGCTGAACCAGCTCCACGGCCCAACCGTGGTGTACGTCCGGGACGCCGACCCGACACCGCACCTGTTCGTGCACTGGGAAGACTGAGCCCGGCGGCGCGGCCCGAGACCCCATGCCCGTGCTCATCCGCCCGGCGCGGCCCGCCGATGCGCCGGCGCTCTTGGACGTGAAGCGCCACCTGCGCCTGCCGGCCGACCCCGGCCAGGCCCCGCGCGGCGGCTTCCTGCTCGGGACGACCCTGGCCCAGTACGCCTACTTCATCGAACACGACGACGTGCTGGTGGCCGCCGACGACGCCGCCGGCCGGGTGGCGGGCTTCTCGATCGTGCTCGGACACGCCTCGGTCCTGAGCAGTGACCTGTGGCAGCGCGCCCAGCGGGCCCGCTGGGACGCGACTTTTCTCGGGACGCTGGGCGGCGATATCGCGGGCCGGCCCTTCGCCTTCTACGAGCAGCTGGGCTGCCTGCCGGATGACGCCAGCCGTGTCTTCGCCAAATACCTGGCCTTCGCCAGCGTCCACCGGGCGCTGGCCGTCTATCCGAGCCTGATCACGACGATCCTGCGCGTCCCCGTCTATAATCGGGCGGCGCTGCCGTTCCTGGAAGTGGCCGGCTTCACGGCCGTCGGCTGGATTGCCGAGCACTATCCGGAGGTGGGCCGGATTGAGTCCGAGATCTATCACCTGGACGCGGTCGAGTTCCGGCGCCGGTTGGAACGGCCGGACTTCCGGGCTTTCCTGGCGCGGGCCCGGCGTCAGGGTTACCTGGACCAGGCGTTGCTGGAGCATGAGGCGTGGCCGACCTGACTTTTCACGAGACTGAGCCTAAAACCTACGCCGGCCTGATCCAGGCCGTGGCCGCGGAGTCGCTGGCCGCCGCGCTGGGCTTGCGCCCCGGCGACGAAGTCCTGGCCGTCAACGGCCAGCCGGTCGAGGATGTCATCGACGTGCAGTTCTACGCGGCCGAGGACGAGGTCGAGATCGAGTACCAGCGTGACGGCGGCCGGTCAGTCGCGCGCGGCTGGCGTTCTGCTGGCCAGCCGCTCGGCCTGGAGTTCGTCCACCCCACCTTTGATATCGACATCCGCCGCTGTAACAACCTGTGCCCGTTCTGCTTCGTCCTGCAGACCGCGCCGCGCATGCGCCGCACGCTCTACATCAAGGACGACGACTACCGTTACTCGTTCCTGTACGGGCACTTCGTCACCCTCACCAACTTGAGCGAGCGGGATTGGCGCCGCATCGACGCGCAGCGCCTCTCGCCGCTCTACGTCTCGGTCCACTCCACCGACCTGGAGAACCGCCGCGCCTGCCTGGCGAACAAAAACGCGCCTGACGTCCTGGAGCAGTTGCGCTGGCTGGCGGAGCGCGGGATCGAGGTCCACACCCAGCTCGTGGTCACGCCCGGCCTGAACGACGGCCCCTACCTGGAGAAGTCGGTGCGCGACCTGGCCGCGCTGTACCCGGCCGTGGCCTCGGTGAGCGTGGTGCCGGTGGGCCTGACCAAACACCACAAGTACGGGCGCCGGCCGCACACCGTGGAGGAGGCCCGCGCCGTGCTGCAGGCCGTGCGCGGCTGGCAGGCCGAGTATCGCCAGCGGCTGGGCGTGGGCTTCGTCTATCCCACCGACGAATGGTTCCTGCAGACTGGGACGCGCCTCCCGGCCAGGAAGTATTACGACGGCCTGGCGTTGCAGGAGAACGGCCTCGGCCTGGTGCGGGACTTTCTGGACGAGTGGCGGCGTTCCAAGAGAGAAATTAGAGATGGGAGACTAAGAGGACAGTCTCCAGTCCCCCATCTCCAGCTTCGCACCGCCACCCTCGCCACCGCCACCCTCTTCGCGCCGACGCTGGAGAAAGCCGCCCGGGAGTTCGACGCTCTGGCCGGGACGCGCCTCCAGGTCAGCCCGATCCTCAACGAGCGGTTGGGCCACACCATCACGGTCGCTGGGCTGCTCATGGGCCAGGACGTGCTCGCGCAGCTGCAGGGCCGCGACCTGGGCGAGTTTGTGGTGCTGCCGCGCGTGATGTTCGACCACCCGGACGGGATCAGCCTGGACGACGTGCCGCCGCTGGCGATCGCGCAGGCGCTGGGCAAGCCGGTCTTCCTGGCCGATGCGTTGGGCGACGTGCTGGACGCCTTCACCGGTCGGAACGTCCTGGCTTTCGACCCGGCCCGGCCGGAGGCCGCCCCGCAGCCGATGAAGGCCGGCGGCTGGTCGGTGGAGAAGTATCTGTGACGGCCGCCGCGCCGCGATGAACGCCTACCTCGCCCTGCTGCGCCGCCAGCCTCAATTCCGGCTGCTGTGGCTGGCTCAGCTCGTCAGCCTGCTGGGGGATTGGTTCAGCGCCATCGCCACGGTGATGCTGGTCAACCGCTACACCGACTCCAGCCTGGCCGTCGGCGGCCTGTTCCTGGCCCGCTCGCTGCCGCCGTTCCTGGTCGGCCCGCTGGCCGGGCTGGCCGCGGACCGCTTCAGCCGGCGCACGATCCTGGTGACCGCCGACCTGCTGCGCGCCGTCATCGTCCTTGGCTTCCTTTTGGTGGATGGCCCCGACCGGGCCTGGCTGCTCTACGCGCTCACCGCCGCGCAGTTCATGGTCTCGGCCTTTTTCGAGCCGGCCCGCGCCGCGCTGGTGCCCAGCGTCGTGCCCGCCGACGATCTGCTCACCGCCAACGTCCTGTCCAGCGTCACCTGGTCCGCGATGCTGTCCCTCGGCGCAGCCGTGGGCGGCCTGGTGGCGGCGCTGCTCGGCGCGCCGGCCGCCCTGGTGATCGACGCGTTGAGCTTCGTGATCTCGGCTGTCCTGATCAGCCGCCTCGCGGCCCCGCCGCGGCCCACGCTGCACACGCACGCCGGCGGCTGGACCGACCTGCTGGCCGGCTGGCGCTACGTCCGCACGCACGTTCACATCGGCGTGACCGCGCTGGTGAAAGGGCTGGGGCAGCTCGGCAGCGTAGACGTGCTGGCCGCCGTCTATGCGCGGCGCGTCTTCCCGCTGGACGCGGACGGCGGCGCGGCGCTCGGCCTGATGCTGGCCTTCATGGGGGTGGGCACCGTGCTCGGCCCGCTCCTGGGCGACCGTCTGCACGACGGCAGCGCGCGCAGCCTGCAGCGCTGGATCGCGGGCGGCTATGCCCTGTCGGCCTCCGGCTGGCTGCTGGTGGGGCTGGCGCCGTCGCTGCCGGTGGCGCTGGCCGGCTGGGTGCTGCGCGGCATGGGCGGCTCGATCAACTGGACGTACAGCGATGTGCTCCTGCAGTTGAAAGTGCCCAACCATGTGCTCGGCCGCGTGTATGCGCTGGACCTGGCGTTTTTCACGCTGGTCGCGTCGCTCGGAGTCTGGTCCAACAGCCTGCTGCTGGACCGGCCGGCCGCCGACCCGCGCCAGGTGGCGGTCTGGCTGGCGGCGGCGGCGCTGGCGGCGCTGGCGGCCTGGGCGACGGCGCTGCGCGTCACGGGCGGCCCAGCCTCGGCCGGGCAGGCGGCCTCTGGCCGGGCCGCGCCCGGGTAGGTCAGGTTTCCCAATTGCACGCGCCGCCCTGGATGCGGTATAAGTAAGCCAAGAGCCGGCCGTTTTGGTCAGGCACAGCGGAGGTGACTATCGGGTAAATCACGCACGGGGAAGATGAGCGCATGGTCCCAGCGCCGACGCGCTCTTTTGGCGCGTCGGTGGCATCCGCAGGCTGCCGGTGAGCGTTGCTCATCGCTGGGATAACGAGGTGGCGGTTCCTGCCGCAGGGCAGGGTTAAGGCGGAGCGTGCAGCGCTTCGGCCGAAAAGCGAGGGTTCAGCGGAAGCCGCCGGGGTCCAGCCACGACCCCTATCTTTTCCCCCAACGGACGTCCTCGTCCCAACAAGTCTGCCCCATAAGCCCGTCGGCGACGGCGGGATAAAGGGCGGGCGGTGGCGCCCAGGTTTCAGATTGGAAGACAGCGGCCGGCCCAGGCGGCGGGCGTTGTCTTCACCTGCGACCTGCCAATCCAAAGTAATCGCTCCACTCACTAGGAGACACTGCCATGTGCGGCATCGTCGGTTATTTGGGCGCGCGTGAAGCCGCCCCGCTGATTGTGGAAGGCCTGCGCCGTTTGGAATATCGCGGCTATGACTCGTCCGGCGTGGCCGTCCTCAAAGACGGCCAGATCCAGGTGCGACGCGAGGTGGGCAAACTCAGTGGTCTGGCGCAGATGCTGACCCAGGAGCCGGTCGCCGGCCACGTCGGCATCGGGCACACCCGGTGGGCCACCCACGGCGCGCCGTCGCGGCGCAACGCCCATCCCCACTTCGGCTCCACGGGCGAGGTCGTCGTCGTGCACAACGGCATCGTCGAGAACTTCCTCGAGCTCAAGGCCGAGTTCCAGGCCGAGGGCATCCAGTTCAACTCGGACACCGACACGGAGACCATCGTCCACCTGGTGGAAAAGCACCTGGCGCTGGGTCACTCGCTGGAGGAGGCCGCCCGGCGCTCGTTTGCGCACCTGAAGGGCGCGCACGCCATCGTCGTCATGTCCACGCGCGAGCCGGACAAGCTGGTCTGCACGCGCATTGGCAACGCCGGCGGCGTCACGCTCGGCCTGGGCCAGGACGAGATGTTTATCGCCTCGGACATGCCCGCCATCCTGGAGCACACGCGCCGGATGGTCTTCCTCGAGTCGCGCCAGATGGCCGTGGTCACCCGCGCCGGCTACCGCGTGACCACGCTGGACGGGGCGCCCGTCCAGCCGGAAGTGCATGTCATCCCCTTCGACGCTGTCTCGGCCGAGAAGGGCGAGTACAAGCACTTCATGCAGAAGGAGATCCACGAACAGGCGCGCGCCGTGACGGACACCCTGCGCGGCCGGATCGACTTCACCACCGGCGCGGTCAGCCTGCCGGAGCTGAACCTGACGCCCGAGCGCGCGCGCCAGATCGACAAGATCGTCATCGTCGCCTGCGGCACGTCTTACTACTCCGGGCTGGTGGGGCGCAACTACTTTGAGCGGATCGCGCGCCTCCCGACCACGGTCGAGATCGGCTCGGAGTTCCGCTACGCCGACCCGCTCATCGACAGCCGGACGGCGGTGCTGGCCATCACCCAGTCCGGCGAGACCGTGGACACGCTGGCGGCCATGGAAGAAGCGCGCGGGAAGGGCGCGCTGGTGTGGGCGATCGTCAACAACGTCGGCTCGGAGGCGCGCCGCGTTTCAGACGGCTACATCGTCATGCAGGCCGGACCCGAGATCGGCGTGGCCTCCACCAAAGCCTTCACCACCTCCATCGTGGACCAGTTCCTGCTGGCCGTCTACCTGGCCCAGCTGCGCGG
Source organism: uncultured Anaerolineales bacterium (assembly GCA_937952305.1). Lineage (GTDB taxonomy): Bacteria > Chloroflexota > Anaerolineae > Anaerolineales > UBA6663 > SpSt-583. The sequence continues at coordinate 64,572 of CALFZO010000139.1, read as the reverse complement.
GATCAAGGTCAACGGCCAGGCGCGCGTGCAAGACCTGGCCCACCTGCCGGACCTGATCGGCCAGGTGCTGGACCGCGAGCCGGCCGTGCAGGCGCTGGCCGAGGAGTTGTTTGAGAGCCGCAACGCCCTGTACCTGGGGCGCGGCGCGCAGATGCCGATCGCGCTGGAGGGCGCTCTCAAGTTGAAGGAGATTTCGTACATTCACGCCGAGGGCTATCCGGCCGGCGAGATGAAGCATGGGCCGATCGCGCTGATCGACCGCGAGCTGCCGGTGGTGGCGCTGTGCCTGCGGGACGCCGTGTGGGACAAGATGATCTCGCAGGTCGAGCAGGCCAAAGCGCGCGGCGGCAAGGTGATCGCGCTGGCCACCGACGGCGACGACTTGATCGCGGCGAAGGCCGACCGCGTGCTGTGGCTGCCGCCGGCCGCGCCGCTGCTGGCGCCGGTGCTCACCGTGATCCCGCTGCAGTTGCTGGCCTACCACATCGCCGTGCGGCGCGGCACCGACGTGGACCAGCCGCGCAACCTGGCCAAGAGCGTCACGGTCGAGTGAGCGCCGGTGTTTGACTAATCGCTAGAGTGCCCGCCTCCGGTGCAGCCCGACACCGGAGGCGGGTTGTTTGGCGGGACAGCGCGTCGGGCGCAGCGGAGGCGCGGCCGCCGGGGGCGCAACGCAATTCCGCTAACGGCTGGCCGCGGGTGGCTGCGGCCGCCGCGCGTTCGCTTCAGACCTTCTTCGGTTGTCGCCGCCGATAAGCCTTGATCCAGCGGCGACTGTCCGGATCGCGGCCCAGGCAAAGATCGGTGGCCAGCACGGCGGCGCTCACTTCCTGGATCAGCGGGTTCGTGATCGGGCAGGTCACACCGGCCTGCAGGGCCAACGCCATGAAGGCGGCGTTGATGTATTTGCGGTCCGGCAGGCCGTGGGAAACGTTGCTGGCTCCCAGCGTCACGTTCACGCCGAACTCGCGCACCACCAGCTCAATCGTCTGCAGTGTCACCCTGGCCGCGCGGCTGTCCGCGGCGAGGGCCATCGCCAAGGGATCGATCACAACGTCTTCCGCCGCCAGGCCGAGCTGGCCGGCCCGGTTCAGGATCTTCTCGGCCACCTTCACGCGCGCCTCCGGCGTCGGCGGAATCCCGTCGTCGTCGATGCAGAGACCGATGACGGCCGCGCCATGCGCCTTTACCAGGGGCAACACGGTCTCGAGCGCGCGCGCCTCGCCGTTGACCGAATTCACCAGCGCCTTGCCGGGATAAAGCCGAAGCGCGGCCTCTAACGCCTCCGGGTTGGCCGTGTCAATCGCCAGCGGCGCCGACACGGCGGCCATGGTCGTTTCCAGGACGCGTGCCAGGAGCGCCGGCTCGTCGGCGCCCGGCACGCCCGCGTTCACGTCGAGGACGGCCGCGCCCGCCTCCACCTGGGCCAGAGCGTCACGGCGGACGGCCTCAAAATCCCCAGCCTCCAACGCCAGCAGCATCTCTTTGCGTCCGGTCGGGTTGATGCGCTCCCCAATCATAATGACGGGCCGATCTCGGCTAATTTCGACCGTGTGACCCTTGAATGTCAGGCGGGTGGTCAGGTTTGTGGCCATCGAGATCTCCTTGGGGTTGCATTAGTGTAGAGAGCGCCCGCGGCCATCCTATTGTGACAAACGTCACTTGTTGCCGGCTCCTTGATCATGAAATACTCCTGAAACAAAGCCAGGTTTTTCAACAGAAGCCAGTCTCTTTCAGCCGTCTACGTATATTCTGTCCGTCAGGATCGGCCTGAGATGAGCACAAAGACAATCCGTCCAAAGATCGGGGATGTGGCCCGTCGGGCCGGTGTCTCAGCGTCCACGGTCTCCCGGGTCCTAAACAGCACGACCCCGGTCAGCGAGGAGGTGCGCGTTCGCGTGCTGGCGTCTGTCGCCGAGCTTGGCTACACCCTGACGCCGCGCGCCCCCTCAGCCGCGCGGCAGGGCCTGATCGCGCTGCTCATTCCGGACATACTCAACCCATATTTCGCCGAAGTTGTGCGCGGCGTGCAGGATGAGATCGGTATTGACGAGTTCATGCCGATCCTGCTGGACACCATGGAAAACCCCCAGCGGGAGGAACGCTTCCTGCGCCGGCTGGCCAGCCAGCAGGTCCTGGGCGTCATCGTGCTCGGCTCGCGCATCCTGGCGACCAAAGACCTGGCCGGGATCCGCCGCTACCTGCGGGCGCCGATGGTGATGATCAACCGCTCCGTGCGGCTGTCCAACGTGGCTTGCGTCGGGGTTGACTTTCAGGCCGCCACGTACCGGACCACCTGCCATCTGCTGGACCTGCACCACACCCGCATCGCCTATCTGCCCGGTCCCGGTTCGTCGGAGACTTCCCAGGCCCGGCGCCTCGGCATCGAGGCAGCGCTGAAGGACGCGGGCCTGACGCTGCCCGCGGAATTCTGTCCCGGCGGCTTCCCCAGCGTCGACGGCGGTTTTCAGGCGATGAGCGCGCTGCTGGCTCTGCCCGTCTCGCAGCGCCCCACCGCCGTCATCGCCTACAACGATCTGATGGCCCTGGGCGCGCTGCAAGCGGCGCGCGTCCAGGGTGTGCGCGTTCCGGAGGACCTCTCCGTCATCGGCACGGATGATATTCCGATGGCCGCGCATGCCAATCCGCCGCTCACCACGATCTCCCAGCCCAAATACCATCTCGGACGCCTGGCGATGAAGACGCTCCGGCGCATGCTGCAGGATGATGCGCCGCCGGACGAGAGCTACACGCTGGTGGAAAGCGCGCTCATCGTCCGCGCCTCCACCGGCCCGGCCCCCAGCGGACATTCGGGATGACCCCCTGGCAACGCTTCGTCTGTGCGGCGCGCGGGGAGGCCCTCCCCCAGCCGCCAGTGGCCCTGATCGTGGACAGCCCCTGGCTGCCCGGCTACGCCGGCCTGAACACAGTCGATTACTTCGCGCGGAATGACGAATGGCTGCGGATCAACCTCGGCCTGCTGAGCCGCTTTCCGGACGTGGCCTGGATCCCGGGTTTCTGGGTGGAATACGGCATGGCCGCCGAGCCGTCGGCTTATGGGGCCCGCGTGCTCTGGCATCCCAAACAGCCGCCCTCCCTTGAGCCGGTGCCCGGCGGTCTGGGCGCGCTGCTGGAACTGCCGGTGCCGGACCCGCGTGAGCACGGCCTGATGCCGCTCGTCCTCAGCCGCTACTCGGATGCCGTCGCGCGGCTGGCCGCCGAAGGCGTGAGCGTCCACATGGTGGCAGCGCGCGGGCCGCTGGCCGTGGCCGGCTGGCTGCTGGGCATCACGGACTTGATGATGGCGCTCAAGACGCACCCAGCTGAGATGGAGCGCCTGCTGACGAACCTGACCACGCTCTGCATCCACTGGCTGCGCGCCCAGTTGGAGACGCTGCGTGAGCCGCAGGGGATCCTGGTGCTGGACGACCTGGCCGGCCTGATCTCGCCCAAGATGTTTGAGACCCAGGCCCGGTCGCACTTCACGCGCCTGTTCGAGGCTTTTGAGGGCCTGATCCGCGTCTACCACAACGACACGCCCTGCCCGCACCTGGTGACGCCGTTCAGCACGCTCCCCTTCGAGGTCTTCAACTTCAGCCACACCCAGGACATCGCCACAGTGGCGGCTCAGATGCCGACCAAGACCCTCATGGGGAATGTGCCGCCGCTGGATGTGATGGCGCGCGGCCAGCCGGCGCAAGTGGAAGCCTGGGCGCGGGAATGCCGCCAGAAGACCGACGACCGGCGGCTGGTCCTCTCGGCCGGCGGCGGCGTCAGCCCGGACACGCCAGCGGCCTCCCTGGACGCCCTCGTCCGCGTCGCGCAGGAAGCCCGCCATGCCTGAGACCCGCTACGTCTTCCCCGGGGCGGCGGCCCGCCGTTATCGCTTTCCAACCCACGTCAACGACCTGATCCTGGACCGGGCCGAGGCCGCCACGGCGGAGGCTTTCTTTGTGGTGCTGGCCCCGGGCGAGGCGCCGCCCCGCCACCAGCACCCGGACACGGAACAGGTCTTCTACATCCTGGAGGGCCGCGGCGTGCTGGAGATCGCCGAACCGGTCCAGCCTCTGCCGGTCCAGGCGGGTGATCTGGTCCGGGTCCCGCCCGGCGTCTGGCATCGCATCCAAGCCCAGGGCGAGGCGACCCTGCGCTACCTGTGCGTGGACTGCTTCGTCGGCGGGCGGCCGGCTCTCGAGCCGACCTGGGCTGAGCACGTCCGGGCCGTCTGCGTCCAGAACGATTGGGATTTCGATCAAGTCCAACCGCCGGCTTAAATGCGACAAGGAGGCGCCCATCGCGTCCAGTTCTACTGCGCCTGTCGGCCCCACTCAACCGAGCAGTAATTCGAGGAGAACCCATGAAACGCCAGCTGCTCTATGTCCTGACAGTCCTCGCTCTGATCGTAAGCGCCTGCGCCACCCCGACGGCCCAGCCGGCCGCCACGCAGGCCCCCCAGCCGACCGCGGCTCCGGCGGACACCCAGGCGCCTCAGCCCACCGCCGCCCCGGCCGACACTGAGGTCGCCGCCCCCGCCTACAGCGAAGCCCCCATGCTGGCCGAGTTGGTCGCGGCCGGCACGCTGCCTCCGGTCGCGGAGCGCCTGCCCGTCGAGCCCCTCGTCATCGAGCCGTTCGAAGAGGTCGGCCAATACGGCGGCGTCTGGCGCCGCGGCTTCACCGGCCCTTCGGACTACAACAACTACGTCCGGGTGATGTACGACGCGCTGGTCCGCTTCTCGCCGGACGGCAGCACCGTCGAGCCCAAGATCGCTCTGGGCTGGGAAAGCTCGGCTGACTACAAAGTCTGGACCATCCTGCTGCGCGAAGGCGCCAAGTGGTCCGACGGCGCGCCGTTCACGGCCGATGACATCCTGTGGTGGTACGACAACGTCCTGCTCAACGCGGACATCACCCCGGCGCTGCCCAAGTGGATGAAGAACGCCGACGGGTCGGTGGCCAAGGTTGAGAAGGTGGACGCGTACACCGTCCGCTTCACCTACAACGAGCCGAACAGCTTGTTCCTGTACGAGCTGGCCAACAAGGACGGCGGCGACCGCACCTTCGCGCCGTTCCTGCCCGGCCACTACCTCGCCCAGTTCCACCCCAATTTCACGCCCCAGGCCGATCTCGACAAGCTCGTGGCCGAGGCGCAGTTCAAGACCTGGGTCGAGCTGTTCGCCAGCAAGAACGCCCCATTTGAGAACCCGGACCGGCCGACCATGGCGGCCTGGGTGTCTGAGACCCGCATCAGCGACCAGATCTTCACGCTCAAGCGCAACCCGTACTTCATCGCCGTGGACACGGCCGGCAACCAGCTGCCCTACATCGACGAGCTCCGCTTCACGTTCTTCGCCGATGCCCAGGCCCTCAACCTGGCCGGCATCGCGGGCGAGCTGGACATGCAAGACCGCCACATGAACCTGATGAACTACCCGGTGCTCAAGGAAAGCGAGCAGCAGGGCAAGTACCACATCATCACCTGGCCGGGCTTTGGCGGCGCCGATGCGGTGGTCATGTTCAACCAGACCTACGTCAAGGACGAGGACCTGGGCAACCTGATGCGCACGCGCGATTTCCGCATCGCGCTGTCCTACGCCACCAATCGCAGTGAAATCCAGGAGGCGGCTTTCCTGGGCTTGGGCGAACCGCGCCAGTCCGTGGCCGCGCCCTGGCACCCGTACTACCCCGGCGACGACGTGGCCCACAAGTACACCGAGTACGATCCGGATAAGGCCAACGCTCTGCTGGACGGCATCGGGTTGACCGCGAAGGACGCGGAGGGCTACCGCCTGTATCCCGGCACCGACAAGGCCGTGACGATCGAAATCTCGGTGGTGCCGGCCTTCGGCCCGTGGCCGGATGTGGCCCAGCTGGTCGCCCAGAACTGGGAAGCGGTCGGCATCAAGACCATCGTCCAGGTCCGCGAGCGCGCGCTGCACTTCCAGATGCGCGAGAGCAATGACATCCAGACCGAGATCTGGAACCAGGACACGGGCGGCTTCCCGTTCACGGGCGCGCCCAAGTATGACCCGCGCGTCAGCCCCGGCCTGGCTTTGGCCCCGCTGACCCGGACCTGGTACAACTCCGGCGGCAAGGAAGGCATGGCGCCCACCGCCGAGCTGCAGAAGATCGTCGACATCATCGACTCAGCCAAGTCCGCCAGCCCGGACGAGCAGGTGGAACTGGCCAAAGAGCTCTACACCCACTGGGTGGACCAGGTCTATGAGGTCAGCATCCTGGGCCTGTCCCCGATGGTGCAGGGCGTGGTGGTGGTCAACAACAGCCTCCACAACATCCCCACGCAACTTGGCAACGACTGGCCGCTGCGCACGCCCGGCAACGCCCGGCCGGAGCAGTGGTTCTTCGAGCAGCCGTAACCGTTAGCGCCTGAGCGGAGGCCCCCGCGCCTGCCGGCGGGGGCCTCCCCGGCCTCGAGGAGTGTGCCGCGTGCTGCGCTTCATCGTTCAACGCCTGCTCTTGCTGCCGGTGCTGCTGTTCGTGTTCTCGGTGGTCGTGTTTATCCTGATCCAGGCGCCGCCGGGTGACTTCCTGGACAGCTATCTGGCCACGCTGGCCTCGTCGGGCTCATCCGTGGATGAGGCCCAGGTGGTGGCGCTGCGGCAGCAGTTCGGCCTGGACGAACCCGTCCATATTCAGTACCTGCGCTGGATGGAGCACATCCTTCAGGGCAATCTGGGCCTCTCGCTGGAATACCAGCGGCCCAACATAGAGCTGATCGGCGAGCGCCTGGTGCTCACCGTGCTCCTGGCCTTATTCTCGTTCGTCTTCACCTGGGCCGTGGCCATCCCGGCCGGGATCTTCTCGGCCACCCATCCGCATTCGGGTGTGGATTACATCTTTACGGTCCTGAACTACATCGGCGTGGCGACGCCCAATTTCATGCTGGCCTTGATCTTGATGTGGGTCGCCTACAGCGCCCTGGGCCTGAGCGTCACCGGCCTGTTCTCGCCGGAGTTCATCGATGCGCCGTGGGGCTGGGCGCGCTTTGTCGATCTCCTGAAACACATCTGGCTGCCCATGATCATCCTGGGCGTGGCCGGCACCGCCCGGCTGACCCGGGTCATGCGCGCCAACCTGCTGGACGAGATGACGAAGCCCTACGTGGTCACCGCCCGCGCCAAGGGCCTCTCGGAATGGCGCCTGGTGCTCAAGTACCCGGTCCGCCTGGCCCTCAACCCGCTCGTCAGCACCATCGGCTGGTATTTGCCGCAGCTCTTCTCCGGCAGCCTGATCGTGGCGACGGTCATGAACCTGCCCAATATCGGGCCTCTGCTCCTGCGGGCGCTCACCAGCCAGGACATGTACCTGGCCGGCAGCATCCTCTTCATTTACTGCTTCCTGACCATCGTCGGTACGCTGATCTCGGACATTCTGCTCGCCCTGCTGGACCCGCGCATCCGCATGGAGGGAGCCAAGGCATGAGCAGCCCGACCGCCGCTGCGCCGCCCGAGGCCGAATTGGCCGCCACCGCCGCCGAGGAGCGCGTCTCGGTCGCCTCCAACTGGACGCTGGTCTGGTGGCGTTTCCGCAAGCACCGCCTGGCCCTGTTCTGCACCCTGCTCCTGATCGGCTTTTACCTCGTCGTGCTGGTGCCGGATTTCTTCGCGACCCAGGACCCCGAAGCCACTGACGCCAAGCAGGCTTTTATCCCGGCGCAACCGCTCCACCTGTTCAATGCGGGCCAGCTGGGGTTGTGGGCGCCGGCGGTCGCGGGTAAGCGCAATGCGATCACGCTGCGCATGGAGTGGCAGGTGGACGAGACCCGCCGGATCCCGGTCGGCGTCTTCGTCCAGGGCGAGCCTTACAAACTGCTGGGCCTGATCGAGACCGACCGGCATCTGCTCGGCCCGGCCAGCGGCGACGCCAAAGACCGGCTGTACCTGCTGGGCACAGACCGGCTCGGGCGCGACCAATGGTCGCGGCTGATGTTCGGCACGCGCACGTCCATGACGATCGGCATGATCGCGGTGGCGTTCAGCATCGTGCTGGGCGTGATCCTGGGCGGCATCTCCGGCTACTTCGGCGGCCTGCCGGACCTGATCATCCAGCGGCTGGTCGAGCTGCTGCAATCGCTGCCCACGATCCCGATCTGGCTGGCGCTGACGGCCGCCTTGCCCCAGGACTGGCGCCCGGAACAGGTCTTCTTTGCCATCACGCTCATCCTGTCGCTGCTCGGCTGGACCACCCTGGCGCGCGAGGTGCGCGGGCGCTTCCTGGCGCTCCGCGAAGAGGACTTCGTCCTGGCCGCCGAGCTGGCCGGCTGCAGCCGGATGCGCATCATCACCCGGCACATGGTCCCGACCTTCATGAGCCATATCATCGCCACCAGCACGCTGGCGATTCCGGTCATGATCATCAATGAGACCTCGCTGAGCTTCCTCGGGCTGGGGCTGCGGCCGCCGGCCATCAGCTGGGGCGTGCTGCTCCAGGAGGCCCAGAACATCCAGACCGTGGCCCTGGCGCCGTGGCTGCTCGTTCCGGGCCTCGTCGTCATCGTCGCCGTGCTCGCGTTCAACCTGGTCGGCGACGGCCTGCGCGACGCGGCCGACCCCTACACTCATTAAGGCCTGCCCTATGAATGCGCCCGCGCCGCTCCTTTCGGTCCGCAATCTTAAGGTCCAGTTCGCCTTGGACGAGGGCGTGGTGCGCGCCGTCGAGGGGGTCAGTTTCGACGTTTATCCCGGCAAGGTCTTCGGCATCGTCGGCGAGAGCGGCTGCGGCAAAAGCGTGGCGATGAAGGCCGTGCTCAGGCTGATCGAGGCGCCGGGCCGCATCGTGGCCGGGGAAATCCTGTGGCGGCGCAAGCCGCAGGGCGGGCCGGGTTCGACGCAAGAAGAGGTGGTGGACGTGACGCGGCTGGACCCCAACGGGAGCGTCATGCGCGGCCTGCGCGGCGCCGAGATGGCCCTCATCCCCCAGGAGCCGATGGCGGCCTTCAGCCCCGTGCACACCATCGGGGACCAGATCGTCGAGGCCATCCGGCTGCACCAGGCGGTGAGCCCCCGGGAGGGCCGCCGGCTGGCCGTCGAGCTTTTCAAGAGCGTCGGGATGCCCATGCCCGAGCAGCGCCTGGACGCGTACTCCTGGCAGCTGAGCGGCGGTCTGCGCCAACGCGCGATCATCGCGATGGCGCTGTCTTGCAACCCGCGCCTCCTCATCGCCGATGAGCCCACCACGGCCGTGGACGTCACCACGCAGGCCCAGGTGCTGCGCCTCCTGCGGCAGCTCCAGCAGGAACGCGACGCCGCCATCATCTTCATCACCCACGATCTGGGCGTGATCGCGCAGGTGGCCCACGACGTGCTGGTGATGTACCTCGGTCTGGTGATGGAGCAGGGGCCGGTGAACGCGATCTTCCATGCGCCCAAGCACCCGTACACCCAGGCTTTGCTGCGCTCGATCCCGACCGTCCAGTCGACGCCGCGCGAGCCCTTGCCCACGATCAGCGGCTCCATCCCGCACCCCTTTAACCGGCCGCGCGGCTGCCCGTTCCACCCGCGCTGCCCGCAAAGCATGCCCGGCCGGTGTGACGCCGCCACGCCCGAACTCCAGGCGGTCGGGCCAGACCAGTCGGTGAGCTGCTTTCTGTATCAAACCGCGGAGGCCAAAGCGTGAGCGCGCCCGTCTTGCTCGAAGTCAAGCACCTGCGCAAATACTTCCCCATCCGGCGCGGCCTTTTGCAGCGCGTGGCCGGGAACGTCCGCGCCGTGGACGATGTCAGTTTCACAATCGCGGCCGGCGAAACACTGGGCCTGGTGGGCGAGAGCGGCTGCGGCAAGACCACGGTCTCCCGCTGCATCCTGCGCGCCTATACGCCCACGAGCGGTGAGCTGAACTTCCACACGAAGGAAGGCCGCACCGTGGACCTGGCCCGCCTCAGCCGCGCCGAACTCCGCCCGCTGCGCCCGCAGATGCAGATGATCTTCCAGGATCCTTACGGTTCGCTGAACCCGCGCATGACGTTGTTCGATATCGTCGGCGAGCCGCTGCTGGTCAACGGGCTGCGGGACCGGCAGGCGCGGACCGACCAGGTGGCCGAACTGCTGCGCTTGGTCGGCCTGCGGCCTGAGTATATGCAGCGCTTCCCGCACGCCTTCAGCGGCGGCCAACGCCAGCGCATCGGCATCGCCCGCGCGCTGGCGCTCAACCCGCGGCTCGTGGTGGCCGATGAGCCGGTCTCTGCTCTGGATGTCTCCGTCCAGGCCCAGATTCTTAATCTCCTGCTGGAACTGCAGAAGCGCCTGAGCCTGACCTACCTGTTTGTCGCCCACAACCTGGGCGTGGTCAAGCATATCTGTGACCGGGTGGCGGTGATGTACGTCGGCCAGCTCGTGGAGCTGGGCGAGACCCAGGCGCTGTTCCAGGCCCCGCGTCACCCTTATACCGCGGCGCTGCTGGCGGCCGTGCCCGTGCCGGACCCCGCCGTGCGCTCCGGGGATGTGGAGCTGAAGGGCGACGTGCCCAGCCCGGCCAATCCGCCGTCCGGCTGCTATTTCCACCCGCGCTGCCCGTTCGCGGCCGAGGTCTGCCGCACCGAGGCGCCGGTGAACCGCGAGGTCGCGCCCGGCCGCTTCGTGAGCTGCCATCGGGCGGACGAATTGCAGCTCCCGGGGGTGGTCCAATGACCCCGCGTGATCGCCTCCTGGCCGCTTTCCACGGCCGGCCAGCTGACCTGGTCCCGTTCGCGCCCAACATCTACTTGTGGTTCTACTACCACAAGTACCGCGGCACGCTGCCGGCCGAGGTCCGCGACGCCCGCCACCCGCTGGACGTGCTGCGCCGCCTCGGCGCCGATATCCTGGCCCGCTGGGACACCCAATGGGCGCTGCGCGAGGTCTACCCGCCCGGGACGTACACCAGCGAGTTCAGCGGGGAGAGTGACCTGGCCGAATCGCGCGTGACGGCCTTCAATATCTACCCGCCGCACACCAGCCAACGCCGCCAGACGGTGGCCACGCCCCACGGCCGGCTCACCCAGCGCTGGACGCTCTCACCCGAGACCGGCGCGGACTTCGAGAGCGAGCACTGGTGGAAAGACTGGTCCGAGTACCCGGCGGTCCGTTCCCTGCTGGAGGCGCGCGAGTATGAGTTCGACGCGGCCCTGTTCGACCGGTGGGCCGGGGCCGTGGGCGACGACGGCCTGGTCATGCTCAACATCTCCCAGTCGCCGCTCAAAACCCTGCATTGGCTGGCCGGACAGCAAAATGCCACGCTCTTCATGGTGGATCACCCGGCTGAGATGAAAGCCCTGGCCCAGATCCATACGGAGAAAGCCCTCGCCTTTCTGGAGAAGGTCGCCGCCCACCCGGGGGCCGAGATCTTCATCTCGCACGACAACCTAGACTCCGGCTTTTACCCGCCCTACTTCTATCGCGACTACTGCCAGGAGTTCTTCAGCCGCGCGGCCGAGATCGTCCACGGCCACGGCAAGCTCCTGGTGGTGCACGCCTGCGGGCGCAACAAGGCCCTGCTCAAGCAGGTCGGCGCCTCGCGCGTGGACTGCCTGGAAGGGATCACGCCGCCGCCGCTCGGCGATGTGGCTTTAGGGGGCGCGCGGGCGGCCAGCGCCTATGCCGCCTTCACGGTGAATGGCGGCATGGACACGGCCCACCTGGAACTGGAGGCCGACGCCGAGGCGCAGATCCACGCCTACACGCGGGAGTTGTTCGCCTCGATGGGGGATCGCCGTCACTTCATCTTCGCCTCGAGCTGCATGACTTCGCCCCTGACGCCGTGGGCGAATCTGGTCCACTTCCGGGACGCGGCCCGCGAGTACGGGCGCCTCAACTGATGACTACTTCCAGCTTCGACTTCAACCTGCCGGACGCCCAGGCGCTGCCGGTCACTCCGTGCGCGCCGGTGGCCTTCGACTTCGAGCGCTTTGAGGCCCACGCGGCCGCGGCCGATCAGCGCTATGCGGATTTCCTCAGCCGGCCGGCCGGGCTGGCCGTCTGGCAGCGGGTCCGCGCCGGCGAGGTCTTCCGGGATGCCTGCCGGGACCGAACCCGGTCGCTGCACCTCCAGCTTGGCGCGCTGACCCGGTCGCTCGATTACGCCACCGACGCGCCGATGTATCTGGAACCCTGGTACGGCATTGGGACGACGGCTTCGGCGTTTGGCGCGCAGTACGAATGGCCGGAGGGCCAGGCGCCGGTGGTGCGCCCGCTCTATGCCTCGCTGGCCGAGACGCCCCCCTTGGTCGCGCGCCCGGTTTCCGAAGCCGCGATCCTGCGCGAGACCCTGGCTACCATCGAGTATTTCCTGGTCTCAACCCAGGGCCGGCTGCCGCTGTCGTGGTGTGATCTTCAGGCGCCGCTCAACGTCGCCACTGAGCTGATCGACACCAGCGCCTTCTTCCTGGGCCTGATCGACCAGCCGCAGCGCGCGCGCGAAATTCTGGCGGCCGTCACGGACGAACTCATCCGCTTCACGCGCCAGCAGAGCGACTTGATCGGCGCGCGGCTGGCCCGGCCGGGCCATGGCTTCGCCAGCGCCCGCACCGGGACCGGCCTTGGCTTGAGCACCGACAACCTGGTCATGATCTCGCCCCGGCTGTTCGAGGAATTCTGCAACGCCGACATCGCCCGCCTCGGCCAGGCCTTTGGGGGCGCCGCGATCCATTCCTGCGGTGACTACGCCCGCTGGCTGCCGACGCTGCGTAAGATCCCGGGCCTGGTCATGGTGGACGCGGCCTTCAGCCCGCGCACCGATCCCCGGCCCAACCGGCCGGAGGCCTTCCGGGACGCGTTCGCGGGCACAGGCGTTATCGTCCAGGCCCGGCTGGTGGCCGAGCCGGACGAGGTCCTGGCGCTGGCCCGACGGTTGTGGGCGCCCAACCTGAAGCTGATCGTCGTCACGTATGAACCTGATCCAGACGCACAGCGGCGGCTCTATGCCGACCTGCACGCGCTCTGCGGTTGAAACGAAGGAGAAGAGGAAGACCGCTATGAACGAGTATATCCGGGCTGTTTACGAGGGCGTCCTCAATGGCGAGGGCGAGGCGACGACCACGGCCGTCGCCGCGGCGCTGCAGGCCGGCCAGGGGCCGGCCCACATCCTGACCGACGGCATGATCGCGGCGATGGCCGAAGTCGGCCGATTGTTCGAGCAGGGCGATTATTTCGTGCCCGAAATGCTCATCGCCGCGCGCGCCATGCAGGCCGGTCTGGAACTGCTCAGGCCGCACCTGGTTCAGGCGGATATCAAATCCTCCGGCAAGATCGTGCTGGGCACGGTGAAGGGCGACCTGCACGACATCGGCAAGAACCTGGTGGGCATGATGTTGGAGGGCGCCGCGTTTGACATCGTGGACCTGGGCGTGGACGTGCCGCCCCAGAAGTTCGTCGACGCGGTCCGCGCGCACCAGCCGCAGATCGTGGCGCTCTCGGCGCTCCTGACGACGACCATGCCCAATATGAAAGCCACGCTCGACGCTCTGACCGCGGCCGGCCTGCGGGACCAGGTGCGCGTGATCGTCGGCGGCGCGCCGGTCACTGAGGTGTTCGCCCAAAAAATCGGGGCGGATGGTTACGCCCCGGATGCCAGCCGCGCCGTGACCCTGGCCAAGTCCCTGGTCGCGGCAGCATGATCCCCGGCGCCCCGTTCGCCCTGGTGAATGGGCGCGCCGTGACGCCCGCCGGCCTGCGGGCCGGCCTGGCGATCCTGATCCAGGACGGGCGCATCGCGGCGCTGGCCGAGGACGCCGCGCTCGGCCGGGACATGGCGCGCGTCGACGTCGCCGGCCGCCTGATCACGCCGGGCCTGATCGACCTGCACACGCACGGGGCGCTGGGCCACACGTTCAACGAACCGACGCCCGAGGCGTTTGGCGTGATCTGCCAGGCGAACGCCCGCCACGGCGTCACCAGCTTGCTGGCTACGCTGGCGCCGGCCGGCTTGCCGGACCTGCTGGAGTGCCTGGCCTTCGGCCGCGCGTGGATGGCGACCCCGCGCCCGGGCGCGCAGGTGCTGGGGCTGTACCTCGAGAGCCCCTATATCAACCCGGCCCAGAAAGGGGCGCTCGACCCGCGCCACCTGCGCCTGGCTGTCGATGGTTCGCCCGCGGCCCTGCTCCAGTACCGGGATGTGCTGCGCGTCATGACGATCGCCCCGGAGCTGCCGGGCGGGCTGGCGTTGGTGCGGGCGTTGGCCGAGGCTGGGATTATCCCGGCGGCCGGCCACAGCGCCGCGCAGGATACGCACATCCGCGACGGGATGGCGCTCGGCCTGCGGCACGTCACGCATTTGTGGAGCGCCATGTCGATGACGGTGCGCGAAGGCCCGTGGCGGAAGCCAGGCCTGCTGGAGGCAGCGCTCACCTTCGAGGGGTTGACCGGTGAGATCATCGCCGACGACCGACACCTGCCCGCCACCCTGATGCAGTTGGCCTACAAGTGCCTAGGCCCGGAGCGCCTCTGCGCCGTTTCCGACGCTACCAGCGGCGCCGGCCTGCCGGAGGGCGCGCGCTTCCGCATGGGTGATATGGAATACGAAGTCTGCGAGGGCGTCGGCATGCTGTTTGACCGGTCGGCCTTCGCCGGCAGCACCACGCTCCTGGGCGGCATGCTCCCGATCCTGACGGGCCGCGCCGGTATCCCGCTCGCGGAGGCCGTTCAGATGATCACCCAGACGCCCGCCCGCATTCTCGGCGTCACGGACCGCAAAGGCAGCCTGGCGCCCGGCCAAGACGCCGACATCGCGATCTTTGACGACGATCTCAGTGTCTGGCGCACGCTCATCGGCGGGGAGTGGGTCGATGCCGGCTGAGAGCCTGTCCCGCCTGCACGTCGTGGGGGACAGCATCTCGATCCATTACGGCCCGCACCTGGAAGCCCGGCTGGCCGGGACCGCGCAGTATTCGCGCAAGACCGGGCCGAACGGCGAATTGGACGAGGACAGCGACGCCAACGGCGGCGACTCGCGCCGGGTGCGCGCGTACCTGGCCTCGCTGCCGCCGGCCGGCCAATTTGACCTCTTGCTGGTGAACTGCGGCCTGCATGATCTCCGGCGCTCATCCGAGACGGGCGAGCTGCAGGTGCCTCTGGACGAGTACCGCGCCAATCTGGCTGAGATCCTGGCCCTCGCGCGCGGGCTGGCCGGCCGCGTCGGGTGGGTCCGAACCACCCCGGTCGTGGATGAGCTGCACAACCGGCCCGGTCTGGGGTTTCGGCGCTTCGCGGCCGATGTCGAGGCGTACAACCGCGCCGCGGATGAGGTCATGCGGGCCTGCGGCGTCGTCACCCTGGATCTGTTCACGTTCACGCTCACCCTGGGCCGCGCGGCCTATAGCGATCACGTCCACTTCACCGAGGCGGCCCGCGCGCAGCAGGCCGCCTTCCTGGCCGGCGGCCTGTACCCGCTGCTGGGCTCGCCCACCTGATGAAAGGTCCGATGCCGAACTTCCTCTCTGCCTCCCACTGTGATGACTTGCTCGTCCGCGTCTACCCGACCAACCAGGCCCTCGGCCGGGCGGCCGCCGATGAGGCGGTGGACGTCCTCCAGGCCGCCATCTCTGAGCGCGGCGTCGCCAACGTCATTCTGGCCACCGGCAATTCGCAGTTGACGTTCCTGCACGCGCTCCGCGAAGACTCGCGGGTGGATTGGTCCGCCGTCAATGTCTTCCACATGGACGAGTATCTGGGGCTGCCGGAGGGTCATCCGGCTAGTTTCCCGGCGTTTCTGCGCCGGCATCTGCTGGACGCCGTCAAGCCGCGCCGCTTCTTCGCGGTTGGGGGGCAGGCCGACCAGGCCGCCAACCTGTGCGCCACGTATGAGGCCGCCCTGCGCGCTCAGCCCATCGACCTGTGCGCGCTCGGCATCGGCGAGAACGGGCATCTGGCCTTCAACGATCCGCCCTACGCCGACTTCGCCGATCCGGTCTGGGTGAAGGTGATCAAACTGGCGGAGGCCTCGCGCCGGCAGCAGGTGGGTGAGGGCCATTTTGCCGCTCTCGACGAGGTGCCCACGCACGCCATCACGCTCACCATCCCGGCCCTGCTCTCCGCCCGGCGCGTGCTCGCCATTGTGCCGGAGGCGCGCAAAGCCGAAGCCGTGGAGCGCGCCCTGCGCGGCCCAGTCAGCGAGGCCTGCCCGGCCTCGATCCTGCGGCGCTGCCCGCACGCCCGCCTCTTCCTGGATCAGGACTCCGCCGCGAGGCTGCCATGACCCTGCCAGCGCTGTCCCCGCTGTCCGCGACCGGCTCGCGCGAACGCTTGCTGGCCGCGCTGAACCACCGTGAGCCAGACCGTGTGCCGTTCGACCTGGGCAGCACGCAGGTCACGGGCATTCACGTCGTGGCCTACCAAAACCTGCGCGCCGCCCTGGGCCTGCCGCCGGTTACGCCCACGCTGTGCGACACGATCCAGCAGCTGGCCCTGCCGGACGACGACCTGATCGAGCGCCTGGGCGTGGACGTGCGCGGGTTGTTCCCGCTCAACAGCCACAACTGGAACATCGTGGACGTGGACCAGGGCGAGGCCTGGGAGTACCACGACGAGTGGGGCATCACCCACCGCCGCCCCAAGGACGTGCTGTACTATTCGGTAGTGAAGTCGCCGCTGGCCGCGGATCCGCTCACGCCCGAGGCCGTGGCCGCGCATCCCTGGCCGTGGACGGGCGACCCGCGGCGCATCGCGGGGCTGCGGGAGTTGGCGCTGGCCTACCGGGCCCAGGGCCGGGCCGTGATGGTCAAGGGCGTGCTGGCCGGCATCTTTGAGATGTCGCAGCGCGTGCGCGGCATGCAGGCCCTGCTGATGGACCTGGCCGCGGACGAGCGCCTGGCCTGCGCCTTCCTGGACAAGATGCTGGAGCTGAAGCTCGCCTTCTGGGAGATGGCGCTGCCGCAGCTGGCCGATGTGGTGGACGTGATCTCCGAGGCCGACGATTACGGCACGCAGACCTCCCAGCTCGTCTCGCCGCGCATGTTCCGCAAGCTCTTCAAGCCGCGCCTGGCCGCGCTCTTCGCGCGGCTCAAGCAGCTCGCCCCCAACGCCAAGCGTTTCTTCCACTCGGACGGCAACATCCGCCCGATCCTGCCGGACCTGATCGAGATCGACGTGGAGGTGCTCAACCCGATCCATATCACGGCCACCGGCATGGAGCCGGCCGCCCTCAAGCGCGACTTCGGGCGGGACCTGGCTTTTTGGGGCGGCGGCGTGGAGACTCAGAGCGTGCTGCCATTTGGCACGCCTCAGGACGTGCGCGACAACGTGAAGCGCAACATAGAGGCGCTGGCCCCGGGCGGCGGTTACGTCTTCAACACCATCCACAACATTCAGGCCGACGTCCCGCCTGAGAACGTCCTGGCCATGTGGGAGGCGCTGCGCGAGGGCGGCGCCGCTCATTGACCTGGCCCAAGGAACACCCGATGCTTCACCCCCACCGCTTCTTCAACCCCGAGCCGGGCGTGCGCGCGCTGGCGGCCGAACTGTATGCGCCCATCGCGCACCTGCCCCTGGTCTCGCCGCACGGCCACGTCGACCCCAAGCTGTTCGCCGACCCGGATTACTCGTTCGGGACGCCGGTGGACCTGCTCATCCTCCCGGATCACTACCTCTTCCGGATGCTGTATTCGCAGGGCGTCGCCTTGGAGCGCCTCGGGATCGCGCGCCGCGACGGCGCTCCCGTCGAGACCGACCACCGCCGCATCTGGCAGACCTTCGCCGAGCATTTCCACCTCTTCCAGGGCACGCCCTCGGGCCTGTGGCTGACGGCCGAATTCGAACAGCTCTTCGACGTGAGCGAGCCGCTGACAGCCGCGTCCGCCCAGCGCGTCTACGATCAGATCGCCGCCAAGCTGGCCGGGCCGGAGTTCCGTCCGCGCGCCCTCTTCGAGCGCTTCAACCTGGAAGTGCTGTGCACCACAGATGCCGCCAGCGACCCGCTGACGGAGCATCAGGCGATCCGGGCCTCCGGCTGGAGAGGCCAGGTCCGGCCCACCTTCCGGCCGGATGGCGTCGTCAACTTGGACCGTCCCGACTGGCGCGTCAACCTGGACGCGCTCAGCGCCATCAGCGGCCGCGCGATTACCAGCTACCGCCTCTACTTAACCGCTCTGGAGGAGCGCCGCGCGCACTTCAAGCGCCTGGGCGCGACCGCCACGGACCACGCCGCGCTGACCGCCGAGGTCCGGCCCCTGTCCGAACCCGAGGCCGAGGCCATCTTCCAGCGTGCGCTGCAGGGCCGCCCGGAACCCGGTGACGCGCCGCGCTTCACGGCCCACATGTTGTTCGAGATGGCGCGGATGAGCGTCGAAGACGGGCTGGTGATGCAGCTGCACCCCGGCGCTTTCCGCGACCACAACCCGCCGCTGGCGCGCGACTTCGGCGCCGACAAGGGCGCGGACATTCCGGTGGCCACCGAGTACACGCGCGCGCTGCGGCCGCTGCTGGATGGCTTTGGCAACGACCCACGCTTCCGCCTGCTCCTGTTCACGCTGGACGAGACCACCTACAGCCGGGAGTTGGCGCCGTTGGCCGGCCATTATCCGGCCGTGCGTTTGGGGCCGCCGTGGTGGTTCTTCGACAGCCTCAATGGCATGGCGCGCTTCTTCGATCAGGTGATGGAGACGGCCGGCCTCTACAACACCACCGGCTTTG
Organism: uncultured Anaerolineales bacterium; assembly: GCA_937952305.1. Lineage (GTDB taxonomy): Bacteria > Chloroflexota > Anaerolineae > Anaerolineales > UBA6663 > SpSt-583. The sequence continues at coordinate 45,956 of CALFZO010000139.1, read as the reverse complement.
TGGACGACACCCGCGCCTTCTGCTCGATCCCGGTCCGGCACGACCTGTGGCGGCGGGCCAGCGCGAACTGGCTGGCCGGGTTGGTGGCCCGGCATATCGTGGACCTGGAGGCCGCGCACCAGATGGCGCAGGCCCTGGCCTACGGCCTGGCCAAGCAGGCCTATCATCTGTAAGTCTGGGCGGACGCGCCCCGGAGTGGAGTTCATGGACCTGACCGCCCGGCTGCACGAAGCTTTTGGTGAAACGCTCTACGTCGACTCGCTGGCCGAGGCCGACGGCGTCGCCTTCGCCCTGACGCGCGCGGGGTCGGACAAGCAGCTGCTCGTCCTGGCGCCCGCGGGCCAGGCCCGATTAATGGCGTTTGCGGGCGAGGGGGCAGACTTTGGCGCAGAGCTGACTCTCGTGCGCTGCCCGCTCACCGACGCCAACGCGCGTGCGCTGTCCGCGGCGCTGCCTCACCTGCGCCCGGCGCCGCTGGGCCTGGCGACCTCGGCCGGATGCGGGGACCGGCTCGGCCTGGCGACGCCCGGACACGTCCGCGCCTTCCGCAGCGTCGCCGCCACGCCGGGCGCCCGGCCCGTCGCCCCCATCTTCGCGCAGCAGTCTATTCGCGAGATGACGCGCACGCGCCGCACGCCGCAGGACGTGATGCGCGACGCGACTTTCGGCGCTTTGGAGAGCGGCTGGCGCGGTCCGCTGGGCGCCGATGCCGACCACCTCAAAACGCCCGCCGATGTGGAAGCCTGCGCGGCCGCCGGTTTCACGTTCTACACCATCGATCCCGGCGCCCACGTCGATTCCGCCGCGGATTCCGCCGCCCCGGAGACGGTGCGGGCCAAGGTGCAGGCGCTGGACTGGGCGGCCCTGGAGAGTTCGCCGGAGGCCTGGCAGCGGCGCTACGCCGGCCAGACCTTCGAGCTCGAGGATCGCCGCCTGACGCTGGAGGTCGAGGCGGTCTGGCGGGCGGCGGCCAAGTATGGGAACGCCATCGCGCATGTGGCCCGCTTGTATCGCCATGTGGCTGCCCAGGGCGTGCCCTTTGAGCTGGAAGTCTCGGTGGACGAGACCGAGACCCCGACCACGCATGGGGAGCATGTTCTGATCGCCAGCGAACTGAAGCGGCTGGGGGTGCGCTGGGTCAGCCTGGCCCCGCGTTACGTGGGGCGCTTTGAAAAGGGCGTGGACTATCTGGGGGATCTGAAGGCGCTGGCGGCCGACCTGGCCGGGCATGCGGCGGTGGCGCGCGCGCTGGGGCCTTACAAGCTCAGCCTGCACTCGGGTTCAGATAAGTTCAGCGTCTACCCGCTGATCATGGCCGCCGCGCGGGGCCGGGTGCATCTCAAGACCGCCGGCACGAGTTATCTGGAGGCCTTGCGAACCCTGGCGCGCGTCCAGCCGGCCCTGTTCCGCGCCATCGCGGTCCTGGCCATTGAGCGCTACCCGCAGGACCGCGCCAGTTATCACGTCTCGGCTGAGTTAAGCCGCGTGCCCGCCATCGCGGCCCGGCCAGACTCCGAGCTGCCTTCGCTGCTCGACCAATTCGATGCGCGCGAGGTCCTGCATGTCACCTTCGGCTCCGCCCTGGCGCAGTTCGGCCCGGAGATTCTGGCCGCGTTGCGCGCGCACGAGACCGAGCACTATGCCGCCCTGGAACGGCACTTTATCCGCCACCTGCAGCCTTTCGCCGCGTCGGTATAATCCCTGCCTGGGTCGGCGCTGTCCTAACCGGGAGTGACTTCTCTGCGAGTATGAACTTACAAGACCTCACCCAAATGTACGACTTCACCGGCCGCACGGTCCTCGTCACGGGCGGGGCCGGCGTTTTGGGCGGCGAGATCGCCTGTGCCCTGGTAGGCTGCGGGGCCAACGTCGCCATTCTAGACCGGGACCAGGCCCTGGCCGAACGCCAGATCCATCGCTTCCCGCCCAGCCGGGGCCGCGCCATTGTGGTCTATGGCGACGTCTTGCAGGCCGCCGTCCTGGAAACCGCTGTCGCCGCGGTTGAGCAGGAGTTCGGGCGCATCGACGCCCTGATCAACGCCGCCGGCGGCAACCAGCCTGGCGCCACCACCGGACCGGACCGGAAGTTCTTCGATTTGCCGGCTGAGGCGCTGCGGTTTGTGTTTGAGCTAAACTTGCTGGGCACGATCCTGCCCAGCCAGATCGTGGGGCGGCGCCTGGCCCAGCAGGGCGAGGGGGTCATCCTGAACATCTCGTCCATGAACGCCTTCCGCCCGCTGACGCGCATCCCGGCCTACTCCGCGGCCAAGGCCGGGGTGAGCAATTTCACCCAGTGGCTGGCCGTGCACATGGCCCAGGAGTACTCGCCGCGCATCCGCGTCAACGCCATCGCGCCAGGCTTTTTCCTGACCGAGCAGAACCGCTTCCTGCTCACGGACAAAGACACCGGTGCTCTGACGCCGCGCGGCGAAGTGATCCTGACCCATACGCCGCTGGGCCGCTTCGGTCAGCCCGAGGACTTATTGGGAGCCGTGCTCTGGCTGCTCTCACCGGCGTCGGCCTTTGTCACCGGCGTCGTCGTGCCCGTCGACGGCGGCTTCGCGGCCTTCAGCGGGGTGTAGCCCTGCCGCCCAGGAAATGGACTGGACCCATGTTGACTGACGCTCAGATTGAGGCGATCATCGCCGGCGGCGTGGACGAGATGCGGCCCGACGGCGGCCGCGTGCTGGTGATCATCCCCGACCACACGCGGACGATGCCGTTGCCGCTGTTCTTTCGCCTGCTGGTCCGGCACCTCCAGCCGCGGGTGCGGCAGCTGGATTTCATCGTCGCCCTGGGCACGCACCCGCCGCTGAGCGAGGCGGCCCTGCTGCGGCTGGTGGGGCTGACGGCCGAGACGAAGGCCGCCCAGTATCCGGACATCGGCCTGTTCAACCATGCCTGGAATGATCCGCAGGCCTTGCTCAGCCTGGGCGTGATCCCGGCCGCCGAGATCGCCGAGATCAGCCAGGGACGGCTGCGCCAGGATGTGCCGGTGCGCCTCAACCGCCGCATCCTGGACTACGATCAACTGCTCGTCTGCGGCCCGGTCTTTCCGCATGAGGTCGTCGGCTTCAGCGGCGGCAACAAATACTTCTTCCCCGGCATCGCCGGCGCCGACATCATCGACTTCACCCACTGGCTGGGCGCCCTGATCACGTCCTACGCCCTCATCGGCCTGGCGGAGACGCCGGTGCGCCGCGTGATCGACCGGGCGGCGGCCATGATCCCGCGCACACGCCGGGCCCTGTGCAGTGTCATCGTCTCCGGTGACGCGCACAGCGACGGCGTGGCGGGGCTGTTTTTCGGGGCGCCCGAGACGGCCTGGCGCGCCGCGGCGGACCTCTCCGCCGAGCTGCATGTGCGCTACGTCGAGCGCCCCTACCGGCGCGTCCTCTCGGTCTTGCCGGAAATGTACGACGAGATCTGGGTGGGCGCGAAGGGGATGTATAAGCTGGAGCCGGTGGTGGCCGACGGCGGGGAGGTGATCATCTATGCGCCGCATGTCCGCGAGATCAGCGTCACCCACGGCGCACTGATCCGCCAGGTGGGCTATCATGTCCGGGATTACTTTGTCCACCAATGGGACCGCTTCAAGCACATCCCCTGGGGCGTGCTGGCGCATTCCACCCACTTGCGGGGCATTGGCGCGTATGACGCCGCGAGCGGGATCGAGACGCCGCGGATCCAGGTGACGCTCGCCACCGGCATCCCGGAGGCGGTCTGTCGCGCCGTGAACCTCGGCTATCGCGACCCAGCCGCCCTCGATCCGGCGCGCTGGCTGGCCGAGGCCGATCCGGAGACCCTGGTGGTGCCGCGCGCGGGCGAGTTCCTCTACCGGCTGCGAACGCCGCTGGTCCCGGGAGCGCCGGAAGGCGGCCGGTCGTGATCGTGATCGTCATGGGCGTGTCCGGCTGCGGCAAGACCACCATCGGCCGCAGGCTGGCCGAACGGCTGGGCTGGCCGTTCTACGACGGCGACGACTTTCACCCGCCTGAAAACAAAGCCAAAATGGGGCGCGGCGTCCCGCTCACAGACGAGGATCGCGCCGGCTGGCTCAGCACCCTGGCGGACCTGTTGCGCCGCGAGAGCGCGGCCGGCCGCTCGGCGGTGCTGGCCTGCTCGGCCCTCAAGCACCAATATCGGGAACGGTTGCGTGTCAGTTCGGAGGTAAACTTTGTCCACCTGCGCGGCAGCTATGACCTGATCCTGGGGCGCCTGCAGTCTCGCCAGGGCCATTACATGAAGCCTGAGATGCTGACCAGCCAGTTCGCGACGCTGGAGGCACCCGCCGACGCCCTCACGCTGGACATCGCTGCGCCGCCGGAGCAGTTGGTTGAGCGTATTCTTGGAACCCTCATCGAGCAGAAAGAATCTCCCATGACACAGTGTGACCTCGGGCTGATCGGCCTGGCCGTGATGGGCCAGAACCTGGTCCTCAACATGAACGATCACGGCTTCAAAATCGCCGTGTTCAACCGCTCCGTGGCCAAGGTGGACGAGTTCCTCCAGGGGCCCGCCCGGGGCACGGCGGTGGTGGGCGCGCACTCGCTGGAGGAGTTGGTGGGCTTGCTCAAGCGGCCGCGGCGCGTGATGCTCATGGTCAAAGCCGGCCCGCCCGTGGACGACTTCATCGAGCTGCTGCTGCCGCTCCTGGAGCCGGGCGATATCGTCATCGACGGCGGCAACTCGAATTACGAGGACAGCCTCCGCCGCGCTGCCTATCTGGAGTCCAAAGGGCTGCTCTATGTCGGCACCGGCGTTTCCGGCGGCGAGGAGGGCGCCCGCCACGGGCCGTCCATCATGCCGGGCGGCTCACCGGCGGCCTGGCCGCACGTCAAGGACATCTTCCAAGCCATCGCCGCCAAGGTCGAGGATGGCACGCCCTGCTGTGAGTGGGTGGGCGAAAACGGCGCCGGGCACTTTGTTAAGATGGTGCACAACGGCATCGAGTACGGCGACATGCAGCTCATCGCCGAGGCCTATCAGCTTCTGCGGACGCTGGTGGGGCTGACGGACGCGGAGGCCGCGCCGGTCTTCGCGGAGTGGGATCGCGGCCCGCTCAACTCGTATCTGATCGAGATCACGGGCCAGATCCTGGCGGTCCAGGATGCGGATGGCCAGCCGCTGGTGGGCAAGATCCTGGACGTGGCTGGGCAGAAGGGCACCGGCCGCTGGACGGTGATGGCGGCGCTGGAAGCCGGCATGCCATTGACCTTGATCAGCGAGGCGGTGCTGGCGCGCTCGCTCTCGGCGCTTAAAGACGAACGCGTCGCGGCCGAAAAGATCCTGTCCGGGCCGGCCGTCTCCGTCGCCACAGACCGCGCGGCCTGGCTCCCGGCGATCCGCGACGCGCTGTACGCGGCCAAGATCATCTCTTACGCGCAGGGCTTCATGCTCATGCGCGCCGTGGCGCGTGAGCACGGCTGGAATCTGAACTATGGCGGCATCGCCCTGATGTGGCGCGGCGGCTGCATCATCCGCTCGGCCTTTTTGGGCAAGATCAAGGAGGCCTACGCGGCCGACCCGCATCTGAGCAATCTGTTGCTGGCGCCGTATTTCCGCCACGAGATCCAGGCCGTTCAGCCGGCCTGGCGGCGCGTGGTGGCGCGGGCCGTGGAGAACGGGGTGCCCGTGCCGGCGATGGCCAGCGCCCTGACTTTCTTCGATGGGTATCGCGCGGGCTGGCTGCCGGCCAGCCTGATCCAGGCCCAGCGCGACTACTTCGGCGCGCATACGTATGAGCGCGTCGACCAGCCGCGCGGCCAGTTCTTCCACACGAACTGGACCGGCCTCGGCGGTTCGGTGACCGCCTCCAGTTACAGCGCGTGAGCGCGCCGCTGGCGGCGCCTGTGACAGCGCTCACACCGGACCAGTTCCTGCCGCTGGAGCTGGTCTTCAACCCGAACTGGTGGCATCACGCCGCCGGCCTCGACTTTGGCGAGGGCTTTTACCTGGATCCGGCCGCCCGCATCGCCAATGACGTGACGATGCGGCGCGTCCTGCACGAGCGCTACGGGCAGTTGGGTCTGGGCGAGGCCGCCCCGCAGCCGCGGCCGGTCATCGGCTCCCTGCACGTCGCCGGCGGCTTCGTCATCCCGGCCCTCCTCGGCGCGCGCATCCGCTTTGAGGCGGACGCGGCGCCGCAGCCCGAGCCCGTCCAGCTTTCGCCGGCCGAAATCGAGGCCCTGGAGAAACCAGACTTCCGGGCGCGCTGGCCCATGCGCGAGCTCATCCGCCAGATGGACGCGCTCGAGGCCGAGCACGGTTACCTGGTTGGCGACCTGAACACCGACGGTCTGCTGAACGCGGCCTACCACCTTTACGGTCAGGACATGTTCGCCGATTTCTACCAGGCGCCCGGCCGGGTCCGGCGGCTGCTCGAACTCATCGCCGAGCTGATCGGCGATGTGGCCAGCTACCTCCACTCCCGCACCGGCAGCTATTCGATCTCGGTCAACCGCATGGCGGCCCGGCTGACGCCAACGCCGTTCCTGCACGCCAACTGTTCGGTGCAGATGATCTCACCGCGCAGTTACCGCGCGCTGCAGTTCCCGGTCGAGCAAGTCCTCGCCCAGCGCTTGACCCCGTTCGGGATCCACCACTGCGGCGACAACCTGCATCGCATCGCGGCTGAGTACGCGCAGCTGCCGGCCAGCTTTTACGACGTCGGCTGGGGGTCGGACGTGGCCCGCTGCCGCGAGTTGCTGCCGGACGCGTTCTTGAATCTGCGCTTGAGCCCGGTCCGGATGTTACAGTGCACGCCGGCCGAGATTGCCGCCGACACCGAACGCCTGCTGCAGGCGGCCGGCCCTCTGCAACTCGCCGGCATCTGCTGCATCAACATGGACCACGGCACGCCGGACGACAATCTGTTCGCCATGGCCGCTGTCGTCGAGCGGTATCGCCGCTTTGGCGCCTGAACGGCCGCTCTAGGTTAGCCGCGTCGGACCATGCAGACTATTCGCTTCGCCATTCTTGGGGTCGGCAACATCGCGCCCGTCCATGCCGCCGCCATCCGGGCCACGCCAGGCTGTGAACTGGTCGCCGCGGCCACGCGCGACCCGGCGCGCGGCCAGGCTTTTACAGCCCAGTACGGGGGCGCCTGGCACGCCGACTATCGCGAGGTGCTGGCTCGCGCCGATGTGGACGCGGTGACCATCTGCACCGCGCACGATCTGCACGCGCCGCTCACGCAGGCGGCGGCCGCGGCCGGCAAGCATGTCTGGTGCGAGAAGCCCATGGCGACCACGGTCGCCGAGTGTGAGGCCATGCTCACGGCCTGCGAGCAGGCGGGCATCACGCTGGGGGTCGTTTTCCAAAGCCGCTTCGAGCCGCTGACCCTCAAGCTGAAGGCGCTGATCGACTCGGGGCGGCTGGGCCGGCTGGTCTGGGTGAGCGCCAGCACGCTGTGGCACCGCGATGACGCCTATTACGCCAGCCGGGCGTGGCGCACCTCCCCGGCGCAGTCGGGGGGCGGGGTGCTCATCAACCAGGCCATCCATGCCCTGGATCTGCTGGTCTGGCTGGCTGGTCTGCCCGCCGCCGTGACCGCCCAGGCCCGGACCCTCGCGCACGCGATCGAGGTGGAGGACGCCGTTCAGGCGCTGCTGACCTACCCGGACGGCAAGCTCGGCCTGGTCCAGGCGACGACCGCCGCCTATCCCGGCTACCCGGAGCGTCTGGAGTTCTTCGGCACGAATGGCAGCGCCGTCTATCACAAGGGGCTCGGCCGGCTGGAGTGGCACCTGCAGGAGCCGCGCGAGGCCGGTTCGGAGGAGGCCGCCATCAGCAGCGGCGCCGCTCGCCCCATGGATATCTCGACGGCCGGGCACACAGCTCAATTACAGGACTTCGTCGCCGCCCTCCGTGAGCGCCGCCAGCCTCTCCTCGACGGCCGCGAGGGGAAGCGCAGTCTGCAGTTGGTCGAGGCGATCTACCAGTCGGCGCGCGCCGGGCAGCCGGTTCACCTGACGCGCTGACCCGCACCGCCGCCGGCCCGGCCTCAACCTGTGACCGAAGGAAACGCCGGGCCAGACCAGCGTCTGGCCTGGCGTTTGTTTTGCGGCGTCAGGCCTCGGCGAAGAGCCGGGCCATCTTGTCCAGGCACTGCTCCATGCCCAGCCGCGACATCTCCCGCATCTGGCCCACCGGCCAATCATGCTCGGTGACGGTGAGTTCGGTCCGGGTCGGGCTGAGCGCCTTGAAGGTGATGGTGTTGCGGACGTCTTGGGGGAAATCCGGGGGCAGGCCCAGTGTAACCGGGTCCAGCGTGCGGCCGTCAGCGTCAGCCAGGTTGTGGAGGTACACAAGCCGCTGCAGCGGCACGACGTCACGATAGTGCCAGGTGCTGTACATATCCTGGCCGCCGAATTCGGCCGGCGCGCGCATGCAGACCAGGGAGGTGCCGCCGGGGCGCACCTCCAGGCGGGCCAGGGGCGCGGTAAAGCGGTCCGGACCCCACCAGTATTTCACGTCCTCGGCGTCCGTCCAGGCTTTCCAGACCCGCTCCACCGGCGCGTCAAAGACGCGCGTGAAGACCAGATCACGGATTTCGGGCTCGGGGCTCATCGCGGTTTCTCCTTGCTTGTGAGGGCAAACTTGTCTTGCTCTGCTGGGCAGGATACCGCGGCCCGCGGGCCGGTGTCTTGAACAAAACGGCAAACGGAATGGGTTGGGGGGTCAGGCGCGCTCGCACTGATCCGCGTCACCGGCGGCCGCTTGGCGCCGGATCTGCGCGGGCGTCTGGCCGATGAACTGTTTCAGCGAGCGGGTCAGGTGCGCCTGATCAGAGTAGCCGGCCGCCTGGACGGTGTCCAGGATGGTGACGCCCTGCCGCAGCAGCGCCTCGGCCCGCTGGGCGCGCTGCCACTGCCGAATGTGGCCCTGGCTCTGACCGGTGGCGCGCAGGAACCGATGGCGGAGCGTGCGGCCGGCGACGGTGGGCGTCTGCTCCTGCAGCGCGGCGGCAACGGCCGGGTCATGCACGAGCACATCGGCGCGCGCGAGCCGGCCGATGAATGTCTCCACGTTTTCAAAGTCGGGATATTGCCAGGCCGAACCCTTTAACCAGAAACGCCGATCCGCCGCACCAGGCAGGCTGGCCTCGCTGTTCAGGAAGTCCCTGGCCGGGAGGTCTGGCATGAATGCGCCCAGCTTGAACTTGATCCACAGGATTTCGACGCCGGGCTGAAATGCCACGCGGCCGGCCGTGGTCAGCGGTCCGACCATCATCGGCGAGACGCCGCCGGCGTGGCGGGCAAACACCAGATGCCAGTGCGTCTCGGCCGGCCGGGTGGTGGTGCCGGTGCCCACCGTCCAGCCGTGCATCACCGTTTCCACAAAGGGCGAATCAGACGGGCGTTGTTCTACCAGGAAACTCATCGGGCGGCCTTTTCCCAATCAGCGCGTGTATCGGAAATATAAGCACATCTGTTCTGATATATCAAGGGCGGAGAGCCGCGGAAAAACAAAGGGCTGAACCCGGACGGGTCCAGCCCTTGCGTGTGGTCCGGCGTCACGCCGGGAGCCGTTACTTGTATTCCGGGTAGGTCGGCACGTACATGTGCGCGTGGACGTGGGCGGCCAGGTCGGCCGGCCGGGACATGTCGGTCAGGCCCAGCTCGAACGCGACCTCGGCCACCGCCATGGCGATGGCGGCTGAGACTTCGCGGATGCGGTCCAGGCCGGGGTAGATGCGGCCCATGGCCAGGTCGGCATCGGTCACGAGGCTGGCCAGTGTCTTGGCCGCGGCGAAGAACATCTCGTCCGGCACGCGCTTGGCCTGGCTGGCGATTACGCCCAGGCCGACGCCGGGGAAGACGTAGGAGTTGTTGCCCTGGCCGGGCACGTACGTCTTGCCGTTGTAGACCACGGGCTTGAAGGGGCTGCCGCTGGCGAAGATGGCGCGCCCGTCCGTCCAGGTGTAGGCCTCTTCAGCCGTGCACTCAGACTTGGAGGTGGGGTTGGACAGGGCGAAGATGATCGGGCGCTCGTTCAGGCGTCCCATGGCCTCCACCACCGGCCGCGTGAACAGCCGGCCCATGCCGGCCACGCCGATGATGGCCGTGGGCTTGAGCGTCTCCACCGCCTCCAGGAAGTCGGCCACCGGCGCGTGGTCGTGGGCGTAGGGCAGCTTGTGCTCGACCAAGTCGGTGCGGCTCTTCACCACCAGGCCCTTGGAGTCCACGAACCAGCACTTCTGCTTGGCCTCAGCCTCGCTGACGCCCTCAGCCTTGAGCCCGGTGACGATCAGGTCGCCGATGCCCACGCCGGCCTCGCCCGCGCCCAGGAACAGGAACTTGTGATCGGCCAGGCGGTTGTGGGTCAGCCGCAGAGCGGAGTAGATGCCGGCCAGCGCCACGCCGGCTGTGCCCTGGATGTCGTCGTCGAAGGTGCAGGCCATCTGCTGGTAGCGGCGCAGCAGGCGGAAGGCGTTGGTGTTGCCGAAGTCTTCCAGCTGCAGGCAGGCGTGCGGGAAGATCTCCTGCACGGCCTCCACAAACTCGTCCACCAGTTCGTCGTAGGCGGCGCCGCGCAGCCGCCGCTCCGGCACGCCGATGTAGAGCGGATCCTGGAGGAGGGCGGCGTTGTTGGTGCCGACATCCAGCATCACGGGCAGACACTGGGTGGGGTGCACGCCGGCGCAGGCCGTGTACAGGGCCAGCTTGCCGATGGGGATGCCCATGCCGCCGGCGCCCAGGTCGCCCAAGCCCAGGATGCGCTCGCCGTCGGTGACCACGATCATGCGCACATCCGGGAACGGCCAGTTGCGCAGCACGTCGCGCACGTGGCCGCGGTCGCGGGCGGTGACGTACAGGCCGCGCGGCCGGCGGAAGATGTGCCCGAACTCCTGGCAGCCCTGGCCGACGGTGGGCGTGTAGATGAGGGGCATCATCTCGTCGAGGTTGCTCATCACCACGCGGTAGAAGAGATTCTCGTTGCGGTCCTGCAGGGACCCGAGGTAGATGTACTTCTCGATGTCAGAGGTCTTGCGCCGCATGTTCTCCAGGACGCGCATCATCTGCTGGTCTTGGGTGAAGACGCGCGGCGGCAGCAGGCCGCGCAGGCCGAGCATGTCGCGCTCGGCATCCGTGAAGGCCGTGCCTTTGTTGAGAACCGGATCGTGCAGGATGTCTACGCCGCGCTTGCCGCGGATGGTGCGTGGGTCGAACATAAGTACTCCTCTCAGTGTTAGGTCGACGGGAGGAGCGTAGGACTTTCACGGGCCGTGAACAAGGGTGCATAAAGCCGGTTTCCGGAGACTGTTGTCATGACTCGCGGCTATCCGCGCCCCGGGCGGGCGGGGTTGTGGCAAATCGGGCCAGATCAGCATTATTTGGGCTAACGGCCCAAAGCGGGCGCCCCTCGAGGGGCGGGGGCGTCAGGCCGGGTCGAGATACTCGGCGGCCTGGTCGGAGGTCAGGCGCGTCAGGAACTGCTCGTCCTCCGAGCCGTTGACGAGATACTCGTAGTCGGTCCGATAGAGGTAGTACGTGCCGCACTCGGGGCACTGCTTCAAGTGCAGCGCGCGGCCGCTGGACGGCCGGAGGTCCTTCACCAGCACCAGGCGGCTGGCCTCCGCGGGCAGGGCCGAGTCGTCCTCGGCGTGGCCGTACTTCTGAAAAGCGTATTCCTCATCTAGAATGGACGAGCACAGGCTGCAGTGTCGGTGCGGGGCAGCGTCTGGGAAGGGCATGGGAACCTCTGAGTGGGCGGAGACACGATGAGCACAGCCGCGATCTACAACTATCTCCAGGTCGATGACGACCTGTGTCTGGGCGGCCAGCCGACCGAGGCCCAGCTGCGGGCGGCCGCGGCGGAGGGCTTTGTCACGGTCATCAACCTGGCCACCCTCCACCCGGACGATGCCCTCCAGGATGAAGCCGGCCTGGTGCAGGCGCTGGGTCTGACCTACATCCACCTCCCCGTCGCCTGGGGCAACCCGCGGCCGGAGGATTTCGCGGCCTTCGAGCGCGCCTTCAGCAGCCGGCCAGCCGGCAAGACGCTGCTGCACTGCGCCGCGAATTACCGCGCGACGGCCTTCTACGGCCTGTACGCCCAGAAGCACCTGGGCTGGTCGGAGGCCCAGGCTGAGGTGTTCCGCGCCCAGATCTGGGCGGGCAGCAACTACCCGGTGTGGGAGCAGTTTATCGCCCATATCCGGGCGCAGCTCAACGGGCCGGCCGCCGGCTCAGCCCGCTGACGGCTGCAGCAGATCCCAGCGGTTGCCGTACAAGTCGAAGAAGACGACCACCCAGCCATACGGCTCCCGGCGCGGCGCCTCGGCAAAGCGGACGCCGCGCGCCCGCATGTGGCGATAGTGCCCCCAGAAGTCATCGGTCTCCAAAAACAGGCAGACGCGCCCGCCGGCCTGGCGGCCGATTTGCTCGCGCTGTTCGGGAGTGACCGCCCGCGCGAGCAGCAACGCGGCCCCCGGTGAGCCGGCCGGCGCCACGCGCACCCAACGCTTCCCCTCGGCCAGCGGCCGGTCCTCCAGCACCGTGAAGCGCAAGGCCTCGGTGAAGAAGGCCAGGGCCTCATCGTAGTCGCGCACCAGGAACGTCACCAGCACAATCGCAGCGGGCATAGGTCTCCGGCCGGGCGCCAGCCTGGCGCGGCGGCGAGTATAGCAGACGCCTGGCGGCCTCTGAGCGCGGGCAGGGGGCCGGCAGATCAAAACTCTTTAACTGAGTCATAGCGTTTCTGTACAAATTCTAAATACGCCTGCGTAGACTTATCTTCAGACTGACAGACTGGACGCGAGGTTGTTATGTTGCCTGAAGCGACGACATTCTGGACCATGAACACGCCCGGCGAAAGGCCTGCCCGCCGGGTAGCCCCGGCCCAGACACCGCTGGCCCGCGAGTTGAACCGCTTTGAGCCCATCCGGCTGGCGCAGATGGACGGGGTCGCGCTGCAAGACCGCGTCGACACCAAGTATGCGATGACGCTGCGGCAATGGCAGATGGTCCTGCCGGCGCTGCGCGAGTATTACCAGGTGCTGGACGTGGACGGCGTCCGGCTGAGCGCCTACCAGACGCTGTACTTTGACACGCCCGACTTCGCCTTCTTCCGGCGTCATCAGACTGGGCGGCCGGAGCGCTGCAAGGTCCGCAGCCGCCGTTACGTGGACAGCGGCCTGGCTTTCCTGGAGGTGAAGCTCAAGACGCGCCAGGACCGCACGGTGAAGCACCGCCTGCGGACGCCGAGCCTGGTCACCGCGCGCACGCCGGAGGTGGAGGCCTTCCTGGGTGACAGCCTGCCGCAGGGCGTGCCGGCGCTGGAGCCCAAGCTCTGGAACGAGTTCTCGCGCCTCACGCTGGTCAACCGGCGCCGGCCGGAACGGCTGACCGTGGACCTGAATGTGCGCTTCTTCCATGACTACGACGCCATCGCCCTGCCGGGGCTGGTGGTGGCCGAGGTCAAGCAGGCCGGCCGCCAGCACGACTCCGAATTCATGCGGCTGATGCAGGCCTACCACGTCCGCCCCACCGCCTTCAGCAAATACTGCCTGGGCGTCGCGGTCCTGTACCCGGCCGTCCCGCACAATCACTTCAAGCCCCTGCTCGGGCTTGTCAGCAAACTCATGCGCGAGGCCAACCATGTCGACCGAACTCACTAGCCTGATGCTGGGCGCCGCCCTCAACCTGGCGGTGGCCCTGGTCATCGTCCGCTTCATCTACTATCCCGTCACCCAGGATAAGCAGTACGTCTTCACGTTCCTGGGTTTCAACACCGTGATTTACTTCGTGCTCGGGCTGCTCACCAGCGTGGAGCTGAGTCTGGGCGTGGGCTTCGGGTTGTTCGCCATCTTCTCGGTGCTGCGCTACCGCACCGAGGAGATCCCGATCCGCGAGATGACCTACCTCTTCATCATCATCGCCCTGCCGGTGATGAACTCGGTCCTGGCCACGAACGGCGATTTTCCACAGGTGCTCTTCGCCAACGCCGTCGTCGTGGCGCTGCTGTACGTGCTGGAGAGAGGCTGGGGTTTTCATTTTGCCGCCAGCCGCAAGATCACGTACGAACGCCTCGACCTGACGGTGCCGGCCAAGCGCGAGCAGCTGCTGGCCGACCTGCGCGCGCGCACCGGCCTGGCCGTGACGCGCGTCGAGGTGGGACGCCTGGACTTCTCGCGCGATACGGCCGAGCTCAAACTCTTCTACGAAACCGCCCGGCCGGGACAGTCCGAAGCCCACGACACCCGCGAGCCGGCGGCTCGGAGCGTGCGATGAAACGCCGAAGCCTCCCGACCCTGTTGAGCAGCCTGCTGCTGCTGGCCCTGACCGCGTGCTCGCTGGGCGGCGCGACCGCCGGCGGCAGTTCCAGCGAGACGGCAGCGCCGGCGACCGCGACCACCCCGGCCACGCCAGCGGCGGAAGACGGTGAAGACGCCGTCGTGCGCCCGGCTGGGTGGACGGACGCCACCCACTCGAACGCCGTCGACCCGAACTACGCCGTGGTCTTCCCGCAGGACAAGGTCAATCAGATCACGATCCGGATCGACCCAGACGACTGGGCGGCCATGCAGGCAAACATGACTGACTTGTTCGGCGAGGCCGGCACCGGCGGACCTGGCGGCGGGGGTGGGCCGGGCCAGTTCGCGCCTGGCGGCGACCAGCCGGGCGGCAACCCGCCCGGCGGCGATATGGCCGGGGGCAACCCGCCCGCGGGCGGGCCGGGCGGCGGCGGCGACTTTACGACCGAGAATCCCATGTGGGTGGCGGCCACGCTTGAGTTCGAGGGCCAAACCTGGACGAACGTCGGCGTGCGCTACAAGGGCAATTCCTCGCTGATGAGCGCCTGGAATAGCGGCAGCCTCAAGCTCCCTTTGAAGCTGGACTTCGACGAGTGGGAGGCCGAGTATCCGGCCGTCACGAACCAGCGCTTCTACGGCTTCAAGGAACTGTCACTGGGTACGAGCTTCAGCGATGCCTCCTATCTGCGCGAGGCGGTGGCGTACGACCTGTTGGCCGATGCCGGCCTGACGGCGGCCGAGACCGCCTACTACGAAGTCATCCTGGACTATGGCCAGGGGCCGGTGAACCTGGGCTTGTACACGGCCGTCGAAGTGATCGACGACACCGTCGTCGAGCGTGTGTTCGGCGAAGACAGCGGCAACCTCTATGAGGGCGACGGCGCCGGCGTCAGCCTGGCGGCCGGGACGCTGGACCAGATCACGGCGAGCTTCCAGAAGGAGAACAACGCCGAGGCGGCCGACTGGAGCGACCTCGAGGCGCTCTACAACGCGCTGCACGCCGAGACACGCACCACCGACCCGGCGGCCTGGCGTGCCCAATTGGAGGCCGTCTTCAATGTCGACGCGTTTCTGGAGTGGCTGGCCCTGAGCGCCGTGATCCAGAACTGGGACACCTACGGCCAGATGACGCACAACTTCTATCTTTACAACGATCCAGACACGGGCCAACTGACCTGGATCAGCTGGGACCACAACATGGTGCTGGGGGTGGGCGGCGGACGACCCGGCGGCGGCGGCGGGCCGGGCGGGCGTGGCAACGTCTCGCTGGACAAGGCCGAGGTCGGCGAGAACTGGCCGCTGATCCGCTACCTGCTGGACGACCCGACCTACTCCGAGCGCTATCGCGGCTACCTGGAGGCGCTCGCCACCGGCGTGTTCGACGCCGACCAACTGGCCGCGCAGTATCAGCAAATGGCGGCCCTGATCGAGCCGTACGTCGACGATGTCGCCGCCTTCCAGGCCGCCGTCCAATCGCTGACCGAGACCACCTACGCGCGCGAGGCGGCGCTGGCCGAGTTCCTGGCCGCCCGCTGACCGCGCCTTCGCAAAAATGGGCGCCGGGCCAGGCTTGGCTCGGCGCCTTTTTTGTCGCCCAGGCCGCGGCCTTGCCGGATGGACGGCTTTGCGCGACACTGGGCGGCGGGCGCCCCGCCTGAGCTGGACGCCCGCGAGTCAACCATGGCGTTTGAATTCGATCCTGCGCCGCCGCCGCTTCCACCGGAACTGCGCCCCGTGCCAGCCCGCCGGCGCACGGCCATCCTGCGCGGCGGTCTGCGCGGCCTCCTGGCCGGCGCCCTGGCCGCCCTCGGCCTGCTGCTGCTGGCCTGGTTGGCGTTTCCGCCGGCGCGCACCAACATCCTGATCATGGGCCTGGATCGCCGCCCGGACGAGGCGACGGCCATCAGCCGCACCGACACGCTCATCCTGGCGACGGTCTACCCGGCCCAGGGCTACGTGGGCCTGCTGTCGCTGCCGCGTGACCTGTACGTGACGCTGGCGGACGGCTCCACCGGCCGCATCAACACCGCCCACTTCTTCGCCGAAGCCGAGCAGGCCGGCAGCGGGCCGCGCGCGGCAGCCGATGTCGTCCAAACCAATTTCGGGGTGACGGTGCATCGCACGCTGCGCGTGGACTTCGCCGGCTTCGTGCGCATCGTGGACGCCGTGGGCGGCATCGACCTGGACGTGCCGCGTCCGCTGATCGATTACGAGTACCCGACCGCCGACTACGGCGTGACGACGGTGGAGTTCGCGGCCGGCCCGCAGCACATGGACGGCGAGCGCGCCCTGATCTACGCGCGCATCCGCCACGGCTCGTCGGACTTTCAGCGCGCCGAGCGGCAGCAGTTGGTTATCCAGGCCCTGCTGCGCCGCGGGCTGCAGCCCAGCGCCTGGCCGCGCTGGCCGGCCCTGTTGGCGGCGCTGCGCGCTGCGGCCGAGACAGACCTCTCGCCCCTGGAAGTGGTGCGCCTGGCGCCGACGCTGCTGCGAGCCGGGCTGACCGGCCTGGATCAGCGCGTCCTGCAGGGCGAGCTGGTGACGCCGTACACGACGCCCAACGGCGGCTCAGCCCTGCTGCCGGTGTGGTCGGAGATTAATCCGGTGCTGCTGGAGATGTTCGGCCAGTGACGCGGCCGGCGTTTACTCGTCGTCGTCCGCGGCCCGCCTGGGCGCGGGCGCCCCGGCCGGTTTGAGGCGATGTTGCAGACCGGCGTCCAATTGTTGGCGCAGCTGCGCCCAGACAGCCGGGCGGCCCTGCTCGCAGTCCTTCAAAAGTTGCTGCACGGCGGCCACCGGTGCCTGCGCCGCCAACGCCCGCGTGGCCGCCGGTAGTTCGTAGGCCGGGGTCTTGACGAACCCGAACTGCACCACCTCGACCACGTCCAGCAGGCCGCGCCGCGCCAGCCCGCGCTTCACCGACTCGGCGGCCTGATGCCACGGGTTCGGGCTGTCCGCCTCCAGTAGGCCGCGCGTCACCGCCGCCGCCTCCGGGACCTCGCCGGCGAGCCCGCGCAGGCGCGCCTCCAGGCTGTGCTCGGGCCAGACCGGGTCGGCCGCGCCCGGTTCGGCGTACAGCGTGAGCACCTTGCTCGGGCCGAAGGGCGTCGGCTTGGCGCGCACTTCCAGGCGCAGCGCGCCGGCCTGTTCGGCGGCCAGGAACGCCGCGGCCAGCAGAGCGCGCGCCAGGGCGGCCGCGGACACGGCGCCCTCCGTGTGCAGCAGGGCCAGCTTGTCGGCCAGACCGGGCGGGGGCGCGAAGGCCTCGCCATTCAACAGGACGATCTCGCTGGGGGCCAACGGCGACGCGCGCAGCGCCTGAATATCGGTCATGACTACCTCCCACGGCCGGAGCAGGATGGCCCCATTCTACCGGCCTCCGGCCGTCCGTCCGGACGAGCTTGTCCCTTTTTGCTCGGTCAGTGCGTTTAACCAGAGGCGGCCTCTTTCCGGCCCGCCTGGTCCTTCTGGGAGGCAACTCGGACGCGTGTTTATGGATATCGCCCAGCCTGACGAAACCGCCCGCGACGACGGCCTGGCGGCCCTGGTCGTGCGCGCGCAACACGACCCGGCCGAGTTCGTGACCTTGTACGACCTCTATGTTCAGCCGGTCTACCGCTACCACTTCAGCCGGGTTGGCAACGCGCCAGATGCCCAGGACCTGACCGCGCAGACCTTCCTGGCGGCGCTGGAGGCGCTGCCGCGCTATCGCCACCGCGGCTACTTCGCGGCCTGGCTGTTCCGGATCGCGCGCAGCCAGCGCGGCACCTTCTTCCGTTCCCGCAGCCGGGAAACGGACTCGGAACCGGCCGAGGCCGCGCCCGCGCCGGGCGATGCCCTGGCCGTCGTAGTGGAGCGGGCGCCCTTGCGGGCGCTGCTGCGCGCCCTGGACGACGACGAGCGCGAATTGCTCAACCTGCGCTACGCGGCCGACCTGAAGTTCGGCGAGATCGCGGACCTGCTCGGCCGGAACGAGGCCGCGGTGAAGAAGGCGCTGTACCGCCTGTTGGCGCGCCTGCAGGCGCAGTTGGAGGCGCACGATGAGTGACGACACGCCCAACCCTGAGTTGGAAGATCAGCTCCGGTCGGCCCTGGCTGCGCCCAAGCCGGCGCCCGCCTTCGTGCATGATTTGCGCCGGCAGCTGGCGAGCCGCGCCGCCCCATCGCCGCAGGCGCCGGGCCGGCGTCTGCGCCTCCTCGGTCGTTTGGCCGTGAGCGGGGCGGCGCTGGTCGTGGTCGGCCTGCTGCTGATCGGCCCGGGCGCGGTCGTCAACGCCATGCGCCGCTGGCTGGGCTATCTGCCCGGCGTCGGCGTGGTGGACACCCAATCGCCGCTGCGGGTGCTGGCCGAGGTGAGCCAGGCAGCGCGTTCGGGTATCACGCTTTCGGTGACACAGGCCGTCCTGGACGCCGAGAAGACCGTCCTGTTCTATCGCGCCGAAGGTATCCCGCCGGAGGCCTTTCCGCGCAGCGAGGCCGCGCCGTTCTGCTCCGAGCTGCCGCGCCTGCTGCTCCCGGATGGCACGCGGCTGGCGAGCACGGGCCTGAGCGGAGGCGGGTGGGGCGCCGGCTACGAGCATCGCCTCACCTTTGCGGCCCTGCCCGCCGCCGTGATGGCGGCGACCCTCGAGGTGCCCTGCCTGCAGGATACCGCACCCGGCGCCGCGCCCGAGGACTGGGCCTTGCCGCTGCGCTTCGCACCGGCGCCGCCCGACCTGACGGTGGCGCCCGTGATCGAACTGCCGCCCGCCACACCGACTGTGCCGCCGCCGACGGTCAGTGGTCCTGAAACCAAGGCCGTGCCCACCCTCGCCCCGCCGGCCTTTGGCGTGCAATTAGTGCTCGATCAGGCGATCCCGCTGGACGACGGCTATTACCTGTTGGGCCACACGGTCTGGGATGACACCCGCCTGACGGAGTTGGCCGCGCAGATCACGACCGCGCGGGACGCCGGCGGGCACGCCATCCCGATCGAGCCCGCGTACCTGGGCGATCTGGGGATCGACAACCCGGCGCCGGGGCAGTGGGCTTACAGACTCTACGGCCAGATCTTCAGCGGCCCAGTGACGCTGACGGCCGAGTGGGTGGGCGTCACCCTGCGCGAGCCGCTGCGCTTTGGCTTCGACATCGGGCCCGCGCCGGAACTCGGCCAAACGTGGGAGCTGGATCAGACCCTGGAGGTGCTCGGTTACGCGGCGCGGGTCGAATCAGCCAGGTCCATCCGGCAGGGCGATCTGCGCGGCTTTGTCTTCACGCTGACGGCCGATCCCGCGCTGGACGGGCTCGATCTGAGCATCGTCACGCCGTCGGCCGGCGGCTCGAGCGCCGGCGGCTCCACCGGCGATGGAAACGGCCGGCTCCAGTCGTTCGCCCTGCGCGACCTCGCGCTCAGCGGCGCGCTGACGCTGGAGGCCCGCACCGCCCGGTTGATTGGGGAGTGGACGGTGGTGTGGACGCCGCCGGCGGCCACGACCAATGCGCCCGCGCCCACAGCGGTGCCGCAGGCCTGCCTGACGCTGGGCACGTGGAAACAACTGCTGGCCGATCCGCCCGCGCTCCCGGCCGGGGTCGCCGGCCGCGTAATCGCCTACGGCCGCATCGTCGATGACGGCCAGGCGCCATCGCCCGAGAACTACGGTGTCCTGGTGGCTGTTCTGGCCGGCGCGGACCGACAGGTGCTCGGGCCGGGCGTCTGGCCCGCGCTGGCGGCGGATGGCCGCCGGGCCGCTTACGCCGGGCAGGATGGCCTGCATGTCGTGAATCTGGACAGTGGTGAGGATCGCTTGGTCCCCAACACGCGGCCGAGCGACTATCACCCGCTGTGGTCGCCGGACGGCGCGCAGCTGGCCTTTGTCCGTGTGGACGATCTCAACGTGTACGTTATCGCGCCGGATGGCACCGGTCTGCGCCGGCTGACCAATGACCCCGCCTTTGAGCAGCTGCTGGCCTGGTCGCCGGATGGCGCGGGCCTGTACTTCAGCCAGCCCAGCGCGGACGGGCAGGCGGTGAAGGTGCTGGACCTGGCCACTGGCGCTGTGACGGACGCAGGGCTGGTTCTGCAGGGCAAGGGGCTGGCGGCGGCGCTTTCGCCGGACGGGCGTTGGCTGGCCTATGTGGAACGCGTGCCGGGTCAGCTGGGCGGCGGCCTGTATTTGATCAGCCGCGCTGGCGGCGCAGAGCCGCGCCTGCTGGTCCAACTTGAGCATTGGGCTGTGACCGGCCCGGTCTGGTCGCCGGACGGGGAGTGGCTGCGGGTGGGCATCGTGGACACGGATCAGTTCGCCCCGCACGAGACATCGGCGATCCTTAACGTCCGCACGTGCGCGGCCTTCCCGCTCACGACAGTGGAGGGCGCCGTCATGGGCTGGGCGCCGTGAGTGTCAGGGCCCGTCGCGCCGGATCAGGGGCAGATAGAGCGCGGGCCCGCCGGTGACCGGCACGCTGCCGCCGCTGGCGACCCAGTCCCACCAGAAGACGTCGGCCAGCGCGGCGTAGACCGCCGCCGACTGGACCTGCACGGCCAGCTCGCGGTTCTGTTTGCTGCTGTTCTCGCTGCCGTTGAGCGAGCCGGTGTGCGCCCAGGCCTCGCCGCCGCTGGTCACCAGCACCAACTTGTTGTGGATGCCGGTACCGGCCGGGTTGCCGAGCCGGCAGGCCAGGTCCAGGTTTTCCGCGCTGGCGATGGCGTTGACGTACGCGCAGGTCGCGGTGTTGCTGCGGGCCTCGCTCGGGATATCGTAAGCCGAGTCCAACAGGATCCGCACCAGCGCGCCGCGCCGCGCCGCCGCCAGGTAGGCCTCCAGGCGCGGGTTCGGGTCGGCGGCGGCGCTGCTCGTGGTCGGCCCCCAGAACGGGTGCTCGTAGAGCTGCTCCACCAGCACGCGGTCGCCCGGGCCGGCGCGGGCGACCAGCCCCAGCAGGGCATCCCGGTCGCGCAGCGAGTTGTCCGGCGATTGGACGATCTCGAACGGGAACGTGCCCGTGAACACAAACGGATCCGGGAATTGCACGGCGTAGCTCGTGCCGCCGGACGTGAAGCTGGGCGTAAAGCCCGGCGCGGGCGCGCCGAAGTCGGGGTCGGCCGCGCTCCAGCGCCGCAGATCGCGGTGGTGCTGCGGGTCGAGGTCATGCTCGAAGATCGACAGCGCGTGCGCGAACGGCCCGGCGGCGTCGGTCCACAGCCACAGGCCGCGGTTGCCGGCGGTGCCGTCTGTCTTTGAGTCGGACGGCATCGAGCTGTAGTTCAGGTTCTCGGAGCCGGTCAGCAGCCAGCGGTCATCCACGAGCATGAACTTGGCGTGTTGATAGGCGTACCGGTCGTGGCTGGGCGGCGTGGCAGCCGAGTCGTTGACCATGAACCAGCAGGCGCCGCCGGCGGCCTCGATCTGCTGGCAGTTCCAGCGCTCCTGATCTTCTAACCCGCCGACCGGCGTGCCCTCCAAGAGCACGGTGACGCTCACGCCAGCCGCCGCCCGCGCGGCCAGCGCCTGGCCCAGTTCGGCGTTCTTGAAGTCGTAGCCCTCGTAGCGCAGCGTCTGCGTGGCGGCGTTGATAGCCTGCAGCACAAACGGGAAGATGTGGTCCGGCGCCACCAGGTAGGTGAGCGTGGCGGTCTGCGTGATCTGGTAGGTCTGGAAGTACAGGTCCTGATCCCAGCCCGGATAAAGCACCTTCTTGCCGTTGATGTCGTCGTCCGCGGCCTGGGCCCAATCGGCGGCCTGGTCCGTGTCCAGGATCGGCCGGCCCGTGGCCTGGTCCAGCTTGCGATACAGGATCTGGCCCTCCAGCCCGAAGAAGCCTTGATCATAGGGCCCGATCGTCGGGCCGCTCCAGCCGGTGTTCGTGATAGCGCCGTTCTCCCACACCACCGAGTCAATCAAGGTGTTCGCGCCGTCGCGCAGAAGCAGATCGTCGCCGGTGTTGCTCAGCGACAGGGTGCCGGTGAGCACCAGGTCCGGCACGGTCAGATCGGAGTTGCCGCCGTACTCGAAGTCGGGCGCAAAGCCGAATTCGAGCGTGAAGCTGGTCGCCGTCTGTGCGATCCACAGGCTGGCGCCGGGCGCGAGGGCGCCGCTCAGCGTCACCGTCCCTTCCTGGTCGGTGACCTTCCAGCCGGTCAGGTCGGCCGCCAGCGAGGCGGCGTTGGTCAGCCGGAAGGCCTCGTCCGGCTCACCAGGCAGATAGGTGTCGTAGTACACGGCCGAGATCAGCAGGCCCGAAGAAGCCGCGGCGGAAGGCTGGGCGCGGGCCAGCCAGCCGACGAGCAGGCCGGCGCCCGCCAGGCCCAGGCCCACGGCCAGGACCACGGCGCGGCGGTGTTGCGCAACAGTGGGGGTGGCGTTCATGAGCGGGCTCCTCATCTCAAGCGCTTGAGCATACTGTGACTGTAGGCCAGAACCGCGCGCGGCGCCATTGGGCGGAGGTCATAGGGCCGCGCCGTGATTGCCAGGTCTCGGCCTTGACCGTATACTGTCGCCGAAGCCGCCCCACCCGTGACCGCTCCACATCGCCATGCCGTCTCGCTCGCCTGACGCCGCGTCCGACGCTTTTGATTACGCTGTCCCGGTCCAGGCCGAGGCGCCCTGGCCGACCTTCCGCCGCGACCAGCGCAACACCGGCTGCAGCCCGCTGCGCGCGCGCTACCACGGCGACCAGCCCTGGCACTTCCAGACCGGCAAAGGCCTCTTCTCCACGCCCATCATTGACGGCGCCGGCGCAATCTACTTCGGCTCGGCCGACCATGTCTTCTACGCGCTCAACCCGGATGGCACCGAGCGCTGGCGGCACCGCACCGGCGAGATCATCGACTCGGCCGGGGCGCTGGTCCGGCCGCTGCGCGCCGGGCAGGCCGGCGGCGACGTGGTCTTCCCGTCCGGCGATGGCCTGCTGCGCCGGCTGCGCTGCGCGGACGGCGCCCTGGTGTGGGCCTTCGACGCCCGCCAGGCGCGGCGCGACAGCTACAACAACTGGTGGGAGGGCAACGTCGCGGTTGGCTTCGACGGCACGCTCTACGCGGGCAACACCAACTTCAACTATTACGCCGTGAGCCCGGACGGCGCGCTGAAGTGGGTCTACCCCACCGGCGCCAACGCCTGGTCCTGCGCGGCCATCGCCGCCGACGGCACGCTGTTCTGGGGCTCCAACGACACCCTGGTGCGCGCCGTCCGCGCCGATGGGCGCGAGGTCTGGCGCCGGCGCACGCTCGGCTTCATCGCGGCCTCCGCCGCCCTGGGCTCGGACGCCGTCTACCTCGGCTCGTTCGACAGCTATTTCTACGCGCTCGCGCCGGCCACCGGCCGGGTGCTGTGGAAGCACAAGACCGGTGACCACATCTACAGCTCGGCGGCGCTGCAGCCCGGCGCCGACGGCCGGACGGCCGCCGTCTACGTCGGCTCCACGGACGGGGTGGTGTCCGCTTTGCGCCCGGACGGGGGACGGCGGTGGACCTTCGCCGTCGGCGCGCCCATCCGGTCCTCGCCCGTGCTCGGCCGTGCGCCCGACGGCGACGGCTGGATCCTGTACTGCGGCGCCGGCGATGGCCGTGTCTACGCGCTCAACGCCGCCGATGGTTCGCTGCGCTGGTCGTTCGACACCACCCCGGCCGACCCGGAGCTGCGCGACCGCAACGACCTGAACGGCTCACCGGCCCTGGGCCGCACCGGCGTCTACATCGGCGGCGAGCACGGCCAGCTCTGGTACGTGCCCTACGACTATCCGCTCCACCACGCTGACCCGCGCGGCGTGAGCGGCACCGGCCTGAGCGCCGCCGCCGACTCGGCCGGCCTGGTCTACGTCTCGCCCGGCGGCAACGCGCAGGCCGCGCCTCCGGCGGCTCTGCCGGCCGCGACCGTGATCACGCTCAAGCTGCGGGTGCGCCAGGACGGCGCCGAGGTGCCGGCCCGGCTGTATCGCGCGCCCTTCTACCGGCCGCGCCAGGCCCTGGACGTGCGCGTCGAGCCGGCGTTCCCGCTGCGGGCCGAGGTCTCCGCCGACGGCCGCTATCTGCACGTCATCCCGGATGACTTCCTGACGCCGGGCCAGACCTACACGCTGACCGCTGAGGGCGACTACTACACAGGCGGTCTGGCGCTGGGCAACCTGACGCTGGGCGGCGAGCGGGCCGGGCGCTTCCACACGACCCTGACCTTTGCGGCTGAAACCGCCGCGCACGCCGAGTGGCCGCTGGCCGATCCGCCGGACGCCGTCGGCGCGTTCGAGTGGACGCGGCTGGCGGTGCCGGTCCCGACCATGCTGCCCAGCCTCAACCAGATCGGCTTCGATTACATCGACTGGATCGTGGGCGTGATCGACCGGCGCGGCGCGGGCAGCGCCGGGCGCCTGACGGCCTGGGCCATCGGGGCGCGCCGGGACGCGGCCGGCCAGTTGGTGGCCGACCCGGCCGGTGATTTCCGCCTGCCGCTCAGCGGCGGCTGGCGCGGGGACGCCTTCCGCCTGGCCAACCGCGATTTCCACATGGCCGTCACCGGCATCCCGATCCCGTTCAAGGTCTTTGAGCTGCGCGGCCGGATGGGCGCGGACGGGCGCGCGCAGCCGGGCACCACCGCCTACGCCGAGACGGACCTGCTCTCGATCCCGACGTTTGGGCCGCTGCTGGTGCTGGCCGGGCTGGGCACGAACGTCTTCGAGAAGCTGCTGACGATGAGCACCTACATCACGCGCCCGTACGCCGGCCCGGCCAACCGCCGGCCGGAGGCGTTGAGCGTGGCGGCCGTGAACTTCGACGCGCCGCTCGGCCCGCATGCCGGCCGGGTGGAGGCGCGGCTGAGGCTGGCGGCAGGGGCCGCGTATCCGCTGGCCGAGCACCGGCCGGGCCTGCTCCTGTTGGACGCCGCCACCGGCGAGCCCGTGACGCTGGACTATCACAACCACTTGTCGGCCAGCGCGGATGCGGCCGGGAACCTGGCCGCGGTCACGCTCAGCGTGCCAACGACGGCCCGCCTGCCGCAGGCCCTGGAGGCCGTCGTCCTGGCGGACGTGTTCCCGTTGGCGCGGGTGCGGCTGCGCTGAGGCGGACCATACCGGTGGATGTGGGCGCGCTGCTGCTGAGCCTGGGCCTGATCGGCTTTGGCGGGCTGGCCGGGGTGCTGGCCGGGCGTCTGCTCCTGGAGCAGGTGCAGGGTTGGCGCCAGGCGCGGGCCAGCCGGAACTGGACGCCGACGGCCGGCCGCATCCTCAGCGCGAAACTCGAGCGGGCGGGCGCGCGCCGAAATCTGCTGCGGCCGCATGTGGAGTACGAGTATCACGTCGCCGAGCGGCGCTGCGTGGGCACGCGCCGGGTGTTCGGAGGCCGGCCGCTCTTTGAGGCTCAGGCCGCCCAGGCGGTCCTGGCCCGCTATCCGGCCGGCCAGGCCGTCACCGTCTACTATGACCCGGCTCAACCCGCCGAAGCGACCCTGGAACGCCGCCAGGAGGGGTTGGCCGGCGGACTGCTGATCGCGCTGGTGCTGCTGTTCTCGCCGGCCGCCTTCTGCCTGATCACGGGCCTGATCGGCCTGCGCGACGCCATTGTGCCTTAGGCCAGGAGCTCTATGCCCACTGCCCGCCTCTCCCGCCGTCTCAAGCTGCTCTACAGCACGGGCGACCTCAGCACCAGCGCGCCGCTGGCCATCGTCGCCTTCTTCCAGTTCTTCTTCCTGACCGACGTGGCCGGCCTGCGTCCGGACTACGCCGCCTGGGCCGTCGCGGCCGGCCGCCTGTGGGACGCCGTCAACGACCCTGTCTTCGGCCTCCTCTCGGACCGCATCCGCAGCCGCTGGGGACGCCGGCGGGTGCTGCTGCTGTTCGGCGCTGTGCCGCTGGGGCTGTGCTTTGGGCTGCTCTGGCTGGTGCCGCCGCTGCCGCCGCTGGCGCTGACCGTTTACTACGCCGTCGCCTTCATCCTGTTCGACACCGCCTACACGGCCGTCCACGTCGGCTACAACAGCCTGACGCCGGAGCTGACCCAGGACTACGACGAGCGCAGTTCGCTCAACGGCTACCGCATGGTCTACTCGATCGGCGGGGCGTTGGGCGCCATCATCCTGGCGACAGTGCTGAGCTGGTGGATCACGGATCAGCGGCTGCTGTACGCGGCGCTCGGCCTGGGTCTGGGCCTGGCCGCCATCGTCCCGCCGCTGATCGTCTTCGCCGTGACGCGCGAGTCGGCGGCCTCGGCCCGGCCCGAGCAACTGCCGCCGTGGACGGCGCTCAAGACCACGCTCGGCAACCGCCCGTTCCGGATGGTGATGGGCCTGTACCTGCTGAGCTGGACGACGGCCAGCCTGCTCTCGGCCGTGCTGATCTATTTCGCCAACTACTATCTGCGCGTCCCGGAGCAGGCCAACTACCTGGTGCTGACGGCGCAGGCCTCGGCCATCGTCTTCGTGCCGGTCAGCGTCTGGCTGGCGCGCCGCTACGACAAGCGCCGCGCCTTTATGCTCGGATCAGGCGCCTGGATCGCGGCCCTGCTCGGCATCGCGGCGCTGCCGCCGGATCAGGTGGCGCTGGCCTACGGGCTGGCGGCCGCCTCCGGTCTGGGCATTGCCACGGCCTACGTCGTGCCGTGGGCCATGGTCCCGGACATCATCGAACATGACCAGCTGCAGACCGGCGAGCGGCGCGAGGGCTCGTACTACGCCTTCATCGCGTTCTTTCAGAAACTGGGCACGGGCGCGGCCTTGTGGCTGATGGGGCAGGCGCTGGCCTGGGCCGGCTACGTGACGCCGGCCGCCGGGGCCGCTTTGCCGGAGCAGCCGGCGGCGGCCGTGCTGGCTATCCGGGCCTTCGCCGGGCCGGTGCCGGCCGGGCTGCTGGTGGCCGCGATCCTGTTCGCGTGGGCGTATCCGCTGACGCGCGAGACGCACCAGGCCGCCCTGCAGGAACTGGCCGGACGCGGGGAGTGAGGCGCTGGTGCTTACGGGGCCGGCGCGATGCGGACTTCCTCGAAGTAGCCGTCGAACGTGGTCTCGGTCTCGACGTGGTAGCCGATCGTCAGATCACACGGCTCGCCGACGACCGAGTAAGACGGGCGCAGCGGCTGGCCGTTGATGAAGATAGTCAGCTTCTGATTGGCGGCCGTCCCGCTCTGAGGCGCCTCGCCGACTTCGCGCACGCGGAAGGCCACGGTCAGGGTCTGGCCGGGCGCGTACGCCAGCCCGTCCGAGTCAAGGTAGCCGCCGGGCTCCAGGTAGCGCGAGAAGATGTCGAACAGCAACGGGCCGTTCAGGTTGCTGCCGCGCACGCGCACCTCCAGGCTGGCCAGCCGATCCTTGCGCGGCACCGTCACGCCGACACTCAGGTAGGCCTGGTGCTGCTTGCCCGCGAACACGCTGACCTCGTCCAGGCCCAGGACGACCTCGGCCTCCGCGAAACACCCGGACGGGGTCTGGCCCAGTTGGCGCGTGCCCTCGTTTTCGAGCGACAGGAACACGTTCAGGCGGCCATTGCGGCCCTCGGTGAAGAACAGGTCGTCGGCGGCCAGGCAGCCGCCCACAATCGGGAGCGGCGTGGGCGCCGGCGTGCCCTCGCCCACGGGCGTGGTCAGTAACGCCCAGCGCGCGGCGTCCAGGCAGGCATCGTCGAAGGCGTCGTAGATCGCCACGGCCGACGTCGGCGTCGGCGTCACGCCGGCGGGCAGAGTCGGCGTCTCGGTGGGTGTCGGCGGAGTCGGCGTGGGTGACGGCGGCTCCGGCGTCGCGGTCCGGGTCTCGGTGGGCGCCGGGAGCGTGGCGGTGGCGGTGGGCGTCGGCGTAGCGCTCGGGCTTGGCGCGGTGGCCGTGGCGGTGGCGGCGGCGACGATGGCGGTAGCCGGCGGCGTGGCGCTCGGCGCGGGCAGGGTGGCGGTGGGCGGCGCCGGCGGCGTGCGCGCGAAGAGCACGGCGATGACGAGGATGGCCAGCGCCGCGATGGCGACCACGCCCAAGACGGCGTAACGCGCCACCGGCCCGCCTTCGTTGACGACGGTGTGGCTGGTGCTGGTCGTGGTATTGTGGCTGACGACCTTGTCGCCGCCGACCACGTCGCCGCCGACGGTGGCGTCGTTGCCGGCGGTCAGGCCGGCGCTGGAGTTGGGTTTGGGCGGGTGTTCTTCTGACATGCCGGCTGGATGCGCGCACCCGGACGGGTGCTCAGGTGGCTCTGATGACTCAGACGCTGGATCGCTTGAAAACGTTCGGCTGGCGGTGGGGGCCGGCCCTGGCCCTCATGGCCGTCATCTACTGGGCCTCGGCCACGCCCAGCCGGAACCTGCCGGATTTCGGCGGGTGGGACACGCTGCTCAAGAAGGGCGGCCACGCCCTGGGCTACGCGCTGCTGGCGGCCGCCTATCAGCATGGATTGCGCGGGCGACCGGCTCTGGCCGTGCTGCTGGCCGGCCTGTACGCCCTGACGGATGAGTTCCACCAGACCTTCACGGCCGGGCGGACCCCCTCGGGCCTCGACGTGCTGATCGACACGACCGGCGCCATCGTCGGCGCCTGGCTGTGGTGGGCGGGCCGGGCGGGGTGGGCCGCCCGCCGGCGCTGACTCAATCCCCCGGCGCCAGCGACGTCAGCGCCACCAGGCCGGTGCGGATCGCGTACAGCGCGGCCTGCGTGCGGCTGGGGACGTTGAGCTTGCTCAGGATATTGCTGACGTGCGAGTGGACGGTCTTCTCGCCGATCTTGAGCGCCTGGGCGATTTCCTTGTTGGACTTGCCCTGCGCCAGCAGCTTAAGCACTTCGGTCTCGCGCGCGGTCAGGGCCTGCGGGTTCTCGGGCGTGCGCACATCGCGCACCAGCCGGGCGGCCGCCTGCGGCGAGAGATGCACCTCGCCGGCGGCCGCGGACTTGATGGCCCGGATGACCTCGTCGCCGGAAGCGTCCTTGAGCAGATAGCCGATGGCGCCGGCGCGCACGACGTCGGTGACGATGCTGTCCTCCAGCACGCTCGTCAGCGCCACAATCTCGGTCTCGGGCAGGTCGCGGCGGATCTCGGTGATGGCCGAGAGCCCGTCCATCACCGGCATCAACAGGTCCATCAACACCACGTCGGGGCGGAGCTGGTGCGCCAGTGTCACGGCCTCGCGGCCGTTGGCGGCTTCACCGACCACCGCGATCTCGGCGTCCAGGGTCAGCAGCATGCGGACCCCCTGACGCATGACGGTATGATCATCCACCAGCAAGACGCGGACAGGCATACAGATCCCTTGGCGCGGGGGAACGCTCCGCGCTGAGAGTATACATCAGCCGGCGTTGGGGGAGATTGCGAGCCCAGCCTCCACAAAAATAGGGATGGTCGGCCCGCCCGCGAGGGTGATAGAGTGCGAGGGCCTGCCCAATTTTGGGCGTTTTAGTTTATCGGCGCTGAGCGCCAAGGGTCTGACTTATGCGTCTACTGCCTCGTCTCCTGTTTGCGGCGCTGCTCCTGTTGGGTGTGAGCGCGCCGGCGCTCGCGGCCGGCGGCACCACCGTCTACCTGCCGCTGACCGCCAAGGGCTACACGGCCGGGTCCGATGCCCGGCGCGTCAACGCGCCTTACCTGAACGTGTCTGACATCCTCGGACAGAAGTTCTCCGAGATGGCCATCTTCTGGTTCGGGCGCGTTTCCCAGACCGAGAACTACGCCGACGTCCGGGTGGCCTTCAACGACACCGAGTTGGTGATCTACGTCGCCAGCTTCGACCGCCGCATTTGGTACGACACGACGCCGGCGACGGCCGACCTGGTGCAGTGGGACGCCGTCACCGTCTTCCTGAACACCACCGGCAACGGCGGTATCGCGCCCACCACCAGCGCCTTCAGACTGGACGCCCAACTCAACAACGGCGGCACGGTGGCGGCGGCCGGCAAGGCCGCGTACCGCGGCAACGGCACCGGGTGGGCGGCGGCGTCCGTCACGTTCACGGCTACGGCCGGCTGGCGCGGCGGCAATATCAACGACAACGGCGACGACCGGGGCGGTGTCATGTCCTTCCGCATCCCGTTCGCCAGCCTGGGCATCACCAAGCCCGCGCTCGGTTCGGCGCCCTGGGGGTTGGCCGTCGTTCTGCACGACCGCGACGAGCAGGCCGGGCCGGCGCTGGCCGACAAGTTCTGGCCGGAGACCTTCAGCGCCAACAGCCCGGCTACCTGGGGCCAGTTGCGCTGGGGGATTCCAGCCTACACGCCACCGTCTTCGACCTTGGGAGGCACGGTCACCGTCCGGCATCAACTGAACGGCGCCACGGTGCTGGACGCCGGGGTGGGCGGCACCATTCCCAACCTGTGCGGCGGCGGCGGGGATTTCTGGACGCACTGGGGCAACGCGAACTACGGCTCGCAAGAAGGCTTCGCCGTCCAGAACCAGGATGACATCGCCGACTGGCCCTGCTTCGCCAAGGTGTACCTGAACTTCCCGCTCAGTGCGGTGCCGGCCGGCAAGGTGATCCGCTCAGCCACGCTCACCCTGCACCAAACCGGAGGCTCCGGCCCGGCCAGCAATGGCGACCAGCCGGCTGACGAATTCATCCAGGTCCTGACAACCGCGCAGGATTGGACTGACTCCACGATTACGTGGAACAACGCACCGCTGGCGCTGGAGAATTTCGCCGGTGCCTGGGTCGGGACAGTCGTCGGGTGTGGCGGCAGCATCGCCTGGCCGTGCGTGCCGCGCCAGTGGAATGTGACGGCCGCGGTGGCGCAGGCCTACAGCGGCAGCGGCCCGGCGCGGCTGGTCCTGTACAGCGCCAACACCGCCTACAGCACCGGCAAATACTTCACCTCCTCCAACAGCGGGGACTGGAACGCCGCCGGCCGGCCGACGCTGACGGTGGAGTGGGGCAACCCCTGAAGCCAATGGCGCTGCGCCCCGGCTCACTCAGCGGCCGCGCCCTCGCCATCTTGCTGGTCCTCAACTTGTGGGTCGGCGCGCTCGGCCTGCCGCCTGCCCTAGCCGACGACGAGCCGCCTGCGCCGACGCTTACGCCGGCCCCGGACCAGGCGACCGCCGGGCCGGCGGCCGTGTTCCTGCCCGTTGTCAGCCGCCAAACCGACGGCCCGCTGGTCAACTTGCTGGCCAACGGTGATTTTGAGGGCGGCTCTCTGGCTGGCTGGGTGGCCGGCGGCGCCACGGTCTCGACGGCCGAGGCCCAGCGCGGGCAGGCGTCGGCGCGCCTGGCTAACCAATCCATGCGCGCGACTCTCCCCACCACGCCCGGGCAGGTCTACAAGGTCACGACCTGGGTCAAGATCGTGAGCGAGAGCGGTCAGGATTGGGGCGGTTTCCGGCTCGCCGCCTATGGCCCGGATTGGAAGCCGCTCGCCGAAACCGGCCCGCTGCTCCAGGCCCAGCGCGGAAGGGAGTGGTTCAAGATCGGGCTGGCCTTTACGGCCACGGCGACCACGACGCCGATTGACCTCGGCTACTTCGGCGGGCCGGGCCGGCAGATGGTGGCGCACGTGGACGACGTGCAGGCGTTCGCGCGGGGCGCCAACCGGCCGCCCAACCTGGCGGCCTCGCTGACGACGGCGCTGTCGCCGCTGCCGCAGACGCAGTCCTTCTCGCTGACCGCCGAGGACAGCGATGGCGCCGTAGTGCGCGTGCTGTGGGACTTCGGCGACGGCGGGCGGGCGCTGGAGGCGGCCGGCGCGCGCCGGGTGGCGCTGCCCGGGAGTTTTGTCGCCACCGCCAGCGTGGCCGACGACGATGGCGCGGTGGTGACGCGCACCTTCACGTGGTCGGCGACGGACACCAGCCTAGCGCTGTTAAACGTCGAGACCCCGGCGGATGCCATTAGCGTGGCCGTGCCGGCCGTGACCCTCAGCGGGCACGCGCCGGGCGCGGTGAACGTGCAGGTGAGCACCGACCAGGGTTTCTTCGGACCGGCCACGGGGACGGCGGATTGGAGCGTGGAGGTGCCGCTGCAAGCCGGGTGGAACCGCCTGCTGATCCAGGCGCGGGATGCGGCTGGGCGCCTCGTCACCCAGGAGCGGCGCGTGCGCTATGTGCCGCCCGGCCCGCTCGCGCTCACCATCGTCAGCAGCCCGGCCGCGGTCCAGCGCTGGGAGGCGCTGGAGATCACGTTCCGGCTGGAGAACAGCGCCGCCACGCACCCGCAGTTTCCTTACGCTGCGGCCATGCCGCCCGGCCTGCGCGGGATCGACGGCGTCACCGTCGAGGCGCTCTTCACGCCCGACAACTGGGCCACGGTGTATCGCCGGCCGGCCTTCCTCTATCAGCCTTATCAGCGCGCGCTCAAACAAGGGCAAGAATGGCTGTATCCCGCCGGTGACGCCGTGTGGCTGGCGCGCTTCGCGCCGCCGACGCTGGGGACTTGGCGTTACCGGCTGGATGTGACCGAGGCCAAGGGGCGGGCGCAGTCGGCCGAAGGCGCCTTCACGGTCACGGCGCCGACGCAGGCCGCCAACCACGGCCCGGTCCGTGTCGCGGCCGCCGACCCGCGCTATTTCGAGTACGCCGACGGCGGGCTTTTCCTGGGCACCGGCCACGGCACGGCCTTCGGCGCCGACCGGTTCTCCTATGAGGCCGTGGACCAGTTCAACGCCATCGGCTCCGGGAATCAGCACTTCTTTCGCTGGTGGGTCAGCGGCCGGCTCTGGGCCTCGGCCTGGCAATCCTGGCGCTCGCTGACCCTGCCCAACAACGGTTATCTGCCTGCCACCGGCCTGACCCTCGAGCGCGCCTATGCCGACGGCCTGGCGGCGGCGCGGTTGGACGCCGCCAACCCGCTCTTGTTCCAGGGCTGGGAGTCTGGCCACGCCGGGTTGATCCCGGGCCGGACCTATCGCCTGCAAATCCGCTGGCGCACAGAAGCGGTGACCGGCCCGGCCGTCGGCGGGCAGCCGTATGGCGTCACCGTCAAGCTCACCGGCTGGCCAGAAGTCGGCGAGACCGGGGCCTTGCCGGCCCTCATCCCGCCCATCGCCGGCGACACTCCCTGGCATGTGGCCTCGGCCGACTTCGTCGCGGCCGGCGATTTTATCCCCAACGTGGCCCTCATCTTGGAGAACACCACCGGCGGCGCCGCTTACGTAGACGAGGTCGCAGTCCGCGAGGTGCTGACCGGCGGCGGCCTGGGGCCGCAGTTGCTGCGCGGGCCGCGTTTCAATTCGCACCTGGCCTTCGATCCGGCGCGCGGCGCCGGGATGGACGCGATCCTGGCCGACGCGGCTGCGCGCGGTTTCTTCTTCAAGCTGGTGATCAGCGAGAAGGACGAATACCTGCTCAACCGCCTGGCGCCGGACGGCCTGCCGGACCGACTGGGCGGCCAGTTCGACGGCGGGCCCGGCACGCCGGGGCGCTGGCTGCACGAGGCCTACTGGCGCTATCTGTTCGCGCGCTTCGGCGCGTACCGGTCGGTCCACTCGTGGGAGCTGGTTAACGAGGCGGCGCCCGGCCCAGGCGCGCACTTCAATCTGGCGGCGGCACTGGCCCAGCGCGCGGCGGCGGACGGCAACCCGCACCCGGCCACGACCTCCACCTGGGCGACGCTGGCCGAGGCGGCCTGGAAAGATCCGGCCAGCGCCGCGCTCAGCTACACCGATTTCCACGCCTACGTGCGCGGCACCGGCTGGCTCGAGCCGCGCGAGCAAATGGCCGGCGACTCGGCGCGCTTCTTCAATGATTACGATCTAGCCGCGCGCGCCGCCGGCTTCGGCAAGCCGGTCGTGTGGGGGGAGGCCGGCATCGATGGAGGTGCGGGCACCGATCACGAGGACCCGCGGCTGGCCGCCGACCTGAGCGGCCTCTGGCTGCACAAGTTCACCTGGGCGCGCACAGGGCCGGGCGGCGTCTACGCGCTGTACTGGTACACCGGCAACATTTTTGACAAGCGGCTGCATCCGATCTACGGCGCCTGGAACCGCTTCATGGCCGGCCTGCCGCTGAACAACGGCCGCTACCAAGACGTGGCGGCCACGGTCTCCAATGGCAACCTGCGCGTCCTGGGTCAGAAGGACCTGGCCGCCGGCTGGGCGCACCTATGGATCGACAACCGCGCTCACACCTGGCAGAACGTCGTCGAGGGGCGCGCGGTCGCTCCGGTCAGCGGCACAGTGCGGGTGGCGCTGGGCAGAGCGAACGCGCAGTACACGGTCGCCTGGTATGACACCGGCGCCGGTCTGGTGACCCGGACCCAAACTCTCAGCGCCGATTCGTCCGGGGTGCTGGCGTTGACCGTGACGAGCTTGCGGACGGACACGGCCGTGCGCGTTACGCGGCGCTGAGCCAGACCTGGCTGGGCGCGGTCCTGGGCCGGTTGGACCAAAGGTAACCCGGAGCGCGGGCTCCGGCCACCCGGCCTGGGCCATTGGTCCCAGCCCGGCGTTCCCCAAAACCATATTTCCTACCGCTCCAACCGGCCTTTGACGGCCTGCGGCGGCTTGTTAGTGCGAACGTACTATCCAAGCCGCCGCGTCGTTTTGCTAGACTCCTTGTCAGATTTAGCCTGATTGTGATCAGGCGCCCGTCCCGGTTCACCACGCCCGACTACTCGTACTGCTCGCGACCGCCGCACTGCCATGACTAGCTCCACCCGCCCAACTAACACGTCTGCGTTGCGCGGGATCCAGGTCTACATCAGCCGCCAGGCCTCCAGCCTGGGCCGCTATCTCCTGGAGCAGGCCTTGTACGCGCTGGTGGGCTGGGTGCCGACCGTGGCGGGGATCGCCGTGCGCGGCGTGCTCTACCGCCTGATCTTGAAGATGGACGGGTTGGCCGCCATCGAGCACAACGTGCGGCTGCGCTTCGCCGACCACATCCGGCTGGGTCACGGCGTCTATCTGGACCAGGGTGTTTACCTGCACGCCTGCCCGCGCGGGATCACGCTCGGCGCGGACACGATCGTCATGCACGGCGCGGTGCTGCACGTCTACAACTTCCGTGACCTGCCGCAGGCCGGCATCACCATCGGCCGGAACAGCCTGATCGGCGAGTACACGGTGATCCGCGGGCAGGGCGGCGTGACCATCGGCGACCGGGTCTACACCTCGCCGTTCACGCAGATCATCGCCGTGAACCACGTCTTCGACGACCCGGCCCGCCCGTTTGTGGAGCAGGGCATCACGGCCGAAGGCATCGTCATCGAGGACGACGTCTGGCTGGGCGCCAACGTGGTGGTGACCGACGGCGTCCGCATCGGGCGCGGCGCGGTGGTGGCGGCCGGCGCGGTGGTGACCAAGGACGTACCGCCGCACACGGTGGTGGCCGGCGTGCCCGCCCGGCCGATCAAGACAATCGGCGCTGACAGCCAGGTTCGACCGGACCGGGTTGTGTTTTTTGAGAAAGAGGCTAGCCATCCATGACCGCTTTGTCTGTTGTCATCCCGGCTTATAACGAGGAAGACGGCATTGAGACCATCGCCCGGCGCGTCCTGGCGGTGAAGGCCGACCTGGAGCAGGTCGGCGTCCAACTGTCGGAACTGCTGGTGGTGGACGACGGTTCGCGTGACCGCACGGCCGAGATCGCCGCGGGCATTCCGGGCGTCACCCTGATCAAGCATCCCAAGAACAAGGGCTACGGCGGCGCGCTCAAGACCGGCTTCGGCGCGGCCAAGGGCGACCTGATCGGCTTCCTGGACGCCGACGGCACGTACCCGCCCGAGTTCTTCCCGCAGCTGTGCGTCAAGGCCATGAATGGCACCGACCTGGTGATCGGCTCGCGCATGGCCGGCGCCGAAAGCCACATGCCGCCGATGCGCCGCCTCGGCAACTTCTTCTTCGCCAACCTGCTCAGCCTGATCAGCAACCAGAAGGTGACCGACAGCGCCAGCGGCATGCGCGTCTTCAAGCGCACCGTGCTGGAGCGCATGTACCCGCTGCCGGACGGCCTCAACCTGACGCCCGTGATGAGCACGCGCGCCATCCACGAAGGCATCCGCGTGGCGGAGGTCG
The DNA here is from genome assembly GCA_937952305.1 of uncultured Anaerolineales bacterium. Classification (GTDB taxonomy): domain Bacteria; phylum Chloroflexota; class Anaerolineae; order Anaerolineales; family UBA6663; genus SpSt-583. Next base: position 9,830 of record CALFZO010000139.1, on the reverse strand, counting down.
CCATCCCGTACAGCGAGCGGCTGGGGCGCTCCAAGCTGAGCGTCGTGCGCGACGGCTACGTCTTCCTGCAATCGATCGTCTGGACGGCGCTGGCCTACAACCCGGTCAGCATCCTGGGCAAGCTCGGCCTGGTGGGCGTGGGTCTGGCGCTGCTGGCCGCGGCCTGGCTGGTGGTGGCGCGCCTGTCCGGGGACACCACCCTCGGACCGCTGGCGATCGGCGGCCTGTTCGCGGGCCTGATGGCCGGCTTTATCGGCGTGAGCGTCTTCGCGCTGGGCGTCACCTTCAATTACCTGGTCACGCTGTTCTATAAGCAGCCGGTGCGCCAGGGCCTGTTCGGCCAGCCGATCTTCAAGACCCCGCTGGACCGGCACTTCGGCTGGGCCGGCCTGTTGGCGACGCTGGTCGGCGGCGGGCTGGGGGCGGTGTCGCTGGGCCTCAGCCTGAGCGGCTGGGAGATCGCGCGCGTGTGGCTGTATCTGCTCGGCAGCGCCATGCTCGTCCTGATGGGCGTGCAGTTGGTGATTTACTGGATCCTGCTGCGCGTGCTGGACGAGCTCAGCCAGCGCGAGGTGCAGGCCAAGCGGGATCTGGGCACGGTGTAACACCGACGGTATCTTTTGAGGTGAGGGGCGGATTGGTGAGCAGAGTTAATTTTGATGACTTTAAGCGAACAAGGAGAATGACCATGAGCGACGAGACCCCGACCAAGGCCGACGGCGCCTGGGTGAACAATGGCACGCGCCGGATTGCCAACGTCCGGATGGCGGATTTCCCGAATGTCGACGCCATCGTGCGGAATGGCCTGCTGGCCGCCCAGCGCTCGCCTGAGATGGTGGACATCCTGCTGGTCAATCCGCCCACGCCGGACGGGGCTCTGTGGATCCGCACCCAGCACCGGGTCGGGCGGCGCACGCGCGAGAACATGGTCTGGCCGCAGGTCTCCCTGGCGCAGATGGCGGCCATGCTGGACCCGGTCTACACCTTCAAGATCATCGACGCCAACGCCGAGCGCATGGGCTGGAGCGAGTTCGAGAAACTGCTGGACAAGTACCAGCCGCGCTACTACCTGACCCAGGTGACGGCGCCGACGCTCCAGAACGACATGTACGGCTGCTTCCTGGCCAAGGCGCGCGGCGCCAAGACCATCGCCTTCGGCACGCACGTCACGCCGATGCCGCGCGAGACGCTGATTTCGTACCCGGCGCTGGACTTCGTGCTGGTGGGCGAGCCGGATTTGACCATCCGCGACCTGCTGGACCACCTGGACAACAAGTTCGCTCAGCGCAACGAGCTGATGCAGAAGATGTTCCGCGAGCATGACCCGGCCTATCACCCGTCCCTGACCGTGGACGGCCGCGTGGAGATGAGCGGCGTCAAGGGCGTGGCCTGGCGGCGCGGCGATGAGATCGTGCTCAACGCCACGCGCCCGTTCATCAAGGACCTGGACGACCTGCCGATCCCGCTGCATCATCTGCTGCCGCTGCAGAAGTACCGCATGCCCATGATCAAGGGCCCGTTCACGTTCATGGTCACCAGCCGCGGCTGCACGGCCGGCTGCATCTACTGCATCAAGCACGTCTCCTACCAGTACGCCGTCCGGCTGCGCTCGCCGGAGAAGATCGTGGAGGAGATGTGGGTGCTCAAGAAGCTGGGCGTCAACCACATCCACATGTACGCCGACCTCTTCACCGTCAGCCGTGACCAGGTGATGGAGATGTGCCGGCTGATGATCGACCAAAAGCTGAACGTCACCTTCACCAGCAACAGCCGCGTGGACTACGTGGACGAAGAGATGCTGCAGATGATGGGCAAAGCCGGCTGCACGCTGATCTCCTGGGGCATCGAGAGCGGCAGCGAGCAGGTGCTCAAGCACGCCCGCAAGGGTGCCTACCCGGACAAGGCCGAACGCGCGCTGCGCTGGGCCAAGGCCGCCGGCATCATGAACTGGGGCTATTTCATCATCGGCCTGCCGACCGAGACCGAGGCCTCCATCCGCCAGACCATCGACTTCGCCAAGAAGCTGCCGCTGGATATCGCGCTCTTCCACGTGGCCGCCCCTTATCCGGGCACGCCCTTCTTCTTCGAAGTGGTCAAGAACAACTGGTTCCGCCAGGGCACGCGCTGGGAGCAAGTGGACATGGACAAGGGCACGGTCCTGGATTATCCCGGCCTGCCCGCCGAGCGTCTGCTGTACTGGCAGAAGCGCGCTTTCCGCGAATGGGCGTTCCGGCCCGGCCCGATCATGACGTACCTGAAGATGCTGCTTTCCGATGTTTCCACGATGCGAACAGCTCTGGACGTCGGTCTGCAGCACCTGAACTGGGCGTCTAGCGAGTCGTCCTCGCACTGATGGGGGGGGGCCGTTTACGGCCGTAGGTTTGGGCTGGCAGGCCGGACGCCCGCGGTAGGGCGCGGACGTTTCGGCCTGTCCAGCCCAGCCTTAGACCTGCATCCACCGACGAGGCGGCCGCGCACCGGCCGCCTCGCCTTATTCTGGCCGGCTTGTCTCTCCGAGGCCACCGGTGACCCGCCTTCTCCTGCTCGGACATGCTTATCCCCTGACCGGCACCGGCGGGCCGGCGGCCGCCGATCCCCTGCTCGCCGCCCTGGCCGTCTGCCCGGCCGTCTGGGCGGACGTGGTGACGTCGGCGTCCACGCCGGTCGGCTACACGACCGAGCGCCTGACTGAGCGGATCACGCTCTACCAGGTGCCGGCGGCATCTGCGCCGCGCGGCCCCGTCTCGCAATGGGACGAGCTGCGCTATGCCTGGCATAGCCTGCGCCTCTGCCAACTGCTGCTGGACAGACGCCGCTACGATCTGAGTTTTGCCTGGCCGGATTGGCCGGCCGGCGGCGTGAGCCTCCTGCTCAAACGCCAGCACGGGCTGCCCTACCTGGCCCTGGTGGCGGCTGATCTCGCCGCTGAGCCAGCCCGGCGGCGCCTGTGGCTGGACCCGTTGAGGCAGGCCGTCTGGCGGGAGGCCGCTGCCCTCACGACCCTGAGCCCGCCGGACGCCCCGCTCAATTGGCCCGCCGTTGCGCGCCGCTGTCTGCAGTTGTGCCAGCCGGCGGCGCCCGCCCGCAGCCGCCCGCCCGAAACCGGCCGGCTCTCCGAGGACTCATGACTACTCTGCGCGCGCCTGCTGCGGAGGGCCGGACGCCGACCCTGCCGCGCACACCCTTTGACCTGCTGTTGGTTGTGTTCATGCTGACGGCGGCCTTAGGGGTGTGGGCGGCCTACGACCGAGATCTGGCCTGGGGCAAGTTCGGCATGTTGGCCGCGGCCGTGGTCGTCTACTATCTTCTGGCGCTCCAGCCGCCGGCGCGGGCCGGGTGGGCCGCCGGGGCGCTGACCGTGGCGGCCGCCGGCCTCAGCGTCTATTTCCTGCTGGTCCATGATTGGGTCAGCCTGCCCGCCGACATCGGCGTTCTGAATCGCCTGGCTCTGGCCTGGATGGCCTGGCGGCCGCCGCTGACCGGCTCGCTGAACCACAACTTGGCGGGCGGCGTGCTGGCTATGTTGGCGCCGTATACGCTGGCGCTGATCCTGAATGCCTGGCGCTCGCGCCGCTGGGCGCTGGCGGCGGCCTGGAGTGTCCTGGCGGCCGTGATCCTGGCCGGCGAGCTGCTGGCCAGTTCCCGCGGCGCCATGCTGGCGCTGGCGGTCGGCCTGAGCTTGTGGGCGGTCTGGGGCCTGTGCGGCTGGTTGGCGGCCGCGGCGTCTTGGCCGCGGCGCTGGCTCTTCGGCGCCGGCCTGGCGTTGGGGGCGGCCGCGACGGTGGCCCTGGTGGGCTGGCTGCCCGGCGGGTGGGAGGGGCTGGCGCACCGGGTGCTGGGCAGTGACAGCGGCGCCGCGCGCGTGGACCTGGTGGTGAACACCTATCACCTGGCCACCGACTTCCTCCTCACGGGCGGCGGCCTGCGCGCCTTCGAGGGCTTGTATTCGCGCTACGCCATGGTGATCCAGGTGCCCCTGTTCACCTACGGCCACAACCTGTACCTGGATGTGCTCCTTGAGCAGGGCCTGCTCGGGTGGCTGGCCCTCTCCGGCCTGGGGCTGGGCGCCTTGGTGCGCTTGGCCCGGGCGAAGACCGCCGACGCGGATGTGGAGGCGCTGCGCTGGGCGACGTTGGTCAGCGTCAGCGTGGTGCTCCTGGACGGCTTCTTCGATGACGCGCTCTATCAAAACGCCGGGACGCCGCTGTTGTTCGCCTGGGCCGGCATGGCCGCGGCCGTGACCGGCGGCCAGGCGCCGGGCCGCGCCAGCGCCCGCCGCTGGGCAGCGGCCGGGGCCGGCGCCGTCGTTTTGGCCGGCATCCTCCTGGGGCGGCCCGGTCTGGCGGCCTTGTATGCGGATGTGGGGGCCGTGCTGATGGCGCGCGCCGAACTGGCGGACTGGCCGGAGCGCGGTCAAACGCCGGCCGACTTGGGCGAAGCCCGCTGGTGGCTGGAGCGAGCGGCTCAAGTGGAGCCCACCCAGCCCGTGGCCGACCATCGCCTGGGGCTGTTGGCGCTCAGCGCCGGCGACTACGCCGAGGCCGTAACGTGGTTGGAGCGCGCTTACCAGGCGACGCCGGGTGATCGCGGTGTGCGGAAGAACCTCGGCTACGCGTACGCCTGGCTGGGCGAGGCTGACCAGGCGGCGCCGTTGCTGGCGGGCCTGGCGGAGGCGCCGGGCGAACTGGAAACGTATGCCTGGTGGTGGGGCACGCAGGGTCGGCCCGATCTGGCCGGCTATGCCACGGACGTGACAACGCGGCTGGCTGCGCTGCCCTGACTGCGGCTAGGTCGTTGGTCCTCCCCGCCGCCTGTGTTGCCGGATGGTTGGTAGCCCATAAGTGGGGTTGGCAGGCATATTTCCCGATGTTATCGTGAGTGCAATTGCGATCGGACCGGCCCACTCGGCCGGGTAAGCCAAAGGCGGATGGATATGCAGCCACTCAAAGTGGGCGTGATCGGGGTCGGGCGGATGGGTCAGCGGCACTGCCGCGTCTATGCCAATTTGCGCCGCGCGCAGTTGGCCGGCGTGTGTGATGCCAACGCCCAGTACGGGCGGCAGGTGGCGCAGCAGTACGACGTGCCGTTCTATGCGGACGTGGACGAACTGCTGGCGAACGTGGACGCCGTCAGCCTGGTGACGCCCACGCCCCAGCACTTCGACCTGGCCATGCGCTGCCTGGCCCTGGGCAAGCATGTCCTGATCGAGAAGCCGATCACGCAGACCCTGGCGCAGGCCGAGCAGTTGGCGCTGGCCGCCGAGGCCAGCGGCCTGGTGGTGCAGGTCGGGCACATCGAGCGCTTCAACACGGCCTACATCGAGCTCAAGAATGTGCTCGAGAACATGCAGGTGCTCTCCGCCAATTTCCGGCGCCTGAGCCCGACGGAGGGCAGCAACTTCGACGTCGACGTGGTGCTGGACCTGATGATCCATGACACCAACCTGGTGCTGGACCTGATGGGCCAGGAGCCGACCTGGGTCTCGGCCCACGGGCTGAGCGTCTTCAGCGGCACCATCGACCACGCCGTCGCCCAGCTTGGCTTTGCCACCGGACAGTTGATCACGGTCACGGCCTCGCGCGTCACCGAGAACAAGATCCGCTCGATCGACGTGACGGCGCGCCAGTCTTACGTGGAGTGTGATCTGCTCAACAAGAGCGTCCTGCTGCACCGCCACACCATCGGCGAGTACCTCAACCACAACCACCGCGGCGTGAAGTACCGCCAGGAGAGCATCGTCGAGCGGATCCAGATCCCGTTCTTTGAATCGCTCTTCCTGGAGCTGCAGCATTTTGTGGACTGTGTCTTGGAAGGCCACCCCTCGTCCGTGGCCGCGCGCGACGGTCTGCAGGCGCTGCGGCTGGTGGACACGATCCGCGCGGACATCCTGCGCCAGCTGGTGGTCGTGGACGCCCAGGCCGCGCTGCCGGCCCAGCCGGCCGCCCCCGAGCGGGTGCTGGCGCGGTAAGCGCCCCCTCTGCGTCACGGTTGTTCCCGAGATTTACTGATGGAGTCGGAAATGAGTTCTAGCGTTTCGATTGTGATCCCGTGCTGCAACGAGGCTGACAGCATCCCCAGCCTGGTGCAGGAACTGGTGCCGGTCGTCACCATGCTCGCCGCGGCCCGCCCGGTTGAGGTGATCTTCGTGGACGACGGCAGCACCGACGAGACCTGGCTGGCGCTGACGACCTCGTTCGGCGAGAATCGCGCGCCGGGCGTGACCTTCCGCTTCGAGCGCCACCGCGTCAACCGCGGCCTGGGCGCGGCCATCCGCACCGGCCTGGCGGCCGCCCGCGGTGAGGTGGTGGTCACCACCGACGCCGACGGCACCTACAAGTTCGCGACCATCCCGGCCTTGCTGGAGGCGCTGACGCCCGAAGTGGATATCGTCACGGCCTCCCCGTATCATCCGCGCGGCGGCGTCGAGAACGTGCCGGGCTACCGCCTGGTGCTGAGCCAGGGCTCGTCCCTGTTGTACCGGCTGCTGGTCAACTGGAACATCCACACCTATACGGCGCTCTTCCGCGCCTATCGCCGCCGCGTGATCGAGGCGGTCAGCTTCGGGGCCGACGGCTTCCTGGGCGGCACAGAGCTGATGGTCAAGGCCATGCTGCTGGGCTACCGCGTGGCCGAGTTCCCGGCGGTCCTGCACGCGCGCGTGTTCGGCTCGTCCAAGGCCAAGATCGTGCGCACGATCCGCGCGCACCTGCAATTCCAGTGGCGGGTGGTGCTGCACCGGCTGCGCGTGGCGCCGCTCGTCCGGCCGAAACAAGTGGAAGGTAAGCTGGAATGGACACGCTGATCGAGACCAAGCCCAAGAAAGGACTAGCCGCGATGAACAATGTCGCTATCGTGTATATCCTCATCAGCGTCGTCGCCGGCGCGGTCGGCCAGATCCTGCTCAAAAAGGGCATGTCCAGCATGGGGCCGCTCACCCTGAGCGTCGACCAGTTGTTTGGCATCCTGTGGCGCATCGCCACCAACCCGTACGTGGTCATTGGGTTGTTTATCTACGTGTGCGGCACCGTCTTCTGGCTGGCCGCCCTGTCCCGGGTGGACCTGAGCTTCGCCTACCCGTTCACGGGCCTGAGCTACGCCGCCATGGTGCTGGCCTCCTGGCTCCTCTTCGGCGAGAATATCACCCTGACCCGTTTCGCCGGCATGGTCGTGGTCTGGGTCGGCGTCTTTATCATCTCGCGCACCTGAAGTTCCTGACGGAAGACGGTGGACCGAGGCCGTCCCGACCACTGTCTTCCGTCCTTCGTCCTTCGTCTTTCGTCCTATCATGAAAATCGTCTCCATCGTCGGCGCGCGGCCGGAGTTCATTCAGTCGGCGCCGGTCAGCCGCGCCCTGCGGGCGGCCGGCCACCAAGAAATCCTAGTCCACACCGGCCAGCACTACGACTACCGGATGTCCCAGACGTTTTTCGACGAGCTGGGCATCCCGACGCCGGATTACAACCTGGAGGTGGGTTCCGGCTCGCACGCCCACCAGACCGCCGAAATCCTGATCCGGATGGAGGCGCTCCTGACCCAGGAGCGGCCGGACCTGGTGATCGTGCGCGGCGACACCAACTCCACCCTGGGCGGCGCGCTGGCGGCCGTCAAGCTGCACATCCCGGCCGCCCACATCGAGGCCGGCGAGCGCAGCTATGACCGGCGCATGCCGGAGGAGATCAACCGGCTGGTGGCCGACGTGCTGGCGGACCTGTACTTCTGCGCCAGCCGGTCGGCCGTGGCCCGGCTGGCGGCCGAGGGCATCCGCGCCCGTGTCTACTGGACCGGCGACGTGATGCTGGACGCGCTCCGCCACAACCTGGCCATCGCCCAGCGCAAGTCGGACAGCCTGGCGCGGCTGAGCGTGCAGCCCGGCGCGTACGCGCTGGCCACCATCCACCGCGCCGCCAACACCGACGACCCGGCCCGGCTGGCCAACCTGGTGGCGGCGCTCAACCAGGCGCCGGAGACCGTGCTCTTCCCGGCCCATCCGCGCACGCGCTCGGCGTTGGAGCGCCTGGGGGCGAAGTTCCAGCCGCACGTGCGCGTCATCGAACCGGTCGGTTACTTTGACATGCTCACCCTGGAAGCCGGCGCGCGGGTCATCGCCACGGACTCCGGCGGCGTGCAGCGCGAGGCCTACTTCCTCGGGCGGCCGTGCCTGACCCTGCGCGACGAGACCGAGTGGACCGAGACGGTGGAGGCCGGCTGGAACGTGCTGACCGGCAACGACCCGGAGCACATCGTCCACCTGTGGCGCACCTTCACGCCGCCGGCTGAACAGCCGCCGATCTTCGGCGATGGCACGGCCGGCGAACAGATCGCGCGGATTCTGGCTTCCGAGCCGCTGCGGTTCGGCGCCGCGCGCCATTGAGGGCCTTGGGGCACCAAGGCACAGCCGCCGGCGCGCCGGCGGGTTTTTCCTGGCAGGAACTGCAATGACAAATAAAACCGTGGCAATTTTGGGCGGTGGGATCATGGGGGTCACGCTGGGCTACTTCCTGGCCCGGGACGGCGTGGCGGTGGAGATCTTCGAGGCTTCGCCGACCCTGGGCGGCCTGGCCGGTCCGCTGCACCTGGCGGACGGCACGGCCGTGGACCGCTTCTATCACGCCATCTTGTCCAGCGACCGGCACCTGGCCGAGCTGTGCGCCGAGCTCGGCCTCACCGACCAGCTGCGCTTCAACGAGACCAAGATGGCGTTCTACTACCAGGGCCGCCTGCACTCGATGAACAACATCGTCGAGTTCCTGCGCTTCCCGCCGCTGGGCTGGATCGACCGCTTCCGCCTGGGCCTGACGGTGCTGTACGCCCAGTTGGTAAGCGATTGGAAATCGCTGGAGAGTATCAGCGTGGAGAAGTGGCTGCTGGGCCTAAGCGGCCGCACCACCTTCCAGAACATCTGGCGGCCGATGCTCAAGGCTAAGTTCGACGGCGGCTTTGAGAACACGCCCGCCACCTACATCTGGTCGCGCCTGGTGCGCATGAAGTCGACGCGCGGCGGCGCCAGCCAGAAGGAGATGGCCGGCTACCTGCTGGGCGGGTACGCCACCCTGCTCAAGGCGATGGCGGCGCGCATCGAGCAGAGCGGCGGCCAGATCCACCTGCGCACGCCGGTCCAGGAGATCGTGCTGGAGGGCGGCCGCGCCGTGGGGCTGCGGCTGGGCGGCGAGGTGCGCCGCTTCGACGCGGTGGCCGCCACCGTGCAGACCTCGATCTTCCAGCGCCTGATCCCGAACGCGCCGGCCGAATACAAAGCCTTCCTGGACAAGACCCAGTACCTGGGCATCGTCTGCCCGCTGATGGTGCTGGACCGGCCGCTGACCGGCTACTGGACCGTCAACATCACCGACGACCGCTATCCGTTCACGGGCCTGATCGAGACCACCAGCTACATCAACCCGGCCGACGTCGGCGGGCATCACCTGGTCTATCTGCCCAAGTACACCCAGCCGGGCAGTGAGTGGCAGACCAAGAGCGACGACGAGATCCGCGAGATCTGGCTCTCCAACCTGGAGGCCATGCTGCCGACCTTCAAACGCGAGCACGTGCGCTATTTCCTGGTGCACCGTGAGAAGTTCGTCGAGCCGCTGCACGGCCTCAATGAGACCGACCTGATCCCGCCGATGCAGACGCCGATCCCGGGCCTGATCCTGGCGACTACGGCCCAGATCTACCCGGCGCTGACCAATGGTGAATCGGTGACGCGCCACGCCCGCGCCGCCGCCGACCTGATCCGCCAGCCCGCCCCGGCCGCCGCGCCCGTCCCGGCCTGAGAAGCTCCGGCCCACCCCGCGCACTCACGGCCGCGCCCGTCCCGGGACCTTCCCCGG
>CALFZO010000138.1 GCA_937952305.1 uncultured Anaerolineales bacterium | reverse complement strand
GCCCGGCACTGCGCGCGTCCAGTTGAGCGCGCAAGGCGGCGAGTTCGGCTTCGGCGGCCTCGGCGCGCTGGGCGGCGGCGGCCAGGTCGGCCCCGGCGCTCTGCCGATAGACGGCCAACTCGGCCTGGGCGCGCTGGGCCTGGCCCTCGGCTGCGGCGATCTGGCTGTGCAGCTCACCGCGCAGCCGGCCCATCTCGGCGGTCAGGCCGGCCTGGGCCTGGCGCGCCTCTTCCAGGCTGCGGTCCGCCGCCAGGCGGGCCTGCTCGCACTTGGCCAACTCGGCGCGCGCCCCAGTCAGCTCGCCCTCCCACTGCGCCAACTGCGCGCGCAAGTCCACGGCCTCGCGCTCGATAGCTACGCGGCTCTCCTGCGCCTCGCCCAGTTGGGCCTGCAGCCGGCCCTTCTCGGCCTCGGAGGCCAGGTAACGGTCACGCAGGCTGCGCAGCGAGCGGCGCCAGTAGATCCAATCGATGATCCACTCGATCAGCCAGCCAGCCAGCAAGCCGATAAGGAAAGCCAACCAGACATTCATAGATGCCCCTCCGGGTTGGGCCAAATGTGGGCGGTGGGACCGGCCTGGTCAGGCGCGCTCAAGTGCGCTAGCGCGTGTACGCTGGAGGCTGGCCGGTTCAATTGGGCTATGAGTGGGATCCGGAATTGCGCGGCGACCGGCGGCGCTTCAGGCGCTACGGAACCGCTACGGTGCGATGATACACGATTTTGCCGGCACGGTTAAGATGAAACTCATCCTCAAAGCAGCGCCAGGCGTCGTCACCGGCTGGCAGCAGCCAGCGCACATGGACGAGCGGCGGGGTGCCGCGGCTGGCCTGCACGGCCAGGCCGGCCGCGCGCCCCTCGGTCAGCAGCGCGGCGTAGAAGGCGCGCACTTCGGCGGTCTGGTGCGTGACGCGCTCGGCCGTGACATGCGCGAAGCCCGGCGCGTAGCGGGCCAAGGCCGCCTCCAACTGACTCTGGCGCAGCGCCTTGAAGAAGGCGACCACGTTGGCCGGCGGCGCCGTGCTGGCCGGCGCTGTCGTCACGAAGATGCGCGGGGCCGGCGCCGGCGGCGGCGGGAGCGGCTGGTCTTCGGGGATCTGCAGCCATTCCGGCAGTTCGTCGTCGGCCGGCTCCGGCTCAGGCCAGGCTGTGGGCGCCTCGGCTTCGGCGTCTTCAACCGCTCCGGCGTGTTCGCGCAGCCATTCCGGCAGCTCAGCGTCCTCGCGCGAGTCGATCTGGGCGAGGGCGGCCGCCCACAACGTCCCAGTTTCTTCGATGGCCGGAGCTGGCGTCTCCAGCGTTTCCGCCTCGGCGGCTTCGAGCGGCGGACGCAGCCACGGCGGCGCTTCGAACTCCGGCAGGTCGGGCACGGCCTGGAGCGGGGCGGCCGGCGCGTCATCGGCGGCTTCCAGATAGTCCGCCAGGGCGTCCGCCACGGCCGGCTCCAGGGCTTCGGAAGCGCCGAGATCCGGCTCCTCCGCCGCGGCCTCCGCCAGGTGGGCGGGCACTTCAACCTCCGGACCCACCAACTCAGCCCACAACTCGTGAGCCGGCGTTTCCAGATCGTCCAGGGTCGCGCTGTCGATCACTTCCGGCAGCTCGTTTTCGGGCGTGGATGTCTCTGCCAGCGTCTCAGCCAGGGCGGCGGCCAGGGCCTCCGGAAGCTCATCGGCGATCGGCGCCTCCGCCCAATCCGCGGGGAGGTCGAAACTCGCCTCGGGCCCGGAGCCGAGGGCCTCGCCGGTCAGCGCTGCGGGGAGGGCCTCGGCCCAATCTTCGGTCAGGGCGAAATCGGGCGCAGGACCAGAACCGGCCTCGGCCAGGCCGGTCTCAGCTTCGAAGGCGATGTCGGGCGAGGGCCCGGGTGGCGCTGAACTCAGGACCGCGGCCGGCGACTGGGCCGCGGCTGGCGCCTCCAGCTCGTGGTCAGCCACCGGCTGGCGCGCTGGAGCGCCCGGCCAGGCGGCGGCGGCGAAGGCGTCCCAATGCGGGCGAAAGTCGAGGTGGGCGGGGTTGTCCGGCTCCGCGCCGCTCAGGCCGAGTTGGTCCCACAGCCACAGGTTGACGGCGCTCAGGCCCAGGCGCGCGGCGGTCTCGACGAACTCGGCCAGGTCGCTGGGGGCGGGGCGCCAGTTGGCTTCGAAGAAGCCCGGCCCGGCGGCGGCCAGGGGGCGCGCTGGCTCCAGGGCCGTGAATTGCCGGAGGGCGGCCTCCAGCGACCGCGTCGCCACGCCGTGCTGGCCGGTCCAGAATACTTGGGGCAGGTCCAGATCGCAGCTTTGGCGGAACTCGGCCCAGGGGAAACGGGGGTGGGCGGCCGGCGCGCGCCAAGAGGAGAGCGCCAGCGGCAGGTCCGGCCAGCGGGCGCGCAGCTGGCGCATGAACTCGGCCGCCTTGCGGGCGCGTTCGGGGATACGCTCGTACTCGCCGCGTGCTTCCAACACCAGGCCGCGCAGGCCGGCGGCGCGCAGCACCTGGACGCGGTCGGCGGCGGTCTGGGCTTCGTGCTGGTGGTAGGCGTCGACAAAGCCGCCCTTGAAAGCGGGCCGGTCGCCGTACAGGCTCTGCCAGCCCCAGACGTCGATCCCGGCCTGCGTCAGGCGCTCGGTGAGGGCCAGCGCCGGGTCGGCTGGTTCGGCCGCGTCGGCCGCGTCGGCCGCATTGACGAGGTCGGCGCCGTCGGCGACCTTAACGATGACGTGGGAGAGGCCGGCCGCAGCCGCGCGCGCCACGATGACGGCGAGGTCGCCCTGCTCACAGGCGCTCAGGCGCTGCAGCCACAGCCCTTTTCCAAACAGGACGCGCACGTCCGGGAGTGTAGCACAGCTGCAGGGTGGTCGCTACCGGGCCGCGCGCAGTCCGCGCCCGACCCCCGGACCGACGCCTCCCTTGCCGCCGGGATACCGCGCCGTTATACTCTTCTTCACGATGCTTACCGTGCAAGATGTGCTGCAGAAGCTGCCGGGATCGCTCGCGGGTGGCGAGCGGACCCTGATCGAGAGAGCGTACGCCGTCGCGGAAAAAGCCCATGCCGGGCAGTTCCGGGCTTCGGGGGAGCCGTACGTCCAGCACTGCCTGGCGGTGGCCCAGATCCTGGCCGAGCTGCGCATGCCCACCCCCGTGATCCTGGCCGGGCTGCTGCACGACACAGTCGAAGACACCCCGCTGACGCTGGAACAGATCGAGGCCGCCTTTGGCCCCGAGGTGGCCAAGCTGGTGGACGGCGTCACCAAGCTGGCCACGCTGCCGCGCGTCTCCAAAGACGGCAACCAGCCGATCGACCGGAACGTCGAGAGCCTGCGCAAGACGTTCCTGGCCATGAACGAAGATATCCGCGTCGTGTTGGTGAAGCTGGCCGACCGGCTGCACAACATGCGCACCCTCGGTTTCAAGCCGCCGGAGAAGCGCCAGCGCATCGCGCGCGAGACGCTCGAGATCTTCGCGCCGCTGGCCAACCGTCTGGGCATCTGGCGTCTCAAGTCCGAGCTGGAGGATCTGTCCTTCCGCTACTCGGAGCCGGAAGCCTACCGCGAGCTGGCGCTCCAGATCGCCGAGCACGAGCCCGAGCGCGAGAAGATGATGGACCGTATCCTGGACGAGGTCAAGACGGCCCTCAAACAGGACGGCATCGAAGGCGAGGTCAGCGGCCGGCCCAAGCACATCTACTCGATCTACAAGAAGATGCAGCGCAAGGCCGTCAGCTTCGCCGAAGTCTACGACGTCCGCGCCGTGCGCGTCATCGTTAAGGACAAGCCTACCTGTTACCACACCCTGGGCGTCATCCACAATCTGTGGAAGCCGATCCCGGGCCAGTTCGACGACTACATCGCCACCCCCAAGGACAACCTCTATCAGTCGCTGCACACCAGCGTGCTCTACGCCGACGGCCGGCCGCTGGAGGTGCAGATCCGCACGCCGGACATGCACGAGCAGGCTGAGTTCGGCATCGCCGCGCACTGGCGCTACAAAGAGGGCTCCAAGCGCGACGAGGCCTACGAGAAGCACATCCAGTGGCTGCGCAAGATGATGGAGTGGCGCCAGGATGTGTCCGACGCGGCCGAGTTCGTCGACGCGATGAAGCGCGACGTCTTCCAGGAGCGCGTCTACTGCTTCACGCCGCGCGGCGACATCATCGACCTGCCGGCCGGCTGCACGCCCATCGACTTCGCCTATCACGTCCACACCTCGGTCGGCCACCGCTGCCGCGGCGCGCGCGTCAACGGCAAGCTGATCAGCCTGGATTACCGGCTGAAGACCGGCGACCAGGTGGAGATCCTGACCGCCAAGCAGGGCGGGCCGTCGCGCGATTGGCTGAACCCGGACCTCAACCTGGTGAAGAGCCAGAGCGCGATCCAGAAGATCAAGCTCTACTTCCGGCGCCAGGAACGCGAGAAGATCGTGGTGCAGGGGCGGCTGCTGGTGGAGAAGGAGCTCAAGCGCCTGGGCGCCTCGGACTTCAGCCTGGAGGTGCTGGCGCGCCGGCTGGAGTTCAGCAAGCCGGATGAGCTGTTCTACGCCCTGGGCACCGGCGACGTCCACGGCCGCCATATCGCCGAAGTGGTCCTGGCCCAGGAGAAGGAGCGCGAGCGCAACCGGCCGGACCCGCTGCCGGACCTGCCGAGCGCCATCCCGGCGGCGCGGCGCCAGACCGGCGCGGACGAGATCACGGTGCTGGGCACCCACGGCATGCTCACGCGGCTGGCGGCCTGCTGCACGCCGGCGCCGGGCGACCCGATCGCCGGGTTCGTCACGCGCGGCCGCGGCGTCACCATCCACCGCCAGGACTGCCCCAACGTGCTCAAGCATCGGGAGCCCGAGCGCATGCTCAAGGTCTCGTGGGGCCAGGCCCAGCACACCTACCCGGTGCCGGTGCGCATCACGGCCTATGACCGGCCCGGCCTGGTCCAGGATATCTCCGGCGTCCTCACCAACGAACGCCTGAACATGTCGTCGTTCGCGACTCAGATCAAGGGCAACATCGCCACCATCGAGTTGACCATGGAGATCGCGGACATCGCCGTCTTGCCGCGCGTGCTCACGCGCATCGAACAGCTCCCCAACGTCATCGAAGCCTACCGCCCCAAGGCCGGTTGATCCGGACGCAGTTCACGCCGAGGGCCTATGCTCACTGTCGCCGAAGCGCGCGCGCGCATCCTTGAACATTTCACGCCGCTGGCGGCCGAACGCGTGACGCTGGCGGAGGCGGCCGGGCGCGTGCTGGCCGAAGACGTGCCCGCGGCCGAGAACCTGCCGCCCTTCGCCAACTCGTCGATGGACGGCTACGCGGTCCGGGTCGCCGACGTGGCGGCGGCGACGGCGGCTGATCCCGTCAGCCTGCCGGTGGCCGGCGACATTCCCGCCGGCGCGTCCATGGGCGCCGTGCTGGCGGCCGGCACGGCCCTGCGCATCATGACCGGCGCGCCGGTGCCGGCCGGCGCCGAGGCGGTGGTGCCGGTGGAGGACACCGATGACCCGCGCGGCGGCGAGCGCCACGCCGAAATGGCGGCCCTCCCGGCGCAGGTGCGCGTTTTCAAGGCGCCGGCCCTGGGCGACAACGTCCGCCCGGCCGGCCAGGATGTGCGGGCCGGTCAGCTGGTGCTGCCGGCCGGCACGCTGCTGCGCCCGGCCGCCATCGGGATCTTGGCCGCGCTCGGGCACGCGCACGTCGCCGTCCACCGCCGGCCGCGCGTTGCGCTGCTCTCCACCGGCGACGAGCTGGTGCCCGTGGAGCAAACGCCCGGCCCCGGCCAGATCCGCGACTCCAACGGCTACTCGCTGGCGGCCGCCATCGCGCAGTACGGCGGCGACGTCGTGCGCCTGGGCATCGCCGCTGACCGCCTGGACGAAGTGCGGGCCAAACTGCGCCAGGCCGTGGCCGCGGGCGCCGATCTGATCATCTCGTCGGCCGGCGTCTCGGTGGGCGCCTACGACGTGGTCAAGAGCGCGATCGAGACGGACGGGTCCCTGACGTTCTGGCGCGTGAAGATGCGGCCCGGCAAGCCGCTGGCCTTCGGCCAGGTGCGCGGCGATGGCGGGCACGCGGTGCCGTTCCTGGGCCTGCCCGGCAACCCAGTGTCGGCGCTGGTCGGCCTGGAAGTGTTCGTGCGCCCGGTCCTGTTGAAACTGGCCGGCCACCGCAGCGGCGAGCGGCTGACCGTCGCGGCCCGTCTGGCCGAGCCCGTCGCCTCCGACGGCCGCGAGACCTATCTGCGCGTCCGCCTCGAGCGCGCCCCGGCTGGCGACGGCTACGTCGCGCACAGCACCGGCCAGCAAGGCTCCAACATCATCTCTTCGCTGGTCAAGGCCGACGGGCTGCTGATCGTCCCGGCCGGCGTCACGGAAGTGCCGGCCGGCGCCAGCCTGCCCGTCTGGCTTCTGGACGCCTTCTAACCGCCTCGTCCCCGCCTCCGGCGGACCGTCGGACCGCCCTGTCCCCGCCGCCGCACAATGCCGCTGTCGCTCAGCCAGGCGCAGAACGCCGGCTGATTTTCAACTATTGACAGGAGACTCCCAAACAGCTTATCTTACATACGGCCCGGGGGCGGGCGGGCTATTCTTGTGAAAAACAAGCCATTTTCGGCCGGCCGAGCGCCGGTTTGACGCGCATTTCCCATCTCTGAAGGAGATTGTTCATGCCGAGAATCCGCTGCCACTATGAGGATTGCGTTTTCCTCGAGGAGGGCTATTGCGGCGCCGCTGCCGTGGAACTTGAACCGGACGGCGGCTGTCTGACGTTCCAGCGTGATGAAGAGGCCGAGCCCGCTGAAGAAGAGTGGGACGAGGAGGACTTCGAGGACGAGCTGGAGGAGGAAGAGGACCTGTACGAGGAGGATGAGGAAGAGGACACCTGGGACGACGAGGACGAGGGCGAACGCTTCTGAACGGCCGGCTCAGCCCAGACCTCCCGCCACCCCGAAAGCAAAAAGCGGACCGTTGGGTCCGCTTTTCTTTTGCCTCGGTGGGCGGCGGCGCTACTTGCGCTTGTTGGCCAGCGTGCGCTGGAGCAGGTCTTCCTGGATCTGGCGATTAGACTTGGAAGCGCCGTGGCGCGCCTGGGCGCGGTCGGCCGCCTTCTGCTGCTGCGCGCGGCGGAAGGCTAGCTGCATGGCCGTCAGCTCCTCGCCGACGTCCTCGACCTCGTCGTCCTCTTGGGCCATCTCAGCCATCTCGACCGCCTTGATGCTGAGCTTGATCTGCTTCTTGCGCGAGTCCACGCCCAGCACCTTGACCTTGACTTCGTGGCCGGGCTTGACCACTTCGCTCACGTCCTCGACGCGGTAGGTGGCCATCTCGCTGATGTGCACCAGGCCGGGCCGCTCCGCGCCGATGTCGACGAAGGCGCCAAACTTCTCGGTCTTGGTCACCTTGCCGGTGTACACCTGGCCGGAGCGCAGCTCGCTCCAGTCCACGGCCAGCGGCTCGATCATGGTCAGATCCAAGCGCCCGTTGGAGGCGTCGACCTTCTTCACCCAGACGGTGACGGCCTCGCCTTCCTTGACCACGTCGGCGACGTTGTTGACACGCTCGGGCCGCAGGGCCGAGATGTGCACCAGGCCGTCGCGGCCCACGCCGACGTCTATAAAGGCGCCGAACAACTCGATCTTCTTCACGGTCCCGGTCAGGCGCATCTTGGGGCGGATCTCATCGAGGCGGGTGGGGGCCGGGGCCGCCTCGCCAGTTACAGGGGCTTGAACGTCGCTCACCGATATCTCCTTGCACAGCAGCGCATTGGCCGCCGAAATTAGCCGCTGGATTATACCCGCCCGCGCGGGGTTCGTCAAAACGCCCATCTCCCCAGTTGCCTCCGCCGACGGTGGCTTGCTCAGGCACCCTGCCCGCACCAGTGGCTGCGCCCCTGGCACCGGGCACAGGTGAGCGGCCGAAGGAGCCGCGCATCCTGTCCGCAACGCGGTTGCAGCGCGAACTCGAAGTGTCACCAGTCTTACACCAACACCCCTTCTCGGGCGGCGCGGGTGTTCGCCAACCCCGGCGGGGCCTGCTCCCCGACGCCCTCGGGGGTCTTCAGCGGCGGCAGCCTGCCGGTGGCGGCGACGATCAACCAGCAGAAACCGGGAACGGCTTTGCTCTCAGACTACGAGGGGATCGCGGCCCCGGGCCAGGTGGTCTACGTCCCGCTCTGGAAAAACCAGCCCGGGACCTGGACCAGCGGCCTGGGGGTGCAAAACAGCACGGGTCAAAGCGCCACTGTGACGCTGACCTTCTATGACATGGACGACAATGTCTTCGGCTCGGTGACTCAACCACTGGGGGCCCGCGCCATCTATGTCGCGAACGGGGTCGGCGCGGCCGAGGGGTCGGTGGTGGTGACTGCCGACCGGCCGGTGGCGGTGGCCGTCAACCATGTTTTGAGCATCAGCGGCGACGGCATCATGAGCGTGAGCGGCGATCATCGCTGACGGCCGGGCTCGTCCAGGCTGGCTGAGCACGCCCCGCGACAACGGGGCGTACCCTTTTTAGCACCGGTCAATGCCGGAAGTAGCCGTGCTGCAGGGGCCGCGCCTCGTCCAGGGTGACGAAGGCGCCAGGGTCCACCTTCTCGATGATCAGCCGCACCTTGGGGATGTCCTTGCGCGCCACGATGGCGTTGACCACGGTGACCGCGCCCTCCTTGCCCTGGGCCGTGAATTCGGTGGCCGCGTGGCCGGCCTCGCGCAGGGCCTTAGCCACGGCCAAGCCGCGCGCCGGCGAGTACACGCGGAAGATGCCGTAGCCGATGGCCAGGCGCTCTTCGGCCAGCATCCCCAGGATCACGCCGGTGCCGAACCCCAACGCGTAGCCGGTGACCGTCCAGGCATTGAGCGGGCCGCGCAGCACCGCGCTCACTGCCAGGATGAACACCGCCGCCTGGATGGCGCCGATCAGGCCCGCGTAGAGCTTGCGCCCGCGCATCATGAACAGCAGGCGCAGCGTGTCCAGCGACATATCGGTGACGCGCATCGCAAACACGAATAGGCCGCCCAACACGGCTTCCGACATCGGTGCCTCCTCCCGGCCTTGGTCGGCGCCCGCGGCCGGAGACAAAAGCGGGCGGTCCCAGGACCGCCCGCCGGAAAGGTGTATCGGTTACGCGCGGCTGTTGCCGCCGGCCGCCGCCTCGGCCAGGTACATCTCCTCGACGTACTGCCGGACCATGCGCCGCGTGCTGAACTGCGGCGCCAGCGTGGTGATGCACTCCTTGATCTTGCGCACCCAGCCGGCCGACATGGTGACGCCGCTGTCCTGGTAGTACAGTGGCACGATCTGGTTCTCCAGGACGTCGTACAGGCTGGCGGCGTCGCGGGCGTCCTGGGCGTTGTGATCGTCCAGCACGGTCTCGTCGCCGATGGCCCAGCCGTTCTCGCCGTTGTAGCCCTCCTGCCACCAGCCGTCCAGGACCGAGAAGTTGATGACGCCGTTCAGGGCGGCCTTCATGCCGGAGGTGCCGGAGGCTTCCAGCGGCCGGCGCGGGTTGTTCATCCACACGTCCACGCCCTGCACCAGGTAGCGGGCCAGGTTGATGTCGTAGTCCTCCAGGAACGCGATGCGGCCGGCAAACTCGGCGCGCTTGAGCTGGCGGTAGACCTCCTGGATGATCTTCTTGCCCGGCTCGTCCATGGGGTGGGCTTTGCCGGCGAAGATGATCTGCACCGGGTACTGCGGGTTGGTGACCAGGCGCAGCAGCCGGTCCAGGTCGCGCATGATCATGGAGCCGCGCTTGTAAGTGGCGAAGCGGCGCGCGAAGCCGATGGTGAGCTTGTACGGGTCCAGCAGGCTGCCGGCCGCCACGATCTGGACGGGGTGCCGGCCGAGCGCCACCCACTGGGCGCGGGCGCGGTCGCGCACGAACGCCACCAGCTTCCGCTTGAGGTGCAGGCGCGCGACGCGGACTTCTTCGTCGGGCGCCGCCAGCAGGGCCTGCCAGGTCTCCGGGTCATCCAGGTTCTCGATCCAGTCGGCGCCCAGATAGCGGTCGTACAGCAGCCGCATGCGGCGGGCCAGCCAGGTGCCGGTGTGCACGCCATTGGTGATGGCGCTGATCGGCACGCGCTCCTCGGGCGTGTCTGGAAACAGGAATTGCCACATCTGCCGGCTGACCTGGCCGTGCAGTTCGCTCACGCCGTTGCGTTTGTTGGACACGCGGATGGCCAGGATCGACATGCCGAAGGTCGGGCCCCAGGATTGCTGGTGCCGGGCCAGGTCCATGAAGCGCTCGCGGTCGATGCCCAGCTGGCCCCAGTAATTGTGGAAATAGCGATCGATGAGCCAGTCCGGGAACTCCTCGTTGCCGGCCGGCACGGGCGTGTGGGTGGTGAAGACCGTGGCGGCGCGCACCGTGGCCAGGGCGTTGTCGAAGCTCTGCCCGGCGGTCACCAGTTCACGGATGCGCTCCAGGGCGCTGAAGGCCGAGTGGCCCTCGTTCATGTGCCAGACGTTGGGCTGCAGCCCGAGCGCGCGCAGCGCCCGCACGCCGCCGATGCCCAGCACGATCTCCTGCGAGACGCGCGTGTCTAGGTCGCCGCCATACACGCGCGCGGTCAGGTCGCGGTCGGCCGGCGCGTTCTGGGGCACGTCGCTGTCCAGCAGCACCAGCGGGATGCGGCCCACCTGGATCTTCCACAGCCGGGCGTGCAGCACGCGGCCGGGCAGGTCCACGGTGATCATGACCGGCTTCTCGTCCTGGTCGAGCAGGGGGATGACGGGCACGTCGTCGAAGGAGTAGCGGCTGTAGCCGGCCTCCTGCCAGCCATCCTCGGTGATGCGCTGGGAGAAGTAACCCTGGTTGTAGAGGAAGCCGACGCCCACAAACGGCAGGCCCAGGTCAGACGCCTCCTTGGCATGGTCGCCGGAGAGCACGCCCAGACCGCCGGCGTAGGTCGGGAAGCACTCGTGCAGGCCGAACTCGGTGGAGAAGTAAGCGATGGTGAAGCCGGCCCGGTCGCCGTGGTTGCGCACCCACCAGGTCTCTTCGCGCATGTAGGTGTCAAAGGCGCCCGTGACGCGGTCGTACAACTCCAGAAAGTGCGGGTCCTGCAGCGCGCCGTTGAGGGCCTTGCGCTTGACGCGGCGCAGGAATTTGATGGGGTTGTGCACGCACTCATCCCACAGCTGCCGGTCGATGGCCTCGAACAGCTCGGTGGAATCCGGGTTCCAGGTCCACCACAGGTTGTAGGCCAGGTCCGCCAGGCGGCTGATGCGCTTGGGTAGGCTCACGCCGCTCAGTACGGACACGGGCATATTGAAAATGGGTTCGGCGGCAAGCACGGATGATCTCCTCCTCGCTCAATGCGACGAAAAACTATACCACACGGGCCAAACCCGGGAAAACACCCGAATCGGCCGCTAAACAAAGTCCTTGCGGCCCGCCCGGGGGGCAAACCAGTTCGTAACCCCGCGGCTCTGGGCAGCGTCACCAGCCTGGGTAACATTGACGCTATGCCCGAAGAAATGCGCTCCGTCCTGGAGGCGACCCCTTCGCCCACCACCCCCACCGAAACGGCGGGCGTCGTGCTGATCGTGGACGACGAGCCGCGCAACCTGGAAGTCTTAGCCCACATCCTGGGGACACAGGGTTTCCACATCGTCACCGCCGAGGACGGCGAGGAGGCCCTCGAGAAGGCCCATGCCGAAGCCCCGGACGTGATCCTGCTCGACGTCGTCATGCCGCACCTGGACGGCTTCGAGGTCTGCCGGCGCCTCAAGGCCGATCCGGCCACGCTCTACACGCCGGTGGCGCTGATCACGGCGCTGCGCGGCGTGCGCGAACGGACGCGCGGCGCGGAGGCCGGCGCCGACGAGTTCATCTCCAAGCCGTTCGACAGCATCGAGCTTATCACGCGTGTCAAGTCGCTGGCGCGCATCAAGCGCCTGTACGACCAGCTGCGCGCCGCCAACCACGCCCTGGAAGAGCGCGTCACCGAGCGCACGGCCGAACTGCAGAAAGCGCTGCGCGAGCTGCGCGAGCTGGACCGGCTCAAATCTGAGTTCATCGCCAACGTCTCGCACGAGCTGCGCACGCCGCTGTTGCACGTGAAGGGCACGGTGACGCTGCTGGCCGATGGGGCGCTGGGCGAGCTCAGCCCGGAGCAGCGCCGCGGCCTGCGCGTGGCGGAGGAAGCCGCCGAGCAGCTGGAGCGCGTGGTCGAGGACATCATTGACTTCAATGAGGTGCACGGGCGCCCCCTGGACCTGGAACCGGTGCCCGTCTCCGAAGTCTGCCAGAGCGCCGTCCAGACGCTGCTGCCGCGCGCCCAGCGCCGCAATATCACCGTGCGCCTGGCCGTGCCGCCGGAGCTGCCGCCGGTGCGCGCCGACGCCGCCGCGCTGACACGCGTCCTGCGTCACCTGCTGGACAACGCCGTCAAGTTCAGCCCCAAGGACGGGCTGGTGCAGGTGCTGGCCGAACGCCGGGGCGACGCGGTCCGCCTCGCCGTGCGCGATGAGGGGCCGGGCATCCCGCCCGATGAGCGCGACCGCATCTTCACCCTGTTCTACCAGTCGGATGGTTCCACCACGCGCCGCGCCGGCGGCATGGGCCTCGGCCTGGCGCTCGTCCGCAAGCTGCTCGCCGCGCATGCCACCCAGGTTTACCTGGAGAGCGACGCCGGCCAGGGCAGCACCTTCTACTTCGATCTGCCGGTCGCCGCGCACTGAGCCGCTCGGCCAAACGCGCGGGGAGACGCACGGTGGTGCGTCTCTTTTTTGTGCGCCGGCCGGCCCGCTACCGGAGGCCTCATGGACTACCGCCTCTTCGGCCGCACCGGCGTTCGGCTGGCGCCGCTCGGTCTGGGCACCCTGAACCTGGGCGGACCCACCGCTGAAGCCGAGGCCCAGCGCCTGATCCACGCGGCGCTGGCGGCCGGGATCAACCTCGTCGACACCTCCAACTCCTACCACGCCGGCGAAAGCGAACGCGTGGTGGGCCGGGCGCTGGCCGACCGGCGCGACCAGGTCTTCCTGGCGACCAAGTTCCACTTCCCCACCGGCCCCGGCCCGAATGACTCCGGTAACTCCCGTCGGCATCTGCTGCGCGCCTGCGAGGAGTCGCTGCGCCGGCTGGGCACCGACTACATCGACCTGTACCAGGTCCACCGGCCAAGCCCGGAGATCCCGGTGGATGAGACGCTCGGCGCGCTGACCGACCTGGTGCGCGCCGGCAAGGTCCGCTACCTCGGGTGCAGCACGCATCCAGCCTGGCGCGTGATGGAGGCGCTGGCCGTGAGCGAACGGCTCGGCCTGGCGCGCTACGTCAGCGAACAGCCGCCTTACAACCTGCTGGACCGCCGCATCGAGAATGAGCTGGTGCCGCTGGCGCAGGCGCATCAGTTGGCGCTCCTGCCGTGGGCACCGCTGGCCCAGGGCCTCCTGGCCGGCCGCTACCCGGCTGACCAGCCCTATCCAGAAGACTCGCGCGCGGCGCGTTTGCCCGGCAGCATCTACGCCCAGCGCGTCACGGCCCGCGGGATCGACGCCGGCCGGCGCTTCGCCGAGGTGGCCCGCCAATTCGGCAAGACGCCCGGGCAGCTGGCCGTGCTCTGGTGCAAGGATCAGCCCGGCATCACAGCCCCGCTCGTCGGGCCGCGCACCCTGGCGCAATTGGAAGAGCTGCTGCCAGTGCTCGAATGGACGCTCAGCGCCGAGGAGCGCGCCGCCTGCGAGGTGCTCAACCCGGCCGGCGGCGTGATCGCCGACTTTCACAACACCGCCGGCTGGATGAAGACGCCCATTGCGTGAGGGACCCATCCCAAAATCTGCCCAATCCCAACCGACCGAGCAGCCCGGTCAGTGTAGGATCTGGCTGAGCGAAGGGAGCGGCCATGTGGGGTGAAGCTGATAAGTGGGTCTTTCGGTGGTTTCGCAAGGCAGTCTTGCGGAAGAAGCTTGTCCCGGTCGGGCCGTTCCCGTGGGATGCGCTGGTGGCCGATCTTATGAAAGGCGCGGCCCTGGGGACGGTCGCGCTGCTGGTGTACGTGCTCCTGGGCGGCCAATGATTTGAACGCGCGGGATTGACGAGGCAAACCGGCTCCTGGCATGTGGCCAGGGGCCGGTTTCAATTTAACCGGCCGGCGCGGTCACCGGCGGCGGGTGAGGGTGTCTACGTAGCGGCCGGCCTGGCGGGCGCTGGCGCCGGTGAGGGCGATGACCTGTTCGATAGCGTCGGCGCGCCGGCCCTCCACCACCAGGTGGAAGAGCTCATGGACAATGGCGGACGGCAGCTCGATGCCGCCGCCCGGCCGGACGGGGTAGGGCGGCGGCGCAGACGGGCGCTTCATCACACCCCCGCGATCGGGTTGACCAGGATGTACTCCACGCCGCCTTTGCGCTCGATCAGACGGATGCTCTCGCGCAGCTTCTCCATCGGCACCAGCACGTTATCGACGGCCACCAGGTGGGTGGCGTCGGTCTGGGCGATCGCCCGCAGCGTGACGTCGACCCAGTCCATGTCCTCGGCCGGCGGGTCGATGATTTTGTAGGCGATCCCCTCTGACGCCAATTCGCGCTGCAGGTTCTGGACGCGCCACAGGTGCCGGGCGTTGATCAGGCGCGGGTCCTGGGCCGTGATCGGCACGGTGATGCCGAAGCGCCGATCCTCGGCGCCGGTGGCCTGGCGGAGCGGGCCGAAGTCCAGCAGGAAAACCGGGGCCTTGTAGGCCGAGGCCAGGCCCAGAACCGTGGGCAAGGCCGGTGTGGTGTCGTACAGCGGCCCGATGGGCATGAGGATGGCCTTGCGGCGCTGGCGCCCGTACAGCTCAGCATACTCGGGTGAGGTCTCCATGAGCTGCTCGTGGGTGCCCACGGCGCGCAGCACGCCGTCGCCGCGCTCGTCCGTCCCCAGCAGCACGATCAGGTCGGCGTTGCGGATGGTGTTGAGGCGATGGGCGATGACCAGC
The DNA here is from genome assembly GCA_937952305.1 of uncultured Anaerolineales bacterium. Taxonomy (GTDB): domain Bacteria; phylum Chloroflexota; class Anaerolineae; order Anaerolineales; family UBA6663; genus SpSt-583. The sequence continues at coordinate 28,720 of CALFZO010000138.1, read as the reverse complement.
GTCGTGCGCCCGCGCGCCATCGCATCCAGCGCGCGCGTCACGGCCGCCTCGCTCTCGGCGTCCAGGGCCGAGGTGGCCTCGTCCAGGATCAGGATGGCCGGGTCCATCAGCGCGGCGCGCGCGATGCCGACACGCTGTTTCTGGCCGCCGCTCAGGCCCTGGCCCAACTCGCCGAGCTGCGTCTCCAGGCCGTGGTCGAGCTTGTCCAGAAACTCGGTGACGTAGCCGATCTCGGCGGCGGCGGCGACGGCGGCAGCCTCGGCCTCCGGCTGGCCGAAACGGATATTCTCGGCCACGCTGCCGCGGAACAACGTGAAGTTCTGGGCCACCAGACCCAGGTTGCGGCGCAGGGCCGCCAACGGGAGATCGCGCACATCGTGGCCATCCACCAGGATGCGGCCGGCGGTGACGTCCTGGAAGCGCGCCACCAAGTTGAGCAGCGTGGTCTTGCCGCTGCCGGAGCCGCCCACAAACGCCACCTTCTGGCCGGGCTTGATTTCGAGCGAGATGTGTTTGACGCGCCAGGCGTCCGGGTCGTCCGGCGCATAGCTGAAGCTGACGTCGTCGAAGCGGATGTGGCCCCGCAGCCGGCCGGGGTCGGCGGCGTCCGGCCGATTGGTGATGGCCGGCGGGACGTGCAGGACGTCGAACACGCGCCCGGCCGCCACCAGCAGGCCCTGCGCGCGCAGCAGCGCGCCGCTGAGGGCGCCGAGCGGATTGGTGAACTGGGCGAAGAAGGCCGCGAAGCTGGCCAGCAGACCCGGCGCCACCTGACCGCCAAACAGGCCGGGCGCGCCGATCAGAATCAGCAGGCCGGCGCCGTAGATCAGGGCCTGCCCCAGCCCGGACAGCGAGTAGGAGACCGCGAAGTTCGTGACGGACAGGTCCATGTTCTGGACCATCGTCCCGGCCAGCCGGTCCAGCAGGCCGCGGAAGGCGCGCGCCAACCGCGTCTCCTGGCCGAAGATCTGGATATCGCGCAGGCCGAGCAGGGCTTCGTTCAGGCGGCTGGTGGCCTCGCCGAGTTGGCTGCGATACTCGGCCTCCAGCCGCTGCATCGGCGGCACCAGGCCGCGCAGGCTCCAGGCCTGCAGGAACACCACCAGGCCGATGCAGATCAGGGCCAGCGGCCAGTTGAGCAGCAGCATGAAGGCGACGGCCAGCACCAGCTGGCCCACGCTGACCAGGATGAACGGCACGGCCTGCGTCAGAAAGACGCTGACGGTCTCGGTGTCGTTGAGCCCGGTGCTGATCAGGCGGCCCAGCTCGCGTCCGCGGAAGAAGGCCGGCGGCTGGCCCAGCAGCGCCTCAAAGAAATCGGCGCGCAGCGCGACGGTGAGCCGCTGAGCCAGCCGGACGATCAGGGCGCTGGCCTGGCGCATCAAGGCCACGCCCAAGAGCGTCAACGCCACCATGGCCAGGAGCGTGTCGCGCGCCTGGGTCAGACCGGCCGCGCGCGTGGCCGGGTCCAGGCTGGCCGGCAGCGCCTGATCCACCAGCACGCGAATCTGGCTCAGGGCCACCGACGTGGCCAGGACTGACACGAACAGCGCCAGGGCCGCCAGCGCCCACGGGCCGCGCTGCCGGTCCAGGTAGGCGCGCAAAGACTGCCAGGCCGAGCGGCGCGTCCGTCCCGTCGTCGCCATGGTTACTTCTTCACCGTCAGGTACTGCAGGTTGTTGCCGTCCTGGTTGGCGATCCACAGCCGCGTGCCGTCGAAGGCCAGGGCGCGCGGCCGGCTGTCTACGGGGATGGGCGTCCCGACGGTGTTGGTGGCCGGGTCGATGCTCTGGATGGTCTTGCCGGTGAAGTTGGCCACCCACAGCAGCGTGCCGTCCCAGGCCAGGTCGATCGGCGCGGTGTTGACCGAGAGCGTCACCAGGACTGTGTTGCGGATCGGGTCGATGGCCTGGACGGTATTGCTGTTCTGGTTGGCCACCCACAGCCGCGTTCCGTCCCAGGCGAAGGCGTTGGGGAAGTTGCCCACCGGGATCTCCGGCCCGAGCTGGCCGCTGGTGGGCGCGATGGACTGGATGGTGTTGCTGGTGCTGTTGGCCACCCAGATGCGCGCGCCGTCGAAGAACAGCGTGGTCGGGTTGACGCCGACGATGATCGCATCGCCGGGCCGGCGCGTCTGGATGTCGATCGGGCGCACCGAGCCGCGCTGCCCGGAGCCGCCCGAGCCGAGCACCACCCAGGCGCGCACGCCGTCGAAGACGATGTCGCGCGGGCTGGCGCCGACGTCCACGGCCGCATTGACGACATTCGTGGCCAGGTTAATGGACTGGACCGTGCCGTCGCCGCCGTTGACGATCCACAACCGCGTGCCGTCGTAGGCCAGGGCGCGCGGCTCCGTGCCGACCGGGTAGCGCGTGCCCAGCCGACCGCTCACCAGGTCCAGCGGCTGGATGGTTTTGGCGTTCTGATACGTGATCCACAAGAACTGCCGAGCCGGCTCCACCAGCAGCGCACGCGGCGCCTCGCCCACGGCCAGCGTGTCCGAGAGATCGCCCAGCCGCGGGTCGACGACCTGCACGGCGTTGTTGCCGTTGTTGGCGACCCACAGCCGGCCTTGGGCGTAGGCCAGGCCGTAGGGCAGCCGCCCGACCTTGACCTGCGCGCCGACGCGCAGCGTGACCGGGTCCACCGGCCGGATGGCGTCCTCGCTCTGCACCGACACCCACAGCTGCTGGCTGTCTGGGTTGTAGGCCAGCGCCACCGGGTTCAGGCCGACCGTGATCGGCTGGCCCGAGTTCAGGACTTGGCGCGCGTCGACGTCGATGACGGACACGTGCGCGGCGCGGTCGTTCTGATTGGCCGTCCACAGGCGCGTCCCATCGAAGAGCAGGGCCACCGGGCGCGAGCCGACGCGCAGGCTGCCGGCCTCCACCTGCCGGCTGACCGGGTCGATCGTCTGCAGCGTGCTGTCCGACCAGTTGGCCACCCACAGCTTGCGGCCATCGAAGGCCAGCGCGTACGGCCGGTCGCCGACGGCCAGCGTCTCCACCACCTGGCGCGTGGCCGGGTCGATGGCCTGCACGGCATCGTCGTCGCCGTTGCTCACCCAGACCAGGCGGCCATCATAGGCCAGGCCGAGCGGGCTGCGCCCGACCGCGATGGCCGGCACCACTGCGGCGCCCGTCGCCGGGTCGAAAGCCTGGACAGTGTTGTCCTCCGTGTTGGCCACCCACAGCCGCGCCCCGTCGTAGAGCAGGGCGGTGGGGTTGCGGCCAACCACCAGCGGAGTGCCGGCCGTCCCGGTGGCGGGGTCGATGGGCTGGATCGTGTTGCTGATGGCGTTGGCCACCCAGAGCGTATCGCCGGCCAACACCATGGCCGTCGGGCCGACGTCCACGGGCACCAGTTGGTTCTTCTCGAACAGGCCGCGCACCACGCGCTGAGCGGCGACGGCCTGGCGCTGAATGTCGGCGACCTGGGCGACGGCCTGGGTGACCTGGGCGACGGCCTGGGTGACCTCGACGATGGCGGTCGCGCGCAGGCCGGCGGCGCGGTCCGCCACGGCGATGTTGGTGGCGGCGGCGGCCGCGGCCTGGGCGGCCTCAATGACCGACTGGAACTGCGCGCGCGCGGCCTGGGTCGCTGCCACCTGGGCGGTGCTGGCCGCGCTCTGCGCCTGGCCGAGCTGCTGTGTGGCCGTGTAGGCCAGGCCGGCCGAGACGACGCCGATGATCAGCAGGATGATCGCCAGCACGGTCCCGCCGACCAGGACGCCGCGCCGGCGCCGCAGCGCGGCCCGGCTCTGGTCCAGCAGCGCCTTGCCCTCCGGCGTCAGCGCCAGTTCCTTGGCGCGCGGCTCCAGGATGGCCAGCTTGTCATCGTCCAGCAGAGTCTTGAAGCGCTTGAAGTTCTCGGTCTCGCTCTCCAGCAGCTCCTGCGCGGCCTTGCGCGCCTGCACGGCCGGGTCCAGCCCGATCTTGGCCACCAGGTAATCGTGGGCCAGCTCATAGCCCGGCTCAGGGTTGTCCTGGTTGGGCTCGTGGCCGCGCACCAGCCGGCTGTCGCTGAGCTGGCTGATGAGCGTGTCGAACTGCTCGGCGCTGACGTTCAGGCCGCTGATTTCCTGGAGCAGCGCGGAGCGCGGTCGGATGACGCGCCGGCCCTCGGACGAGATCATGGCTTCCAGCAGGCGACGGGCGGCCACGCGCAGAGGTTCGGGCACGTCACGCGTCAGCACCCGGTCCAGGTGATCCCGCAGCAGGCCGGCCGCGCCGTTCTCCTGGTCGTACCTGGCCTGGGTGATGGTGCGGATGGCCACGCTTTCGGCCGGCGGCAGGCTGTCGTACAGGCCCGAGCACACGATCTGGATCTCGGGCGGCGAGATCTCGGCCGTGCCTAGGTCCTGCACCAGGCGGTCCACCAGTCCCGGCTCATACACCACGCCGCGCCGCTTGGCGGGCTCGGTCACCACCTGGCGCGCTTCGTCGAGCGTCAGGCGGTTGAGGCGGTAGTCGTTGACGAACGGGTCGCGGATCTGCGGGCGGAAATTGGCCAACTCGCCGAAGAACTCGGTGCGCAGCGCCAGCGTCCAGCGGACGTTGAGCGACTCGTCGTCCAGGCACTCGGCCAGCTCGCGCACGAATTCGGCGCGGGCCGCCTCCGGCTGCTGGGTGAAGAGCTCTTCGGCCTGATCCAGGAAGATGTACAGGCGGCAGTCCTGGCCGAGCACGGTCCCCACCTGGCGCAAAAAATCCCGCAGCGGGCCGGTGGCCAACAGCGGCGCCACGCCGAGGTCGGCCAGGAAGGCGCGCTTGATGGCCAGGTAGGGCTCGACCTTGTAGGGCCGCAGGTAGATGGGCAGGTGGCCGCGGCCGATCAGCTGCGGCATCACGCCGGCCTGGATCAGGGACGACTTGCCGGCGCCGGACTCGGAGTGCAGGATGCTGAGCGGGCCGCGGCTGAGGCGCTCCAGGACGTCGTTCACGGCCCGGGTGCGGCCGAAGAAAAGGGTGGCGTCGCTCAGGCGGTAGGTGAGCAGGCCCTTGTAGGGGTTGCCGCGGGTGACCGTGTCCACGCCGGCGCGCGCCTGCAGGCTCCGGGCGAAATCGCCGACGCCTTTGGCCAGGGCCTGCACTTCCAATTCGCGCGCGGTCTGGGCCTCCTCGGCCGCCGACAGCGCGCGTTGGACGATGTTCTGGATGTTGTGGATGATCTTGTCGCGGCCGATGACGTCGCCGCCGACCATCACATCGCCCTGGGCACTGAGAGATACGTTTCCCTGGTCGGTCATAGCGCCTTTCCGCGAGTCGCGCCGGGCCGGTGAGCGGCCGGCGCCGGATTACGGCCGCAGGTGCTGCTGGAAGAACTGCGTGAGCGTGTTGTAGCAGCGGACCTTGTTCTCGAACTTGAGCACGTCGTGGCCTTCGTTCTCGAAGACCAGATACTCCACGGCGCGGCCCTGGGCGCGCAGGCGCTCGACCACGTCGCGCGACTCGCGCTCGATCACGCGCGGGTCATTCTGGCCCTGGATCACCAGCAGCGGGCAGGTGACCTGAGCGATGTAGGTGGCCGGCGAGCGCTCGCGCAGGAAGTCGCCGTCGCTGGCCGGGTCGCCCACGGCGATGCGGAAATACGGCTTCCAGCTCTCGGGCAGGCGGTCGATGAAGGTGTGCAGGTCATACGGCCCGAACATGTCGGCGGCCGCCGACCAGAGCTCGGGGTGGCGCGCGGCCAGGGTCAGCGTCATGTAGCCGCCGTAGGAGCGGCCGACCACGCCGGCGCGGCGCGTGTCCAGGCGCGGATCGCGCGGCAGCACCTGGGTCATGGCGTGGACGTGGTCGAGCCGGTCTTGTCCGCCCCAGTCCCGGTCGACACGCTTCATATAGCTCAAGCCATAGCCGGTTGAGCCGCGGACGTTGGGCACGAACACGGCGAAACCGCTCAGGGTCAGGAACTGGATCAGTGGCATCGAGAACCAGGCGAAGTCCGGGCGCTCCTGGCTCTGCGGGCCGCCGTGGATGTAGTAGACGAGCGGGCGCGGGCCGCTCCAGCCCAAGGCCGGGGCGGGCCGGTAGAGCCGGGCCGAGACGCGCAGGCCGTCATGCGAAGTGAACGAGGCATCCTCGCCGGCCGAGAGCCAGGTCTCGGGCAGGCCCAACACCCGCTGGCGGGTCTGGGCGGTCACGCCGGCGCGGGCGACGGTGAAGAGCTGCGTCGGCGCGGTGGCCGTGGAGAACGAGAGGCTGTGCGTGCCGCTGGCTTTGTCGTAGAAGCTTGACTCGAGCACGCCGCCGGCCAGGGGACCGGCGCCGCAGAGCACGCGCTCCAGCGTCAGTGTCAGCTGGGCCTCGTCGAAGGCGGCCTCATACAGCCAGGAGCAGCCGTCGATGTTGTAGGCCACCGTGTAGCGCCCGTCGGCGAGTTGGTCCAGGCCCGTCAGCTCGCCGAGGCCGGTGTGGACGGCGCCGGTGATGGTCACCGGCCGGATCCCGCCCGGCTCGGCCAGGCTCAGATAGCCCAGGCCGTAGGCGTCGTCGAACAGGCCGGTGATGAAGAGCAGCCCGCGGTCCTCGGGCGTGAACTGGCTGGCGGAGATCGCCGAGAGCGGGACGGCTTCGCCCGGCGCGCGCTGGTCGAGCGGCTGGCCGTAGAGCAGCCGCGTCTCGCCGGCCTGCCACAGATACAGGACGATGTCGCCGGCCGTGTAGCCTTCGATCAGAGTCACGCGGCTGTGGTCGGCGTTGGCGCCGTCCGGGAACAGACCCCATTCGCTGCGCGCCAGCTCGGTCAGCATGCTGGCGGCCAGGTCGGCCCGGAACGACACGTTCAGGGCCTGGCCGCGCGCCTCGGCCGCCAGGTAGGCCAGGTTGCGTTCGGGGTCGCACTTGCCCAGGTGGCAGCGGTAGCCGGCCAGCTGCTCGCCGAAGGCCGGCTCCGGAAAGCCGCCGCCGAGCGGCACCCACATGGGCTGGTAGTTCTCGTCGCCGTCGCGGTCCAGCATCACCAGGATCCGGCCGAGCTTGGGGAAGACGTAGAAGAGGAAACCGCCGATCAGGTGCGGGTTCTGCAGGGCGACATGCGGCGGCAGCAGCGGCTCCGGCACGCTGCCGCCCGGCCGGGCGTCCATGACGTACAGGCTGAGCCGGCCGCTCAGGTCGCTGACAAAGTACAGGCGGCCGTCGACCAACTGCGGCGCCAGGAAGAGGCGGGCGGCCAGGAGTGATTCGATTTGGGGCATAGGCTATTGGCAGGCGGCGTCTGAGACGAAGACGACGGCCGGGGACCGTCGTCTCTCGTCATTGTTTAGTTCAGGCCGTACAGCTCGCCGAATTTGCGGCGCAGATAGCGCACAAACGGCCCCACGTCGATCGGGCCGCCGGCCACGCGCTGCAGGGTCTCGCGCGGCGTGAACTTGCGGCCGTGCTGGTGCAAGCGCCCGCGCAGCCACTCGCGCAAGGCCGCGAACTCGCCGCGCGCGAACTGGGCGTCCAGGTCCGGCAGATCGGCCGTGACCTTCTCCCAGATCTGGCAGGCCATGATGCTGCCCAGCGCGTAGGTGGGGAAGTAGCCGATCATGCCGCCAGACCAGTGCACGTCTTGGAGCACGCCGCTGGCGTCATCGGGCACGTCCAGGCCGAAGAACTCGCGGAAGCGCGCGTTCCAGGCCTCCGGCACGTCGCGCAGCGCCAGCTGGCCGCCGATGAGGGCCTGCTCCAGCTCGAAGCGCAGGATGATGTGCAGAGCGTAGGTGGCCTCGTCCGCTTCGACGCGGATGAAGGACGGCTGGACCTTGTTGATGGCGCGGTAGAAGGTCTCGGCGTCCACGCCGCCGAACGCCTCCGGGAAGGCGGCCTGCAGCTGCGGGTAGAAGAACTGCCAGAACGGGCGGCTGCGCCCGACCAGGTTCTCCCACATCCGGCTCTGGGATTCGTGCAGGCCGAGGGAGGCGCCCCGGCAGAGCGGCGTGCGCTCCAGCGCCGGGCTCACCTGGTGCTCGTACAGTCCGTGGCCGAACTCGTGCAGGCTCCCGAACAGGGCCGGGTTGAGGAAATGTTCGTAGTAGCGCGTGGTGATGCGGATGTCTTGCGTGGCCGAGTTGCTGGCAAAGGGATGGACGGTGGGGTCCAGGCGCCAGGCTTCGCGCGTGAAGCCGACCCGCTCCAGGATCTGCAGGCAGGCGGCCCGCTGGCGGTCAGCCGGAAAGTGGCCGTGCAGGCAAGCGTCGCTGACCGTGTCCTGCCTGGCGCGGATGGCCGCGATCAGCGGGACCAGGTCCACCTTGAGCGCGTCGAAGACGGCCGTCACTTCGGCCGTCTTCATCTCAGGCTCGTAGTCGTCCAGCAGGACGTCATAGGCGACGCTGGTGCTGTCGTCGGCCAGGCACTCGATGTACTTGTGTTTGAGGTCGACGTTCTTCTGGAGATGGGGCAGGAACAGGCTGAAATCCGACTCTTTGCGGGCCTGGATCCAGGCCTGGCGGGCCAGCGAACCGGAGCGCGTCATCTCAGCGCGCAGTTCAGTGGGTACCTTGACGGCCCTCTCGAAGTCGCGGCGGGCCACCCGGATCAGGCTGGCCTCGTCCGAGTCGGCGGGCAGACGCGCCTCTTCGGCGCGCAGCGCGTCCAGCAGACGGCCGATCTCGGGCGCCGTGAAGCGTTCGTGGGCGATCTTTTGGAGGGTGGCCAGCTGTTCGGCGCGCACGGCGCCGCCGCGCGGCGACATCATCACTTGCTGGTCCCAACCCAGGACCCAGCCGATCTTGTTGAGGTCATGTATTTCGGCGAGACGCGCTCTGAGTTCGGCGAATTCAGGGGACATGCCACGGCCTTCGATTGGAATTGGGTTGGTCCGCGAAGTATAGCACAGCGATCTGGCGGGCTCGCGCGTCCCGGGCCGTGTTCAGGGGGTGGGCGTGGGCAGCGGTGCGATCCAATCCAGGCGCGGGCAGGCGACATAGTCCTGGCCCAGCGTGACCCGGAACTGGACGGGGCTGTCGGCGGCGGGCTCAGCCACGACCTGTTTGTCGGCGACGTGCAGGAGCGACTGCAGCAGCTTGACGGGGGAACCTTTGGCCGTGGTGGTGAGATCGGTTAACCGGGTGACGGCCTGGACCTCGGCCGCCGCGGGGCCGAAGACGGGCACAAAGCCCTCGTTGCGCAGGGTTTCGGCGGCCAGGCTGGCCCAATCCGGCTGGCCGGAGGCGTTGACGATCTCGACGCGCGTCAGCGGCCGCTGCAGCTGGTTGACGCTGGGCGGCGAGAGAGCGTCTTTGATCAGCGCGGCCAGCGGGCCGGGCTTGGGCAGGAGCACGTCGTCGCCTTTGGGCGTCAGCCAGGGCGTGGTCTGGTTGGGGCCGATGGCGAAGCTGCGGATCTGGGCGTCCTGGACATCGGCGGCCAGCGGCGCAAACTGCATCAGGTCCCACAGGCCCATGTCGGTGGCGACGACGTCCTGAAAGTCGCCGTACAGGCCGGGGAGCTGGGGGACGACGTCGGTGGTGAGCGCGGCCCGGTAAATGGCGCGCAGGACCTGGCGCTGGCGATAGCTGCGGAAGTAGTCGCCGCCGATCGGGCGGGCGCGCGCGTACCAGAGCGCGATCTCGCCGTCCATGTGCGTCACGCCGATCGGCTGGCTGTAGAGCTCGTAGTTCTCGACGACGGTCTCGTCCAGGTCCGGGGCCTTGAGCTTGTACTCCACCAACGGGCAGTTGGCGGAGACATCGATGCCGCCCAGGGTGTCCACGATCTGGCGGAAGCCGGTGAAGTTGATGGCGGCGTAATAGTGGATGGGGATGCCCAGGTTGTAGAGGATGGTCTGGCCGAGCAAGGCCGAGCCGCCGCCAGGGTAACTGACCCGCTCGCCGGCGTCGTAGGCGGTGTTGATGCGCGTCATGCCCCAGGTGGGGACGTACACGAACAGGTCGCGCGGGATCGAGACCAGCGAGACCAGGTGGCTGTCTTTGTTAATGGAAGCGATGATAAGCGTGTCGGTGCGGAAGCCCTTCTCCAGATACGGGCGCGAGTCCGTGCCGATCAGCAGGATGTTGACGACCCCGGCCTCGAGCTGGACGGCGGCCACCGGGGTGGGGAAGGGCGTGACCAGCGTGGCATCGGCGCGCGGTGTGATGTTGTAATAGCCGAGGGTGGGCTGGCCGACGGCGTGCGCGGTGGGCGTGGCCGTCAGGGTGGGCGGCACCTGGCTGGCGGTCGGCGCCGGCGTGGGCGTGGCCTCGGCGGCCAGCGGCGCCTGGGTGGCCGCCGGGGTGTGGGTGGGCGCCGCGGTGATCGGCGCCTCGGTCGCCGGAATGGGCGTACACGCGGCCAGGAGGGCGGCGCCGAGCGCGCCGAGCAGGCCCAAAAACGCCGCCCAGGGGCGGCGCGGCTGGCAACAGGTCAAACGGGGCATGTTCGCTTTCGGGCGGGATTATACCATCCCGGCCGCCGCGGTTCAGCGCGGGTTGGGGGCCGGGACCGCGACGCCGTTCTTGCCGTGGATGGGCAGGAGCACCGTGAACAGGCTGCCCTGGCCCGGCTCGCTGTTCAGCCAGATCCGGCCGCCGTGCGCCTCCACCAGCGCCTTGGCCACGGACAGGCCGACGCCGGTTTCGCCCAGGCCCGTGATCAGGGGCGCGTCCGCGCGGTAGAAGCGCTGGAAGACGCGCGGCTGATCCTCGGGCGCGATGCCGCCGCCGGAGTCGCGCACCGCGATCACCAGGGCATGGCTGGCCAGGTCCACGTTGGCCGGGTCGGTCTCCGAGCGGACTTTGAGGGTCACTTCGCCGTCGGCGCCGGAGGCGTTGCCGGCATTGCTGAGCAAGTGGCTGATGATCTGGCGCAGCGCGTCGCGGTCGGCGCTCACCGTGGGCAACTCGTCGGCGATATCGAGCCGCAGATTGATGCCTTTCTCGCGGAACTGGGCGCTGCAGCTCAGGATGGCGTCCTCGACGATATACAGCACGTCCAGGCTTTCCGGCACGAGCTGCAGCGTGCCGGCGTCGATATCGGTGACGCGGATCAGGTCGTTCAGCAAGCCTTCCATGCGCTCGCAGGACGCCTTGACGCGCTCCAGGAATTTGCGCTGCAGGGCGCCCAGGATGCCAACCGATTCACCCAGCAGCAGGTCCGAGTAGCCGACGATGGCGGCCATCGGCTGGCGCAGCTCTTGCGAGAGCGAGGCGATGACTTCCATCGACGCCTCCGGCAGGAAGGGGCGGGCCGTGGTGCCGGCCGAAGCTTCGGGGGCGCGGGCGGCCTCCATCTCGGCCAGGAGGCGTTCTTTCTCGGCCAATTGCTTCTGGGTCAGGGTCAGCTGATGGGTCTGGTTGGCCAGTTCGGCCAGGGCCGCCATGGCGTTGGCGAGCTCCTGTTCCTTGGCTTCCAGCGCCTCGTGCGAGCTGGTCAGGGCTTCTTCCTGGGTGGCGAGCTGGCGCTGGGCTTCGTCCAGCTGGCCCGCGTGCTCGCGCCGGGCTTCGTCCAGCTGAGCCTCGCGCGCCTGCAGCTGGCGGCGCGCCTCGGCGGCCGCGGTCTGGGCCCGGTCCAGCTGAGACTTCAGACCGGCCAGTTCAGACTGGATCTCGCCGGACTGGCGCACCTGGTCGTTCAGCGAAGCGACGATGGTCTGGGCTTTGGCGAGCTGGCGCTCCTTCACGGTGAGTTCGCTGCGGGTGTCTGTGAGGGCCGCCTGGGTGGCGCTGAGCTCAGACCGGGTGGCGTTCAAGGCGGCCTGGGTCTCCTTAAAGGAGGACTCGGCCGCCGCCAGCGCAGTCTGGGCCTCGGCCAGGCCGGCGCTGGGGGCGGGCGGCAGGCCGGCACCGGCTTCGGTCAGCCGGCGTAGTTCGGCGCGGGTGAGGTCCAACTCGGTGCGCAGCTGCTGTTCCTGTTGGACGGCGAAGTCGTAATCCAGCTTCCAAGTGGCCATCTGCCACTGCTGCGCCTCGGCGTACTCGCGCATCTCGCGCACCTGGGCTTCCAGGCGCGCGCGTTCGGCGTCGGGCAGCGGCTCGGCTTGGGCCGGCGGCGCCGCCTGGCGGCGCTCCAGCTCGGCCTGCAGCTGCGCGATGCGCTCGCCCTGCGCGGCCAGGTCGCGCCGGGCGGCCTCGGCCTGGGTGCGCCAATCGGCCAGGGCGGCCAGCTCTTTTTGCGCGGTCTCGGCCTGGACGCGCCACTCAGCGGCGGCGGACAGTTCGGCCTCCATCTCGGCCAACTGCGCCCGGACCTGCGCGGCCTCGGCCAGCTCGGCCCGCCACTGTTCGATCTGGGCGGCGTTGGCTTGCGCGGCGGCGGTCTGGGCGGCCAGCAGCGCCTGGGTGCTGCGCAAGTCCACCTGGAGCCGCGTCAACTCCTGGTCGCGGTCGGCGGGCGCGAGGCCGGCCGTCCCTGCCTGGGCGCGGACGCGTTCCAGCTCGGCGGTCTGCGCGGCAAAGGCCGCCAGGTTAGCGCGCAGCGGCTCCAGTTCGGCTTCCAGCTCGCTGCGGCGGTCGTCGGCGTCCTGCAGGCGGTCGCGCAGGGTCTGGCAATCGGCCTCCAGTTGGGCGGCGTGGTGGCGCTGCGCGGCCACTTCCAGTTCGGCGGCGTCCAGGCGGCTGCGCCAATCCGCCTCGATCTCCACGAGACCGGCGGTCTGCCCGGCCAGGATCGCGGTGCGCAGCTGGTCGACGCCGTCGGCGGGCGGGTTGGCGTCCAGGGTCTGGCGCAGGGCGAGCAGATCCTGGCTGAAGCGTTCGGCTTCGGCGCGGGCGCCTTCCAGCGCCACAGACAGCTGGTCGGCCTCCTGGCGGGCGAACCGGCGCGCGGCTTCGGCGGTCTCGAGCTGGCCTTCGAGCTGGGCCAGATCCCGGGTCAGCCGGTTGACCTGGTTGTCGCCGCTGAGGGCCTCGCCGATCGGTTCACGCAGGGCGGCCAGGACATTTTCGTCTTCGGGCGTCCACTCGCGGTGCGAGTACAACGCGATCAGCACCAGGCTGCCGAGGCGCTGGCCCTTGGCCAGCAGCGGCGCGACCATGGCCGGCCCGATCGGGCCGATGCCGACGGCGCCGCTCAGGCGGCGCAGGTCCGGCGCGTGTTCGGCTGGCGTGAGGCGCGTGATCCCGGAGGCCGCGAAGGCATCGCGCAGCGTCTGCGAGTCGCCGGCGGACAGAAAATTGCCGGGCAAGAACTGTTCGCGCACCAGGTCGTAGGCGCAAGTCAGGCTGGACATGCCCAGGTCATCCGGCGGCGAGATCAGCAGGCAAAGCTCGGCGCGGCACGTGTGCGCGACCGCCAGGGTGATGATCTGGGCCAGCTCATCCGGGTCGGCCGACGTGTTGAGAGACGCCAACGCGACCGCGGCCTTGGGGTCCAGGCTGCGGCGCGCCGTCTCGGTCGCCGGCGTGAGGGGTGCGGTGGCGGTGCTCGGCGACGGGGACAGCGCGGCCGGGGTGGGGGCGGGCGGCCGGCCGCCGACCAGGCGGCGGTAGATCATGGCCGTGAACAGCGGCAGAGCCAGCAATTCGGCCAGGCGCACGGCGCCGGGCAGGCTGGTATTCGCGACCGTCCACAGCAGATGGGCGCCGTGGCCGAGCAGCAGCAGCAGGGCGGCGAGCACACCGATCCAGGCGTCGGGCAGGCGGCGCAGGAAGGCGCGCACGATCAACAGCAGGAGGCCCAGCCCCAGCAACACGATCTGCGCCAGCTCCCAGACCGTTTCGGGCGGCGTAGCGTTGTAGGCCACGGCGCCGGCGGCCACGGCTTGGAACCAGAGCATCCAACTGACCCCGGCGCCCAGCAGGGCCAGCAGGGCCAGACCAAACGCCAGCACGTCGGCGAAACGAGAGGGGGTGGGGAAGGCGAACGCCCAGAGCATCGCCAGGGCGGTCACGGTGCTGACCAGGCGGGCCAGCGGCGGGACGAGGCTGAGGGTCAGCGCCGGAGTGAGCAACTGCAACGCGCCGAGCAGGGTGCCCGCCAGGGCCAGGAGACTGAGCAGGAAGGCGCTGCTGGCCGCGAGGGTCAGGCGGGAGGCGGTGGCGGAGCGCTCCCGCCGCCAGCTATTGAAAGCCATGGCGGCTGCCGCCTGCAGCGCGAACAATGTAACCAGGTGGTAGACCAGGCTCCCGGGCAGTTCGCCAATGAGCACTACCGTTTGCAGAAAGAGGAGATCCATGCCTGGCCGAGAAGGATAGGGAATGGTTTCAAAAAAAGATTATAGCATAGGGACTCTGGGCCTAGCCTGTGCGGCAGGTGGCCGCGCCGGCTGCGCTCGGGTCGGGGTGTCTTCTTCTTGAGAGGCAGCTTGGCGCTCGGTCCGCACCTCTGGCACCGGGCACCGGTGAGTGGAGCGGCGCGCCGCGCTGCCGTCAGGTCCAAGACCCTCGAGGCGCTATGGGCCGCAGCCCGAAACTGACCATCATCGGTGAAGGCACCCCCTGCCTGTGCCTGGCATGTGTGTTGACAATCCTCGCAAACTCATTACAATAGCGGACGTCCACTGCTGATAAGTGAAAGAACCAGTGGCTTGCCGAAGTGGCGGAATTGGCAGACGCGCTACGTTCAGGGCGTAGTGGCCGAAAGGCCGTCTGGGTTCAACTCCCAGCTTCGGCACTAGAAAAATCCCGGCTGGTCCGGGATTTTTTCTTAAGCCGCCATCAATGAGGAGCGCAGGTGTGGCACAGGTGACGCAAGACAATGGACGCCCGCCATTGACTATCGCGCAGTTAGCTGGCCTGGTGGTCGTGGTCTTGGCCGTCGGGGTGGTGGTGGACTTCAGCCAGCGCCTGGCGGCCTCGCAGCGCTTGGTGGATGCGGCGCAGCAGGTGGCGACTGAGGTGGCGCAATTGGAGCGCGAGCAGCAGGCGCTGCAGACTCAGGTGGCCTACGCCACCACCGATGCGGCCGTGATTGCCTGGGCGCACGAGCACGGCAAGATGGTCCGGCCGGGCGAAGTCCTGGTCGTGCCGGTGGTGCCGACGGCGCCGGCCACGCCGGTGCCGGTGGCGGTGGCGCTGCCCTCGCCGCCGCCGAACTGGAGCCTGTGGCGTGAGTTGTTCTTTGGCGAAGCGAGCGCGGCCGGCGCGGTGCCTTGACGACTTAATGTGACTGTGATATATTGAACGGGCGCCGAGGACCGGCGCAATTTTATCGATGCGGGGTAGAGCAGAGGCAGCTCGTCGGGCTCATAACCCGGAGGTCGTTGGTTCGAATCCAACCCCCGCTACTCTGAGAGGCACCCTAGTCCAAAAGGCTAGGGTGTTTTCATTGGCCCAGCGGACTCGAGTTCGGGAGATCCACCATAATGGAGGAACCCGAAATGAACCGCAGTCCGCAGAGGCTGAAACTCGGAATAGTAATTGAAGGCTTCCTGCAATACAAAACGGCCGAGGCGCTCAGCGCCGCGACCCTGTCTGCCTACAAAGATCACCTGACAGTCTTCGCCAACTACATCGGGGAACGGGAGGTGCAGGACATCCCCACCGCCGACCTGCGCGCCTACCTGGCCTGGATGCGCTCAGACTATAAACCCCGCCGGCTGGGCGGCAGCACCGCGCCGCTGTCCTCGAAAACACTCCGCAACATCTGGGTCAGCCTGTCGGCCTTCTTCCGCTGGGCGAGCACGGAATTCCACTTCGAGAACCCGATGAAGGGCGTGCCAGCGCCGAAGTTCGAATACCCCCCGGTCGCAGCCTTTACCAAAGAAGAGATTGAACGCCTGTTGAAGGCGTGCGAGTACTCGCGCGAGGCCAAGACAGAGGCGCGCCGCAAGTTCGTGATGCGCCGGCCAACGGCCAACCGCGACCGGGCCCTGATCCTGATGCTGGTGGACACCGGCCTGCGGGCTGGCGAATTGTGCAGCCTGCAAGTCGGCGATCTCGAACAGGCGACCGGTAAAGTGAACGTCAAGCACGGCCGGGCCGGCGGCGCCAAGGGCGGCAAGGGCCGCACGGTGTACCTGGGCAAGGCCGCGCGCCGGGCAGTCTGGCGGTATCTGGCCGAACGCGAAGACGGCCGGGACTCGGACGCGCCGCTCTTCATCGGCAAGTTCAACCGGACGCTCAAGCGCGACGTCCTGCTCAAGTTGATCGAACGGGCGGGCCAGCGGGCCGGGATCGACCACTGCCATCCCCATAGGTTTCGGCACACTTTCGCGATCACGTACCTGCGCTCGGGCGGCGACCTGTTTACCCTGCAGGCGCTGCTGGGCCATCGCTCGCTGGAGATGGTCCAACATTACGCCCGCATCGCCCAGGTCGACGTGCAGGACGCCCACCGGCGGGCCAGCCCGGCGGACAACTGGCGGCTGTGATGGAGCGCCGCCATGATAGCCCTTCCCGATTATAATAATCCGGATGATGCTTATTTCAGACCGGATGGCCCCGACGTGTTCGTCGCCCGGGAACAAGAACTCGCCTACCTCAACTCGCTGCTGAAGCCGGCCGGCCGCCTGTCGGGCCAGCTGGTCCTGCTGTATGGCCGCCGGCGCGTCGGGAAAACTGTGCTCGCGCGCCGCTGGGCGGAGCAGACCGGCCTGCCAATCATCTACTGGGCGGCCGAACGCGAGCCGGCCCCGCTGCAACGCCGCAAGCTGTATGCCCGCATGCTGGGCGTGGCCGCGGCCGACGCACCGGCCTTCACCAGCTGGGCCGACCTGTGGAAGGCCTTCGCCGTGCAGTTGGGCGACCGGCGCCAGATCCTGATCCTGGACGAACTGCCGCACGCCGCCGAGTCTGATCCAGCCTGCCTGTCGGCGCTCCAGCACGCCTGGGACCAGCACTTCAAGAACTCGCGCCTGATCCTGCTGCTCAGCGGTTCGCACGTGCACACGATGGAGACGCTGCTGACGCAGGGCTCGCCGCTCTTCGGCCGCTTCACGGGCCAGTGGCACCTGCAACCCCTGCCCTTCGGGGCGCTGCGCGCCTTCCTGCCCCGCTGGCCGGCCGACCAGCGCGTCGCCGCGTACGCCATTTTTGGGGGTGTGCCCGCCTACCTGGAACGCTTGAACCCCGAGCAATCGCTGACCGAAAACCTGCGCTCGGTCATCCTCTCGCCGGGCAGCATCTTCTCGGCCGAGCCCGATCTGCTGTTGGCCGACGAGGTGCGCGAGCCCCGGGTCTACCGGGCGGTGCTGCAGGCGGTGGGCGGCGGCGCGCACACCCTGGACGAGATCTCCAACGCCGCCCTGATCGGCAAGCCGCACCTGTCGGCGTACCTGACGCGGCTGCAGGAGCTGCGTCTGGTGGAACGCCGGCTGCCAGTGACGGTCCCGCCCGGCAAACGGGGCGGCAGCCGTATGGGCCGTTACCACCTGGCCGACCCATTCCTGCGCTTCTACTACCGGTTTGTCGCACCCCAGCGGGACGAGATCGGCTACCAACTCGAGCGGGTCCTGCCCGAAATCCAGGACCAGCTGCGTGCCTTCGTCGGCGGCACGGCGTTCGAGGCACTGAGCCGGCAGTGGGTGGCCCAGGCGGGCGCGGCGGGAACGCTGCCGTTTGAGCCGCAGTATGTCGGCAGCCACTGGAGCCGGCCGGTGCAGATTGACGTGGTCGCCATCAACTGGCGCGAAAAGCAAATCCTGCTGGGCGAGTGCAAGTGGGGCGCCGACGCCGTCGACCGCGACACCGTCCGGGAGTTGCTGGAGGACAAGACCCCGAAGCTGCTCCAGGCTCTGCCCGAAGCTGGAAGATGGACCGCGGCTTACGCGTTCTTCGCTCGCAGCGGCTTGACGCCGGCTGCTCGCGCCCTGGCCAATGAAGCCAGGGCCGTCGTCGTGGACTTGAAGCGGCTTGATCATGATCTGGCCATCCTGGGGAGCAAACCCTGAGTGGGCCAGCGACAACAAAACAACGCTCCCTGCCTGGTTGCGAGGCTCCGGAGAGGTGTGACATGAATGTCAGAATATCGAACAGGGGCCGGGTGGTTATCCCGGCGGCATTGCGGCGCAAGTACAAGTTGTACACTGGCGTCAAGGTGCAGATCATCGACCATGGCGGAGTGCTGGCCTTGGTTCCCCAAGAAGACTCTCCCCAACCGGCAGCGGCGATCAGGCCGCGCTCCAAGAGGCCACTGACGCAGGCTTTGTTGGCTGAACGTCGCACTGAAGGCCGTCGGGAGAAAAGCCGCAGCGGGTAGACCATGTAAGCCGGCCCGATTCAATGGCTGTCTGGACAATAACACCTCTCAGCTCCTACGACCGCGCCATCTCATCGGCCAGGATGTGCAAGGCCTGAGCCTGGTCGCCGCGCGATAGACCGCGCAACAGGCTATCCAGGTCGCGGTCCAGGCAGCGCAGCTGCGCTGCCTGGACCGTCGTCAGGGACGCAATCCGGTCCCGGACCTCGTCGCCGAGCAAGGGCGCGTAGATGCCATCCGTGATGCGCACATCCGAATGCATCAGGTTCTGGCTGATGGCCTTGTAGTCGGCCATCGTGCGGGCGTGCTGGAGCGCGAAGACGGCGTGGCCATGGCGGAACTTGTGCGCCGACTTGTATTCCAGGCCAGCCCGCTGATACAGCCCCTGCAGCCGGCCCGTCACGGCCCCGTTGCGATGCGCGCCCGCCGGCTCTGGCGACAGGATCTGCTGGCCCCAACGGATGGTGATCGGCGTAAACCACATTGCCGTCTCCGGCAGCTGGCTGCGCGCCACGGCATCCCACTGCCCGGCCACTTCCAGCAACTCCGGCACGTTGAGCAGATAGGTCGTGCGCGAGCGCCCGTTCTTGGTGTGCACGCCCAAAGACGGCCACTGCTTGACCTGCCGGCCGGCCAGGTCGACGGCCCCAAGCGGGAGCGACCCGAACGCCCCGGCGCGCATGCCCGAGAGAAACAGGAAGGCCGCGGTCGCCTGGTCCCGGAGTCCAGCCAGGTCGCCGGCCGGAACCGGCAGGCGCGCCAGGTGCAGCGCCTCCTCCGGGGTCACGAAGACGTGCTCCCGCTGTGGCTCGGGCAGGCGCGGGGGGCGCAGGGTCTCGATCCAGGCTGCCGTGACGGCTCTGAAGTCGCGCGGGAACTCCAGCCGCGCCCACTGAAAGAAGCGCCGGGCCAGCTGGCAGGACTTGCGCAAGGTGCTGCGCGACAGGCCTTCATTCTCTTGCCGCCCACGCTTTTCAAGCAGGAATTGCGGAAAGGTCGGCCGCAGGTCCGCCACCTGGCCGAGCGGTCTCTCGCCGGCCCAGTACAGGAGTGGCTTGAGATAGGACGTGTAGCGTTCGAACGAGTCCCGGCCCACCTGCGCGACATCGTTCAGGTGGCGCAGGAAGCCGTCGAACAGCAGGTAGTTGGCCCGGCTAATCATCGGCGTCGCCCCGATGGATGGTGCAGCCGCAATGCGGGCACTGGGCGATGTGCAGGATGTGCTGGCCTTCCCGGCGCTGGACAGGGTTAGCCAGCGGGACCGCGCGCCGGCAGCGCAGGCAGTAGGCCTCATTGGGCTGCAAGGCCTGGCGCGGCCAGGTCTCGCGGACCCGCTCCACCCAGGCGGCCAGGGACTGACCCTCAAACCACAGATGGCCGCGGGCGTCCTGTTGATAGGGCAGGCCGTTCCGCATCCAGTCATGCAGCTCCCCGTTGGTGATGTCCAGCTTCTGGCAGATTTCGGCAGAGCGATACAGGGTGGGCAGCAAGCCGCGGCTGCTGACGACCGTGCGCTGCGAAAAGCGCCTGTTCAGCCGGATGGGGGTGAGGTCGAGGGCAGGTTCACTAACCGACATGCGCGAGACTCCTTGAGCAATCCGATTGCGGGCAGTCTAGGGCCGTCCGCGCCCGCCGCGTAAGAGATTCACTTGAGGTTCGCTTGAGATTCACTAGAGATACCAGAGGCACCAACCAAACTACGCCCGAGTCCAACGGCCGTCCCCATTGCCCGGCCACATCAGACGTCCTATTTTCAAGCGGCGCGCCGGGCAGACCAACGATTATCTGGCTACCCGATAATTGAGCGCCAGGCAATCGCACGCCACGCGCCGGCCGATACTGTTCGACAGAGTGGAGACCCACGTTGACGGAAGCCAAACCGCAGCGCCCCAAGCGCCCAGCTATCGCACCCCTGGAGGCGGAGCTCAGGGGCTTGCTGCGCCAGTTGAATGACCCGGCCGGCCTGGAGCGCCAGGCATTGACCGGGCGCCTCGCGCCTCGCCTGCGGGAGCATTACGCCGATCTGGCCGAGGCGCCTGACCAAGTCGTCCTCGCCCACGGACTGGCGCGCCTGTGGCGCGAGACGGCGGGGTCGGTCCCGCTCGCCCTGGCAAACCAGAAGCTGCTGGAGAAGTTCTTCACCTTGATGGTCCAGAACTTCTACCCGGCGCAGTATGGCATGCACCGCTACCTGCTCACGTCCGACCAGCGCGTCGGCCCGGTGCAGTCGTTCAATGATCCCGCCGTCCGGCTGGGGGAACCCGAATACCTGGCGCTCATCTATGCTGACGGCGATGTAGATCGGGCGCGGGTGGTCTGGCAGCAATCGGGCGAGGTGCTCAAGGCATTGACCGAGACGACCGTCGACGGGCTGGCCGTTCATCCACATCCCGTCACGATCTACAGCCGCTGGAAGGCCGGCGTGCAACTCCTGGCTACCCGAGTCGCGCAGCTGTTGGGGGAAGCAGGCCCGGCACCAAACGACGGCGTACTAACCAGGGCAGCCGAGGCGGAGCCGGTGGGCGAGGTCCCAGCGGACGCCGCCCAGTGCGCGCCCAACGCGATCGAGCACTTCCACGCCGGCGTGCAACAAGGCCTGGCGGCACCCAGGCTGGCCGCTTTGATTGACGACGCCCTGCAAGGCCTGGACGTGCCGTCCGATCGCGAACTCGCCCGCGGCTTGGCACAGCAATTGGCGGCTATCCAACTCGGCCTGGAGCCGACGCCGGAGCGGACGGGCGTCCTCATGCCGGCGAACACGCGCCTGGCATGGCGGCGAGTCCAACCGAACCGGGACGCCGCCGACGATGGGCTGACCCTGCTGTGGGAGCTTCAGGCGGCCGGGATACTCAGCCTGCACGGTGAGACCTGGCGCTTCGCGAGCCAGGCGTTGACCGAGTGGTTCGGGGCCGAGTTCATTGCGACGTATGCCGGCCATCGTTTCGTGCCCCAGCCCCGCTACCGCCGGCTCCAGCACTGGGCGGCGGAGCTGCTGGCCGAGCGCGGCGATGACGCCCGCAATCGGCTGTTGATGGAGGACCTGGCCGGCGCATTGCCAGGCCTGCACACGGTCTCCTGGCTCGACGCGGCTGAGAGCGTGAGCGCGTTTCACGGCCGGGAGACACCGAGCGTCGCGCAGTTCAGGCTGCGGCTGGCGCCCGTGATCCAGGACTTGGCGGCGTTCAAATCCGCGCCGCTACAGCAGGTGCTGCGCAGGCTGGAGCCACCCTTTGGGCCGCTGATGGTCAATCTGGATTGCACCGCTGAATGCTTGGTAGCCGCGGAGACTCTGGAGCGGGCCCAAGCCGGCTATGAGGCCCCGCGCCTAGCCGCCTGCCTGGGGTTGCCGCCGGCGCTGATCGACGAGCCACGCTGGTTTGAGCGCCGGCCGGCCATCGCCGCCCTCCTGACGCAAATCTGTTCACCCCGCCAGGACGACCTGGCCAACGCCTGCGCCGCCTGGCTCCAAACGGCGGCCCTGACGGAGACGGTGGAGGTCGACGTCAGTCTACGCTGGCCCTGGCCCGGGCTGCAGCCGGTGACAGCCGCCGACGTGCTCATCCGCCTGGCCAATGACCAGCGGCGTAGCGCTCGGTCCCGCGCGCTGGCTCTGACCGTGTTGGCCAGCCAGGCGCATTTGGAAATGCTACTCAACCGTGATTCGATGGAGGCGCTGACGATAGCCATCTCCGAGCTGCTGCTCACCGATCGACGGGCCGCCTGGAATGCGCGGACCGGGCGATGGGAACTGCTCGCTTGATCGACCAGTCATCGCATGTTCACTGTCAGCGAGCCTCCGGAAATCCAGAATCGCATTTCGGGTATCTCGAAATTGCCCCGAATTGGAGCATCATCAGGGCCTTTCGATGACACCTGTCACTCGGTAAAAACACCGAGGCAATAGTATCCTTATCGCCGTTTGATGAACAACCGATAAAGGCACACCCGGCGAAAGCCGGGGCCGCAAAGCAATGGGTCTAAAGCCGTGAGAGGGGCGTGGCTATGACTGCCAGGCCGCCGAAGTTACGCAGACGATCCGGACGTATTCCAATTCGCCCAAGACTGTGTCGCCTTCCGGCCTGGATGCCCGCCATCCAGGCCTTTTTGCGCCCTCGGCCGGTCATCTGAACAGCGGGCATCCGCGACAGTGACGATCACGCGAACACGTGAGCGGGCCTCTTCACGCGCCTGCCTGCCAAACACGACGGCGGCGAGACGGGCGATGGACGGCGCGCCAAGCTCAGGAAGGAGATGAAGTGAATGAGCCTCCAATACGAAGGGATGAGCTATGACATGGGCCTTGGGGCTGCGAAACTGAGCGGCCGCAAAGGCGATATTCACTTGCCGGCCCACGTTGCCCTGTATGACGGCAATAAGGTCACGGCCGATGATGTGCGGTTGGAGGCCGAGGCCAGCCATTCACGGCCGCTGTTGATCGCTCTCAAACCGGACGGCCAATCCGCCTTCTGGGTGGGCAAAGGCGCCATGGATTGGGGCGATGGGCAGGACGCTCGCGATGTGGAGCGCCTGACCGATGTGCCCGAAGCCCGGGCCGCCTTCTACGCCGCCCTGACCCGCTACATCCACCGCCACGGCCCGTTTGAGGCGCCGCTCAAGCTGGTGGCCGGCGTGCCGTTCGACGCGGTCTCAGGCGATCAGGGTGAAGCCAACAAGCGGGCCATCGAAGGCTGGCTGACGGGCGAGCATCGCTGGTATGTCGGGCGGCAGCGCAAGCCTTACGCGGTCACCGTGGCGCAGGCTCGCGCGACGCGCCAGGGCAAGGGCGCGCTGTACAGTTATGCCCTGGACAGCGACGGGCGGTTGATCGCGGCCCGGGTGCCGGAGGCGAAGGGCGAAATCGGCGTCATCTCGATCGGCTTCCGCACGGTGGAGCTCGAAATCTTCCGCAACTACGCCCCCGTCCCCAACCGGGCCGGCAACGCCGCGATCGGCGTGCACCGGCTGGCCGAGCTCGCCAAACGCCAGGAACGCCGGCACTACAAACTCGGGGAGCTGGACGAGATGCTGCGCGCCGGGACGCTCGACGTGACCGAGGCGAAAGCCGCCTGGCACAACGATCTGCGCTCCCTGATTGAAAACGTCTGGGATGACGTCTGGCCGCGCCTCCCGAAAATCATCGTGGTCGGCGGCGGCGTGTATCAGACCCAGGAATGGCTCATGCGCACCTTTGGCCATCGGTGCTACGTGCCATCCGAGCCGGTCCTGGCGATCGCTCAAGGCCTGCGCCGGATCGGTCTGCAGGTGTATGGGCCGGAGACAGCCTCGGATACGGATCAGACACACGCCCCCGCGATCGCCTCGGCAGCCGCGCCCAATGAAGCCGCAGCCTGACATGCCGAGCGACTTGCCCGAGCCCGCCCGCCGGCGCGGAAGGCGCCGTGTGAATTTGCCGCTGGTCGAGATCCCGATCAAGCTGAAGCTGCGGGCCGGCCAGCACGACGACGTGATCAACTTCTTCCGGGCCGTCCCGGCCGGCAGCCGGGCGGCGACGATCGTCCAACTCGCCCGGGCCTGCCTGTCCGGAGAGGTGCCGGGCCTGCTCCCGCGGCTCACCGCGGGCCTGGAGCCGCCGGTCGAGGAAGAGATTTACGCGGCGCTCAAGGATTTGCTCTAGGGAAGCGGAGGAGCCTGCGGCATGACGACAAATCGAGTTTTTGTAATCGGGCACCTGGCGGCAGACGCCAGGTTCGACCTGCTCAAGGACAACACGCCTTGTATGAGGGCCAGCGTCATCGTGCCGCGCAGCCCGGAGCATGTGAGCGCCAGGTTCCTGCCCTATGCCGGCGCCGACGGGCGCGTGGCGCGCAATCAGATCCCGCCGGAGCTGAAGAAGGAGTTCAAGGACCTGCTGCAGGTGACGGCCTACGGGCCGCGGGCGGCCGAATGGGCGGGCGGATTGGGCGCCGGCGCGTGCGTGGCCGTCGACGGTTGGACCGAGGCGCGTCGTTTCTTTGACCGCGAGATTGGCCGCTATCGGGTGACCCAGGAGATCAACGCCAATCACCTGATCCCCATCGGGTTTACCGGCGCCGGGCCGGCGCCGGTAAACCGGGTGCACGTAATGGGCTGGCTGGAGAAAGACCCGCTGTTCGAGTTATTGCACAACGCCATCCCGTGTTTGCGAATGCGGGTGCGGGTGCCGCGCGGGTTCCACCAGATTAGCGCCGAACTGGCGCCGTATGCCGCCCCAGACGGCCAGCTGCGCCGGAGCGATCTGCCGGACCCGCTGCGTAATCGCCTAATCGATCACCTCGCGGTGTCGGTCTACGGGCAGCGGGCGCTGCTGTACAGCCGCTACCTGCAGGCCGAGGCCCAGGTGGCCATCGACGGCTGGACGGAGGAGCGCCACTACTTCGACCGGGAGGTGAAGCGTGAACGCCGGGTCCAGGAGATTAACGCTGCCTCCATCGTCTGCGGCCCCGGCTCGGATTTCGCGGCCGGTGATGCCTATCGCGAGCGATTGCTGGCGGAGGGCAGCCTGGGCGAGGCCGTGGCGGCTGAAGCTTGGCCTGCACTTGCGAAGTGTGAGGCAGCTCATGGAGATTGAAATCCGCCGCAGCAGCCTATGGGGATTGGCGGCGCTGGCCGGGCTGGCCCTGCTCCTGGCGCTTGGCTATGGTCTGTCCCCGCGAGACGACGCCGGCCGGCCGCGGCTATGGTTCCCGGACGTGCGCGCGGTCGAGGCCTATCGCCAGTCGGCGGCGGGCTGGGCGCAGGCCTGGCGGGAATTGGACAGCGCCCTCGGCCTGGTGGTGGCCTCCCGGTCAACCGATCTGCTCCCGCAGAGCCGCCAGGCCCAGTCCGCCTTCGACCAGGCGTTGGACCTGGCCCGGCAGGTGGATGGCCGAGAGGCGCCGGCGACGCTGCTCGGTTTGCGCGAGCAGGCCATCACCGCAGCCACGCAATACACCGCGGCCGCGATGGCGGCCAATCGCTGGTTGTCCGCGCCGACCGACGAAAACCTGGCCGCCGCGCAGGCGAACCTGGCCGAAGCGCGGGCGGCCCTGGCCAGCCTGGAGGCCAACCAATGGCTGGCGCGGACGGCGCCCGCCACCGCGCCGGCCAATCCGTGAAGTGAGACCGCCCATGAGCCTTTTCCAGATTCGTTCTTTGACGACTGATGACTCCGACGCCGGGTTCGACCCAGGCCAAAGGTCAGGCGGCCTGGCGGCGCCGGCGGAACCGACAACCACCGCCAGGGTCGATGACGCCGCGGCTCCAACCAAGGCGGAGGTATCCGTTGCGGCCGCGCATCTCACCCAACTGCTGGACCAGCGTGAGCGCTTGCTGGCGACGGCGAACCGCCGGGTCGCGGATCTGCAGCGCCAGGCGAGGCTGTTGGCGGAGGTCATTTGCCCAGCGGCGCTCGACCAGGAACGCCGCACAAAAGGCCAGGCGCTGGACGATTGGATGGCCGAGCAATGGATCGATTTCATCTCCGACAAAGCCCGCGAACGGCTGCTCAAAGCCGAGCAGGCTATCCGCCGGTACGAAACCCTGCAATTAGCATACAACCATCTGCTGGAAGAACAGCGCCAGGCGGCGGGGATCAAGCCGCCGCTTGAAGCGGCGCCAGCAACTGCGGTTGAACCGGGGTCGCAGCTGAGGCTGGGATTGGAGACCAACTTGCCGGCGACTGTGAGCCCGCCCCCGGAAAGCGAGCCTACGCCCAAAGTCGATCCGGCGCGCCTGGATGATCTGGTGCGCGTCCTGGCCACAACCGGGCTGGCGCGGGCCAATCGGGTTCGGGAGAAGTTGTCCGCTCTGTGGGGCCTCGACCGCAGAAGTGATGTTTTCCGTCAGGTCGTCGACGCGGCCGTCGCGGTAGGTTATTTGCGTGTCCAGACGGTGCGCCGAGAGTGGTCCGACGCGCCGGCACAACTGATGGAGCTGACGGAGCCAGGCCGGGCGCAAGCGCAACTGCTCGGCTGTCGCCTGGCGGCGCCGGAATACGCGGAGGGCAGCCGGCGGCAACTGAGCCCTGAGACGATCAGCCTGGTGCTCCACGCGGCCGAATTGCTGCAGGCCAACGGTTATAGTGATGTGTGCCCATTTCCCACACCGGTGGCCTTGCCGAATGGCGTCACGTACAGCCCGGCGCTCAGTGCCCGGGACTCAGGCGCCGGCATCGTTTACATTGAGTGCGAGCGCGAGGGAACCCTATTGCCGCGGGACGAGCGCTGGCGCCAGGCGGCGCAGGTCGGTGGAGGGGCCCTGCGCCTCATCACGACCACCCAGGCAATCCAAAGCCGGCTGACGACCGAGATCAACCTGGTCCGAATGCACGCTTCTTTCCGTCTGCTGGTGTTCAATGTGAATGACTGTTTGAAGGGCAAGCGCGGCCCGGACGGCTCGATCTGGCTGTATCAACGTTGATACTAGTCGGCGAATCATGGAATTGGTCATCGACATGTTGGAGCAAAAGCGGCAAATGGTGCAGTTTTCGCGGGCCCTATTGACTCTGGTATCAAGGTTCTCTAGAGTGTCGCGCGTTTGGGGCCAGTGCAGCAGAAGAGGTGCGCCAGGACGACCGTGGGCACCCTCGATTGGGATAGCAACATTGATGTTGGCGCTGACGGCTTGCTGGCCAGTACAAGTCGATTTGAGCGGCTGGGGCCAGACGGGCGCGCCCGAGGTCGAAACGGCCACGTATGTAGTTCGGGCCGGAGACACGCTCAGCGGGATCGCGGCGGCCCATGACACGACTGTGGAAACATTGATCCAGCTAAACGCCGCCACTTACCCCGGACTGGCAGAAAGCCAGGGGCGTGTGATTGTAGCCGGCTGGGCGCTGGTCATGCCGGCGTCACGGCCAACGGCCAACACGATCCGCCCCGCCGCAGAGCTGGCGCCGGCCATAGACACAACAGCATCCAAGCCGGCGGCAGAGGGCTATTTCGATGAAGAGGCTGCGCTGGAGATTGTCCGGCTGACGAATGAGGAGCGGGCGCGAGATGGCCTGACATTGTTGACGAGCGACGATGAATTGACGACGTTGGCACGTCAACGTTCATGTGACCTTATTGAAGATTTCAGTCATGCCGGTTTCGCTATGAGCGGATGCACCTGGTGTGGCGAAAATATCGCAGGCTGGCATTTTGGTCAAACCGCTGCCGGGTTTGTCAATCAGTGGGTTAGCAGCCCTGCTCATCATGACAATATGGTGCGAAGCGGCTGGATGGGTATTGGAGTTGGTGTGTGTCGATTTCGATCCTCAGACCTTGCTTTTGCAGTACAGATTTTCAAGTAATCCCGAGAGGCACAACTGAGGTAGCTTGAGTCCTCCTGATTTGGCGGGAGCCTGACACCAACCATCTGAATAATCGATCGTAAAGGAGCGGACGGCACCTGTCCGCTCCTTTTTCGTTGCCACACAAGGAGAAAATGACGTGACCATCACCCTCAACCGCAGACTCCTGATCGGCGTTGCCACGCTAGCGGCGGTCATAGTGGCTGCGACGACCTTGCTCCCTGGTTGGCTGATGGCCTCCAGCGCGGCCGAGGCCACGCCGGAGCTGGTCGTCGCCGACTTCGCCCGGGCCTACTACACCGTGGACTACCGCGATCAGCAGGCCTGGCTGGGCCGACTCCAGCCCCTGATGACTGAACCCGGTTTCATCACGGTGAAAACGCAATTTGCCCCAGTCGTGTGGAAAAGCATAGCGTCGGCCAGGTTTGCCAACACCTCCGAACAGGTCAGCGCCGAGGCCCTCGGCCCGGCCGCCGAAGGCGAAGGCCAGGTGCCGGCGCCCCACGCCTGGCGCATTGAGCGGGTCCGGGTGACTCTGGCGCCAGCGGCACGCTGGCCGGGTATGACCGCCAACTCAGCAGACCTAAACATCCTCTTGGAACGCCCACGCGACGGTGGCGAATGGAAGGTCGTCACCACGTTGTCCGATCAGAGCGTTGAGCTGTTCAAGCAACGTGGAGGCAGCCAATGACCAGGCTGCTCTTCATCCTCACAGCGATAGCCATCTTTATTGGGCACACGGCCGGCGTTGCACTGGCTCAGGACAACTTGCCGCCCGGGATCACCATCGGCGCAAATGGCAGCTACCAACTTAATCCGTCCCAATGGACGCCGGGCGAGCCGGTGTTCGTCCAGCCGGAGGGCCTGCCGTCCTTCGAAGCACAACTGCCGGGCGGCGCGGCCATCTGCGCCGGCTGCTATGTCTTCAACACCTACAGCGGTCCGGATGGCGAAACCATCGTTGTCCCCAACCCCTACACCGCCGTCATGATGGCCGTTACCGGCGAGAACCCGTTCAACACTCAACCGGACGGTTATTTGCTCAGCGGCCTGCTTCAAATCCCGGCAGTGTTGGGGGTCTTCGAGAACATGGGCATCACGTCGGAACAGATGATGGACCCCGCCGAGTGGAGCCCCGATCCCCTGTTCTGGCTGAACCTAAACATCCAACTCAACGGGTTGTTCGGCGCCGACCAGATCGACGAAGGCACCCTCTTCCTGGCCACCGGCATCTTTTCCTTCAATGCCGGGAACTGTCCGCCAGCGCTTGCTAACGTATGTGCACCAGCCACGTTCAATCCAGGAGATCCAGATGACACACCGGACCCCTTTGAAGGCATC
Organism: uncultured Anaerolineales bacterium; assembly: GCA_937952305.1. Classification (GTDB taxonomy): domain Bacteria; phylum Chloroflexota; class Anaerolineae; order Anaerolineales; family UBA6663; genus SpSt-583. The sequence goes on along the minus strand of CALFZO010000138.1, from coordinate 49 downwards.
TGCCTGGCGCTCGGCGACTGCAAGCCGCTCCAGCCGGATATCTGTACCG
>CALFZO010000137.1 GCA_937952305.1 uncultured Anaerolineales bacterium | reverse complement strand
AGGCTGGGGGTGGCGGTGGGCGCGTTCACGAGCCCGGCATCGAGGGTGGTGATGCTGATCAGGTTGGAGGCGAAATCGTAGACATCGGTGAAGCCCAAATTGATGCCCGACGGGTTGAGGTCGCTGTCGGTCTGGTCGGTGGCGCTGGCGGAATCCTTGGGGCTGAAGGACGCGCCCGGACTGGGCAGGACGACGCGCAAACGATACTGGCCGGGGGACGGCGCTTGCAGCGTGTAGTTGCCGCTGCCGTTGGTGACGGCCGTGTCGATCAAGTCTGTTTTGGCGCTGTTCCAAAGCTGGACCGTCACGCCGGCGGCGCCGGGTTCGCCGCCGTCCTGGACGCCGTCCGCGTCCAGGTCATGCCAGACGAAGTTGCCCACGTTGATGGGCGTCGGCGTGCGCGTGGGAGTCGGCGTGCGGAACTTCAGGATCCCGGCATCGATCGACGTGATGCTGATCAGGTTGGACGCGAAGGTATAAACGTTGGTGAAGCCGGCGTTGGTGCCGGTGGGGTTGATGTCGCTGTCCGTCAGGTCGGTGGCGATGGGGGCGTCCAGCGGGCTGAAGAGATCGCCCAGCGCGGGCAGGACGACGCGGACGCGATAGTCGCCGGGTGCCGGCGCCTGCAGCGTGTAGTTGCCGCTGGCGTTGGTGACGGCCGAGTCGATCAAATTCGTCTTGGCGCTGTTCCAGAGCTGGACCGTGACCCCGGGCAGGCCCGGCTCGCCGGCGTCCTGCAACCCGTCCGCGTCCAGATCGTCCCACACAAAATTGCCCACGTTGATGGGCGTCGGCGTGCGCGTCGGGGTGGGGCTGAACAAAGGCGCCTGCCCCTGCTGGGCTGGCGCCTGGGGTACAGCGGCCGCCCGGCCGGGCAGCGCGAGCACCAGGCCCAAGGCCAGCAGCCCGCCCAGGGCAGCCGCCGAAGCACGCGCAGGTCGTCGAGTTGAAGTCATAAAGTATAGGGTTGGATGGATGGGTCGATGTCCAGGTCCCAGCATCCTAGCGAGACCCCGGTCCGCTGTCACCAGGACCATTCACCGATCCGGGTCAGGGGCCTTGAGGGAGCCACCGCTCCGGCCCCTCTCCGGGCCGTCCCAATAATTCTCGTGAGGCCCTGAGCCGAAACGATCCGGAAACGCGCCGCCGCTAAGTTTATGGAATACCGCTCGGCCGGAGGTTTGCCCATGTCGATCGATTCCGTTCCATCCCCCAGCCAGTTCGCGCCCCCCACGGCCGGGGCTGTCTCGTATAATGAAATTTCTCGTTCGCGCCGGGAGGCCCAAACAGCGGCCCCGGCACCGGCAGGGAGCCTTATGCCCGCGATCGAAGTCGAGAACCTGCGCAAGGTCTTCTACATTTCCAAGAAGGACCCCGGTCTGGCCGGGGCCGTCAAAGCCCTGTTCCGCCCGCGCTTCGATGAGAAGGTGGCCGTGGACGGCATCAGCCTGCGCGTCGAGCCGGGCGAGATGGTCGGCTACATCGGCGTCAACGGCGCCGGCAAGTCCACCACCATCAAGATGCTCACCGGTGTGCTGGTGCCGACCGGCGGCACGGTGCGCGTGCTTGGGCGTGACCCGCACCGCGACCGGGTGGCCAACGCCCGCGACGTCGGCGTGGTCTTCGGCCAGCGCAGCCAGATGTGGTGGGACCTGGCCCTGGTCGAGTCGCTTAACCTGATCGCCAAAATCTACGAGATCCCGGCGGCGCGCTACCGCGAACTGCTGGATGAGTTCGCGGCGACGCTGGAGCTGAACGAGCTGCTGTCCGTGCCCATCCGCAACATGTCGCTGGGTCAGAAGATGCGCGCCGAGCTGGCGGCCACCCTGATCCACGAGCCCAAGGTCGTCTACCTGGACGAGCCCACCATCGGCCTGGACCTGATCGTCAAGGAGCGCATCCGCGACTTCATCAAGGAGCAGAACCGGACGCGCGGCACCACCGTCATCCTGACCACGCACGACCTGGGCGACATCGAAGAGCTGTGCCAGCGCGTGATCATCATCGACGCCGGGCACATCATCTTCGACGGCCCGATCAGCACGATCAAGGACCGCTTTGGCAAGTACCGCGAGATCACGTTCGAGGTGGCGGCGGGCGCCGCGCGCCTCGAGTTGCCGGCGGGCGCCGACGTCATCGCAGCCGAGCCGCGCACGCTGGCGCTGCGCTTCGACCGCACGCAGACGACGGCCAGCCAGGTGGCGGCGGCCGTGATGAGCCAGGTGGACGTGCGCGACTTCTCGCTGGCCGAGCCGGACCTGAGCGCCATCGTCAAGCAGATCTACAACGGCGCGCTCCAGGAGGAGGCGGCGGCATGATCAGCTACCTGCGGCGGCAGGCGTCCATCTACGGGGCCATCGCGGCCTCCGTCCCCAAGCGCTTCCTGGCCTTCGAGATCTGGTTTTGGGTGGGGCTGGTGCTGGGCGCCATCGAGATGATGATCCTGGTCTTTTTCTGGCGCGCCGTGTACGGCCAGACGGCCACGCTCGGGGGCCTGAGCCTGGACCAGACTCTCACCTATATCCTGCTGGCCCAGGTCTTCGCGGCCCTGGCCGACCAGGACCTGATCTGGGAGTTCGGCTACAACCTGCGCGAGGGCCTGATCGCGCACATGCTCCTGCGGCCGGTGGGCTTTCAGACCAACTACTACGTCCAGGCCCTGGCCAGCCTGGCCACGCGCATGATCATGCAGCTGCCGATGGCGCTGCTGGCGACGGCGGCCTTCGGCCTGCGCTGGCCCACGGACCTGGCCGCCTGGGGCGCCTTTCTGGTCTCGGCCCTGCTGGGCTACACGGCCCTGTTCTTCTTCCATTGGATCCTGGCCTGCCTGACCTTCTACACCACCGAGGTCTGGGGCCTGGGCGTGCTGGTCTACGGCCTGACGCGCTTCTTCAGCGGCGGCCTGATGCCGCTGGCCATCATGCCGGTCTGGCTGCGGACGCTCGTGCTGGCCATCCCGTTCGCGCAGTCGCTGGCGATCCCGCTCAACTTCCTGAGCGGCATCACGCCCGTGGCGGAGGCGCCGGCCACCTGGCTCTTCCAGCTGGCCTGGGTGATCGGCCTGGGCGTGGTCTCGCAGCTCTTCTTCCGCGTGGCCGTCCGCAAAGTAACGGTCCAGGGCGGCTGATATGCAACGTTATCTCAACCTGTACGGCGCGTTCCTGGGCCAGCAGTTCAAGAGCTACGCCGAGTACCGCGCCAACTTCATCATCGGGGCCTCATCCACGATCATGATGCAGGCCGCCAACCTGCTGACGGTCTGGGTGGTGATGCAGCAGATCCCGGACTTCAACGGCTGGGGCTTTTCCGAACTGCTGCTGATCTACGGCCTGATCACGCTGTCCAAGTCCATCAACCACATGTTCGCGGACAACCTGTGGACGGTGGGCCGCGTCTACATCCGCAGCGGCCAGTTCGACCGCTTCCTGGTGCGCCCGATCGACCCGCTCTTCCACCTGATCGCCGACCGCTTCTGCTACGACGGCGTGGGCAACTTCCTGGTGGGCGTGGTGCTGCTGGGCGCGGCCCTGGCCGGCCTGGATCTCGCCTGGACACCGCTGGTGCCGCTCTACATCCTCCTGGCCGTGCTCAGCGGCGGCGGCATCTTCATCGCCCTGAACCTGATCACGTGCGTGACCTCGTTCTGGATCATGGATTCGGTGCCGGTGACGCGCGCCATCTTCGACAACCACCTGTTCGCGCAGTACCCGCTGACCATCTACCCCAAGGCCGTGACCACGCTGCTGACGTGGCTGATCCCCTACGGCTTCGCGTCCTTCTACCCGGCCAGCTACCTCCTGGGCCACGACGTGGGCGTGTACGCCTGGGCCGGGCCGGTCGTCGCCGCGGTGCTGCTGTTCGCGGGCTACCGCTTCTGGCAGTTCGGCCTGCGCCACTACTCCGGCACCGGCTCATAGCCAGAACGATTACCTGGGCCAGCGAGACCCGGAGACGCCGAGTCGGTCTCCGGGTCTCGGCGTCTCAGCGGCTCGCGCCAATACTTCCTCCGATAGAAGGAGCAGGAGCCATGCGTCTGGAAGACCTGAACTGGATGGATGTGGAAACCTACCTGCGCGACGACGACCGGCTGATCCTGGTGCTGGGCGCGTGCGAGCAGCACGGCTTCCTGAGCCTGCTGACCGATGTCAAAATCCCGCTGGCCCTGGCGGATGCCGCCAGCGCGCGGACGCGCGTGCCGGTGGCGCCGCCGCTCAACTTCGGCCTCTCGCCCTACTTCATGCGCTACGCCGGGACGCTCTCGCTGCGGACCACGACGTTCCTGGCCGTCGTCGAGGACCTGGTGCGCTCGGTCCACGCGCACGGCTTCCGGAGGCTGATGGTTCTGAACGGACACGGCGGCAACCAGCCGGGCCGCGCCGTGCTCTCCGAGCTGGTGAACGAACTGCCGGGCCTGAAGGTGGACTGGTACGACTGGTGGACGGCGCCCTCGGTGCGGGCCGTGGCCGAACGGGCGGGCCTGCCGCCCAGCCACGCCAACTGGCTGGAGGCCTTCGAGTTCTGCCGCGTGGCGGACCTGCCCGCGCGGGCCAAGCCCCTGGCCGCGGCCCCGCGGCCCCTGAACGCCGCCGAGACGCGCGCTCTATACGGCGACGGCTCCTTCGGCGGGCCGTACAGCGCGCCGGCCGAGGTCATGCACGCCGTCTTCGACGCCGCGCTCAGCGACGTGCTGGAGCGGCTGGCCTTCGCCTGAGAGTCGCCGCTACGGCGCCGCCAAGTACTGATCGAAGAAACCCGTCACCCGCCGCTCGTACTCGGCCGGCCGCGC
>CALFZO010000136.1 GCA_937952305.1 uncultured Anaerolineales bacterium | reverse complement strand
TCTCCGACCTGATGCGCCGGATGGTCAAGGAAAACCTGCTCAAGTTCGACGCCACTCCGCTCTTCCCGGAGCGCCGGGCGTACACCGTCCCTTACAAGCTTTCGGAGGCCGAGGCTCAGCTCTACAGAGCCGTCACCAGCTACGTACGCGATGAGTTCAATCGGGCCGACGCCCTCCAGGACGATAAGCGCGCCGGCACCGTCGGTTTCGCCCTCACCATGCTCCAGCGCCGCCTGGCCTCCTCGCCGGAAGCCATCTACCAATCCCTGCGCCGGCGCAAGGAGCGCCTGGAGGCGCGCCTGCGCGAGCTGGAGCTGCTGCAGCGTGGCGGGCGGCTGGGCGCCAATGGCGTGGCCGCCCCGGCGCTTGACCGCGAAGCCGTGGAGGACCTGGACGACCTACCGGATGACGAACTGGAAGCGGTCGAGGCTGAGTTGCTGGATCAGTCCACAGCGGCGCGCACCATCGCCGAGCTCAAGGCCGAGATTGAGACGCTCAAGCGGCTGGAGGCTCTGGCCCTCGCGGTCCGGCGCAGCGGCGAGGACCGGAAATGGCGCGAGTTAGCCAACTTATTGGGGGAGATTTTCACCCCAGCCGTGATCGCCAATCGCCTGGCCGAGGAGCGCGCGACGTATGACGCCGGCGCGGCGACTCAACCCAAGCCTTCCCCGAGCCAGAAGCTGGTGATCTTCACTGAGCACCGCGACACACTCAACTACCTAGAGAACCGCATCGCGACCCTGCTGGGTCGCAAGGAGGCGGTAGTCTGTATCCACGGCGGGATGGGGCGCGAGGATCGCCTGAAGGCTCAGGAAGCATTCAAGTTCGATCCGGACGTGCGGGTGCTGCTGGCCACAGACGCCGCCGGCGAGGGTATCAATCTGCAGCGCGCCCACCTGATGGTCAACTACGACCTGCCCTGGAACCCCAACCGGATCGAGCAGCGCTTCGGGCGCATCCACCGCATCGGCCAGACTGAGGTTTGCCATCTGTGGAACCTGCTGGCCGAGGAGACCCGCGAGGGCGAGGTCTACCATGCCCTGCTGGCCAAGCTGGAGGAGGCCCGCCGGGCGCTGGGCGGGCAGGTCTTCGATGTGCTGGGCAAGGTAGAGTTCGAGGGCCGGCCGCTGCGCGAGCTGATCCTGGAGGCGGTGCGCTATGGCGAGCGGCCAGAGGTGCGCGCCCGGCTCTCGCAGATGGTTGCGCGGGCCTTCGACCCAGACAAGCTGCGCGACCTGGTGGACGAGCGCGCGCTGACGCACGAGGCCATGGACGCCGGCCGCGTCCACCGCATTCGCGAAGACATGGAGCGGGCCGAGGCCCGCCGGCTCCAGCCGCACTACATCGAGTCTTTCTTCCTGGAAGCCTTCAAGCGGCTGGGCGGTACAGTCCGGCAGCGGGAGACGCGCCGCTACGAGGTCACCCATGTGCCCGGACCAGTCCGCAACCGGGACCGCCTGATTGGCATCGGCGAGCCCGTGCTGCCGCGCTACGAGCGCGTCGTGTTTGAGAAGCCCCTGATCGCGCCGCAGGGCCAGCCCCTGGCCGCGTTCGTGTGCCCGGGCCACCCGCTGCTGGATGCCACGCTGGACCTCCTGCTGGAGCAGAACCGGGACCTATTGCGGCGCGGCTCGGTGCTCGTGGATGAGACCGACCTCGGCACGCAGCCGCGCGTGCTGTTTTACCTGGAGCACTCGGTCCAGTACGCCGGCCTGACGCGCAGCGGGGAGCGCCGGGTCGTCTCCAAGCGGTTGCTATATGTGGAGGTCGCCGCCGACGGGCAGGCCCGGCACCTGCACTACGCCCCCTACCTGGACTACCGGCCCCTGCGGGACGGCGAACCGGATGCAGAGGCGCTGATGGCCCGGCCGGAATGCGCCTGGATCAGCCGCGAGCTAGAGCAAAAGACCCAGGGCTACGCCATCGCCGCGGTCGTGCCCGAGCACCTGGACGAAGTGAAATCCCACCGGTTGGCCCTGATCGCCAAGACTGAGGCGGCGGTCAAGGAGCGGTTGACCAAGGAGATCAACTACTGGGATCATCGGGCCGAAGACCTGAAGGCCCAAGAGCAGGCCGGCAAGCCCAATGCCAAGTTGAACTCCCAGGAGGCTCGCAAGCGCGCCGACTCCCTGGAGACACGTCTGCAAAAGCGCATGACGGAACTGCAACTGGAGAAGCAGCTCTCGCCGCTGCCGCCCGTGATCCTGGGTGGCGTGCTGGTGGTCCCGGCCGGCCTGCTGCGCCGGATGAGGCCGGAGGCCGAGCCGCTCGCTGTCTCCGAGACGCCCGATACCCAGGCGGCCGCGGCCCGCGCCCGGGGCATCGTCATGGCCGAAGAACGCCGGCTAGGCTTTGAGCCGACCGACCGCGAGTTCGAGAAACTGGGCTACGACATCGAGAGCCGGGTGCCTGGCACGGGCAAACTGCGCTTCATCGAGGTCAAGGGCCGCGTCAGTGGGGCTGACACTATCACTGTGACTAAGAACGAGATCCTGTATAGCTTCAACAAGCCAGAGGCCTACATCCTCGCCATGGTCGAGTTCATCGATGCGGACCCGCCACGAGTGTATTATCTGCGCCGTCCCTTCGAACGCAGCGGTGTAACCACTGACTTCAATGGTGCGAGCGTGAACTTCCCGTTTGCTGACCTGATTACCCGGGCCGGTCCACCAGCCTAGTGTCTACTCATGGAGGCAGTATTTGTGTCCACTCAACAATACGCTGTCAACCACTATCCGATCCAGACCCTGCTCACCTGGATCCAGACCAAGGAAATTGCCATCCCAGAAATCCAACGGCCGTTTGTGTGGGAAGCTGTCAAGGTCCGCGACCTGTTGGATTCCCTGCTGCAAGGCTACCCGGTCGGCTACCTGATCGCCTGGCGCAACCCGGACGTCCGCCTGAAAGACGGTAGCGCCGCAGTGGGTAAGCGGGTTTTGATCGACGGCCAGCAGAGGGTGACGGCGCTCATGGCGGCGCTGCTGAGCCAGGAGGTGGTCAATAAGGACTACGAGCCTGTCCACATCCGCATCGCCTTTCACCCCCAGGAGCGGCGCTTCGAGGTTTCCAACCCGGCGATCGAGAAAGATGCTGCTTGGCTGCCTGATATCGCCAGCCTCTTTGCGCCCGGCTTTAGTATGCTCTCCGCCGTTAACGATTACTGCAGCCGCAATCCTGGGGTGGACCAGGATGGCGCCTACCGCAACCTGGAAGCGTTGCGCGGCATCGTCAACAACCACGTCGGCCTGATCGAGCTCAATTCCGACTTGAGCATCGAGACGGTGACCGAGATCTTCATTCGCGTCAATTCCGCGGGCACGGAACTCAGCCAGGCCGACTTTGCGATGTCCAAGATCGCCAGCAATGAAGTCTATGGTGGTCATCTCCTGCGCAAGGCCATCGACTATTTCTGCCATGTGGCGACGCGGCCGGAGTTCTTCGCCGGCCTGAAGCAGCGTGATCCAGCTTTCGCGGCGACTGAGTTTTTTCAAAAGATGTCGTGGCTGCGGAACGAGAACGACGACATCTACGACCCGTCTTACACAGACATGCTGCGCGTGGCGTTCACATCAGAGTTTCATCGCGGCCGGCTCCAGGACCTCGTGGCGCTGCTTTCTGGCCGCAATTTCGAGACCAAACAGTTCGAGGCCGAAATCGCGGAGGAGTCTTTTGGCCGGCTGCGCCAGGGTATCCTCAGCTTCATGAACGAGTCGCACTTCAAGCGTTTTGTTATGATCATCCGTTCGGCCGGCTTTGTTGACGCCAGCCTGATCGGCTCACAGAATGCCCTCAATTTTGCCTACATTAGACGTTATTAGAAATAAGAGATCGGCCTACCTGCGCAGGTGATATTTCC
>CALFZO010000135.1 GCA_937952305.1 uncultured Anaerolineales bacterium | reverse complement strand
CCGCCCGCCTGCACGCCAGCGCCGCCTTCCCGTTGGTCCACCAGGATCAGGCCCTGGGCGCGCTCAACCTGTACAGCGAGCAAGACGTCTTCTTCTCGCCCGAGCGCCTCGAACTCTTCCAGGCCTTCGCCCACCAGGCCGCGGCGGCGTTGGCCAACGCCCGCCTGTACGCGTCCGTCACCGAGCAGCGCGAACAGCTGCGCGGCCTGGCGGCGCGCCTGGCCGCGGCCGATGAAAGCGAGCGCCGCAGCGTGGCCCGCGAGTTGCATGATCGCGTCGGCGCCAACCTGACGGCCCTCAGCCTCAACCTGACCCTGGTGCGCGGCCGGCTCTCGCCGGAGACGGCCGCCGCGGTCGGCCCGCGCCTGGACGACACCATGACGCTGCTCCAGGAGACCATGACCCAGGTGCGCAACGTGATGATGGAGCTGCGCCCGTCTGTGTTGGACGACTACGGCCTGCTGGCCGCGCTGCGCTGGCACGCGGGTCAGGTGGCCCAGCGCCATGACCTCGCCGTGGCGGTTTCCGGCGCTCCGCCGGAGCTGCGCCTGCCCACCGCCGTGGAGACGGCCCTGTTCCGCATCTCGCAGGAAGCCATGACGAACATCGTCAAGCACGCTCACGCCACGCGCGTCCGCGTCCATCTGGAGGCCATCGGCCCGCGCGTGCGCCTGACCATCGCCGACGATGGGCGGGGCTTTGCGGTCGGCGAGGCCGCTGGCCGCCCGCAGGATGCCTACGGTTGGGGCCTGAGCCTGATGCGGGAACGGGCCCTGTCCGTGGGCGCGGACCTTCGGGTAGAATCGTCGCCCGGGCGAGGGACGCAAGTGATTGTCGAGGTGGCGCAATGACGATCCAAATTCTGTTGGCCGACGATCACGCCGTCATGCGGGATGGCCTGCGCGCGTTGCTGGATGGGGCGGCCGGGCTGCGCGTCGTCGGCGATGCCCCGGATGGCCGGGCGGCCGTCCAGCAGGCGGCCGCGCTCCGGCCGGATGTGGCCATCCTGGATATCGCCATGCCGGAGCTCACCGGCATTGAGGCCACCCGCCAGATCCTGGATATCTGCCCGGAGACCCAGGTCATCATCCTGTCTATGTACAGCGCGGCCGAGTATGTCTTCCGAGCGCTGCAAGCCGGCGCGCGCGGTTACCTGCTCAAAGACTCGGCTGGGGCGGCCGTGGTGGAGGCCGTGCGCCTGGTCCACTCCGGCCGGCGCTATCTCAGCCCGTCGCTCTCGGAAGCCGTGATCGACGATTACGTGCGCCAGCACGCCGCCCTGGACCCCCTGGCGTCCTTGAGCCCGCGTGAGCGCGAGATCCTGCGCTTTATCGTCGAAGGCCACTCCAACGCCGACGTCAGCCAGCGCCTCTCCCTCTCCATCAAAACGGTGGAGACCTACCGCAGCCGGATCATGGAGAAACTCAACATTGAGAACCTGCCCGGCCTGGTCAAGTTCGCGATCCAGCACGGCGTCATCACGCTGGATTAAGCCGCTGAGCAACCCCGCCTCCCCCAGCGCCCGCTCGTAAGGTCAAAACGCTAGGCACCCCAGGCGGAGCCGCCGGGCGGCGTAGTCGAGGGGCGCCTCCTCCATCGCGCCTGAGTGGGGCAAACCACTCGACGTAACCAGCGCCGCCAACGTATCCCGCCGCCCCTTTCGGCCCGAGGCGACAGCTCGCCCTGTCAGGTTTTCCCGGCCGAACTGTCATACTTCCCCGACAGACGACGGCCGCCCGCCGCGCTAGAGTGAGGACAGGCCGGCGGATCATTTCGACTTTGCCTTGGCCGAAGACCGGGCCGGCAACCGGCCCGCCCCACTGATCCGTCGGGAATGGTCGTCATGACGATCACGCACCGCAACGGTTCCCCGAGCAGCCCGTCGGACGGGCGGCCCACCATCTTGATTGTCGAAGATCACGTCCGCACGCGTGAAGTTGTGCGCGACTGGCTCAGCTACATCTTTCCCTCGGCCCGCCTGTTCGAAGCCGGCACCGGCGACGAAGCCCTGGAGTCGGTGGCCGCTCATCAGCCGGACCTCGTGCTCATGGATGTCGAACTGCCCGGCATGAAGGGCATCGAGGCCACCCGCCGCATCAAGCTGCTAGCGCCGGCCGTCCGGGTGGTGATCTTGTCCATCTACCAGGCGCCCGAGTACCGCAGCGCCGCCATCGCGGCCGGCGCCACCGCCTACATCCCTAAGTCCGCGATGCACACCGACCTGGTTCCTTTGCTGCGGTCCTTCGTCCGGGAGCTGGCCGTCTGAGAACGTCCAGCCCCTGTCCTGCAAGCGCGGCCCTGACCATTGCCCGCAATCTCGGCTGGCCAGGGCCGTCTTTGTTTTAGCGCCGGCCCTCGGCCTCGCCTTTGGACCGCCAAGAGCAAGTGATGGATGCGAATACGCTGAGCAGCGCGATCCTGGATGCGCTCGAAACGCGCCTGGCCGTCGTCGACGCTGACGGCCGGATTCTCACCGTCAACGCCGCCTGGGCGGAGGCGGCGCGCGCCAGCGGCGACCCTGATCTGCGTTACACCGGCCCGGGTGTGAACTACCTGGCGGTGCTGCGCCAGGCCGCCGAGGACGAACCCGCGGCGTTGGCGGCCCTGGTCGGCCTGCAGGCCGTTATCTCGGGCGAGCGGCAGCGCTACAGCCAGGACTATCCGTGCCCGCTGCCGTCCGGCGAGGTGCGCTGGTTCCACTTGCGCGTTACGCCGCTGGCCGGCGTGGCCGGGCGCGTGGTGGTGGCCCACGACGACGTCAGCCGTCAAAGACTGGACGAGGTCCGGCTGGCCCACCACTTTCATCTGCTGGCTACGGTGGGTGATGCCGTGATCGCCACCGACGACCACTGGCGGATCACGGCCTTTAATCCGGCGGCGGAAGCCCTGTACGGCTGGCCGGCGGCCGAGGTGGTGGGGCGGCGGTTGGCGGACGCGGTCGGCGCTGAACTGCCAGCCGACCAGCAGGCCGCGCTGCTGGCGGCCTTGCAGACGACTGGGCGTCACCAGCAGTCGCTGCGTCACCGGCATCGCGATGGCGCGCCCATCGAGGTGGATGTCGTGGTCCTGGCCCTGCGCGATGACGCCGGCCGGCTGGTCGGCTTCCTCAACGTCAACCACGATCTGACGGCGCGCCGCCAGGCCGAGGTGGCGCTGGCCCAGCGCGAGGCCGATCTGCGCGCCATCTTCGACAGCAGCCAGCAGGCCTTCGTGCTGTTGGATCCGGCCGGCCAGATCCGCGCCCGCAATGCCGCCGCCGACGCGCGCCTGCGCCGCCTCGTCGGGCAGGTTGTGCCCAACGGCAGTTCGCTGCGGGCCAGTCTGCCGCCCGAAGAGCGCGCCGGCTTCGATCACCACTTTGCGCTGGCCCTGAGCGGCCAGCACCTGACCGTGGGCAAAGGCCTGATGCGGCCGGGCGGCGCCGGCGAGTGGTATGAGTTGACCTATGGCCCGGTGCGGGATGAGGCCGGCCAGACCCTGGGCGTGTGCCTGACGATCACCGACATCACCGACCGGCAGCGGGCGGAGGCCGCGCTGCGTGAGAGCCAGCAGCGCCTGGAGCTGGCGCTGCGCGGGGCCGACGTCGGCCTGTGGGATGCCGACTTCGCCCGCGGCGCTTTGCGCGTCGACGAGCGCTGGGCGGCCATGCTCGGCTACAGCCTGGATGAGATTGAACCCAGCCTGGCTTTCCTGCGGACCCTGATGCACCCGGAGGATTGGCCGCGCCTGCAGCAAGCGCTCGCTGATCAGGCGCGCGGTCATACGCCCTTGCTGGATGTGGAACTGCGCCTGCGCGCGCCGGATGGCCGCTGGCGCTGGATCCTCAGCCGCGGCCGGGTCCTGGAGCGCACGCCCGCCGGCCAGCCGCTGCGCGCCGTCGGCACCCACCTGGATCTCACCGAGCGCAAGGCGCGCGAACGTGAGTTGGAGGCCATCGTTGCGATCAGCGCGGCCCTGCGCGTGACCCACAGCCGGGCCGCCATGGTGCCGGCCATCCTGCGCGAGACCCAGGCCTTGCTCGGCGTGACTGAGGTCGGCCTGTTGGGGCGTGACCCGGCCAGCGCCGATGCGGTGGTGGAAGCGGCCGGCGGCGCGTGGGCGGCGGCGGTCGGGCGGCGCCTGGTCCTCAGCGAAGAGGTGCTTGGCCAGGTGCTGCACAACGGCCGCGCTTACCTGTGCTCGGACGTCGCCGCCGATTCGCTGGCCGCGCAGTTGGGGCCGGCCGCGGCGCTGCAGTCTCTGGCGGCGGTGCCGTTGACGGCGGCGGGTGAAGGCGTTGGCGTGCTGGCGGCCGGCTGGCACGGCCACCTCCCGGATGAGGCGGTCCGGCGTCTGCGCGTCGTCGCCGATATCGCCGCCAGCGCCCTGCACCGGGCGGCCCTGTACGAGCAGGCGCAGTACCGCGCCGAGCAACTGACCGTGGTGAGCACGGCCGGCCAGGTGCTGGCCGAGACTCTGGATGTCGACCGGATCCACGAGCGCCTGTATGGCCTGATCCTGCGCCTGCTGCCGGACAGCGAAGCCGTCCACGTCGCCCGCTACGATCCCGAACAGCAGCGGCTGTTGACCGTCTACGCCCGGGAGGGCGGTCAGCGCGTGGACGTGGCCCAACGGCCGCCGTTGCCGCTGGAACCGCACGGTCCGCAGAACGAGGCCATCCTCACCCGCCGGCCGGTCATCGTGAACGACTTGCCCGCCCGGCTGCGCCTGCTCCAGCCCGCCCACGGTCTGGCTGATCCGCAGATGAGGCCGCGCTCGGCGCTTTACGTGCCGTTGATGGCGCGCGGCCAGGTGGTGGGCGTGGTCCAGGTGCAGAGCCTGCCGCTGGATCGCTATCACCCGTTGGACGCCGAACTGCTGACCGTCGTCGGCAACACGGCCGCCCTGGCCCTCGAGAACGCGCGCCTGTTCACGGAGGCGCGGCGGCATCTGGGCCAGACCCAGGCGCTGCACGCCATCGACGTCGCCATCAGCGGCAGCGTGGATTTGCGCGTCATCCTGGAGGTCGCGCTCACCCAGGTGCTGGTCCAGTTGCGCGTGGACGCCGCCCTGGTGCGGCTGCTCGACGCGCACACCCAGCTCCTGACGCCCGCTGCCAGCCGCGGCTTCCGCAATAGCGCCGTCTGCCAGGCGCGGGTGCGCGTCGGCACCGCCTTGGCTGGCGCGGTCGCGCTCGAGTGCCGCCGCCTGGTGGTGCCGGATCTGGCAGCCTATCCCGACGCCGAGTTGTCACCGGAGTTCCTGTCCGCGGAGGGCTTCCGAGCCTACGTGGGTGCGCCGCTGGTAGCCAAGGGGCAGGTCCTGGGCGTGCTGGAGGTCTTTCAGCGTGAGCCCCTGGCCCTGGACACCGACTGGCTGGAGTTCCTGGATGCCTTGGCCGGCCAGGTGGCCATCGCCGTGGATAACGCCGGCCTGTTCACCGAGCTGCGGCGTTCCTACCAGGAGCTAAGTCTGGCCTACGACGCCACCATCGAAGGCTGGTCACGGGCGCTGGATATCCGGGATAAGGAGACGGAGGGCCACACGCGGCGCGTCGCCGACCTGGCGGTGCATCTGGCCCGCGCCCTGGGGTTGAGCCCGGCCGACATCGTCCACATCCGCCGCGGCGCTCTGCTGCATGACATCGGCAAACTGGGAGTGCCGGATGCGATCCTGTTGAAGCCGGGCCCGCTGACCGAGGCGGAGTGGGCGATCATGCGCCGCCATCCGGCGCTGGCCTATGAGCTGCTCGCCCCCATCACGTATCTGCAGCCGGCCCTCGACATCCCGTACGCGCATCACGAGAAATGGGACGGCAGCGGCTATCCGCGCGGCCTGAAAGGTGACGCGATCCCGCTGGCGGCGCGGCTCTTCGCCATCGTCGACGTCTGGGATGCGCTGCGGTCAGACCGGCCCTACCGGCCCGCCTGGCCCGTCGAGCGCGTGCTGGCCCACCTGCGCGCCCAAGCCGGCACGCACTTTGACCCGCGCGTGGTCGACGTCTTCTTGGGCCTGTTGGCGAACGGGGCAGGCTGTGGGCCGGCCGGGGCGCTGGTGCATTGGGAGAGCTAAGGAGTCTGTGCCGATGAGCTTGGCGATACGGGTTTTGCTGGTCGACGACCAGGCCACAGACCGCGCGGCCGTGCGCGCGGCGTTGGCCGACGATGTGACCAGCTTCACACTGACGGAGGCCGGCTCCCGCGCCGACTTCGAGGCGCGGCTGGCCCCGGGCCGTTTTGACCTGATCCTGAGTGAATTTGACCCGCCCGGCTTCGAAGGGCTGCAGGTAATCAACGCGGTGCGGGCCGTCGATCCGGCCCTGCCGGTCGTCATCCTCACCGGCGCCGGCTCGGAGGCCATCGCCGTCCAGGCCATGAAGCGCGGCGCCGCCGACTACGTCATCAAAGAGCCGTCCCATCTGCGGCGCCTGCCGCAGACCCTGCGCATGGTGGTGGAACAGGCCCATCAACGCGCCGCCGTGGCCGACGCCAACGCCCGTTATCGCGAGTTGTTTCGCAGCGTGCCCGTCGCGCTGTTCCGGTTCACGCTGGACGGCGAGGTCTTCTTCGCCAATCCGGCGTTTTACCAGTTGGTCGGCCTGCCTGAGCAGGCGCCCCCAGCGCACCTGAAGCTGCGCGATCTGTTCGAGGCCGAGGCTGAGTTGCGTGATTGGCTGGCGCAGCTAGACCAGGCCGGGCTGGTGCGCGATTACGAAGCGCAGTTGCGCCACCGTGACGGCCGGCCGGTCTGGGTGCGCGGCAGCGCGCGCGCCGTCCGGGATGAGCGCTTCCAGGTGCTGTACTGCGAAGGCAGCTTCGAAGACGTCACCGCGCGCCGGCAGTCGGAAGCGGCCCTGCGCGAGAGCGAACGCCGCTACCGCCTGCTGGCCGAGCACATGGCCGATGTGGTCTGGGTGCTGGACACGACCACCAATCGCTTCCGCTACGTCAGCCCGTCGGTGGAACGGCTGCGCGGATTCAGCGTGGACGAAGTGCTGGCGCAGACCGCGGACCAGGCGCTGACGCCGGACTCCTGGCGCGATATCACGGCCCGGCTGCCGGCGCGTCTGGAGGCCTTCCGGGCCGGCGATCCCAATGCCGTCCAGCGCATGGACCAGGTGGAGCAGACTCGCCGCGACGGCTCAACGGTGTGGACCGAGGTCAGCACCACCCTGCTGCTCAACGAAGACGGCACGATCGACGTGATCGGGGTCACGCGCGATATCTCGCGCCGGCGCGCCGCGCTGGAGGCGCTGGAGGCGCGTGAAGCCCAGTACCGCGCTATTATCGATACCGCCCTGGATGGGTTTTGCCTGCTGGACGGCGCCGGCCAGCTCCTGGACGTCAACGACGCTTACGGCCGCATGCTCGGCTACAGCCGCGTCGAGCTTCTGTCCAAGACGCTCTTCGACCTCAAGCCCGCCGGCGCCGCCGCGACGACGGCGGCCCGCCTGGAACAGATCCGCGGGGAAGGCAGCGGTCGTTTCGTCACCCATCACCGCCGCCGCGACGGCAGCCTGGTGGAGATCGAAGCCAGCGTCACCTATTGGCCCGAGCAATCCGGGCGGTTCGTCTGCTTTCTGCGGGATGTGACCCCGCTCCGCAGCGCCGAGGCCGCCCTGCGCGAGAGCGAGGCGCGGCTGGCCGGCCTGGTGGACTCCGTGCCGGACGCCATCCTGGCCCTGGATGAGGCCCACCGGCTGGTCGTTTTCAACCCGGCCGCCGAGCGCTTGTTTGGCTGCTCAGCCGCCGACGCGCTGGGCAGCCTGGTCGATCGCTTCATCCCCACGGCCTTTCGGTCCGCGCACACGGAGATCTTGCACCGTTTCGGGCGGAATGGGGCGGTCCAGCCGGACCCGGGCCGGCGCCTGCACATCCAGGCCCAGCGCGCCGACGGCTCGGTCTTCCCAGCCGAGGCCACGCTCAGCGTCGCCGAAGCGCACGGCCAGCGCTTGTTCACCGTCATCTTGCGCGACCTGACGCAGGCGCAGGCGGCCGAGGAGCGCCAGCGCGTGCAATCCGCGGCCCTGGCCGCCACCGCCAGCGCCCTGGTCATCACGGACCGTGACGGCCGCATCGAGTGGGTCAACCCGGCCTATACTCGCCTGACCGGCTACACCGTCGCCGAGGTGCTGGGCCAGACGCCGCGCGTGCTCAAATCCGGCCGGCACTCGCCGACCTTCTACACGACGATGTGGGCCACGATCCTGTCCGGGACCACCTGGCGCGGCGAGCTCGTCAACCGCCGCAAGGATAACAGCCTGTACCAGGAGGAGCAGACCATCACGCCCGTGCTGGACGAGCACGGCCTGGTGACGCACTTCATCGCCGTCAAGCAGGACATCACCGAGCGCAAACAGCGCGAACGCGAGCTGGAGGCCATCGTCGCCGTCAGCGGCGCCCTGCGCGCTGCCGGGACCCGCGCCGAAATGCCGCCGATCATCCTGGATCAGATCGCGCAGCTCCTGGACCTCAGCGGCGCGGCGCTGGCTTTGCGTGACGCCGACGGCCCGGTGCGTCTGCAGCAGGGCGAGTGGGTGGATTTCACCGGCCTGCGCCTGCCGCCGGACGAGGCCTTGCTGGCCCACGTGGTCGCTACCGCCCAGCCGTACGTCAGCGACGACGTGCGCGCCGATGAGCGCTTCTATCGCGGGCTCACTCTGCCGCAGCCCTACGCCGTCGTCTGTGTGCCGCTCATCATCCAACAGCGGGCGCTGGGGGCGCTGTGGGCGGTCCGGCCGGCGCCGTTCCAGGCCCTGGATGTGCGCCGGCTGACCTCGATCGCCGACATCGCCGCCAGCGCCCTGCACCGGGCCGCCCTGCACGAGCAGACGGCTCAGCGGCTGCGCTACGCCCAGGTGCTGCACCGCCTGGACCGGGCCGTCACTGCCAGCCTGGACCTGCGCGTGACGCTGAATGTGCTGCTGGAGGAGCTCACCAGCCACCTGGCCGTGCATGCCGCCGATGTCCTGCTGCTCAACCCGCACCTGCAGACGCTCGAGTTCGCGGCCGGGCGCGGCTTTTTGGGCCGGCCTTTCACCGGCGAAATCCTGCGGCTGGGTCAGGGCTACGCCGGGCGGGCGGCCCTGGAAGGCCAGCTGCTCCAGGCGGCCACCCCGGAAGTGTTGGCGGGCGAGGGCCGGCGCGCCGGCCAGCTGGCGGCCGAACACTTCGCCGCCTATGCCGCCGTGCCGCTGGTGGCCAAGGGCCGCGTCAAGGGTGTGCTCGAGCTCTTCCACCGCGCTCCGCTTCAGCTGGACGACGAGTGGCGTGACTTCCTGGAGACCTTCGCCGGCCAGGCCGCGATTGCCATCGAGAACGCCGAGCTTTTCAACGACCTGCAGCAGGCGCACATCCGCCTGCGGGTGGCCTACGATGCCACCGTGGAGGGCTGGTCGCGGGCGCTGGACCTGCGCGACAAGGAGACCGAGGGCCACACCCAGCGCGTGACGGAGGTGACGCTGCAGCTGGCCCGCCGCCTCGGCCTGGACGAGGCCGCTCAGGTGCAGATCCGGCGCGGCGCGCTGCTGCACGACATCGGCAAGATGGGCGTGCCGGATGGTATCCTGCTCAAGCCAGGCCCGCTTACCGAGGCCGAGTGGGCGATCATGCGCCAGCACCCCGACAATGCCTACGCCATGCTCGCGCCGATCGCGTTCCTGCGCCCGGCGCTGGATATCCCGTATTGCCATCATGAGAAGTGGGATGGGAGCGGCTATCCGCGCGGGCTGAAGGGCGACGCCATCCCGCTGGCGGCCCGGCTCTTCGCCGTGGTCGACGTCTGGGACGCGCTCTCGTCAGACCGCCCCTATCGGCCCGCCTGGCCGGCCGAGCACGTTCGCGAATACATCCGCGAAGGCGCCGGGCGGCACTTCGATCCGCACGTGGTGGAGGCCTTCCTGTCCTGGCTGGACGAGGCCGGCCAGGTTCCAGTCACCGAGCTGTATCGGCGGGCGCTAAATTGACACAGCCGCGCGTTGGGCAGTATAATGCGAGAGATCCCAAAATCTGGCTGAGTTGAGAGGAAAGGACGACCGCTTGCGGAGAGCAAACGGGTTGGAGTGATCGGCGCACACTCTCGGCGTAGCCAGCAGTGCGGGTTGCGCCGTTTTCTTTTCTCCCAACAGGAAGGTTAGGGCCAGATGCCAAAGAGTGACGACAAAATTATGGTGGAGGGCCTCGTCGTGGAGGCCATGCCGAGCACGACGTTCCGGGTCCAACTGGACAACGGGCACGTCGTGCTGGCTTACCTGTCCGGGCGTCTCCGCAAGAACTACATCCGCATCCTGCTGGGGGACCGCGTCAAGCTGGAGCTGTCGCCCTATGACCTGACGCGCGGGCGCATCACCTACCGTTTCACGGCCCAGCAGGCCGCCCAGCCCCCGGCCTAGCCCCGGTCCCTGGCTTTTAAAGCTCGCTCTTAAGCCGCCCCTCCGTGTGGGGCGGTTTTGTTTGGCCGGCTCAGGCCGGCGCCGGCGCGCTCGGCAGCGCCCTTAGCCAGAGCTCGGCCGCGGCCGGGGAGCGCAGCCGCCAGGCCTGCAGGTGCGCGTATTCGGGTTGCGCGAGCAAGACGGGGTAATCGCGGCGCTGGCGGGGGTGGGAGTGCAGCGCCCACAGGAAAAGGGACTCGCGGCTCAGAAACTGGGCCCGCCACGTCTCCCGGTTGCCGGACCAGAGGACTTCCCGAGTCAGGATGCGGCGCAGCGTGCGCCGCAGCAATCGCCCCAGCACCAGCGGCAGCGGATAATCCAGCCAGACGAGCGTGTCGGCGCGCCGCCAGACGATATCGCGCGCCTGCCCGTAGTTGCCGCCCGCGGCCCAGCGCTCGCCGGCCAGCGCCGCCGCCACGCGCGTCCGGAAGACGCCGCGCGCCGCCGGCGTCCAGCCCGGCCCCCAGAACAACGCATCCAACTCCACACACGGACACCCGAGGCGGGCGGCGGCTCGCTGGGCCAGGGTCGTCTTGCCGGCGCCGGTGGTGCCGACGACGATGAGGCGCTGCCAGGGCATGGCGCGCCGGCCTCAGGGCGCGGCCGGTTTGCGCGCGATCAGCGCCACCCAGTCCTCGATGTGCTCCTGCGCGGCCAGCGTCAGGCCGTGGCGCTGCAGGGCGGCGCGCACCTCGTAGGCCTGGCCTTCCAGGATGCCGGACAGCACCAGCAGGCCGCCCGGCTCCACCAGGTCGGCCAGCCCCTTATCGAGCAGATCGACGATGACGCGCACCAGGATATTCGCCAGCACGAAAGGCGCGCGTTCGCCGGCGGCCAGCAGTTCGGCCAGCGAGCCGGCCTCCAGGCGCAGCTGCGCGGCCACGCCGTTGGCGGCAGCGTTCTCACAGGCCACGCGCACGGCCTCCGGGTCGATGTCGCAGCCCACCACCGGCCCAGCGCCCAGCTTGGCGGCCGCGATCGCCAGGATGCCGGAGCCGGTGCCCAGGTCGATGACCTTCTGGCCCGGCCGCAGGTGGCGCTCGACCGCGGCCAGACAGAGCTGCGTGGTGGGGTGGGTGCCGGTGCCGAACGCCATGCCCGGGTCCATCAGGATGGCGATCTCGCCGCGCTCGGCGTCGACGGGCGTGGTGGCGGCCAGCCAGGCCGGCACGATCAGCAGCCGCCGGCCGATGCGGATGGGGTGGAAGTTGGCCTTCCAGGACTCGGACCAGTCGGTCTCGGCAATCGGCCGGTAGGCCGGGGCGGGCAGGGGCAGGATCTGGCCGAGATGCCACAGGCTCTCTTCGAGCCGGGCGCGCGTCGCCTCCAGGCCCGCGTCCACGGGCAGGTAGGCGCGCACGACCACGTCGCCGACCGGCACGCCGTGATCGTCGGCCGTGACCTCAAAGCGGGTGGCCTCCAGGGCGACGCCGTCCGGCGCGAAGCGCGCCAGGACCTCGCTGACGGCCTCGGCCGCCTCGGCGCCCACGGTCAGGGAAATTTCAAGCCAGTGCATGTGGATTTGGATGAATGCCGGCGGACCGAGGGCGAAAGCCCGGCGCTGAGGGGCCAGCGCCCCGGCTTTCGTCTTTCGGCCTTCGTCACTCACTCAGCGCGTCGCGCAGCCGATCCAGCAGGCCGCGTTCCAGGGGTTGGGCCTCGGCGGCCAGGCTCTTCTTGAGCTCGTTGAGCCACTTCTTCTGGTCGCCGGTCAGGTTGCTGGGCGTGGTGACGTTGACGATGACGAACAGGTCGCCCTTGCCGCTGCGCTGCAGGTGCGGCACGCCCTTGCCGCGCAGGGTGAAGATCGTGCCAGACTGGGTGCCGGCCGGGAGCTTGAGTTTGTCGGCGCCGTACGGCGTCTGCAGCGCCACCTCGCCGCCCAGCGCGGCCACGGCCACGTTGACGCCGATCTCTAGGTACAGGTCATCGTCGCGGCGGCGGAAGTACTTGTGCGCGACGACGTTGATGACGACGTACAGGTTGCCGTTGGGGCCGCCGTTCAGGCCGGGCTCGCCCTCGCTGGTCAGCCGGATCTGCGTGCCGGTGTTGACGCCCGGCGGCACGTTGATGGTCAGCCGGCGCGTGCGGCGCACCTGGGTGCGGCCGTTGCAGGTGCGGCAGGGCGAGTTGATCATCTCACCGGTGCCGCGGCAGGCCGGGCAGGTGGTGACGTTGACCATCGAGCCCAGGAAGGTCTGGCGCACCTGGCGCACCTCGCCGGTGCCCTTGCAGGTGGCGCAGCGCACCGGGGTGGTGCCGGGCTCAGCGCCGCTGCCGCGGCAGGTCTCGCAGACCTCGTTGCGGGTGACCTCGATCTCGCGCTCCACGCCGGTCAGCGAGTCCTCGAACGAGATCTGCAGGTCGTAGCGCAGGTCGGCGCCGCGGCGCGGGGCGCGGCGTGAAGAGCGGCCCATCCCGCCCATGCCGCCGCCGAAGAAGGTCTCGAAGATGTCCTCGACGCCGAAGCCGCTGAAGTCCGGGCTGCCGGCCCCGAAGCCGCCGTTGACGCCGGCGTGGCCGAAGCGGTCATAGGCCGCGCGCTTCTCGGTGTCCGAGAGCACGGCGTACGCCTCGCTGATCTCCTTGAACTTCTCGTCCGCGCCCGCCTCCCGGTTGACGTCCGGGTGGTACTGCTTGGCGAGCTTGCGGTAGGCGGACTTAAGCTCGTCGGCGCTGGCGGTGCGCTGGACGCCCAGGATGTCGTAGTAATCGCGCTTGTCGGCCATGTTTGGGCCACAGACGAACGCCGGAAGACGGAGGCTCGGCTGCCCTCCGTCTTCCGGCCTTCGTCAATCGTCAGGCCTCTTTGAACTGTCCTTCGACCACGTCGTCGCCGCCGGGCTTGCCGCCGTCACCGGGCGCGCCGCCCGGGCCGCCCTCGCCGCCCGGCATCGGCCCGGCGCCGGGCTGGCCGTACATCGCCGCGCCGACCTTCTGCACCGCCTGGTAGAGCGCGTCGGCGGCCTGCTTGATGGCCTCCAGGTCGCGGCCCTCCTGGGCCTTCTTGACGGCGGCCACCTTGGCCTCGACCTCGGCCTTGACGTCGGCCGCGACCTTGTCGCCGCCGTCGCGCAGGGCCTTCTCGGCGGTGAAGACGGCCGCGTCAGCGGCATTGCGCGTCTCCACCTCTTCCTTGCGCTTCTTGTCCTCGGCCGCGTGCTGCTCGGCCTGCTTCACCATCTTCTCGACCTCGTCCTTGGACAGGCCGGACGAGGCCGTGATGGTGATGTGCTGGCTGCGGCCGGTGGCCTTGTCCATGGCCGAGACCTTCAGGATGCCGTCGGCGTCGATGTCGAAGGTCACCTCGATCTGCGGCACGCCGCGCGGCGCTGGCGGGATGCCGTCCAGGATGAAGTTGCCCAGCAGCTTGTTGTCGGCCGCCATCGGGCGCTCGCCCTGGACGACCTTGATCTCCACCGAGGTCTGCATGTCCGAAGCGGTGGAGAAGATCTGGCTCTTGCGCGTCGGGATGGTGGTGTTGCGTTCGATCAGGGGCGTGGCCACGCCGCCGAGCGTCTCGATCGAGAGCGTCAGCGGGGTCACGTCCAGCAGCAGGATGTCTTTCACCTCGCCGCCCAGCACGCCGGCCTGGATGGCGGCCCCGACGGCCACCACCTCGTCCGGGTTGACGCCCTTGTGCGGCTCGCGGTTGAAGATCTTGCGCACCGCCTCCTGCACGGCCGGCATGCGCGTCATGCCGCCCACCAGCACCACCTCGTCGATGTCGGCCGGCTTGAGCTTGGCGTCGTCCAGGGCCTGGGTGACCGGCTTGATCGAGCGCTGGATCAGGTCGTCGCACAGCTGCTCCAGCTTGGCGCGGCTCAGCGTCAGGTTGAGGTGCTTCGGCCCGCTGGCGTCGGCGGTGATGAAGGGCAGGTTGATCTCGGACTGGGTCACGGTCGAGAGCTCGATCTTGGCTTTCTCGGCCGCTTCCTTCAGGCGCTGCAGGGCCTGGCGGTCGTTGCGCAGGTCGATGCCCTGCTCCTTCTTGAACTCGTCGGCCACCCAGGTGATGACGCGCTGGTCGAAGTCGTCGCCGCCCAGGAAGGTGTCGCCGTTGGTGGAGCGCACTTCGAAGACGCCGTCGCCGACGTCCAGGATGGAGATGTCGAAGGTGCCGCCGCCCAGGTCGTACACGGCGATGGTCTCGTCCTTCTTCTTGTCCAGGCCGTAGGCCAGGGACGAGGCCGTCGGCTCGTTGATGATGCGCATGACCTCCAGCCCGGCGATGCGGCCGGAGTCCTTGGTGGCCTGGCGCTGCGAGTCGTTGAAGTAGGCCGGCACCGTGATCACGGCCTGGGTGACCGTCTCGCCCAGGTAGGCCTCGGCGTCGGCCTTGAGCTTCTGCAGGATCATGGCGCTGATCTCGGGCGGCGAATACTCCTTGCCGCCCATCATCACGCGCACGTCGCCGTTGGGGGCGGCGGTCACCTTGTAGGGGACGACCTTGAGCGCGCGCTGCACCTCGACGTCGGTGAACTTGCGCCCCATGAAGCGCTTGACCGAGAAGATGGTGTTCTCGGGGTTGAGGATGGCCTGGCGGCGGGCCACCTGGCCCACCATGCGTTCGCCCGTCTTGGAGTTGACCGACACCACCGACGGGATCAGGCGCGCGCCCTCGGACGACGGGATGACGACCGGCTCGCCGCCCTCCATGACGGCGACGACGGAGTTCGTGGTGCCGAGGTCGATGCCGATGATTTTGCCCATGAATAATCTCCTGGTTAAGAGACTGGCCACTCGCGTTAGTTCCAGCCTCTGATCCTAATCTCTACTTCGCCACTTTGACCAGGGCGGGGCGGATGACGCGCTCGCCCAGTTTGTAGCCATGGCGCAGGACCTCGACAATGTGCCCGGACGGGTGGGTGTCGCTGTCCTCGTGCACGACGGCTTCGTGCAGGGTCGGGTCGAACGGCTTGCCGTCGGCGTCGATGCGCGCCACGCCTTCGGCGTCCAGCAGGTTCTGGAATTTGCGCGCGATCAGGCTGACGCCCTCGGCCCACTTGGCCAGCGCCTCGGCGCCGTCGGCCTCGGCCGGCCGGCCCTTGAGGGCGCGGTCGAAGTCGTCGACGACGTCCAGGTAACGCGCGATCACGCGGCCGGTGGCGGTCTGGTAGGTCTCGGCCTGTTCGCGCTCGACGCGCTTCTTGTAGTTGGCGAAGTCGGCGCGCGCGCGCTGCCAGCCGTCCAGGTACTCGGCGGCCTTGGCCTTGGCGGCCTCAACTTCCTGGCGCAGCGCCTCGGCCTCGGCCGGGGCGGTCTCGGCGGCCGCGCCGTTGGCGGGCGGCGCAGTTTCGGGGGCGGTCGGTGTGTCGTCGTCCATCCTTACTTACCTTCGTCGTTGGATTGAACGGATCTCAGGCCGGGGCGGGAGCGTTCCGGCGCCGGCCTGAGATCCGGGTTCGGCCAGGCTGTGGCCGGGCCGCTTACTCGAAATAGACCTCGTAGATCAGCTCGCTCATCAGGCCGGCCACGAAGCGCACGGCCGAGATGGCGCGGCTGTAAGCCATGCGCTGCGGGCCGAGCACGCCCAGGGCGCCGGTGGCGTAGCCGGGCACGCCGTAGCGCGCCAGCACCATCGAGCACTCCTTGAGCTCCTGCCAGGCGTTCTCGCCGCCGATGACCACCTGGACGCCGCCGACCGTCGGCGCGACGGCCTTGGCCAGGAACTCCTCCAGGTAGGTGCGCTCCTCCAGCACCCGCAGCGCCTGCCGGGCGGAATCGGAGTTGGCGAACTCCGGCTCGGCCAGCACGCTGGCGATGCCGTCGCGGTGCACGTCCCAGGCCGAAAAGGCCTCGCTCTTGCGCATCATCTCAGCCACCAGCCGCAGCACCTCCTGCTCCAGGGTGGAGAGGTGGGCGGCCTGGCTCAACATGGACTCGACGTCCAGGCCGGCGCAGGCCGTGTTGAGGCGGGCGGCGGCGGCGCTGAGCGCGGGCTGGGCGACCGGCTCGGCCAGGGCCAGCATCTGCTGGCGCACCTCGCCGCCGTTGAGCACCAGCACCAGCAGCACCGTCCGGCCCTGGGTGGCGATCAGCTCGAGGTGCTTGAAGCGCGCCTGCACCTGGCGCGGCGCGGTGACCAGGCTGGCGCCGCGGCCGTGCTGGGCCAGCACCGAGGCCGCCAGCCGCATCCACTGGTCCACCTCGCCGCGGGCCTGGTAGAACTGGTGGCTGATGGTGCGCTGCTCCGCCAGCGGCAGCTCGGCCTCGCCGATCAGGCGCTGGACGAAGAAGCGGTAGCCGGCCTCGGTGGGCTCCCGCCCGGCCGAGGTGTGCGGCTGGCGCAGATAGCCCAGCTCGGTCAGGGCCAGCAGCTCGTTGCGGACAGTTGCAGAACTGATGCCGAGGTTGTACTTCTCGACCAGGGCTTTCGAGCTGACGGCCTGCGCCGTCTCGGTGTATTCGCGGATGACCAGGCTCAGCAGCATCTGCTGCCGGTCGCTGAGTTGCGCCAAGGGTAGCATAAAGTCTCGGTTAGCACTCTCGGGTCGAGAGTGCTAAAAGGCCGAGGAAGATTATACCCCCAGTCAAAGAAGCGAGTCAATAACTTAGAGTGGGATGGTAGTAAATCCCGGCGGAAACGGCGCCCATTTAGCTTTTGTTCGTCTCCGGCTATAATGCGGAGCACGAATGGCTGACCGGCATTCAGGAGTTGTCTATGCGTCTCATCACCCGCGCCGATTGGGATGGCCTGGTCTGCGCCGTCCTGCTCTCGACGGTGGAGCATATTGAGGCGATCCAGTTCGCGTACCCCAAGGACATCCAGGATGGCAAGGTGATCGTGCCGGACAACTCGGCCATCGCCAACCTGCCTTATCATCCGAACTGCGTCCTGTGGTTTGACCATCACTCCTCGGAGGAGGACCTCGGTCAGCCGATGGCGGCCTTCACCGGCCTGAAGGGTAAGTTCGGCCTGTCCCCGAGCGCGGCCCGTCTGATCTACGATTACTACGGCGGCGACGCCGCCTTTGGCCGGTACAAGGATCTGGTGGAGGCCACCGACCGCATCGACAGCGCGCAGCTGACCCAGGCCGATGTGCTCAACCCGACCGGCTATGTGCTGCTGGCCTACACCGTGGACCCGCGCAGCGGCCTGAAAGACCTGGAACTGCAGATGTACTTCATCATGCTGATCGACTGGCTGAAGAGCAAGTCGATCGACGAGATTCTGCAGATCCCGGAAGTCAAGCTGATGACCGACCGGCTGCGCGCCGAGGACGAGAACTTCCGTCAGGCGCTGCTCAAGCACTCGCACCTGGATGGCAACCTGGTCATCACCGATTTCCGCGGCCTGCCGGCGGTGCCGCCGGGGAACCGCTTCGCCATCTACACGCTTTTCCCGCAGGCCAACGTCTCGGCCCGCCTGTATGACGGCAAGGACGGCTCGATCAGCACGATTGCGTTGGGCCACAGCATCTTCAATCGCACGTGCCAGACCAACGTCGGCAAGCTGCTGGCCGAGTACGGCGGCGGCGGCCACAAGGGCGCGGGCACAGCCCAGTTTCCCAAAGCCGACGCCGACGCCAAATTCCGCGAGATCATCGACCGGCTGAAGGCCGCCGGCTGAGGCGCTGGCTGACAGACTAGGTCTTCGCTCCGGCGCGCCGCTCACCCCATTCCGCAGGCAGGGAGCCCGCCTCGCTCACTGCCTGCGTTTGTGTCTCCGCCTGAGTGGGCAATACGCATGTTAGATAAACTGTCCGGAATTGCTGCCCGTTACGAAGAACTGAACCAACTGCTGGCCTCCGGCTCCAACGGCGATTTCTCCAAAATCGCCGAGTACGCCAAGGAGCGCTCCGGCCTGGAAGAAGTGGTGGCCGCCTACCGCGAGTACCAGACCCTGCTCAAGGACCTGGCGGGCGCGCGCGAGCTGCTGGCCGACCCGGCCATGGCCGAAATGGCCGGCGATGAAATTCGCCAGCTGGAGGCGCACCGCGGCCCGCTGGAGGAACGCCTCAAGCTGCTGCTGGTGCCCAAGGACCCGCGCGACGACAAGAACGTGATCTTCGAGATCCGCGCCGGCGCCGGCGGCGACGAGGCCGGGATCTTCGCCGCCGACCTGTTCCGCATGTACACGCGCTACGCCGAAGAGCGCGGCTGGAAGACCGAGATCCTCTCGGCCAACGCCACCGGCGTGGGCGGCTACAAAGAAGTCGTCTTTGAGGTCAAGGGCAAGGGCGCCTACTCCCGCCTCAAGTTCGAGTCCGGCGTCCACCGCGTCCAACGCGTCCCGGCCACTGAGTCGGCCGGGCGCATCCACACCTCCACCGCCACTGTGGCCGTGCTGGCCGAGATGGACGAGGTCGAGATCAGCGTGCCCGAGCGCGATATCAAGATCGACACCTACCGCGCCTCCAGCGCCGGCGGCCAGAACGTCCAGAAGAACGCTACCGCCATCCGCATCACGCACCTGCCCAGCGGCCTGGTGGTGACATGCGAAGACGAGCGCTCGCTCACCCAGAACCGCCAGCGCGCCATGAGCATCCTGCGGGCCCGCCTGTACGAGCAAGAAGTGGATAAGCGCCAGAAGGCCGAGGCCGCCGAGCGCAAGGCCCAGGTGGGCTCGGGCGAGCGCAGCGAGAAGATCCGCACGTATAACTTCCCCCAGTCGCGCGTCACCGATCATCGCATCGGCCTGTCGATCTACAACCTGGACGGCGTGCTGGACGGCAAGCTGGATCAGTTCGTCGATGAGCTGGCCGCCCGCGAGCAGGCCGCCCGGCTGAGCGGTGAGGCGCTGCCAACCGCGGCCAGCGGGGACGATGACGAGTGAGGTGACGAACGAGGCCGGCCGCCCGCCGAGCGCTCGGCCCTTCCGCCTCCGGCCTTCGTCCAGCGGCGCGGCCCTGGCGGAGGCCGGGCCGGCCCTGGCCGCCGCCGGCATCGACGCCCCCCGCCTGACGGCCGAAGCCCTGCTGGCGCATGTCCTCGGCCTGACCCGCACCCAACTCCTGGCCCGCCCCGAGCTGCCGCTGGACCCTGAGCCGCAGGCCCGGTTCCAGGCTCTGCTGGAGCGCGCCGGGCGCGGCGAACCGCTGGCCTACCTCCTCGGCCGGCGCGAGTTCCATGGCTTGGACTTCCAGGTGGATGCGCGCGTGCTGGTCCCGCGCCCGGAGACTGAGCTGCTGGTGGACCGGGCGCTGGCCTGGCTGGCTGCGCTGCCGGCCGGGGCCGACCGGCACATCCTCGACGTGGGCACCGGCTCGGGTTGCATCGCCGTGACGCTCGCCGTGAAACACCCGGCCGCGCGCGTGACGGCCGTGGACCTGTCCGCCGACGCGCTGGCCGTGGCGCGCCAGAACGCCGAACGGCACGGCGTGGCCGGCCGGATCGCGTTCTTCCGCTCGGACCTGCTGGAAGGCCTGCGCCTGCTCCAGCCCCAGTTCGCGCTGATCTGCGCCAACCTGCCGTACATCGCTTCGGACGAGTTGCGCGCGCTGCCGGTGGCTGCCCATGAGCCGCGCCTGGCCCTGGACGGCGGCCCGGATGGTTTGCTGTGGGTCCGGCGTCTGCTGGTGGATGCGCCGCAGGCCTTGCGCGCCGACGGCGGCGTGCTGCTCGAGATCGCGGCCACTCAGGGCGAGACGGCGGCGCAGTTGGCGCGGGCCGCCTTGCCAGACGCGCGCGTCAGCGTGCACCGCGACCTGGCCGGGCTGGAT
>CALFZO010000134.1 GCA_937952305.1 uncultured Anaerolineales bacterium | reverse complement strand
GGTAGAGCGCGGGGCGCATGACCCCGGACGCTCCCAGCCCGCTTCCGCCGCTCCGCGTCATCGGCGAGCCGATCGAGGTCCATTGCGATCAGCCGCCGCTGTTGACCAAGACCCCGCCGCGCCCAACGGAGTTCGTCTGGCAGGCGACCGCCTACCGCGTGACGGCGCTGCTGGCCGAGGGGCACGATTACCGGCGGCGCGGACGCCAGGCCCGCCACCTGCGTCCCGAACATCTGGCGCGGGCCGCTGCTACTTCCGGGTCCGCGCCGTCAGGGCGGCCGACCCCGGCCAGATTTTTGAGCTGTATTTCGATCGCGCACCCCCCGGACGCCGGCCGCCGCCAAGGGGGCTGGTTCCTGGTGAGCGCGCTAGCCGACGACGAGCCGAGTCCTCCGGCCCGCGCCTCTTGACCCTCTCTATGATCAAACTCATCGCCCTCGACATCGACGGCACCATCGTCGACCGCCAACTGCAGTTCACACCGCGCATCCAGGCGACGGTGGCACGCGCGCTGGCGCGCGGCCTGGTCGTCACCCTGGCCACCGGGCGCGGCCCTTCGCCCACCGATTACTTCGCCGAGCGGCTTAACCTGACGGCGCCGCTGATCTGCCTGCAGGGCGGCGTGATCTACGACTATCGCCAGCGCCAGGCTTTGTATGAGCGGCGCCTGGCGCCGGAGGTCATCCCGTGGATCGTCGCGCAGGCCAGCCAGCGCGGCTGGCACTTGCACTTTGAGACCCATGACCTGGTCTATATGCCCTATGGCCTGGAGACACCCGAGGAACTGGCGGCCTTGTTCCGCGTCGCCAATCTGACGCGCGTGAAAGACTTCCTGACCGAGATGCCCGAGCCGCCGCACAAGTTTATCGTCTCGGTCAGGGCCGCAGCGGAGCGCGCCGGCGTGGAGGCTGAGCTCCAAGGCCTCGTCGCCGCCGCCGGCCTGCCGCTCGACATCTTCCCGTCGCACCCGATCCTGCTGGAGGGGCTGCCGGTCGGGATCAACAAAGCCGCCGGCCTGGCCTGGCTGGCCCAACACTTCGGCCTGGACCGCTCGGAAGTGCTGGCCATCGGCGACAACGACAACGACATCCCGATGCTGGCCTGGGCGGGCGTGGGCGTCGCCATCGGGGATGGCTCGGCCGGGGCGCGGGCCGCCGCCGATTGGATTGCGCCGGACCTGGCCGCCGACGGCGCCGCCGTGGCGATTGAGAAGTACGCGCTGGCCTGAGAGCCGCGAAAAAGCCCCATTTCCCCTAGAAAATCTGTGCTTGACCACGGCGAACATCCGGTCTACAATATGGACTGTGAATCGCTCATTTGTGCGGTTCGATGGCGTGGTCCCGCACGGAGGCTGAGATGGCCAAAGGCAAACTTTCCGCTCGTCAGCACGACATGATGAAATTCATCGGCCGTTTTGTCGATGAACACTTCTACCCGCCGACCATCCGCGAAATTGGCGAGGCCGTGAGCATCTCGTCGACGTCGGTGGTCAATTACAACCTCAACAAGCTTGAGAAAGAGGGCTACCTCACGCGAGACCTCAAGGTCTCGCGCGGTGTGCGTCTGACGGATATCGGCCTGCGCCTGATCGGCGCCGCGCGCCGGATGCCGGCGTCGGAGCTGGTGTCGGTGCCGCTGGCCGGCTTCATCTTCGCCAGCCAGCCGGTGGAAGTGGGCGATACCGCGCAGACCAGCGCGGACGAAAGCCTGGATCTGACGCGCGGTCTGGTCAACGACACCGGCGACCTGTACGCGCTGCGCGTCAAGGGCGACTCGATGATCGACGCCATGGTCAGCGACGGCGATATCGTCGTGATGAAGAAGGCCGACCGCGCCCGCAACGGCGAGATGGTGGCCGTCTGGCTGACCGAGCGCAACGAGACCACGCTCAAGTACTTTTACCAGGAGAACGGCCGCATCCGCCTGCAGCCCGCCAACCCCACCATGCAGCCGATCTATGTGGACAATCCGGCGCAGGTGCAGGTGCAAGGCAAGGTGGTGTTGGTGATGCGCCAGCTCACTTAACCGCGTTTCCCGCAACTCACAGGCCGGGCGCCCTTCGCCCGGCCTGTTTTATTTTCACCGGGCCGCGGCCTCGGCGGGGCGTGTGTTAGGATTGGCCCATTCGCAGTGGAGGTCCAGCGTGTCTGAGAAGAAACTGATCCTGTTAACCAACGACGACGGCATCGGATCGCCGGGACTGTGGGCGGCCGCGGGCGGGCTTGAGCCGCTCGGCGACGTGGTCGTCGTGGCGCCCAAATCCCAGTGTACGAGTGTCGGCCGGAGCATGCCGCCCGGTTTCACGGGCCGCATCGAGACCGTGGCCGTCGCCGTCAACGGGCGCCCGCACACGGCCTACGCCGTGGACGGCACACCCGCCCTGGCCGTGCAGCACGCCCTGCTGGAAATCCTGCCGCGCCGGCCGGATCTGGTGGTGGCCGGCATCAACTATGGCGACAACATCGGCAGCGGCGTGACCGTCTCGGGGACCGTCGGCGCGGCGCTGGAGGCCGCCAGCTGGGGCCTGCCCGCGCTGGCCCTGTCCCAGGAGACCGATCCGCAATACCACTACAGCCACTCAGACGACGTGGATTTTTCCGGGGCCGCGTACTTCACGGGCTACTTCGCCGAACGGGTGCTGCGGCAGGCCCTGCCGCCGGATGTGGACATCCTCAAAATCGACGTGCCGCTGAAAGCCGGGCCGCAGACGCCCTGGAAGATGGTGCGCGTCTCACGCACGCGCTTCTACTATCCGGTGGCGGCGCCGCGGGCGGCCCTGGACCAGCCCGGCCCGCTCGGCTATCGCATCCAGATCGACCATGATCTGCTTGAGGCAGATTCGGACGTGCGGGCCATCCTCGACGGTGTGGTGGCGGTCAGCCCGCTCAGCCTCGACCTGACCGCCCGGGTAGACCTGGGCGTCCTGGGCGCGCACTTTCAACGCTGACCGCCGCCGGCCCGGACAGCGGCCGGGCGTCAGCGGCCGGGCGGCTGCCCGTTAGGGGAGGTGGGGCGCCAGGTGATCCGGATGCTGGTGCCGTGGCCGGGCCCTGACTGCAGCCACAGCTGCGCGCCGATCAGGGCGGCGCGTTCATGCATGCCGGCCAGGCCGAAGTGCCGCTGTTCGATCAGCGCATTCAGCTCCCCCAGCGCTTCCGGCGGCAGACCACAGCCGTCATCGTCCACGCGCAACTCCACGAGGTCTTTCTGGAAGATGGCCTGGAGCCGGAGGTTCCGGGCGGCGGCGTGCCGGACGGCGTTCTCGCTGGCCTGCTGCACGATGCGGAATAGGTGCTGCTCCACGTGCTCGGGGTAACGTTCGTCGCCGTCCAGGGCAACGTGCACTTCTAGTTCGTTGCCGGCGCGGTCGGCCAGGTCGTCGGCGAGCTGTTCGAGGGCGCTGTGCAGGCCGTAGGTGAGCATGGCCGGGCGCAGGCCGCTGATCATCTGGCGGATGCGTTCGATGACCCGGTCGTAGACGGCCTGGGTGGCCGGGTCGGGCGCGGCGGTGGCGCGCCCGGGCGCCAGCAGCGCCAACTCATTCAGGATCTCGTCGTGCAGTTCCAGCGCCAGGCGCGTGCGTTCGCGTTCGTCGCGGTCGATATTGGACTGGTAGAGCTGGCGCAGCCGCTCGGTCTGGAGCAGGTGCGCCAGGCTCACGGCGATCTGATCGGCGATCGCCCGCAGCTCGTGGATGTCGAGCTGCCCGTAAAGATCGTCCGGATCGCGGCGGCCGAGGAGCCACACGCCGATGAGCTGGCCGGGCAGGCGCAGCGGCAGGCAGACGCGCACCCAGGCGAAGGGCTGGGGCTGGCCTGTGACCTCGGCGGGCAGACGGTACCGCTCGGCCTCTGCGAGCAAGGGGGTGAGGTCGGCGGCCTCCGGCAAGTGGGGCGCCTGTTGCGCGTACAGGCAATGCAGCTGGCCGGCCTCATCCAGGCGGAGCAGCGCGGACTCGCGCACGAGCAGGCGGGGCAGAAAGTCGTCGCGCAGGTTGTGGATCAGGGTCGGCAGATTTGGGCTCGGGGCCAAGCGCGTGAAGCCGCCGGGCAGCCGCCGGGTGAGGGGAGCCGGAATGCCGAGCAAGTTGCGCTCCACAAAGTGCTGGAACGGCGCGAACCCCAGCAGGGTGGCCAGGCTGATGACGACGGCCGCGATCACGTTTACCCACGGGTCTGTGGTCAGCGTCGGGGCGGCGGCGGCCACGGCCGGGATCAGGATAGCGCAGGCGACGACCAGGACGCTCACGAACAGGTAGAGACTGATAGCGCGGTTAGCGCGCAGTTCCTGGCCGGCGAGCTGGCGCCGATAGGCGGCGTAGAAATACAACAGCGGCAGCGCCGCCCAGCCCAGCATCACGCCGAAGAAACTGAACCCGTCGAAACCGGGCGGTGCCACGAGCGTGACGGTCCCCAGGACAATCGAGGGCGCCACGGCGGCGATGGCGCCGACCCACAACAGGCGGGCCGCCGGCGGCTGGTTGCGCTGGAGAAGGCGCATGGTCTGGGGCACCAGGACGCCCAGCAGCGCCGCCAGCAGACCCATCAGGTACAGCGAGGGCGGCAGTTGCTGCCACCACTCCAGCGCGGCCAGACCTCCGGCGAGCACATACGCGCCCGCCCACAGCCAGCCCGGCAGGCGGCGCAGCGGCTGCGGGAAGATCCAGTGCAGGTGCCAGCTCACCGGCGCCAGGAGCCAGTTGCTCATGCGCACGATGATCGCGCTCTCGTAGATGTGGCTGTAGCTGAGCGCGGTGCCGAGCAGGTCGATGGCGATCAGGTAGTTGAAGGCCAGCAGCAGGCGCCAGCGGTTGTCGCACGGGCGGACCAACAGGAACGTCAGGCCGCCCATCAGCCAGAAGATCCAGGCGAGAAACCACTGGTTGGTCAGGCGGCCGCGGAACTCCGGCGTGTTGAAGCCCGGAATCGTCCACATGATCGCCTGGCGTTCGTTCGCGCGCTCCACGATCAGGTCGATCGTCTGGCCGGCCTGGGTGGTGTCCAACAAC
This sequence comes from uncultured Anaerolineales bacterium, assembly GCA_937952305.1. Lineage (GTDB taxonomy): Bacteria > Chloroflexota > Anaerolineae > Anaerolineales > UBA6663 > SpSt-583. The sequence continues at coordinate 5,460 of CALFZO010000134.1, read as the reverse complement.
GGGCGGCGCTGATCGGCCCGGTACTGCTCCCAGGTGGTCGCGCCTATCTGGATCAGGTGGTCGCCGACGTTCAGGTCGCCAGCACTGAAAACGGCCAGGACGGCGCCGCTGCGCGGGTCCCACTTGAAGCCGACATAGGGCGTCCCGGCTACCAACCCATAGGTATACACGGCCAGCAACAGCCCGGTGAGAAGCGTGGCCAGTTGAGCCGGCCAATTGTTCCATTGCCTGAGAGTCATCGCGCCGCGTCCTGACCGGCGTCCGGCGGCGGAGGCGCGAAGGGGGTGATGAGCCCGCGCCGGCGCGCCTCGGCCACGGCGCCGGCCCGGCTGCTGACGCCGAGGCGCAGATACGCGCCGGACAACAGGTTGCGCAGGCTGGAGGGCGCCACCGTCAGCCGGGCGGCCAGCGCCGCCGTCGCCTCGTCGGGGTAGGCCGCACACAGCGCCAGCGCCTGCAACTGGCGCGGCGTGAGCGGCGCGCCGGTCTCCTGGCTGCGCCGTTCCCACTGGTGCCGGGCCTGCTGGCTCAGGGTGATGTCACCGTGCGCGGCGGCGCGCACCGCGGCGGCCAGATTCTGCAGGAGCTGATGATCATCCTTCAGGATGTAGCCGACCGCGCCGGCCCGCATCATGGACTTGATCAGGCTGCTCTCCGCGTGCATCGAGATGACGACGACGGCCAGATCTGGATAGACCTGCAGCAGGTGCGGCAGATGGGTCAGGATGGGGTAGGGGTTGGGGTTGTCGGCCGCGGTCGGGACGCCGATGTCGAGCAGCAAGACGTCCACCCGCTGCGCCGCCAACAGCGCCTCCAGTGCCTGGCCATGGTAGGCCGCGCCCACGATCTCAAGATCGGGTGCCTGGCCCAACTGGAAACGATAACCATCGATAGTGCTCGGATGGTCGTCCAGGATCGCCACGCGCAGACGGCTGGGGGAAGGGGTGAGGCGCATCAATAGCCTTGGCGGGACCGCCGCCACCAGAAGACAACGCTCCGAGCATAGCGGCAACCGCACAGGCGCACAAGAGCCGCCGGCGCAAACAGTACAAGTGCCTAGAGGCCGTCCACCTGGGCAAGAGGGACGAGCCCCGTTTCGCTTAAGCACAGGCCCGGCCGCCGAGTGTCCAGCGCGAGCAGCCGGACGGGTACGCGGGCCCTTTTCCAAGTCGGTCAAACGCGACCCAATGCGAAATACAGTACAGTTGTCTATTCCCTTGGGGGCGCAACAGATGTATAAACCACAGTACATTGCCATGCCATACTGCGGCCGCGCGGACGAGGGAGAGGATGCGCGGCAAGAAAAGCGTTCAGCGGGTGGTCAGGCTGGGTAGCCGCTGAACGCTTTTGCGTTCTATTTCGGACAAGATCGGGTACTTGACAAAAGCGCGGCACGCGCGATAATCAGGGCTAGCGAGCCCCCGGGTGCCCCCCTCACCCGGGGGTTCGCTACTTAAATCGGCCGGCCTCCCGGCGCGCCGGCCCCTCGCTCCGCGCAGCCTCCCCAAAATTACCGATCGGCTGCCCCGCGCCGATCCAAACCCCAATGAACGACAGACAAAAAAACCCGGGACACTGTGTCCCGGGTCTGTGGGCGATATAGGACTTGAACCTATGACCTCACGGATGTGAACCGTGCGCTCTAACCAGCTGAGCTAATCGCCCGCGCGTGGCGCGATTATAGCATGGCGCCTGATGAGCGGCAAGGATTTTGACTGGACACACCACAAGTGATAGAATTCACTTATATCTTTGGACAGGGAAACTTATCACTATGACGCAACGTGTGAAGGGGGTCGTCCGCTGGTTCGACGGCTCCAAGGGCTACGGTTACATTACCGCGCAGGGGCAGGATGTGTTCGTGCATTACACGGCCATCCACAGCAACGGGGTGAAGAACCTGCATGAAGGCGAGCAGGTGGAATTCATCCTGGAAGACTCCTACCGCGGCCCGCAGGCTGCGCAGGTCACGCGCCTGAACTGACCGCCGCCGTTGACAAAGCGTTTTCCCCTGGACCCCGCCGCGACAGCACCGGCGGGGCTTTTGTGTTAAACTCCGTAGTTGGCCGGCGGCTGAAGTGATCGGCCGCTTCGTTGGGCACGCTTCCTAGAAAGGTACTTGAGACGTATGGGCCAGAAATTGCGCCTGATCCCCATCGGCGGGCTGGGCGAAATCGGCAAGAACATGATGTACGTGGAGTACGGCAACAACGCCCTGCTCATCGACGCCGGCTTGATGTTCCCCGAGAACGACATGCTCGGCATCGATTACATCATCCCGGATTTCCGCTCCCTGCTCGATAAGAAGGATCTGATCCGCGGCATCATCATCACCCACGGCCATGAGGACCACACCGGCGCCATCAAGCACGTGGTCAACGAGTTCAACGTGCCGCTGTACGCCACGCCGCTGACGCGCGGCTTGCTGGAAGTGAAGCTGCGCGACGCCAAGCTCTACGACCGCGTCACGCTCAACACCGTCAACGCCGGCGACCGCATCCACATTGGCCCGTTCGTGGTCGAGCTCTTCCACGTCTGCCACTCGATCCCAGACGGCGTCGGCCTGGGCATCACCACGCCGGCCGGCCTGATCGTGCATTCCGGCGATTTCAAGTTCGACCACACGCCCGTGGACGGCTGGCCGACCGACTATGCCAAACTGGCCGAGTTCTCCGGCCGGGGCGTGCTGGCGCTGCTGTCTGACTCCACCAACGCCGACAAGGCCGGCTGGACGCCGTCCGAGGCCGTCATCGACCCGGCCTTCGACGCGGTCTTTCGCGAGGCGCCCGGCCGCATCATCATCGCCACCTTCGCGTCGCTGATCTCGCGCATTCAGCAAGTGGCCAATGCCGCCGCCAAGCACGGCCGCCGGATGGCGCTGGTGGGCACCAGCATGGTCGAGAACGCGCGCATGGCCCAGAAACTCGGCTACCTGGACGTGCCGGACGGCTTGATCGTGCCCATCGACGAGGCGCTGCGGCTGCCGGCCAAGAAGGTCGTGATCATGACCACCGGCACGCAGGGCGAGCCGTCGTCGATCATCAGCCGGCTGTCCGAGGGCCGCAACCGCCAGTTCGATCTGCAGTCCGGTGACACCGTGGTCTTCTCGTCTCACCCGATCCCGGGCAACGAGGAGATGGTGCACCGCACCATCAACAAGCTGCTCCAGCGCGGCGCGCACGTCATCTACGACCCGATCGCCTCGGTGCACGTCAGCGGGCACGCCAGCGCCGAGGAGATGAAGCTGCTCATCCACCTGGTGAAGCCCAAGTTCTTTGTGCCCATCCACGGCGAGCTGCGCCACCTGCACCAGCACGCCGCCCTGGCGCGCGAGGTCGGCTTGCCAGCCGAGAACATCGCCGTGGTCGAGAACGGCACCGTGCTGGAATTCCAGAACGACGAGATGACGATCGGCGACCGCATCCCGGGCGGCTACGTCTTCGTGGACGGCTCCGGCGTGGGCGATATCGGCCCCAGCGTGATGCGCGAGCGCGAGACCCTGGCCGAGAGCGGCATGGTCATCGTCAATCTGCGCGTCGGCGCGGGCGGGCGGCTGGCCGGCCGGCCCGAGCTCATCTCGCGCGGCTTTGTCTTCGTCAAAGACGAAACCGAGATGTTCGAGGCCGCCCAGGAGCACGTCGCCAAGATCGCGGCGCGCGCCAACGGCGACCTGCAGGCCAAGGTCGAGGCCGGGTTGTCCGACTTCTTCTACGCCGAGACCAAGCGCCGCCCCATGATCTTCGCCCTGGTCAACCCGGTCGGCGAGTGACCGGCCCTTGGCGGCGCCTGACCGGGGCCGGCGCCGGTCCTCGGAAATTTGCGCCCGTGTAACCGCTGTGTATAATCGACGCTCGCTTCGCTATTGCCTGGTACTCGGCGCCTGGCTGGCCGCCTGCGGTCAGGCTACACCCACCGCCACGCCCCCGGTGGGGCTGCCGACCGAGCCGGCGACCACGGCCCCGCTGCCTGGGCCGGCGGCCACCCTCACGGCGCCGCCCACGGCCACGGCCGAGCCGTTGGCAGCGCTGGTGAACGGGGAGCCGATCCGTCTGGCCGATTACGAGGCCGAGGTCCAGCGTTGCCAGGCCGCCCTGGCGGCGGATTGCCCGGAACGCGCCCTGCAGGCGCTGATCGAGCAGGCGGCGGTCGAGCAGGCGGCCCGCGCCGCCGGGCTGGTTCCGGATGAAGCCGCCGTCGCCGCCGACCTGGAGCGTATCCAGCAGGCGCTGGGCGGCCCAGACGGCTACCAGGCCTGGCTGAGTGCCAATGCCTACAGCGCCGCCAGCTTCGCGGAGGCGCTGCGCCGCGAGCGGCTGCGCGGGCTGATGGGCGCCCAGGTGACGGCCGCGGTCCCGGACACAGCCGACCAGGTGCGCGCCCAGATGATCCTGGTGGCGGACGAGGCGACGGCGCGCGCGTTGCTGGAGCAATTGGGTTCCGGCGCGGATTTTGCAACATTGGCGCTGACCTACTCGCTGGATTTGAGCAGCCGGGTGGCCGGCGGCGACCTGGGGTGGTTCCCGCGCGGCTGGCTGACGACGCCGGAGGTGGAAGAAGCCGCCTTCGCGCTGCAGCCGGGCGAGACCAGCGCCGTAATCCAGACCACCCTCGGGTTTCACGTAGTCCGAGTCCTGGAACGGGACCCGGCCCGGCCGCTCAGCCCCGGCGCTTACCAGGCGCTGCGCGACAGCGCCTATCGCGCCTGGCTGGACGGCGTGATAGCGGCGGCCGTGATTGAGAAACAGGTCAGCCCTTAGCGGCCGCGGTCCGCCGGACGGGTTGGCTTCAGGGAGTCGATGTATGCGCAAAAGCACAGGCAAAGGCGCCGGCTGCGGCGTGGTGTTCAATATCCTGGCCGGCCTGCTCTTGCTGTTGACGTGCCTGAGCGGCGCGGCCTACGCGGCGCTGTTCGTCAACCCGGACCTCAACCCGATCGCGGGGCTGCGGCCGGGCGGCGAGGCCCTGGCGGGGGTGCCGACCCTGGTGCCGACACGCCCGCGCGGTGGCGCCGGCGTCACCCCCGGCGCCGACAGCACGTCCTTTATCCCGACTCTGCCGCCAGCCTGGACGGCTACCAACACCCCGACGGTCACGCTCACGCCGCTCGCCAGCAGTACGCCCACTGAGACGTCCACGCGCACGGCCGTCCCGCCGACGGCGACGACCACGTTCACGCCGTCTAAGACCCCGACGCCGACCGCCACCGGCCCGACGCCGACGCCGTCCAACACCAAGTCCGCGTTTCAGTTCACACTCCAGCCCGGTTCGCCGGCTTACATCGCCAACATCGCCAACACCAACGGCTGCAACTGGTTTGGCATCTCCGGCCAGGTCTTCGATCTGCAGAACAAGGGGGTGGTGGGGCTGTTCGTGCGTGTGGAGGGCGGCGGCATCTCATTCGACTCGCCCACCGGCAGCGCGCCCAAATACGGCTCCAGCGGCTACGAGGTCAGCCTGGGC
>CALFZO010000133.1 GCA_937952305.1 uncultured Anaerolineales bacterium | reverse complement strand
GATCAGGCGCGCGAAGTCGTCGCGTTGCTCGCGGATCAGGCCGGCGGCGCGCAGCAGGATATCGGCTCGTTGGTGGGCCGGCAGGTCGGCCATGACCGGCGCCGCGCGCTGGGCGGCCGCCAGGGCGGCGTCCACGTCCTCGCGCCGGGCGGCCGGCACGGCGCCGATGACGGCGCCGGTGTACTTGTTCCGGACTTCTAACGGCGCGCCCGCCTCTACCCACTGGCCGTCGATCAACAGTCTGGAGTCCATCGCCGTGTGCCTCCTGCCGGGAATGCCCCGACAAAAACCGGGCGGCCCCGTCTCGGGAGCCGCCCGGCGCTGGTCGCCCCATCGGGCATGGCGGACAGAGTGGGCTAAGCCTGGGCGCGGGCCGCGGCCTGGGTCAAGGCCCGCTTCGCCAGCACGGTCGCCAGATGGATGCGATAGTCGCCGGAGGCGTAATTATCGCTTAACGGATCACGCAGGGCTTCCGCCGCCTTGGCTGCCGCCGCCACGATAGCCGCGTCGGAGGGCGCCTGGCCGGCCAGGGCTCGTTCCGCCGCCGCGGCCCGCACCGGGTTGACGGTGACGCCGCCGATAGCCAGGCTGACCTGCGTCACCTTGCCGCCGGCCACGGTCACCCGCGCGGCCGCCCCGGCCACAGCATAGCCCGAGGCCGGATGCGGGTGCTTGAGGTAGGCGCCGCCGGTGCCTCGGCCGTAGACCGGCACCGACACGGCGATCAACAGCTCATCGGCCTGTAAGGCCGTGCTGAGCAGGCCGGTGAAGAACGCGCTCGCCGGCACGGTCCGCTCGCCGCCTGGCCCGGCCGCGTGCAGGGTGGCGTCCAGGGCCAGGATCGTGGTCGGGTAGTCGGCGGCCGGGTCGGCGTGCGCCAGTGAGCCGCCCAACGTGCCGCGATTGCGCACCTGCTGGTCGCCGATCTGGGCCGCGGTCTGGGCCAGCAGCGCGCACTGGGCGCGGACGACGTCCGAGGCCGCCACCGCCGCATGCGTGGTGAGCGCACCGATCTTCAACGCGCCGCCGGCGGCGGTAATGCCGGCCAGGCCCGGCAGGCGGCCGATATCCACCAGCGCGACCGGCTGGGAGACGCGCAGCTTCATGGCCGGGAGCAGGCTGTGCCCGCCCGCCAAGACTTTGGCGTCCGGATGAGCGCGTAGCAGGGTCAGCGCCTCGGCCAGGGACTGAGGCCGGTAGTAGTCGAAGGCTGTGGTGTACATGCGAGTGTCCTTTGGCTGGGTTCAGCTCCGCTGGGCCGCCTGGATCGCGCGCCAGACCTTTTCCGGCGTCAGCGGCATGTCGATGTGCTTGACGCCAAGCGGCGCCAGCGCGTCCATCACCGCGTTGACGATGGTGGGCGTCGAGGCGATGGTACCCATCTCGCCCACGCCCTTGACGCCCAGCGGATTGTGCGGCGACGGCGTCTCGGTGCGCGCGGTGGCGATCATCGGGAAGCCGGCCGCGTGCGGCACCGCGTACTCCATCAGATTGGCGGCCAGAAGCTGGCCGTCGGCCGTGTAGGCGCCGTGCTCCCAAAGCGCCTGCCCCACCCCCTGGGCGATGCCGCCCTGGATCTGGCCGTCGACGATCATGGGGTTGATGACCTTGCCGACGTCGTCCACGGCCGCGTAACGCTGGATGGCGACGGCGCCGGTGTCGGCGTCCACTTCCACCTGGGCGATGTGGATGCTGTTGGGGTAGGTGAAGTTGGCCGGGTCGTAGTAGGCGTCCTCCTCCAGGCCCGGCTCGACGCCCTCCGGCAGGTTGTGGGCGGTGTAAGCGGCGAAAGCCAGCTCGCCGAAAGTCTTGGCCTTGGACGGCGCGCCCTTGACGTAGACCTTGCCCTGCTCGCGGTCGTAGACCACGTCTTCCACGGCCGCCTCCAACTGGTGGGCCGCGATCTTCATGACCTTGGCGCGGACCTTCTCGGCGCTGCGCACCAGAGCGCTACCGCCCACGGAGGTGCTGCGGCTGCCGTAAGTGCCCATGCCGTTCGGGATCACGGCCGTGTCGCCGTGGACCAGGTCGATGTCGTTGATGTCTACGCCGAGCTGGTCGGCCACGATCTGAGCCATCGTAGTCTCGTGGCCCTGGCCGTGGGTGTGGGCGCCGGTCAGCACTGTGACCTTGCCGGTGGCGTGGACGCGGATGCTGCCGCTCTCCCAGAAGCCGGTGACGCCGCCCAGCGCGCCGGCCACCTTGGAAGGCGCGGGACCGCTGGCCTCAATGCACGCGCCCACGCCGATGCCCACCAGCCGGCCCTGTTTGCGGGCCTCGGCCTGCGCGGCCCGCAGCTGGGCGTAGCCGGAAAGCTCCAGGGCCTTGTCCAGCACGCCCTGGTAGTTGCCGCTGTCGTACTGCAGGGCCACCGGGGTCTGATACGGGAAGTCGGCGGCCGGGATGAAGTTCTTGCGCCGGATCTCCACCGGATCCAGCCCCAATTTCTGGGCGGCCACATCCACCAGCCGCTCGACCACATAGGCCGCCTCGGGTCGGCCGGCGCCGCGGTAGGCGTCCACCCAGACTGTGTTGGTGAGCGTGCCCCACATCTCGCCGTAGATGGCCGGGATCTTGTATAGGCCAGAGAGCAGCGTGATGTAGAACGCGGTCGGGATGAGCGCGGCCACCAGCGAGATGTAAGCGCCGTTGTTGGCCCAGGTGGCGATGCGCAGCGCCAGGATGGTGCCGTCCTGCTTCAAGGCCAGCTTGGCGACGGTGACATGGTCGCGGCCCTGCGTGTCAGACATGGCTGACTCGCTGCGGCTGGCCACCCACTTCACGGGCCGGCCGACCTTGCGCGCCGCCCACGGCACCAGCGCCTCTTCCGGATAAGTCGGGATCTTGCTGCCGAAGCCGCCGCCTACGTCTGGGGAGATCACGCGCAGCTTGTGCTCGGGGACGCCGATCAGGAACGCGCTCAAGACGACGCGCGTCAGGTTCGGGTTCTGGCTCGTGGTCCAGAGCGTCATCTCCTCGGTGAAGGGGCTCCACTGGGCCACGGCCGCGCGCGGCTCCATGGCCGTGGCGATCAGGCGCTGGTTGGTGAGCTCCAGTTCCACGACGTGGTCGGCCGCGGCGAAGGCTTGCTCGACCTCGTCCTTGTTGCCGAGCGCCCAGGTGTAGCTGACGTTGTCCGGGACGCTGTCGTGCAGGAGCGGCGCGCCGGGCTGGGCGGCCTGGCGCGCATCGGTGACGGCCGGCAGCGGCTCATAGTCGACCTCGATCAGGTCCAGGGCGTCGGCGGCGATGTAGGGCGTCTCGGCCACCACCAGCGCCACCCGGTCGCCGACGTGGCGGACCTTATCGGTCTGCAGAACGCGGTTGGCCGGCACCTTGATGCCGGGCACGTTCCAGCCGCTGGGCAGCATCCCCACCTCGGCTGTATCGGCGCCGGTGAAGACGGCCACGACGCCGGGCAGGGCTTTGGCCTTGGCGGTGTTGATGTTCTTGATCCGGGCGTGGGCGTACGGGCTGCGCTTGAGGGCCAGGTAGGTCATCCCGGGCAGGCTGAGGTTGGCCACGTATTTGCCCTGGCCCTGGATGAAGCGCGGGTCTTCCTTGCGTTTCAGGCTCTTGCCGACATAGTTGGGCATGGGGTCCTCCAATGGGCGCGGGCTAGGCCAGCTGCGCGGCTGCGGCCTGGACGGCTTTGACGATGTTCTGATAACCCGTGCAGCGGCAGAGGTTGCCCTCCAGGCCATGCCGGATCTCGGCTTCGCTGGGATGCGGGTTGCGCTGGAGCAGATCGGCGGCGGTGAGGATCATCCCGGGCGTGCAGAACCCGCACTGCAGGCCGTGCTGCTCCCAGAACGCGGTCTGCAAGGGGTGGAGTTGGCCGTTCTGGGCCAGCCCTTCGATCGTGGTGATCGCGGCCCCGTCCGCCTGCGCGGCCAACAGGGTGCAGGCCTTGACGGCTTCACCGCGCTCCGCTCCGGGCGCGGCGAACAGGATCGTGCAGGACCCGCACTGGCTGGTGTCACAACCGACGTTGGTGCCGGTCAGGCCCAGGGTGTCGCGCAGATAATGCACGAGCAACTGGCGTGGTTCAACTTCGTGGGCGCGTTCGACTCCGTTGACCGTGATCTTGACCGCTAGCTTCATCGCATGGCCTCCAGTGGGATGAAAAACAAAAGGCCCCGGAACGCCAGGCGGCGGTCGGAGCCTTTGTGGCACGCGGATGCAGCAATTCGCCAGAAGCGCGGGATTGTTCGTGAGCTATGCGGTCAATCAATGAGATATGTCCAGCCGGATTAGACATAATTCAACGCGGCCCACCGCTATGTTTCTCTGACATCACGGATAATTATAGTCTTATTTATCAGAAATCAAGGGCCTGTTTGAGAGCTTATGTGAAATAACTGTGGACCATCCCGCCCTTCAACTGATGCTCTGTATCTCTCACCTCCCCGCCCCTCAGGGGCGTTGGTCAACAGCCGCAGATTTTCAGAACCTCGGACAGGCGGTCGATAGAGAAATCCGCGCTACCACTGTGCGTCGCGGGCCCAATGGCGACAGTTTTCATGCCGGCCTGCTGGCCGGCCAGCAGGCCGGCGTTGGCGTCCTCGACCACGAGGCAGTCGGCGGCAGCGCAGCCCAGCCGGGAGGCCGCCTTCAGAAACACCTCCGGATCCGGCTTTGACCGCTTGAGGCCATTGCCGTCGCTCACGGCGTCGAACATCGCCCGCAGGCCGATGCGTTCCAGGATGAGCGGGGCATTCTTGCTCGACGAGCCAATGGCGATCTTTATGCCGGCGTTCCGCAGCACTCGCAGTGTCAGGCGAACATCATCGGCGACAGCCTGGGGAGACAAGGTGCCCAGCAAAGTTCGGTAATACTGATTCTTCTTCTCGGCCATGGCCGCCCGGTCGAGCAGAGCCAGATCGCCGGGATACTTTTCCAGGATGATCTCCAGGCTTTCCAGCCGGCTGACACCGCGCAGCCGGTGATTGGTTTCGGGATCAAACGCAATCCCATATGCCTCAGCCAGCGCCTGCCAGGCTTGATAATGCAGATCGTCCGTGTGGACGATCACCCCGTCGAGATCAAAAATCACGGCCTTGAACATGGCGAGCCTCTGAAACTCACTGGGCGGAGATCACCGGCGGCATCCCACCGACCGCAGCCCGGCCCGGCGCGCCGAAGATGCGCAGCCGGCCGGCGCGTCAGGCGGTTTCCCGGAGCCCGCTCGGCGGAGGCAGCCCGAAGTGTGCGCGTTTCCTATCGCTCCGCGTCTCGCTCAACTGCCCGCCAACGCCTCGACCTTGAGGGGCAGGCGCCCGACCGGCTGATGCTCTCCGGTCAGGGTCAGGACGGCGTAGCGCTGGCAGAGCGCATTGTCAAAGCCATAGATCAACCTGGGCAGCGGAACCAGTTGCCGGGCAGCATAGGGGTTCCCGAACAAGACGACGGCGCTCAGCTTGTGCGAGAGCGCTTCGATCAAGGCCAGCAGCCGACCGGTCAGGTCTGAGGACCCCATGTATGACACCGATCGGTTGAAGGCGACCAGGACGACGCTGCTGTACGGGATGGTCGCGTTCAAGACATGCTCCATCTCCGCCTTGCTCGGAAACTCATCGATCTTTATGAAGCTCGATCGGGTGAACTTCTCCCTCAACAAATCCACGGCCGTGTTCAGCCCATGGCGCTCGTGGTAAAGCGCGCCCGACTCGGGATGGATGAAGGGATTGCCCTGCTCGATGATGAAAAGGTGCTGCCCGGCTACGTCGATGGCCGCGTGTTCCACTTGGCGCAGCTCCACAGCAATCGCGCGCCTGGCCATCTCAGCGGCAGTGTCGAAATCCGCCGGCGTGACCGTCGTTTGGGTCGGCGGACGCAGCGTTCGGTTCTGAGCCGCGATCACGTGCGCTGCCGCTGCATTGATTTGCTCCTCCGAGACGCATCCGTCCCGAAACGCCTTGAGCATGAACTCGTAGGCGGCCCGGGCCCCGATCCGGTAATTGGTCATGACCATGTCGTTGCCGGCAGCCATCGCCCGGCGATGACATTCCTCGAGCCCGAAGCGATTGGTGACGCCCACCATCGAGAACGAGTCCGTCAGGATGAGGCCGCCAAAGCCGATCCGCCGCAGCAGGCCGATCAACTTGGGCGACAGCGAGGCCGGGAATTGGCCATCCACCTTGGGGACCATGATGTGCCCGACCATAACGGCGGAAAGATCTGCGGCTTGCATGGCCCGGAGGTAAGGGACCAGCTCCCTTTGCACGAGGCTGTCCTCATCGCCGTTCAGATAGAGCATGCCCAGGTGCGAGTCGACATGCGACTCGCCAAAACCCGGGTAATGCTTAGCCGTGACCACCAGGCCCTGGTCCTGATACCCTCTGACGGCCGCCGTCGCCATGCGCGCCACCAGTTCGACGTCTCCGCCGAAAGCGCGGGGCCCCAGGCAGCTCGAGCGCGGATTCATGGCGACGTCGAACAGCGGTCCAAAGATCGTGTTGTAGCCAGCGGCCCTGGCTTCAATGGCGGTCAGCTTCGCGAACTCATACGCCAGCCCTTCAGAGTCGGCGCTGCCGATTGCCAGAGGCGGCGGCAGCTGGATCTTGCCGCGCGCGTATCCGAACTCCATGTCCTCACAGACCAGGATCGGATATTCGGCCAGCGCGTGGTAGGACCTGATCTCGTCGAGCTCATCGCCCTCGAGATCGGTATCGAAGCGCCGAAAGCGCGCCGTCGCATGGATACCGCCCAGCGCTCTGTCCTTGATCAACCCGTGAATGAAGTCCCGGTCTGTCTTGTTGATCGGCGGACGCGCCAGCAGCATCTGCCCGATTTTCTGTTCCACCGACAAGTCGCTCAAATTGAGGGGTCGCATAACGAGAGCTCCTATTGGCCTGTCACGTCGCCGCGGCTGGTTCGGACATCGCCGCTCAGCCCTTGATCGCGCCGGCCGTCAGGCCTGACACCAGATACCGCTGCAGCGCCGTGAAAAAGACGACCACCGGAGTCGAGATCAAGACGCCGGCCGCCATCGTTAACCCCCACAGCACATCGAGATCGGTGCGATAGTCCTGGATGCCCAGGGCCAGTGTGCGCGTCGACTGATTGGTCAGGACCGAGGAAAAGAGCACCTCGTTCCAACCCTGGTTGAAGGCCAGGATCGCGACCGTCGCAATGCCTGGCAACGCCATCGGCAGCACGATCTGCCACAGCGTCTGCAGGCGGCTGGCGCCGTCCACCTCGGCGGACTCCTCGAGGTCGCGCGGCAGGCTGTCGGTGAATCCGCGGATCAGCCACAGGGTGAACGGCAGGACGAAGGCCGTGTACGTCAGAACCAGAAGCAGGATGTTGCCCCAGTACACGTCCTGGCCGATGAACTTGAGCCCCAGGAGGTCGCGAAAAAGCGGTGTGCGCTGCAACGACGAGAAGATCAGGAAGTACGGCAGCAGGAACAACACATGCGGAAACGCCTGCGCCGCCAAGACGCCGACGCCGAAAGGGCTGCGCCCGGGGAAGCGGTACCGGCTGAAGGCATAGCCCGCCAGCGTCGCGCACAGCACCGAGAGCAGCATGGCCGCAGTGGAGACCAGGATGCTGTTGCCGAAAAATTGGCCCAGCGGCGCCTGATCCCAGACCTTCACGTAATTGCTCCACTCGATAACGGACGGGAACCAGGTGGCCTGGCGGATTTCGGACTCGCTCTTGAGCGAGGAGATGACCAGCCAGTACACCGGGAAAAGGACGATCGCGAGAAACAGGCCCAATCCGAGATACTGGAGGACGCGCACAACCAGCCGGTCGCCGGCCGCCAGCGCCAGCCGGAGCGCGAGCCCCACCAGCCCGAGCCCGGCCGTGACGGCCAGGATCTTGAGCAGGTGCTCACCCAGCAGCGCCGCCAGGCCGAGCGCCAGCAGCAGCGTGACGCCCAGGCCCACGGCTCTCATCCCCCGGCCCGCGCGCGGCTGGGCGGGCGCGGCTTCGTCGATCTCGCGCGGCTGGGTCCAGCCCAGATAGACAATCACGAACCCGAGGGCCAGGGCCGTCATGATCACGGATTGTGCCGCGCCGTAGGAGAAGTTGAGGTTCGTAAACGACTCCCGCAGGATGTCGACCGATAGCAGGGCCGCCGGCGGAGGCACTTGATAGTAACCGCCGCCCAGCATGACGAACGGGATCAGGTAGTTGTTGTACGCCCACAGCACTGTGAGCAAGATGATGATGGTGCCGATGCCCCGCAGGTAGGGCACGGTGATAAAACGGAACTGCTGCCAGCGGTTGGCCCCGTCGAGCTCGGCCGCCTCGTACAGGTCAGCCGGGATCGTCTGTAGCGCCGCCAGGAACGTCAGAAAGAAGAGCGGGAACCGCGTCCAGACCGCGCCGATGACGATCGCCCAGAAGGAGTTGGCGCCGACCAGCCAGAACACCGGCTCGCGGATGAGCCCCAGCTGCCTCAGGGTGGTATTGATGATCCCGTCGCTCAGCAGCATGAACCGGAACGTGGTCAGCGAAACGACGGCGGGCAGGATGAACGGGATCAGCATGACCCCGCGGAAGACCGTCTGCCCCGGGAACTTGCTGTTGCCCACCAGCGCCGCGCCTAGGCCCAGGACGACGCTCAGCAGCAGCGTGAGGACTACAAACGACACCGTTACCTGCAGGGAGCGCATGAAATCCAGGTCCATGCTCTGGAGCGACCGGGCGTACTGGTCAGCTCCGACGAAGGGCACGTCCCAGATTGGCAGACTGAGCGTCGCTTTGTTGTAGCTGCGAAAACTGATCATCACGCCCCAAGCCATGGGGATGAACAGAACGATGATCATCGCCAGGACCGCCGGCGTTAGCATGCCGTAAGCAAAGCGGTGACGATACCAGGCTCGCTGGAAAGCGCCGAGCAGACCTCCGCGTGAGCCGAGGTCACGTTTGGCGATCGGCGCGGTCGATGTGGTCATGGACAGCCTTCCCTTCGCCGGCAAGTGCGGGCCGGGTGCAGCGGTGGCAGGCGACTGAGGCGGGGTCGCCACAAGCCTCGACCCCGCCTCAGACAGTGAGCGGGCTTACTTCACGGGTTTAGGCCACGGGTTGCTGTAGCCGGGCGGCGGCGGGTTCCTATCCAGCGCCGCCTGGGCCTGGGCGTTCAAGTCGTCCAGGATCTGCTGAACCGTCGTGTCGGTGTAGCTCTTGTCGATGACCGCGGCGTAGATCGACGGGATGATCTTGCCGAGCAGCAGCGCGACTTCCGAGGTCGCCGGGTGAAGGGTGTACGGCTTGTTGAACTGCGCCAGCGGCAGCCAGTTCGTGGCGCCCAGGTCCTGGACACCCTCGATGGCATAGGCGTTCGTCACAACAGGCAGATGCCCGAGGAGTTCGTAGTACAGCGCCTGCATCTCCGGCTGCAACAGGAACGCGAGCCACTGCTTGGCGGCCTCGGGGTGTTGGGTCCACTTGAAGATGCCCATGCCGTTGATGGCGCTGAACATGCGCTGGCAACCCTGGTTGCCAATCAGCGACGGGGCGTAACCCACCTGCGCCTGCAGCGCGGCGATCTGCTCCGGCTTTCCGTACTGCACCCAGGTATTGCTGATCCAGGTCCAGGCGAGTTTCCCGTCCCACCAGCGCGAGCCGACATCGGCGATCGCCCATTCGGAGTTCTTGAGATCGAACACCCCGTCAACCGCCACCATATCGGCGAAGAACTTGATCGCCTCCACGCTGTTCGGGTGGTTGAACGTCGCCGTCTGACCGTCCTCCGAGATCATGTCGCTGCAGTTCTGCCACATCAAGGAGACGGCGTACTGCTCGACGCCCTGGCCGCGCATGCCCAGAACAGAGTCGAGCTCCGGATGCGCCGCCTTGATCTTCAGCGCGCCGGCGCGCCACTCCGTCCAGGTGGTCGGTCCGTCCGGGTAGCCGGCCTCGCTCCACAGGTCCTGGCGATAGGCCTGACCGCGGAACTGGGCCATGTATGGGATCGCGTAAGTGCTGTTGGCGTAGGTGTTGCCGTCGAACGCTCCGGCGACGAAGTCGGCCGTGGGCGGCAGGGTCTTGCCGAATTCATCCGTCAGATCGAGCAGGTTTTGGTAGTAGTAGGCGACATCGCCGCTGCCCAGCATGGTGACGTCGGGCCCCTCCCCAGCGGCGATGGCCGTCGTGAGCTTCTTGGTCGCGTCGCCCCAACTGACGGTTTCGGCGACGATCGCGATGCCGGTGGCCTCCTCAAACTTCTTGGCAGCGGCGGCGCTGAACTCTTTTTGGGCGGGGATATCGGCGCCCATGAACCACATCGTCAGCGTCACGTCTTCCTTGACCGATTGGGTGGCGGGCGCCGCAGTCGGTTGCGCTGTGGCCAGGGGCGAACAGGCTGTCGCACCCACCAGCAACAAAGTCAGCGCTATACGCATTCGGGTCTGTCGGGACATCTGGTCCTCCATTGAATAAAGGCGGTGGTTGGCTTCAGTCGTTCCAAGGGACCGGTCGCTCAGCTGATTTGTCTCGATCGACGCCTCCTT
>CALFZO010000132.1 GCA_937952305.1 uncultured Anaerolineales bacterium | reverse complement strand
GCTCAAGAAGCCGGCTGTCCTGCGTCAGTTCGGGCCGGCGATGTCCAGCCTTTACGAGTTGGCGCGCGGAAACGATCCACGGTCGTTGAATCCAGACGTGCCGCCCCTGCGGCTGGGGCGTTCGCTGAACCTCGCCGGCGCAGTCAGCGACCGGCGCATCTTGCTCAACGCCGCACAGCGGCTGTGCTGGCAGATCGGCAAGACCTTGGCCGCGCGTGGCTTTCACGCCGAGGCCCTCAAGCTCACGCTCTATGTCGAAGACGGCTCCACCCTGGAGGCCGGCCAAGCCGTCAAGCCGCCGACCTGTGACGAGGCCCGCCTGAGCCGGATGGCCGGCGCCCTGCTGGGCAAGCTCACGCTCACGGCCCCGGTCGTTACGGCGGCATTGAGCGTCTATCCGCTGCGGCCCTGGCACCTGAGCCTCCACCAACTCACGCTGGTGCAGGCCGGCGTCCCGGCGCGGCAGACGAAACTGGAGACCGCCTTACAGCTCATCGCCCATCGCTTCGGCCAGCTGGCCGTCCGAATGGCGGCCCTGCTTGGCCCACCGGTGCCAGTGCCCATCGACGTACGCCTGAACAGCGCCGGCCAGCCTGCTGTCCTGGACTATGGAGGCCAAATCCATACCGTGTTGGAAGTAGACGAGCACTGGCGGCAGGAAGGGCGCTGGTGGGATCGGGCCATCGACCGCGATTACTTCCGTGTGGCGCTCTCCGACGGCGCTTATCGCAACATCTTTCAGGACCTGCTGACAGATGCCTGGTACCTCGACCGGGCGTGGCCGTTATTCTGAGCTGCATGCGCACTCGTGTTTCAGCCTGCTCGATGGGGTCCCGTTCCCGGAGGAGCTGGCTGGGCGTGCGGCTGATTTGGGTCTGGAGGCGGTCGCGCTCACCGACCACGATGCGCTCTACGGCGTGGTGCCCCTCTTCGCTCAGGCCCGCGCCAGCGGCATCAAGGCCATCGCCGGCGCCGAGATCACGCTGGACGACGGCGCCCACCTGACGCTGCTGGCCGAGACTCAGGCTGGCTACCGCCACCTGAGTTCGCTCATCACCCTCAGCCGGGCAGACAAACCCAAAGGCGCTGCCAGCCTGGCCCTGGCCGAGATCGCGCCTCTGGCTGGAGGTCTCATCTGTCTGACCGGCTGCCGACGCGGCCGCCTGCCGCAACGGCTACTGATCCGGGATTTTGCCGGCGCGCAGGCTGCGCTGAACGACCTGCTGACGATCTTCGGCCGGCGCAACGCCTACGTCGAAGTCCAGCGCAACCTGGGCCGTGACGACGGCCGCCTCAGCCGGCGCCTGGCCGACCTGGCCGCCGCCAACGGCTTGAAGGTGGTGGCCACCGGCAACGTCCACTACCTGAGCCGCCAGGACGCCGACCTACAGGATGTCCTGGTCAGCATCCATGAGCGCGCGCCCCTGGCCGGCGCCCACAGCCGCGCGCCCGTGCGGCCCAATCATGAATACTTCCTGCGCTCGCCAGCCGCCATGC
Organism: uncultured Anaerolineales bacterium; assembly: GCA_937952305.1. Lineage (GTDB taxonomy): Bacteria > Chloroflexota > Anaerolineae > Anaerolineales > UBA6663 > SpSt-583. Next base: position 545 of record CALFZO010000132.1, on the reverse strand, counting down.
TGGCGCTCTACCCCGACCTGCCCCAGGCTGTGGGCAACACCCTGGAAGTGGCCGAACGCTGTTCGGCGGCGCCGCCCAGCGGCCTGCAGATCCTGCCGGCTTATCCGCTCCCCGATGGGTTCGACGCGGTTGGGTATCTGCGCGCCCTGTGCGAGCCGGCCCTGGCGACGCTCTATCCGCGTCATCTCGGGCCGGCCCGCACGCTGCTGGAGAAGGAGCTAGGGCTGATCCGGGGCCTGGGCCTGGCCAATTACTTCCTGATCGTGTGGGACATCGTCCGCTTTTGCCGCGAGCGCGGCATCCTGTGCCACGGGCGTGGGTCGGCCGCCAACTCGCTGGTCGCCCGGCTGCTGGGCATCTCGGCCGTGGATCCGATCGCCCAGGGGCTGGTCGTCGAGCGCTTCTTGAGCGTGGAGCACGGCGGCACACCCGACATCGACCTGGACATCGACGCCGCCCGCCGCGAGACCGTGATCCAGTACGTCTATGAGCGCTGGGGCCGCGGCCACGCCGCGATGGCCTGCACCTACGTGCCGTTCCGCTCC
>CALFZO010000131.1 GCA_937952305.1 uncultured Anaerolineales bacterium | reverse complement strand
GCCCGGCCTTGGCCAGGTTAGTTTTACGTTGACAAACGCGCCGTCACTGGCTATAATCTCTTTCCGTTGCCTCGGTGCCCGTTGCCGAGGCAACGCCATGTCGATGGCCCCAACCAGGGCCGACCCAAGATTCCCCGCCGGCCTGGCCCCAGTGCCAACGTCCGGGTGCGGCGGCGAAGTGAAGATTGGAGAACCAGCTATGAAGTACGCGATCGTGCAGAGCGGCGGGAACCAATACCGCTGCGAAGAAGGCGCGACGGTGGAGGTCCAGCGCCTTCACGTCGACGCGGGCAGCAGCTACGCCTTCAGCGAAGTGCTGCTCATCTCCGACGGCGCCACCGTGAAAGTCGGCGCCCCCCACGTGGCCGGTGCGCAGGTCAAGGCCACCGTCCTGGGCGAGATGAAGGGCGAGAAAGTCTTTGCGTATCGGTATAAGGCCAAGGAGCGCCAGCGCCGGCGCCGCGGCCACCGCCAGACCTACACGCGCCTGAAGATCGAAGCAATTGAAGGGTAACGCACATGGCTCACAAAAAAGGTGCCGGCTCCAGCCGCAACGGTCGTGACAGCAATTCCCAGCGCCTGGGCGTCAAGAAATACGGCGGCGAACAGGTGCGCTCCGGCAACATCCTGGTCCGCCAGCGCGGCAGCCGGATCCGCCCCGGCCTGAACGTGATGATGGGCAAGGACGATACGCTCTTCGCCGTCTCCGACGGCGTGGTGAAGTACGAGACCCTGCCGAGCGGCCAGAAGCGCGTCAGCGTCCTGCCGGCCGCGGCTGAAACCGCGGCCTGAGTGCCGGCGAGATTCTTTCATCGGGCTGCCCCCACGAGTGCGGTGAGTCAGGCCCCAGATCACGGCATCGACAGGGCAGTATGGCGACGCGGCAGACCGCGTCAACATGGGGCGTGAGGTCAACATGCGCGAAAAGATTCATCCCAAATACTTTGCCGCCGCCAAGGTGGTTTGTGCCTGCGGCAACTCCTGGACCACGGGCTCCACCCGCGAGGTCATCCACACCGACGTTTGCTCCAAGTGTCATCCGTTCTTCACCGGCGAGCAGCGCATTGTGGACACCGAAGGCCAGGTGGACCGTTTCTACAAGAAGCTCGAGGCCCGCACGCAGTTCCAGCAGGCGGCGGCCGCCCGCGAGGCCGCCAAGGTCTCGGTGGACCAGTCCCTCAGCTCTCTGGGCCTGGAAGAACGCCTGGTAACCGTCCTGGATCAGGCCGGCTTTGCCACGGTTACCCAGGTGGTGGAGAAGCTCGAGGGCGGCGACGAGGCCCTGCTGGCAGTCGAGGGCCTGGGCCGCAAGAACCTGATCGACATCAAGAAACGCCTGCGCGCGCGCGGCTTCCTGAAGGAAGAAGGCGGCGAGCCCGAAGTCGCGGCCTGACGCCCGACTCCGTTTCTGCGCCCACCCGAGGCTCTGCGGCTGCCCGCAGAGCCTCTTTTTGCGCCCGCCGCCCGGACGGGATAAAGTACAATAGACGCCATGAAGCATTCGCTAGGCTCAATTGAAATCGTCACTGGCTCCATGTTCAGCGGCAAGACCGAGGAGTTGATCCGGCGCCTGCGCCGCGCGCGCATCGCGCGGCAGAACGTCCAGGTCTTCAAGCCGGCCATCGACAACCGCTATGCCGCCGAAAAGGTCAAATCCCATTCGGGCAGCGAGTTCGAGGCGACGCCGGTCGTCCGGGTCAGCGACATTCTGACCGCGGTGCGGCCGGAGACCACGGTGGTGGCCCTGGACGAGGCGCAGTTCTTTGAGCCCGCCGTCGTGGACGTGGCCCGCGCCCTGGCGGCGCGCGGCCTGCGCGTCATCGTGGCCGGGCTGGACCAGGATTTCCGCGGCGAGCCGTTCGGCGCCATGCCGCAGCTGTTCTCGCTGGCTGAACACGTGGACAAGCTGCACGCCATCTGCGCGGTGTGCGGCGGCGAAGCTTCGCGCACCCAACGCCTGATCAACGGCGAGCCGGCCCAGTACGACGACCCGGTCGTCGCCGTCGGCGCCAGCGAGTTGTACGAGGCGCGCTGCCGTGAGCACCACATCGTCCCGCGCCGCGCCGCGCCGCCCGCCAGCCCCACCATCCAGCCGCCGCCGCCCGGCTACCCAGACATGCTGGCCGGCGTCCTCATCGGCGAAGACCGCCTGCAGGCCCGCATCCGCGAACTGGCCGCCCAGCTCAGCCAGGATTACGCCGGCAAAGACCTGCTGCTGCTGTGCATCCTGCGCGGCGGCGTCCTGTTCTTGACCGACCTGATGCGCCATCTGACCGCCCTGCACACGCTGGACTTCATGGCGATCTCGTCTTACGCGCCCGGCGCGCGCAAATCGTCGGGCGAGGTGCGCATCACGCTGGACGTCACCCAGAACATCGCCGGCAAGCACGTCGTCATCATCGAAGACATCGTCGACACCGGCCATACCATCGCCGCCGTGCTGGATCTGCTGGCGACGCGCCACCCGGCCTCGCTCAAGATCTGCGCCCTGCTGGATAAGGCCGAACGCCGCGAGGTCCAGGTCCCCATCGACTACGTCGGTTTCACCATCCCCAACCACTTCGTCGTCGGCTATGGCCTGGACGTGGACGAGTTCTACCGCCACCTGCCCTACATCGGCATCGTCAAGGACGGCTTCACCCTCACGCACTGACGCCGGCTCGCCATGCCCATCCCCCAACACCTGCTGCCTTACGCCGGCCGCTGGGTGGCTATCAGCCGCGCTCAAGTGGTCGGCGCCGGGATGACGGAGGCCGAAGCGCGCGCCGCCGGCCAGCTCGCCCGCCCCAAAGACAGCCCGGTCTTGGCCTTCGTCCCCGAACCATTCAACTATCCTCTGCCGGACGCCGTCGGCGCGGTCCGCCAGGCCGTCCCTGACCCGGCCCGTGTCTGGCTGGTGGGCGGCCCCGTGCGCGACCTGATGCTCCAGCGCCGTGTGCATGATCTCGACTTCGCCGTGGACGGCGACGGCCTCGCCATCGCCCGGCGGGCGGCTGACGCGCTGGGCGCCGCCTTCTACCCGCTGGACGCCGAGCGCGGCGTCGGCCGCGTGGTGGTGCCCGCCGCGGACGAGACCGAGGCCGCCCTGACGCTGGACTTCGCCAGCTTGCGCGGCCCCGACTTGTACGCCGACCTGGCCGGCCGCGACTTCGCCCTGAACGCCCTGGCCGTGCCGCTGGATCAACCGGACGTGGTCATCGATCCCTTGCGCGGCGCCGCCGACCTGCGCGCCAAGGTCATCCGCCTGTGCGCGCCAAACGCCATCGCCGATGATCCGGTGCGCGCCATCCGCGCCGTGCGGCTGGCCGCCCAGCTGGGCTTCCGGCTTGACGCCGCGACGCGCGCGGCCGTGAAAGCCGGCGCCTCCGACCTGGGCCGCGTCTCGGCCGAACGCCAGCGCGACGAGTTCATCCGCTGTCTGGGCGGCCCGCGCCCGGAGGCCGCCGTGCGGGTGCTGGAAGTCACGGGCGTGCTGGCCCAGATCATTTCGGAGTTGGCCGCGCTCAAGGGCGTGGAACAATCGCCGCCGCACACGCTGGATGTGTGGGAGCACACCCTGGCCACGTTGTCGCGGCTGGCGGACCTGGTGACCGTGCTCGGCCCGGTCCACGACGTGGACGCCGCCTCGGACCTGACGCTGGGCCTGGCCACCGTCCGGCTGGGCCGCTACCGCCAGCCGATCAGCGCGCACCTGCGCGCCCCTCTGAGCAGCGACCGCCCGACGCGCTGGCTGTTGTTCCTGGCCGCGCTGCTGCATGACGCCGCCAAACCGCAGACCCGCAGCGTCGACCCGGACGGCCGCATCCGTTTCTTCAGCCACGAGACCGAAGGCGCCGACCTGGCCGCGCACGTCCTCACCCGCCTGCGTTTCAGCTCCGACGAGGTCCGCCATGTCCGCGTCGTGGTGGAAAACCACATGCGGCCGCGCCAACTCTCCCATGCGGCCGCCGGCCAGGTCGGCGCCATCGGCCGCCGCGCCGTGTACCGCTTCTGGCGCGACGTAGGGGCGGCCGGCGTGGACATCGTCCTGCTGTCCCTGGCCGACTTCCTGGCCAAGTTCGGGCTGGGCCCTCCGCCCCAGGCTGAGTGGGTCGGCCATGTCGCCGGCTGCTTCCAGCTGCTGGAGGCCTACTTCGAGCAGCGCGAGCAACGCGTTGCGCCGCCGGCCCTGATCTCGGGCAACGACCTGATCCAGGAGTTGGGTTTGGCGCCGGGACCCCTGCTGGGCCGGCTGCTGGAAGCCGTGCGCGAGGCGCAGGCCACGGGCGAGGTGACCGACCGCGCCGCGGCGTTGGCGTACGCGCGCCGCCTGCTGGACGGCCCGGGCGGGAACGGGCCGGCGCGGGCTTGATCGGCAACAAACAGCGGCGACCTTACGGTCGCCGCTTGTCTTTCTCAGCGTGGCAGCTGCCGGCGGTCTTAGGGGTAGATCTCGGTCAGCACGGGCGCATAGCTGGCAAGGCTGCGGCCGAACGGGCACGAGCAGCTCTCCGGGGGCAGCGCCGGGACGGACGCTTTCGAATAAGCGCCCTCCAGCGAATGGCAGACCGGGCAGGCGTCGGCCGGCACGAGGATACGGATCAGGGAGACGCGGTCGTTGGCCTTCAATTGAATCAGGGCGGCAGATAGCTCTTGAACGGTTGGCATAGTCTTCACTTGGTCAGGCGCCGGCTGGTGACGGCGGCGCCGATAGGGCGGCGGGACAGCCGTAATCTTAACACCCTCACCGCGGGCTGGCAATCTTAGGCGGGCGGACGGCCGGCCGGCGGCTGCGCCAGCGCCGCCGCGATGGGCTGCAGCTCCAGCCACCACTGCTCGGTCGGCCGCTGCCATTCGGCGTCGCCGAGGCTCGCGAACTCGGCCAGATCGCGGATCTCCACCTGGCCCCGGCGATAGCCGATGAAGCCCGCCGGGGAGCGGCCCTCCGCCAGGGCCTGGTCGAGATACTCCAGACAGCGCGCGGCCAGGCGCGTGGCCTGGATGCGGTCGAAGGGCGTGGGGTTGCCGCCCTGCTGCACGTGGCCGAGCACGGCCGGGCGCACGTCGAAAGCGCCCCCGCCCTCCTCCTCCAGCAGCGCGCACAGGAAGCTGGTCGTGTAGAGCGGGTTGGCGTTCTCATTGCGGATGACCAGACTCAGCCGCTGGCCGGCCGCAAAGCGCGCCGTCATCGTCTCCACCTCGGCCTGCAGTGCGCGCAGGGTGACGCCGGTTTCGTGCAGAAAGACGCGCTCGGCGCCGGACGCCAACCCGCTGAGCAGCGCCAGATAGCCGCAGTAGCGGCCCATCACCTCCACCACAAAACAGCGCCGCACGGCCACCGCCGACTGCTTGATCCGGTCCAGCGCGGCCACAATCGTGTTGAGCGCCGTGTCCGCGCCCAGGCTCAGCTCTGAGCCGGGCAGGTTGTTGTTGATGGAGGCGGGCAGGCAGATGACGGGCACCCGCAGCGCCGGATACCGGTCGGCGGCCTGCCACAACCGGTAGGCGGCGGCATAGCCAGACCAGCCCCCGATGATGAGCAGGGCCTCGAGCTGATGCCGGGTCAGCGTCTCGGCGATGGCGGCCATCTGGGCGTCATCGGGCACGGTGCGGCTGGTGCCCAGGAAGGCGCCGCCCAGAGGCCCCCACCCGTCCACGCTGCCCCACTGGAAGTCCTCCACCTGCCCGGCGATCAGGCCATCGAAGCCGTTGCGGACCACGCTCATGGCGTGCCCGTGGTACAGGCCCAGGCGCACGGCCGCGCGCACGGCCGTGTTCATGCCCGGCGCCGGCCCGCCGGCGTGCAGCACCGCGATCCGCCGCCGCTGCTGAGGGGTGACGCCGGGCAAGGCGCGCGCCATCGCCTGGAACGTCCGCTCCATCTCGCCAAAACTGCGGCCGCGCAGGGCCAGCGCGCGCCCGTAATCGCCGGCGGCGATGGCGGCCGGGACCGAACGCGTGTCCTCGACACACTGCAGCAACGGCGCGCGCGTCAGGCGGTTGTTGCGGATGCCGATCAGCTGCGGCTCGCCCTCGGGCGCGGCCGTCAGCAGTTCATCGACGGCCGCGTACCCCACCAGCGTGCTCATCCAACGGTCGAAAGCGCTGGGCGCGCCGCCGCGCTGGACGTGGCCCAGGATCGTCACGCGCACATCCTCGCCCAGCTGTTCCTCCAGCACCCGTTTGATGGCGTCGCTGGTGATCGGCTGGCCGGCCCGGTCGCACGCGCCCTCGGCCACCACCACAATGCTGTCCCGGCGTCCGGCCGCCCGGCCGGCGCGCAACAGCGCGCACATCTGCGCCTCCCAGCCCGGCTCGGGCGGCAGCTCCGGGATCAGCACCCAGTCCGCGCCGCCGGCGATGGCGCCCATCAGCGCCAGATAGCCGCAGTGGCGGCCCATCACCTCGACGACGAAGGCGCGCTGGTGGCTGGCGGCCGTGCTGGCCAGCGCATCCATCGCCTCCGTGATCCGGTGCAGGGCTGTGTCGGCACCGATGGTCATATCGGTGCCGCAGAAGTCATTGTCGATGGAGCCGACCACGCCCGCCAGGCGCAGACGCGGCGACTGCGCGGCCGCCGCCGCCGACACGCGGCCGGCCGCCACGAGCTCTTCCAGCAGGCCCGGCCACTCGCGCCGGAAGAGGTCCGCGCCGGTCAGGCTGCCGTCGCCGCCGATCACCACCAGCCGGTCGATGCCGCGCGCCAGGAGGTTTTCGGCCGCCTGCAGCCGGCCCTCCCGCGTGCGAAAGGCCGCGCTGCGGGCCGTGCCGATGACGGTCCCGCCGCGCTGCATGATCCCGCCGACGGCGTCCCACGTCAGCGGCCGGATGCGGTCGCCGCCCTCGACCATGCCTTGGTAGCCTTCGGCAATGGCGAAGACGCGGGCGCCGCGATTCAGCGCGGCTCGGGCGACGGCGCGGACGGCGGCGTTCATGCCGGGCGCGTCACCGCCGCTGGTGAGGACGCCAATCGCCACCGGAGTCGGAGACTCCATAGTCCCTCCTGGAGAGATTGCAGTGAGCACGGGCGTTTGAGCAATTCGCCGGACCGGCGCCAACCGGGTCGGGTGCGCGGGGCGCGGCCGGCGGCTGTCGGTCTGGCCGCTGCGATTATCGCACAAGGCCGGCCGCCTCCCCAAAGAAACTGTCTGGCCAGAACGGGCCAGCGTGGTCCCTGACCGCTCCTGGTAATCGCAATTTGCCGCCAAGGGCAGTGACTTTCGGCCGTGCCGGCCCATGATTCGGCTGTTGTATACTCCTGGTAATTCATCTCTCCTGATCTTGGATGGATACCCTTGTGCCGGACAACGGCGGTTCAACCCGGGCCGGTGGCCGGCGCAGCAGCGACACGGACGGGGACAGCCCCGGCCCGGCCGGGCCGCCCCAAATCACCCACAAATCTCCCGCTCTTAGGAGGCTCTGGTCATGGAAATCCCCGACTACGTGACGCACGCTGGTTTGCGCGCCTGGGTTCAGGAGATGGCCGCGCTGTGCCAGCCCAAGCACGTCCACTGGTGTGACGGATCGGAGGCCGAGTCGGCGCAGCTGTGTGAACAGATGGTGGCCAGCGGCACCTTTCTGCGCCTCAACCCGGAGAAGCGCCCCAACAGCTTTCTGGCGCGCTCGGACCCCAGCGACGTCGCCCGCGTCGAGGACCGGACCTTCATCTGCAGTCTGAACCCGCGCGACGCCGGTCCGACCAACAACTGGATGCACCCCAAGGAGATGAAGGCGACGCTGCACAAGCTGTTCGACGGCTGCATGCGCGGGCGGACGCTGTACGTCATCCCGTTCAGCATGGGGCCGCTCGGCTCGCCCATCGCCCACATCGGCGTGCAGCTGACCGATTCGCCCTACGTGGTCGTGAGCATGCGCATCATGACGCGCATGGGCCGCGCGGTGCTGGAGGCGCTGGGTGACGACGACTTCGTGCCGTGCGTCCATTCGGTGGGGCTGCCGCTGGCCGACGGCCAGGCCGATATCCCCTGGCCGTGCAACAAGGAGCACAAGTACATCGTCCACTTCCCGGAGGAGCGGGCCATCTGGTCGTACGGCTCCGGCTACGGCGGCAACGCCTTGCTCGGCAAGAAGTGCTTCGCCCTGCGCATCGCGTCCGTCCTGGCGCGGGACGAGGGCTGGCTGGCCGAGCACATGCTGATCCTGGGCGTGCAGTCACCGGACAGCCAGAAGACCTACGTGGCGGCGGCCTTCCCGAGCGCGTGCGGCAAGACCAACTTCGCCATGCTGATCCCGCCGGCGGCGTTCAACGGCTGGAAGGTCACCACGGTCGGCGACGACATCGCCTGGATCAAGCCCGGCGCCGACGGCAAACTCTACGCCATCAACCCGGAGGCCGGCTTCTTCGGCGTGGCGCCGGGGACCTCGGTGAAGTCCAACCCGAACGCCATGGCCTCGATCACGCGCAACACGATCTTCACCAACGTGGCGCTGACCGACGACGGCGACGTGTGGTGGGAGGGCATGACCAAGGAACCGCCGGCGCACTTGATCGATTGGAAGGGCCAGGACTGGACCCCGGACTGCGGCCGGCCGGCCGCGCACGCCAATGCGCGCTTCACGGCCCCCATCAGCCAGTGCCCGTCAATCGACCCCGAATATGACAACCCGCAGGGTGTGCCGATCTCGGCCTTCATCTTCGGCGGCCGGCGCAGCAGCGTGGTCCCGCTGGTCTATCAGGCCTTCAACTGGAACTACGGCGTCTACGCGGCCGCGACCATGGGCTCGGAGATGACGGCGGCGGCGGCGGGCAAGCTCGGCGAGGTGCGGCGCGACCCGATGGCCATGCTGCCGTTCTGCGGCTATCACATGGCCAGCTACTTCAATCACTGGCTGCAGTTTGGGCGCAACATCCCCAACCCGCCGCGCATCTTCAACGTCAACTGGTTCCGCCGGGACAAGGCTGGCAATTTCCTGTGGCCGGGCTTCGGCGAGAACATGCGCATCCTGAAATGGATCGTCGAGCGCACGCGCGGCCAGGCCCGCGCCATCGAAGGGCCGCTCGGCCGCATGCCGCGCTATCAGGACATCGATTGGCGCGGGATGGAGTCCTTCACCGAGGAGCAGTTCACCGACCTGATGAGCGTGGACCGGGCGGAGTGGGTCCAGGAACTGACCCAGCACGACGAGCTGTTCCTGCGCCTGTATGACCGCCTGCCCAAGGAGTTCATCTTCCTGCGCGAGCTGATCTTGTCCAGCCTGTGGCGCTCACCGGCCAAGTGGGAGGTCTCGCCCGAATAGCGCGGCACCGCTGGCCGCTTTCGGAAACAACACAGCCCGCCGGCCATCTCTGGCCGGCGGGCTGCTTCTTGTTCGCGGCGTCGGGCGCGGTCAGAAGGAGGCGAGCGCTTCCGCCTCGTCGTTGAAGATCGCGAAGAAGCTCGTCATCCCTACCTGGTCCAGCACGCTGGCGACCTTGGGCTGCGGCCGCAGCAGTTTGACGCTCGTCTGCAAGCCCGCCTCGCGCGCGTCGCCGACGGCCCGGATCGCGCGCCAGCCTTCAGTCTCCGGGTCCGGAGCCGGCGCGCCGCGGAAGAGCAGCGCGATGCTGTGCAGGGCCACCAGGCCGGCGCTGCTGGTGTAGGGCGTGCCCGTCAGGTCGATCAGCAGATGGCGCGCCCCACCCTGGTAGAGCTCATTGGCCTTGGCGATCACATCGCGGTAATTGGAGCCGTCCAGATCCCCCTCCAGGCGGAGGACAGCCACCGGCACCCGCGGCTGAACGTGGTCAATCGAAATCTTCATGAGCCTTCTCCTTGGGCTGGCGCTGCGCCGGCCAGCCGTTTCACCAGGGTCAGCTCGTTGCCGCCCCGGGCCGTGACACGATAATCCACCCGATCCACCAATTGCCGCACCAGAAAAGCGCCCAGGCCGCCAACCGGCCGCTCCTCCAGCGGCCGGCTGACATCCGGCTGCGGCAGCTGGGTGGGGTCAAAGAGCGGCGCGTTGTCGCGCAACACCACAATCAGAACGGCGTCGACGGCCCGGCCATCTCGTCTGATTTCCACTTCCAACTGCCCGCCCCGGCCGCCGTAGCCGTGCTCAATCACATTGGTGGCGCACTCATCCACAGCCAGGACGAGCGCATCGGCGATGTCCGCCGGCGCCCCCAGCGCCAGGGCCGCTGTCTCGACGAACTGTCGCACCTGGGCCAGGTGGGCGAGTTCCGCGTCAACGCGCAGCAGTGCCACAGACCTCTCAGTTGACCGAGCCGACCGGCGTCGGGCTGGGGAAATACGACCGCTTCTGGCGAGTATACAAGACCTGGGGCGGCCGCGGCAAGTGAGCCCGTGCTTTGCATGTCTTTGTTTTAGCCGCGGGCGGCCCCGATGTCCCCAAGGCACCGCGCCACCACCCTCAGGGCCGCGCTTCTCCCAGCGGGCCAGTCTGACGCAGCAGGCCATGCGCCTGGGCCAGTCTGGAGGCCAGCAGCCCGACGTTGTGGCGTTTGTGCTCGTCGCGCAGCTCGCGCGCGGCGGCCGTGAAGTAACGATGGCCGCGCAGGAAACGCAACTGGGCCGTATACCAGACCGTGTCCTTGATGACGCGGCCGCGGGCTGTCAACTCCTGGCGCAGCGCCTGGTTCAGCTCCCAGAAGTCGGTCCGCCCAAGCACGTCCAGGTCGGCGTCCGCCAGGAGCGCCTCCAGCGGCGTGCGCGGCGTCTGCGGCAGGCGCGTCGCCCAGATCATGCCGACGACCAGGCCCACCTGGGCCGCTGAAAAGCCGAAGCCGGGCAACGCCTCGCTCGCCAGCCGCACACTGGCGGCTTCGTGCTGGGCGTACTGCTCGATAAACCCCAGGTCGTGAAAGGCCGCCGCCGTCTCCAGGAGTTCGCGGGCCTCGCCTGTGACGCCCTCCCGCTCGGCCAGCCGCGCGACCGCCGGCAGGACGTCGGCCTGGGTGTGGCGCAGCCCGTGGTAGGCCAGGTCCGGCGCCAGCTCCCGCTCCAGCCGGGTCAGCGCGTAATGCCGGGCGCCCGTAAAATCCGGCTGGGTCACAGCTTCGGCCTCAGCCGTTGGCGGCAGACGCGGCCACGCTTCCGGCTCAGAACGAGCGCAAGGCCGTGTCCAGGTCGGTATGGATCTCGAGGAACATATCCAGCCCGGCCATGTTCAGGACATCCACGACGCGCGCGGTGGGGTTGAGCAGCTTGAGATGCGGCGAGCGAAACGTGCCCTCCTCCAGGCCGCGCTGGATGGCTTCGTCGCTCTCGTCCGGCGCATCCGTCCGCAGCAGATTGAAGACGTTGTTGATCGCGCGGATCCCGGCGGTGCTCACGTAGGGGACGCCCGAGAGATCCAGCACCAGGTCGGCTGTGCCGGCCGCCACGGCCTGGCGCGCCTGCAGCTCCAGCTGCTCGTAGGTGTTGGCATCCAGGTCGCCCGTCAGCTGCATGACGGTCACCGGCACGCGGCCCTGATGCTGCGACAAAGCGATCTCCATGGCGTCTCCTCAGAAGCTCCACGCACGGCCGGTCAGACGGCGGGTGGGGTGGATGGGCCGGCTGGAGTGCGGCGCACCACCAGCAGGGCGATATCGTCGAAGAGCGGCTGGTCGCCGCGGAAGTGCGCCAGCGCCTGGACGACGGCGGCGACGATCTCGGCCGCGGTGTCCTGGCGATGGGCCTGCAAAACCGCGCGCAGCGCCTCCACCCCGAAGCGGTCGCCGCGCGCATTTGCGGCGTCCGTCACGCCGTCAGTGTACAGGCAGACGAAATCCCCGGCCGCCAACGGCACGGCGCGCTGCCCCAGCGTGTGGACGCCAAACAGCCCCAGCGCCATGCCGGTGCGGGTCAGCTCGGCCCAGGCGTCGGCGCGCGCCTGATACCAGCACGGCGGGTTGTGGCCGGCGTTCACGTACCTCAGTTCGCCGCTGGCCGGGTCCAGCTGGCCGTAAAACAGCGTCACGAACATCCCCGGCCCGGTATCGGCGTTGATCAGCCGATTGGCCTGGGTGATGCACTCCGCCGGCGACCGTGTCCCGGCGATGCTGGCCCGCAGCAGGCTGCGCGCCATGGCCATGAACAAGGCCGCCGGCATGCCCTTGCCGGAGACGTCGGCGATCAGCAGCCCCAGCCCCGGCGCGGCGCCGGCGGTCGCCGGCACCGGCACGAAATCGTAGAAGTCGCCGCTGACCTCCTGCGCCGGATGCCAATGCACGGCGAATTCCCAGCCGGGCAGACGCGGTGTCACCCGGGGCAGCAGGCCGGCCTGCACCTCGCGCGCCACGTGCAGTTCGTGCTCCAGCTTTTCCTTGGCGATGATCTGGGCTTGCGCGGACTGCAAGGCCTCATAGGCCTCGGTCAGCTGGCGATTCTTGTCATGCAGGTCGCGGGTGGCGGCGAGGTGGGCCTGGTTGAGGCGCAGGCTCAGCACGCGCACCATCTCATAGGCCAGGCTGGGCTGGCGAGTGAGCAGGGCGTCAAAATCGACGCGCGTCATCTCCAGCACCTGGGCCGCCGAGCGCGTGCGGACGCTGGCCGTGCGCAGCCCGTCGCGGTTCACCAGGCTCATCTCGCCCACGTACTCGCCCGGCCCGCGCACGTTGAGCAGGCGCTCGTCGTCGGTGTCCAGGTCCTTGACGATGTCAATCTCGCCGGCCAGGACGATGTAAAAGCGGTCGCCGTGCTCGCCCTCACGAAAGAGCACCCGGCCCGGCGGCAGCTCGAGAGGCTGCAGGGTGGCGGCCAGGCGCTCAATCTCGCTCGCCGGCAGCGTCGCAAAGAGCGGCACACGCCGGATCAGAGTCTCAACCAGGGTGGTCGGCGACATCGTCTGCGTCGGCGGAGCTGGGGTGGAGTTGCTCGGTTAGGCTCACCGGGCCAACCCGGGTTACAGGCATTTATCGAAAAAACGGAGCTCGAGCAGCAGTATAAGGCGGTTGGCCGAAAGCCGCAACCGGCGGACCGGCCCTCAGGCCCAAGCGCCGCCCGCGCCGGCGGCCAGCCAACTCAGAGTTGACAAGCTCTCCAATCATTGTTATAAAATCTAACGGTGATAGATAATCCCCCGCCCCTCACGCGGCGTGAGCGCGCCCGCCTCCAACTGCGTCAGGCCATCCTGGACGCCGCGCTGGCCATCGCCCGGCAAGACGGCTGGCCGGCCGTGACCACGCGCAAGGTCGCCGAAAAGATCGACTACAGCCTGCCCACCCTGTACGAGCATTTCAAGAACAAAGCCGCCATCCTGGAGGAGCTCAGCCGGCTGGGCCATCTGCAGATGCTGGAAATCTTACGGGCCGCCCACACCCGCGCCGCCGACCCGGCCGAGGGCGCGCGCCGCATTGCCCTGGCCTACTGCAACTTCGCCTGGCAGCACCGCGAACTCTACGAAGTCATGTACGGGCTGAGCGGCGTGCGCCTGGAGACCGGCACCTACCACGCCGAGGCCCAGGCCTTGCGGGCGGAGGCCCACCGAGCCCTGGAGCTCTGGGCGCGCGCCGAAAAGGTCGCCATCCGCAACCTGGATGATGCCGTCCAGATCGTCTGGTCCACGCTGCACGGGATCGCGTCGCTGGCCCTGACGAGTCAGGTGCCGGGCGGCAAGCGACGCGCGGCCGCGTTGGCGGCCCGCGCCGTCGAGGACTTGCTAAGCGCCTGGCGCACAGCCGGGTCAGTCTAGTTTTCAACTATCGACTGCTGTTGGGAGAAAATCGCCGATGCTCAAGTTCAAGCGCCCGCATGCCACTTCTCCGGATGATCCTCAAGCCAAAGGCCACAACGGCGGCGCGCATCTGCCGCTGAAACCGCCCGTCGACAAGGCGCTCGATTACTTCGCCTTCGACGACCTCCTGACCGACGCCGAGCGCGAGGTGCGCGCCCGCGTGCGCGCTTTCGTCGACGCCGAGATCACGCCCGTCATCAACGACTACTGGGAGCGGGACGAGACGCCGCTGCCGATCCTGCGCAAACTGGCCGACCTGCACATCTGCGGGGGCACCATCCAGGGCTACGGCGCGCCGGGCCTGTCTGAGCTGGCCGCCGGGCTGGTGCAATATGAACTGGCGCGCGGCGACGGCTCGGTGGCCACGATCTTCGGCGTCACCAGCGGCCTGGGCATGATGAGCATTTACCTGTGCGGCTCGGACGAGCAGCGCCAGCGCTGGCTGCCCAAGCTGGCCGCCCTGGAGCACTTCTGCTCCTTCGGCCTGACCGAGCCGCTGATCGGCTCGGACGCCGCCCACATCCAGACAACCGCCCGGCGCGACGGCGATCACTACGTCCTCAACGGCGCCAAGCGCTGGATCGGCGGCGCGACCTTCGCGGATTTGATCGTGGTCTGGGCCCAGGACGATCAGACCGGCCAGGTCAGCGGGTTCGTGGTGGAGAAGGACACGCCCGGCTTCACGGCCACCAAGATCCTGCACAAGGCCGCCCTGCGCGGCGTGCCCAACGCCGATATCGTCCTGCAGGATGTGCGGGTGCCGGTCGCCAACAAGCTGGCCAACTGCCGGTCCTTCAAGGATGTGGCCAACGTGCTCAAGACCACGCGCGCCGGCGTGGCCTGGGGCGCCGTGGGACACGCCCAGGCGGCCTACGAGCTGGCGCTCGCCTACGCCAAACAGCGCAGCCAGTTCGGGCGCCCGATCGCGGGCTTTCAACTCATCCAGGCCAAGCTCGTGGAGATGCTGTCCGAGCTGGAGGCCATGAAGCTGCTCACCTGGCGCATGAGCCTGCTCGGCCGCGCCGGCCAACTCAGCGACGGCCAGGCCGCGCTGGCCAAGATGCACAACGCCGCTAAGGCCCGGCGCGTGGTGGCCCTGGGCCGCGAGATCCTGGGCGGCAACGGCATCCTGCTGGAACAGCACATCATGCGGCACTTCGCCGACATGGAGGCCGTCTACAGCTACGAAGGCACCAACGAGATCAACACGCTGGTCGTCGGCCGCGACATCACCGGCCTGCAGGCCTTCGCCTAATCCGCCGGCCCGGCCGGCACGAGGAGAGCCTCATGAAAATCAACAAGGTGGTCGTCATCGGCGCCGGCACGATGGGCGGCGGCATCGCCGCCCACTGCGCCAATGTCGGCCTGGACGTGACCCTGCTGGACATCCCGGCCCAGGACGGCGACCGCAACGGGATCGTCAAGTCGTTGTGGGAGCGGCAGCTTAAGGCCCGCCCGGCCGCGCTCTTCACGCCCGAGGTCGCCCGGCGCGTGCGCCTGGGCAACACCGAGGACGACCTGGCCGCCGTCCAGGACGCCGATTGGGTGGTGGAGGTCATCCTCGAACAGCTCGAGCCCAAACGCGCGCTGATGGCGCGCCTGGATGCGCTGCGCCGGCCCGGGACGATCATCTCGTCCAACACCTCCGGCATCCCGATCCGGGCCATGGCCGAGGGCCGCAGCGACGACTTCCGCCGGCACTTCCTGGGCACACACTTCTTCAACCCGCCGCGTTACCTGAAACTATTGGAGATCATCCCCACCGCTGACACGGCCCCAGAGGTGGTGGAGGGCCTGACGGCCTTCGCCGAGACCCGGCTGGGCAAGACCGTGGTGGTCTGCCAGGACACGCCCAATTTCATCGCCAACCGCATCGGCGTCTTCGCCATGCAGTACCGCACGATCGCGGCGCTGGACAACGGCTACACGGTGGAAGAGGTGGACGTGCTGACCGGGCCGATCATCGGCAACCCCAAGACCGGCACTTTCCGCCTGAGCGATCTGGTGGGCCTGGATGTGCTCGCCCACGTCACCGGCAACCTGTATGAGCTGGCCCCGGACGACGAAAGCCGCGACCTGTACAAGCTGCCGGAGCCGGTCCAGAAGATGCTGGCCAACAAGTGGCTGGGCAACAAGACCGGCGGGGGCTTCTACAAAGAGGTGCGCAAGGGCGGCGGCAAGGAGTTCCACGCGCTGAACCTGCAGACCCTGGAGTACCAGCCGCCCACCAAGCCGCGCTTCGACGTCTTCGCCGAGACGCGCGAACTGGAGCTGCCGGCCCGCCTGCACGAGATCTTCCACAACCCCAAGTGGCAGGACGACCGCGGGGCCGCTTTCATCATCGAGACCACCCTGCCCCTGCTGGCCTACGCCGCGCGCCGCCTCCCCGCGATCGCCGACTCGCCGCAGGCCGTGGATCTGGCCATGCGCCACGGCTTCGGGTCCGAAATGGGGCCGTTTGAGATGTGGGACGCCATCGGCCTGGCGCACGGCGTGGCGCTGATGAAGGCGCGCGACATCGCGGTGCCGGCCTGGGTGGAGACGCTGCTGGCGCAGGGCGGCACGTCCTTCTACCAGTACCAGGCCGGCCGCCTGACGAACGTGTATCTGCCGGCGCGCGCGGCCTATGCGCCCGTCCAGCGCCACCGCTTTAATCTGCTGCTCAAGGAGAACACCGGCACCAGCCGCGTGCTCAAGCGCAACGCCTCGGCCAGCCTGCACGATCTGGGCGACGGCGTGCTCGGCTTCGAGTTCCATTCCAAGGCCAACTCGATCGACGCTTTCATGTTCGACATCGGCCGGGCCGGGCTGGACCTGCTGGCGCGCGACGAGTGGCGGGCGATGGTGATCGCCAACCAGGGCCGCGACTTCTCGCAGGGCGCCAACATCGGCATGTTCCTGATGGCTCTGAGCGACCCGGCCGGGCTGGACAAGGCCGCCCGCGACGGGCAGCAGTTCTTCATGGACCTGCGCTTCGCGCCCAAACCCATCGTAACCGTGCCGCGCCAGCGCGTCTTCGGCGGCGGCGTCGAGACCATCTTCACCGGCGCCCGCGCGGTCGCCAGCGCCGAGACTTACATGGGTCTGATCGAAGTCGGCGTCGGCCTGGTGCCGGGCTGGGGCGGCTGCAAAGAGATGCTGCGCCGCAACGTCTCACCGCACCTGGCCGCCGACGAGCGCGTGGACGCCCTGCCCTACCTGCAGAAACTCTTCGAGACCATCGGCTTCGCCAAGGTCAGCGAGAGCGCGCTGCAGGCGCGCCAACTGGGCTTCCTGAGCGACCAGGACCTGATCGTGGCCAACGACGAGCACGTCCTGGGCGTCGCCAAGCAGGTGGCGCTGGATCTGGCCGAGCAGGGCTACACGCCGCCCGATCGGAAAGCCAAGTCGATCTACGCCCTCGGCCAGCGCGGCAAGGCCGCAATGCAGCTGGCCATCCAGCAGTTCCGCTGGGGCGGCTACATCAGCGAGTACGACGCCGTGATCGCCGGCCGGCTGGCCCACGTGCTGTGCGGCGGCGACCTGTCCAGCCCCGCCTGGGTGACCGAGGATTACCTCCTGGACCTGGAGCGCGAGGCAGCGTTGTGGCTGCTGCAGCAGCCCAAGACGCAGGAGCGGATCATGAGCATCCTGAAGTCCGGGAAACCGCTGCGGAATTGACGACCGACGCCAGACCACGGACTACGGACCGTCGTCGGTCGCCGGTCGTCCGTCGTCTCAACGAGGAGAGATGACCATGCGTGATGCAGTTATCGTAAGCGGCGCTCGGACCGCCGTCGGCAAGGCCCCGCGCGGCGCGCTGCGCACGACGCGCCCAGACGATATGGCCGCGGCCGTCATCCAGGCCGCCGTCGCGCGCGCGCCGGGCCTGGACCCGGCCGAGATCGAAGACGTGATCCTGGGCTGCGCCATCCCCGAGGCCAGCCAGGGTCTGAACCTGGGCCGCATCGCGGCCGTGCGGGCCGGCCTGCCGACCACCGTGGCCGGCCAGACCGTCAACCGCTTCTGCTCGTCCGGCCTGCAGACCATCGCCCTGGCCGCCCAGCAGATCATGTCTGGCATGGCCGAGGTGCTGGTGGCCGGCGGCGCCGAGAGCATGAGCCAGGTGCCGATGACGGGCTTCAACTTCTCGCCCAACCCGGCCCTGGCCGAGATCAACCCCGAGGTCTACATGCCCATGGGGCTGACGGCCGAGGAGGTCGCCCGGCAATACGATGTCAGCCGGGCCGAGCAAGACGCCTTCGCGCTGCGCTCGCACCGCAACGCCGCGGCCGCGCAGGACGCCGGCAAGTTCCAGACCGAGATCGCGCCGCTGGAGGTCCGCGTGACCGAGGTCGGCGAAAGCGGTCAGGCGCAGACGCGCCAGTTCACATTCGCCGTGGACGAGGGCGTCCGGCGCGACACCACGCCCGAAGCGCTGGCCAAGCTCAAGCCGGCCTTCGCCACCACCGGCACCGTGACCGCCGGCAACTCGTCACAGACCAGCGACGGCGCCGCCGCCGTGGTGGTCATGAGCGCCGAGCGCGCGCAGGCGCTGGGGCTCAAACCGCTGGCGCGCTTCCTGTCCTTCGCCGTCGGCGGCGTCAAGCCGGAAGTCATGGGCATCGGCCCGACGGTGGCCATCCCCAAGGCGCTCAAGCTGGCCGGGCTGGCACTGGACCAGATCGACCTGATCGAGCTGAACGAGGCCTTCGCGGCGCAGGCCCTGGCCGTCGTCAAGACACTGGGGATCGACCTCGAGAAGGTCAACGTCAACGGCGGCGCGATCGCGCTCGGCCATCCGCTCGGCTGCAGCGGCGCCAAGCTCACCGTGACCCTGCTCAACGAGATGCAGCGGCGCGGCGCGCGCTACGGCTTGGTGACGATGTGCATCGGCGGCGGGATGGGCGCGGCCGGGGTGTTCGAAAACCTGGCGCGCTGACCGCTAACCTGACCGAGGCAGACCGCAGCGGCCACCGGGTGGGTGGCCGCTGCTTTTGGATCGCGGACTTCCCGGCCGGTCAGGCCGGCACAACCACGCGCAGCGCCGCCGGCAAGACCTGGACCGTGACCGGAGTCTGGGCGATGAGGTCTCCGCCGAAGGCCACGGCCTGCGGCGGGTCGGCCTCAACTTGAATATGCCGCCCCTGCCAATGTTGGACCTCCACGCCGAGGTCCTGGCCCAGGAAGTTGCTGGTGGCGATGGCGGCCAGCGCCGGAAGGTCGACGCCGCTCAAGACGATGACGTCCAGCAGTCCGTCGCTGACGCTAACGCCCTGCGCCAGCGCCAGCCCCGTCACACCCATCTGGGCGGAATTGGCGATCGTGCACTGCACGCCCTCGGTCCCGATCACGCGCCCGTCTATGGTCAAGCGGTAACGCGTCGGCGTGATCGTCCCGAGTTTCTGCAGGGCCGTCAGCGTGTAGGCCAGCTGGCCCAACTGGTCCTTGAGCGCGCGGTCGGTGCTGCGCAGGAGCTCGGTCTCCAATCCCAAACTGGCGCGCAGCACGAAAACGTGCTCACCCAACTGACCCAGGTCGACGGCCCGGAGGGCAGGCCGCGGGCGGCAGGCCAGGGCAACCGCCGCGCCGAGTTCCCACGAGAGACCCAGATCCGTGGCCAGGGCGTTGCCGGTGCCGCCCGGCAGGATGGCGAGCGCCACGGCGCTGCCGGCCAGGGCGGCGGCCACTTCCTTGAGCGTGCCGTCGCCGCCGTAAACGGCGATGAGCGGCTCTTCGGCTTCGCGCAGCTGGCGGGCCAAATGGTGCGCATCGCCCGCTTGTTTGGTCACCAGCAGTTCCCAATCGCGAGCGGCCGCCTTAAAGGCTCGGTTCAGCAGCTTCAATACCGGCAGATCTGGCCCGGAAGCCGGGTTGACGATGACGGGTATGCGGCGCGCCTCAAACGACATTGACGATCCTTTCTGGGGCAAGAGCCCGCGCTTCCAGTATACGGGCAACCCTCTATTCGTCTATACGTTTGAGCCGTCGATTCAGTTCGACCCGCCGCCTGGCCGGCCGGCAAAATCCCACCACCTTGCACCAATTTCGCCGCCGAGTTGGTTGTACAATGTGGACCGTCATGCGTCGATTGTTGCACGGCTTTGATACACTCGCGGTGCTGTTCCTGGCAGCCTACCTCTGCCTGGCCCAGCCGGGTTTGTGTCCCTACTGGATGGTGGCCGACCCGTCGATCCTGGCGGCCGCCGACGAGGAAGCCGGCCATACGCATCACGATCACAACCAGCAGCGCGAGTCCTTCGTCACGGTGTCAGCGCCGGCGCTGCCGCAGGCGGCCCTGACTGCGACTGCGCTGCTGGCGTTGCTGGCCGACGCCGCGCTCAAACTGATCCTGGCGGATGGGCGTCTGGTCGTCAGCGGCTGGCATCCCCCCACCCAACTGCGGCCGCCCCGCGGCGCGACCCTCGCCGTCTAAACCAGCCTGACCGTCGGCGTAGTTTGCGGCGCGGCCGGCCAGGCCTGACGCGTGAGACATTCACGCGGCGTTGTGCCAGCCCGGCGGACACTGCTTGGGCCTTGTCCCCTCCGGCGGGACGGACCAGCACCGCCCTACGCAAGGTGGTCTTGGTCCACGGGCAACCAGCGCCGTCGGCGGGCGGGCACCTCTGAACTGCTCGCACACTGCTTAACCACTTATCCTAACTCTCGAGACTGAGGAGTCTTACCCATGCGTTACCGTTTCATCGCCCCGCTCTTGGGGCTCGGCCTGATCCTGGCGGCGTGCGCGCCGGCCACCCCGGCTGCCACCGACGGCGTCAGCGTCGGCAACCTGCGCATCACCGGCCTCTGGGCCCGCGCCGCCAGCCTGATGTCCAGCGACGCCGGCTCCATGGCCACACCGACCGCCGCGGCCATGGAGATGTCCACGCCCGAACCGGGCTCGGAGATGGGCTCTGGCATGCACATGGCCGGCACCAACAGCGCCGCGTATATGGTCATCAACAATACCGGCTCTGAAGCCGACAAGCTCATCCAGGCCGAGTCCGACGTGGCCGGCGCCGTGGAACTCCACAACGTGAAAATGGAAAACAACGTGATGGAGATGTTCCAGGTTGACGGCATCGACATCCCGGCCAACGGCCAGGCTGAACTCAAGCCCGGCAGCTTCCACGTGATGCTGATCGGCCTGAACCGCGACCTGAAGGTCGGCGACAAGGTCAAGCTCACGCTGACGTTTGAGAAGGCCGGCACCGTCTCGCTCGAAGCCGTGGTCCGCGAACCGTAAGCCCCGGCACCGTTCGGCCGGGTTGAGGGGGCCCAGCCGCTTTCATGCCCAGGCCGGGGCGGGCTGCCCCGGCCTGGGCTAGGTATTCCCATGGCCCGTTTACGCTTCCTCGCCCTCGGCCTGATCGCAGGCCTCGTCCTGGTCGGCGCCGCCGCCCTGATCGTGCGCTGGGTGATGCCGCCGACCTTTCACGGCATTGTCCTGGCCGCCGACGCCGCCCCCAGCGAATTCGAATTGAGCACGGCCGGCGGCCAGCGCGTCCGCCTGAGCGATTACCGCGGCAAGATCGTGCTGCTGTTCTTCGGCTACCGTTTCTGCCCGGATGTCTGCCCGGTGACGCTGACCGAACTCAAGCACACCCTGACGGCGCTGGGGAACCAAGCCGACGCCGTCCAGGTGATCATGGTCAGCGTCGACCCGGAGCGTGACACGCCCGATATCATTGCCGAGCACGTCCGCCGTTACGACGAACGTTTCCTGGGGGTGAGCGGAACGCCGGATGAGGTCGCGGCGGCGTCCACGCCCTTCGGCATCTTCTACGAGAGCGTGCCCGGTTCGGAGGCGACCCAGTACCTGGTCAACCACACCGCCACCATTACGGCCCTCGATCAGCAGGGCCGGGTGCGGGTGGTGTACCCGCACGGCACCGTCGGCGAGGACATCGCCGCCGACATCCGCTTCATGCTGGCCGGGCGTTACCCGTGAGGGCTTGAGACGAAAACGCCACGACCGGAACTCCGGTCGTGGCGTGGAATGGCTGTTCCCACGGGCCTGGCGCGGCCCTAGGCCAGTGCGGGCTGCGGCTCCTGCGGCGCGCTGACGGCTGACCCAGCCGACACAGCCGGCATGGGCGGCGCGGGCGGCGCCGGGGTATCGCCGGCCGCGTCCGCCGTCAACTGAAAGCGGCCGACCACGGCCCGCAGCGTCTGGGCCATCTCCGCCAACGACTGGGCGCTGGCGACCACGGCCTGCACCTGGCCGTTCATCGTCTCCGTAGCCGCCGACACCTCTTCGGCGGAGGCGCTGTTCTGTTCGCTGACACTGGCGATACTCTCGACAGCCTGCGTCACGGCGCGCGCTTCCGCGGCCATGGCCTCCGTCGCGGCGGTATTGGCCTCCACCACTGACCCGACGGCCGCCATGGCCTGGTCCAATCCCCGTCCGTCGGCGGCCATCGCCTGCGCCGCCGCGGCTATCTGCGCCGTGTGCTGGTTGACGGCCTGGACCGTCGTCAGGATTTCGGCCAGGGCCTGTTCGCCGGCGGCGGCCCGGTTCGCGCCGGTCTCCACCTCGCGGGTGCCCGCCTCCATCGCCAGGATGGCCTCGTTCACTCCCTGTTGAATCCCCTTGATCAGCCCGGCGATCTCGCGCGTCGCGGCCGCCGATTTCTCGGCGAGTTTGCGGACCTCATCCGCCACGACCGCGAAGCCCTTGCCGTGCGCGCCGGCGCGGGCCGCCTCGATAGCCGCGTTCAACGCCAGCAGATTCGTCTGCGCCGCGATCTCGTCAATGGTCTCGACAATCGCGCCGATCTGGTCGGACCGCGCGCCCATCTCGCGCACCTTGGCGGCCGAGGCATGCACCCGGTCCTGGGCGCTCTGCATCCCGACCATAGTGCCATGAACGATGCCGGCGCCCGCCTGGGCGGTCTCGGCGGCGCGCTCGCCGCCGGCAGCGCCGCCCTGGGCGCGGGTGGCCACCGTCTGCACGGCGCTGGTGATGTCGGCTGCCAGCGCCGTCGCCCGGCCGACCGCGGCGGCCTGATCGTGCGCGCCGTGCGCGACACCGTCGATCGCGCGCCGCATGTGCTCCAGCGAGGCCGCCGTCTGCGTAATCGCCGCCACCTGCTGCTGGGTGCCCTGCGCCATCTGATGGATCGTGGTGCCGATCTGCGTCGTCGCCTGGCGGGCCTCCGCCGCGGTCCGGGCCAATTGCGCCGAGGCCGCATCGACATAGGCGGCCTTTTCCACCACCTGGCCCACCAACGCGCGCAGGTTGGCGGACACCCGGTCAAACGCCTCGCCGACAGAGTGCAGGCGGCCCACCATGGCCGTAAAGGCGGCGGCAAGTTGGCCGACCTCGTCCTGTGACCGGATCACCAGCGGGCGGCCGACGAACGTCAACCGGCCCGTCAGGTCGCCTTCGGCCAGGCGCTCCATTTCACGCTCCAAACGCGGCAGGTCCTCGTCCGTGACGGCGCGGGCTACTTCGGTGAGGGTCCGCAATGGCCGAACCACCAGAGCGACCACGGCCAGGGCCACCAGGACGACAATGACGACGGTGATCGCCAGCAACAGGAGGTTCTGCTGACCCAGCGCCTTGGCGCCGGCGAAGGCTTCGGCGGTCTCCATCTCAGCCACCAGCCCCCACTGCAGGCCCGGCACCGACAACGGTGTGTAGGCCGACAAGACTGGCCGCCCCCGGTAGCCCGCTTCAGTCAGGGTGCCCGTCAGGCCGGCCGCCACTTGCTCCACGGCGCGCGTCGTCACGGCCTGGCGCAGGATCGTGGACGTGGTCGCCAGGGCTGAGTCGGAACGCATCAGCCCATCCGCGCCGACCAGGTAGGTCTCGCCGGTGTGGCCCATACCCGACCGCTCCTGCATGATGGCGTTGATCTGGTTGATCGGCAGCTGCAGCACCAAGACGGCGAGCAGGTCGCCCTGCCACAGCACCGGCGCGGCCACAAACGCCGCCGGGCCGCCAGCCGGCTCGTACCAGGCAAAGTCGCGCAGGATCGTCGTGGAGCCGGCGCCGGCCGCCTTGACCTGCCGGAACGCGTCCCCCAGGTTGGTCGCCGCATAGGGTCCGTCGGACAGGTGCGTGCCAAACTCATCCGCCTTGCGGACCGAGTAGATTACTTTGCCGTGGTGAACGTCCACCAGGTAAATATCGGTATAGCCATAGTTGGCCAGAAACTCCTGAAAGAGCGGATGGTAGAGCTCATGCGCCTCGCCATAGGCGCTGTCGCCCTCGCCGAAGAGGCGGCCCGGCTTGCCAAGGTACCAGCCGCGGTAGAGCTCGAAAGCGTCAGCCTCGTCCACGCGGGAAGCAACGGCGTCGACGTGGCAGCCGCTGCAGAGCGCCTGCGTCCCGTCCGCGGTCGTGGGACTCGCCGCCAGAGCGCGGGCATCCTTGAGGCGGTCGTCAAAGTACCGCTCAATCTGGGTAGCCTTGACATCCCGCAACGCCACCATCTGGTGCGTCACCTGGGTCTCCAGCTGCGACTGGGCCAGGGTGAAGGCCAGCCAGGCGGTGATGGCCAACGGCACCACGGCTACCACCAGAAATGCGCCGACGAGCCGCGCCCGCAGCGACTGGAGCAACCCCTGAACGCGAGACTCCCAGAACTGGGTAAGCTTTTGTCGGAGAACGATCATGCCTATGTCCTCACTCTCCCGCGTGACTGATGGAGGATATCCGGCGAGCTATCCGCCGGTCCCCGCCTGCACTCGGCCCCGTTGACAGGCTAATTAAGCCGATCAAGCCTGTCCGTAAACTACGGGCGAAGATGTGTGAACTGGCGGTTAAATCGGGCCGGGCAGCCAACCTGAGCTGGCTCTGCTGTAGAATCACCCCCAGCAGCGTGTCAACCCGGCCAGTCGTCACCCTATGGATTTGCTGTCCTCGCTGTTGAACCGTTTTGAGCCACCCCTGCCGACGCTGGAGAACGACTACCGGCAGCACTACCTGTCCGCGGATACGGCCCAGGCCATCATCGTCAGTCAGATCGTCCTGGCCTCCACTATCGTCTTCGTCCCGTCCGACTACTGGCTCTTCTATCCACAGCCGCTCTTTTTCGGCCTGCTGGCCCTGCGCGGGTTCTTCGGCCTGCTGACGCTGCTGTTCGCCTACAGCCTGCGGCGGGTCACCCGGCCGGGCCTGTACGACCAACTCACCTTCGTCTGGACCATCGTCACGCTGCTGTTCACGGTCCTGGTCGACGCCACCCGCCCGCCGACCTACCTGGGGCGTTACCTGCTGCACGTGATGTACGTGTTCCTCATCTATCTGGCGCTGCCCAACGGCCTGATCTACCGGGCTGGTGCGGCGCTGGTGTTTTCGCTGGTGTCGTTGGCCAGCCTGGTGACGCTGGTCGCCGAAAGCGCCCCGCTCTTCGTTGTGGCCGCCGTCTTCGTCCTGCTGATCGCCAACCTGGTCGGCTTTCTGACCTCGACCCGCAGCAACAACTACCGCCGCCGCCAGTACAGCGCCATGCGCGAGGCCGACCGCCTCAACGCCGAACTGACGGTGCTGGCCGAGACGGACTCCCTGACCGGGGCGCTCAACCGCCGCAAGCTCCTGGCGCTGGCGTCGGAGGAGTATCGGCGCTTCAGGCGCTACGGCCGGCCCTTCTCCGTCGCCGTAATGGACCTGGACTTCTTCAAGCGCGTCAACGACTATCATGGCCACCAGATCGGCGACCAGGTGCTGGCGGAGTTCGGGCGGCTGGCGCTGGCCGAGAAGCGCAACACTGACCGGCTCGGTCGGCTGGGCGGCGAAGAGTTTGCCCTGTTGCTGCCCGAGACCACTGAGGCGCTCGCCTACCACCTCGGGGAACGGCTGCGGCAGCAGCTCGAGTGCTCGGACTCAATCCGGGCGCTGGTGGGGTATCCGGTCACCCTGAGCATCGGCATCGCCACCGTGGCCGACACGGAAACCGGTTTTGACGATCTCTTGCGCCGGGCCGACGCCGCACTGTACCGCGCCAAACAGAATGGCCGCAACCGCGTGGAGCAGTAACGGCCGGGCGCGCCGGACAGCCGCCGCCGGCGACCCGCGGGGCGGCGCTCCAGGAACTACTCATTTCGCCTATGACTCTGACGACGAGCCCAAGTGAGCCCAAGCCCTCAGCGCCGGCAGGCTGGGTGCTGGTGTGGAGTGATGACTTCGACGGACCAGCCGGCGCCGCGCCGCACCCCGCCACCTGGAGCCACGACCTCGGCGATGGCTGCGCCGCCGGCAACTGCGGCTGGGGCAACCAGGAGAAGCAGGCTTACAGCGACAGCGCCGACAACGTCGCCCTGACCGGCAACGGCCGCCTGGCGATCACGGCCCGGGTAGCGCCGCCCGGCCAGGTGTGCTACTACGGCCCCTGCCGTTACACGTCCGGCAAGATCAAGACCAAGGCCAAGCTGCAGCCGCAGTACGGCCGGATCGAGGCCCGCCTCCAGCTGCCGCCGGGCCAGGGCCTGTGGCCGGCCTTTTGGCTGCTGGGCGCCGGACCACCGGCCGTACCCTGGCCAGAGTGCGGCGAAATCGACATCATGGAATATCGTGGCAGCCAGCCCAAGGCTATGAGTTCGGCCGTGCACGGGCCAGGCTACTTCAGAGATACCCCGCTGGTCCACGCCTTCACCCTGACTGACGGAACCTTCGCTGACTCTCTGCACGTGTTCGCTTTGGAGTGGGAGCCGGCCGAGTTGCGCTTCTACGTCGACGAGGTGCTCCACTACACCCTCCCGAAAAGCGCCGTGCTGGCCCACGGCCCGTGGGTGTTTGACCAACCCTTTTACCTGATCCTCAACCTGGCGGTGGGCGGGCACTTCGACGGCGACCCGGCCTCGGACAGCATCTTCCCGGCGACAATGCTAGTGGATTACGTGCGCGTCTACGCGCGCGGCGCGCCCGCCTAACGCCGGCCCGCCCCCGGCCAGTGTGCGATAATGGCCTCCGCTTCAGCGGCCCGGTCGGGCCGTGCCATCCGCCATGCCCTTAGCCAGGAGTCATGACCCATGCCGGCCGATGCCCACTGGCACCGTCTCCCCCGCTTCGCAGTCTTGTTAGTCGCCGCCCTGTTCAGCCTCGGGGTAGGCGCGGCCTTCACGCCGAATCCGTCCCGCTCACTGCCGCAGGCCACCAGCACCCCGGCCGTCCGCACCTTCCTGCCGCTCGCCATGCGCCTCTTCTATCCGGACGCCGCCGGAGAATGGTCCCAGCACGCCCACGACGCCCAACACACCAGCTACTCGCAGCAGGTGGTGGCGACACCCTGGCGCTGGCGCTGGGCCTGGAACGGGCCGACGGCGTCAGGCGGGGTGAGCAGCGGCAAGTTCAAGCTGCCGCGCAACAGCCAGCCCGTGACGGGCGGCGGCCAGGTCTACATCGCGGCCGGCAGCCGGGGTGTGTACGCGCTGGACGACGCCACCGGGGCCGTCAACTGGAACCGCTCCCCGGGCGGCAACCTCAATTCCACGCCGGCGTATGACCTCGACACGGCCGCGGTCTTCGTCGTCTCTTCCAACGGGACACTCTACAAACTGGACGCCGCCAGCGGCAACACCCTGGGCCAGTTTGCCACTGGCAGCTCAAGCACGCTGCCGTTGCCTCCGGCCGTGATCGCCGACCGGGTCCTCTTCGCCATGGGCAACCGCGTCTACGCGCTCAGCAAGACCAACTTGGCGCAGCTGTGGTCTTACGACGCCGGGGCACCGCTGCACACGCCCCCGGCGTACTCGCCGTCGCGCAACCGGGTCGTGGCCATCAGCAGCGACCTGTACGTCCACGCCATCGATAACGCCAGCGGCGCGCGCAGCTGGCGCGTCAAACCCACGCCGCGCACCGGCGGCAACCCCGGCGACGCCAGCACCACCCTGGCCGAGGCCGCCAACGGCTGGCCCGTGATCGCCGAGGTCCACGGCTACGTCCTGATCAAGCTGCGGCTGGACTGGCAGGCCCTGTGGCGGTGGAACCCCTGGCCCGGTGACAACGCCACGATGCGCAACAACTTGCAGGCCCAGCCGGCCTACCAGGCTGTCTTCGCCCTGGACCTGGACGATGGCGCCGTGCCGTTCGTGGCCAACGTCGGGCACGGCGGCTTCGGCGACGGCGGTTACCTGCCCATGGGCCCGCAACCCGTCGTTAAGCGGCTGGCCGATGGGAAGGAAGTGGCCTATGTCGTCATGCGCGGCTCGCCGTGCGGGGGCTCGCCGTGCGACGGCCGCTGGGATTCACATCTAGGCGAATTGCTCTTGGACAGCACCACGGTCAGCGGCTATCAGGCCGGCTATGTGCGTTTCATCCGCAACACGTTCTTCCCGACGGATGAGCAGACCAACCTGTCGATGGCGGGCGACCAGCTCTTCGCCGCCCATTGGGAGGCCGGCCTGGCGCACCTGATCACCGACCGCTCGGCCGCCAAGGGCACTGGCGCCAACCCGATCAGCACCAGTGATCTGCCGCACCTCACCACTTCCCAAGACACCGACCTGTGCGGCACCGGTTTCAGCGCCACTCACTACTGCAGCCGCGGCCTGGCCAACACCCGCACCTGGCCGGCCGGCTTCTACATCTACTGGAAGCAGGGCGCCGTCTATGATCAGTATTGGAACGAGTACGCCGCCTGGGTCATCAGCCGCGGCTCGCTCTACTACGTGAGCACGGATGGCACAGTTGTGGCGCTGGGGCCCGGCACCGGCGCGCAGGCCGCGCCTGACACCCCGGCGGCCGAGCCGGCGCCTCCGGAGCCCACCCGCCAGCCGAGCGCCGCGCCGGAAGTCATCGCCCACACGGCCGCCCGCGCCAACGCGGGCCAGGTCCGCACCGTTGTCGGCACCTTGCGCTTCGTGTTCAACAACGGCCAGGCGGTCTATCTCGGCTTCCAGAACCCGCACCAGGGCGCTTTCAAGATCCGCATCCGCCAGGAAGACTGGGCGCGCTTTGGACCGGCGCCGGAGACGCTCTACGCCGTGGGTCAGACGGTGCGGGTCACCGGATTAATCGAGTGGTATCAAGGCGACCCCGTCATCTACGCGCGGGAGCCGGCCCAGATCGAGCAGATCGAGACGGTCACACCCTGACAGCCGTCGCCTACGCCGCCCAGGAGGCCGCGCCGTGAAGATCGCCGATTGCATGAAACGTGAGGTCGTCGCCATCCCCCAGACCGCCAGCGTGGCCGAGGCGGTTGCCCTGCTGGTCCAACGTCACATCGGTCTGCTGCCGGTGGTGGACGAGCAGCGGCACCTGGCCGGGGTGCTGGACCTGCATGACCTGCTGAGCCTGGCGTTGCCGGCCTTCATCCGCCTGGTGGACGACGTCGACTTCGTCCACGACTTTGGCGCGGTCGAAGCCGCCCAGCCTGAGCCGGAGGCCCTGCGCCGGCCGGTCACCGCCGTGATGCGCCCCGCCACCACCGTCCTGGAGACCTGCGGTCTGCAGCGCGCTTACGCCCTCATGCGCCAGCGTGACCTGCACGACCTGCCGGTCGTCGACACGGCTGGCCGGCTGGCCGGCATCGCCTCGCGCGTCGACGTCGCCGCCGCCATCCTGCACGGCTGGCGCCTGCCCACGGGCGGTGTCCCGTGATCCCCGGCCTCCTGGCCAGTTCGATCTTCGGCGTCAGCTTATGGCTGATCTTCTCCGAGAAGGTCAACCGCACCATCGTCGCCATCGGCGGCGCGGCGCTGATGGTGGCAGTGGGCCGGCTGCTCGGCTTCTACGCCGAGGCGGACGCCATCGCCGCCACCGACTTCAACACCCTCGGGCTGCTGCTGGGCATGATGCTGCTGGTGGCCATGCTGGAACCGACCGGCTTCTTCCAGTTCCTGGCGGTGTGGGCCGGCCGCCTCTCCGGCGGGCGTCCGGTGCGCCTGCTGGTGCTGCTGGGCGGCGTCACCACCGTCCTGTCCATGTTCCTGGACAACGTCACCACCGTCGTGCTGATCGCGCCGGTGACGATCCTGATCTGCGAGATCGTCGGCCTCAGCCCGGCCCCGCTGCTGATTGCCGAAGCCCTGCTCTCCAATACCGGCGGCGTCGCCACCCTGATCGGCGATCCGCCCAACGTCCTGATCGCGTCCGCGTCCGGCCTGACCTTCAACGACTTTCTCACCCACACCTTGCCGGTCGTCGTGGTCGCCTGGCTGGCGGCGCTGGCGCTCTTGCGCCACCTGTTCCGGGCGGACCTGCCGCCTCACCCGGCCGGCGCCGACGCCGTCCTGCAACTCAACCCCGCCCAAACGCTGGAAGACTGGCCGACGGCGCGCAAAACCCTGATTGTGCTGGGAGCCGCCATCGCGCTCTTCTTCGCCCACAGCTGGTTGGAGGTGGAACCGGCCCTGATCGCCTTGAGCGCGGCCGCGGCCGCCCTGGCCTGGGTGCGCCCGGACATTCACAGCCTGCTCAAGCGCGTCGAGTGGAGCGTGCTGATCTTCTTCGCGGCCCTGTTCGTGATGGTGGGCGGGCTGGAGGCGGCCGGCGTCCTCGACGCGATCGCGCGGGCCATCGCTCAACTGCGGGGGCTGCCGCCGGTAGTGATGGGGGTTTTGCTGTTGTGGGTGGTCGCCGCGCTGTCGGCCGTGGTGGACAACGTCCCGATTACGATCGCGATGCTGCCCGTCATCGAGAGCCTGGGCGAGGCCGGGTTGGCGACCCGGCCGCTATGGTGGGCGCTGGCCTTCGGGGCCGGGTTTGGGGGGAATGGCACCCTGATCGGCTCGACCGCCAATATCGTCGTGGCGACCCTGTCCGAGCGGACGCGCGCCCCGATCACCTCGGCGCTGTGGCTGAAACGCGGCCTGCCCGTGATGCTGGCCACGTGTGGGATCGCCAGCGTGCTGTACGCCCTGGCCTATCCGCTCTTCCAGTAGGCGCCTTCAGCGCCGCCGCAGCAGGGCCGGCACAGTCAGCCAGTCACCGGTGACGCCGGCCACCTCGGTCACCGCGACGGCCCGGCGCGTCTCCACCAGGCGTTCGGCCGTCCGGCGCGCCTCCTCCGGCGTCCAGCGAAACAAGCGGCGCAGCTGCGCCACCGTCGCCGCCCCCACCGAGCGCAAGTACAGGCCGGCCAGGTGGGCGCGGGCGTCACTGCGCTTGAGCGCCCCGGCCCGCGCGGGGAGGTCGGGATGGTGGCGGGCCACGATATCGTAGATGAAGGCGTAGCGCCAGGCGCCCACCTCGGCCACACCGATGGGTTGGATGAACAGGCCGCTCTGCAGGTCCACCAGGGCCCGCTCAAAGCGCGTGGTGCTGTCCTGGCTGGCCAGGCGCGCCTCGCGCCGCAGGGCGAGCGTGTCCAGCGCGCCCTTGGCCAGCAGCGCTTCGTAGACGGCCTTGGCCTCCTGGGTCAGGCGCCCGGCCGCGTAGAGCTCCTCGTAGTCGTGCTGATAGGCGCCGTAGTTTTCGGACAGAGCGTAGAAGTAGGGCAGAGTTGGGAGCGAGACCAGCGTGGCCTTGCCGCGCAGCAGTTTGGCGTAGAACCAGCGCCGCTGGCCGAGCAGGCGGTCCTTCCAACCCCAGGTGACGTGGCCCGGATCGTCGTGCGCGTCCGCCACGGGCCGGTCGCCGGCCACGGCCGCCCACAGGCTGGGCAACTCCACGCCCTTGATGGGCCAGAAGTACACAAAGCCGCGCTCGTTGACGAAGCGCACCGCGGCGTCGGGCGTGGTCAAGCGGCGGCCGGGCTTGAGCCGGTATGTTTCCGCGCGGTAGGCGCGCCAGCGGGCGGCACTGATGGACGGCATAGGCTGGATGTCCCAAACCCGCGATCTGCGGTAAAGTGGCGGGTAGTTCCCGGCGCGGCCGCTCCTCTGGCCGCCGCCCTCAAAGGTTCCCGCGATGTCCTTCGACCGTGATCTGGCCGCTCTGCAAGCCATGACCGAGGCGCTGTCTGAGTATCTGCTCTCCGACGTGGCCTTCTGGCCGCTCGGCGGTTCCCGCGATTTCCCCAAGCTGAGCCTGGGCAGTTACTGCCTCACCCGCGCGCGCCTCGCGGCCAGCCCCACGTACGCTCAAGCGGCCGCCCCGCTCAATGCGGCCGCCGACGCCGTGCTGGCCCGCTGGACGTCCAACGCCGAGCGCAAAGCGGCCGGCGAGCTGCACACCCGCGTCCACCTGTGGGGCACGTATCTGAGTGAGCGCAGCGGCCGCTATGCCACCGAGGCCGCGCAGCGCGCCATCCTGACGCTGTTGCTCCGGCATTTTCCCGCGCTGGCCGACCACCCGGACGCCCAGCGCCTGGCGCCGCTCGACGCCGCCCTGCGCGCCCAATCCACGGCCGGGCCGTTCGTCTGGGACGCGGCCCTGGAAGCCGCCTTCCCGCCGGAAGACTTTTGGTTCCTGTACCGCCGCCTGTGACGGCGCCGGACTGACAGGCCCTACGGCACCGCGACGTTGAGCGCAAACTCCGCCGTGTTCCCCTGGCCGTCGGTGGCGGTGGCCGTCACCAGGCCGCCGGACGCCAGCGTGCCGGGCGCAAATGTCAGCCGCGCGCTGAATTGCCAGGCCGTGCCGTCTACCGTGCCGGCCACCCCGCTCGTCACCGTGGCCGTCGCCAGATAGACAGCTCCCTCGCCGTGACCGCTCGGATCCGGTAACGCCACAAAGAACTCCACGGCCGCGTTCGGCCGGGCTTCACCCGTGACGATGACGGCGTTCGGGCCATCCAGCGTGGCCGTGTACAGCACCGGGAAGTTGAGCAGAGCGTTCGGGCCGGTGTCGCCATCCGCGCCGTCGTTCGCGGTCACGCCGTCGTTGCCCAGGTCGATCCCCAATCCGGCGTTACCGGCGATGGCATTGCCCGTGAAGCGGTTGGCCAGGCTGCCCGCCGGCGCCACGCCAATCCCCGGGCCGGCGTTGCCCGTGATCGTGTTGGCCGGCCCGACGGTGTTGGCGGTGGAGTCAGAGCCGATGAGGCAGACGCCGCCGCGCCCGCCGTTGCCGGTGACGGTGTTGGCGGTCAGGACACTGTCCGTTAGGCCCATGATTTCGATGCCGCAGCCCAGCGGGTTGCCGACGCCGTTGTTGGTGATGGTATTCAGGCTGACCAGCTGAAAGGCGCCGCGCAGGACCAGGCCGTCGTCGCCGTGGTCGGCGAAGGTGTTGCCGCTGATGACGTTGAAGGCGCTGGCCTCCGAGCCCACGGCGAATTCCAAACCGTCACTGCCATTGCCCAGGAAGCGGTTGCCCGAAATCTGGTTGCGCTCCGCCTGCCCCAGCACGCGCAGCGCGCCCACGTCGCCGCTCAAGTTGCCGTTGGCGGTCAGGGTGTTGCCGGTGATGACGCTGTCGTCGGCGCCATCGATCACGATCCCCACGCCCTGACCCTGGCTGAAGTTGCGCACCTCCAGGCTCTGCACGCGGCTGCCGCCCCCTTGCAGCACCAGGCCCGACGCGTTCGAACCCGCCAGGCTGCCATCCAGGACGAGGTCCGGGAGACCCAGGCGCTGGTCGCCGCGATTGGCCTCCTGGGTGGCGCCATCCAGGCTCGTGCCGCCGTCGGTGAGGGCCGGCAGCGCCGACAGCGGCCGCAAGGCAAAAGCGCCCGGATACGGCGACCCATAAGCCGGGTCGCTGGTGGGCAGGTTGAATTGCGCCTGGTCGGGCCCGGCCAGGGCGTTGGCGTTGAGCAGAAACTGGCGCAGTGAGCCCTGGCCGAGGTCATTGCCGTTGACGATCAGGTTGTAGGCGAAGCCAAAATCCACGCCCGTCACGGACGTCCCGGCGACATTCACGGCCACGCGCGTATCCCCCGGCCCCGCGCCAGCCGCGGTGCTGAAGTCGCTAACCGCGGGGTCCTCGCCGCCCAGGGCGCCGGCGCCGCCGTTGCCGGCCAGGCCAATACTCTCAAAGGTCTGTTCGGCCGCCACGCTCGTGGCGAAGTTCAGGCCGGCGGCGGGCGGCGTGTCCGCGTCGCCGACGGAGGCCGAGACCACGCGCACGAAATAACTGCGGCCGGTCGGCACCGTCCACGTGTAAACGCCGGCGCCGTCGGTCACCGCCGTCGCCAGCAGGGCGCCTTGCGCCGAGTACAGCTCCACCTGGACGTTGGCGAGCGCACTGTCGCCGGCCCCGAACGCCGTCCCTGGCCCGCCAGCGTAGTCGACGTCCTCGAACACGCGCCCGCTGAGCGCCGCCGACGGCGGCGTGGAGGACGCGCTCGGCGGCGGCGAGACGATCAGCGTTGGCGTGGGTGAGGCCGGCGGGGGTGGCGCCGTGGCGGTGGCGGGCGGCGGCGGAGGCGCAGTGTCGGTCGGGGCGGGCGCGGCGGTAGCGGAGGCCGTCACGGTGGGTGCGGGCGGCACCGGGCCGCGCCGGGTCGGCGTGCTCGCCGGCCTAGGCAAGCTAGGCGTCGCCGTCGGCGTGACTGTGGCCAGGGCAATGACGGTCGCTGTGCGCGTCGGGCTTTCCGTACCCGGAGCCGCGGCTGTGGTCGTGGCGCTGACCGCGGCGATCACGGTGACGCCGGGCGCCGGTAACGGCGTGGCCTCACCGGCTGAGGCGACGGCGGTCACGGTCGGCGGAGGCGCGGCGGCGACGGCCGGTGTCGTCCAGACCTCACCCGGCACCACGAGATCCGCGACCCGGCCAGTGTAACCGCGCTCACGCAAGATGTCGGCGAGGATGGCCGGGTTGATGGCCGGCACCACCATCGTCGCCCAGGGGCGATAATCCGCGCGCAATTGCGACCCCAGCACGGGCGTGGCCGCCGGCCCGATATCCACCAGGGCCAGCTGTCCGACGCAGAACAGGGCCAGAAACACCAGCGGCGTCAGCAGCAGCCAGGGGAGCAGGCCGAGACGGCGGCGCGGTGCCCCAGACTCGCTCATAGATCATCGGGATCGGCCAGCGGTGGCGCAAGCGGCAGCAGAACGGTGATGGCGCCGCCAGCCGGTTGCCGCCGCGCCCAGACCTGGCCGCCCAGCCGGGCCGCCGCGGATTTCACCAGGGCCAGCTCCAGACCAGAGCCGTCCGCGCCGCCGCCCGACCGCGCGAACAGGCGCGTCAGGTCCGTGTCGTCCAGCGCCGGGCCGCTGTCGACGATCTCGAGCACCAGCTGGCCGCCCTGCGCGGACGCGGACAGGCTCACTTCGCCGCCCGTGTCGCTGCGTTGCGCGGCCCAGCCGACCAGGCCCTGCACCAGGACACGCACCAGCGTGGGGTCCAGGCGCGGGCGGGGCAGGTCCGCGGCCACCGCCAGCTTGAGACGCAGGCGCTTCTCGCGGATGACGCGCTCATGGGCGTTGGCGAGGATTTCGCGCAGGCGCGGTTCGACCTCAATCTCCACCGAGCGCAGGCCGGTGCCGGACTCCACCCGCACCAGCTCGAGCAGGTCGATCATCCAGCGCTGGATACGTTCCCACAGGCCGGTCTGGCGGAAGATGATGCCGGCGGCGCGCGGGTCTTTGACGCCCACCAGCGCGTCCAGCTCCGCCATGTTGCCGATGGCCTGGGCCAGGGGCACCTGCAGGCGGGTGGCGGCCTCGCTCAACAGCTGAAAGCGCGCGTCATCCAGCCGCTCCAGCAGCGTCACGTCCCGGAGAATCATCACCCAGCCCTGGCCCGGTATCGGCGCCAGGTTCACCAGCCACTGAGCCTGGCTGGGGCCGGCGATTTCCACCGTTTGCAGCTGGCTCTGTCCCAGCGCCCGCCAGTTAACCAGCAGGCTGGCCAGCGGCTTCGGCAGGCTCTCGGCGGCCGGCCGGCCCACCAGGTCATCCCGGCCGAGCAGGCGCGCCGCCGCCGGGTTGACCACCACCAACTGTTCGCGGTCATCGGCCGACAAGATGGCGTCGCCGGTATGCGTCAGGAGCGCGTTGAGGCGCTCGCTGAGCGCGGCCCGCTCGATGAGCAGCTGCCGATGCCCGGCCGCGCGCGCCACCGCCAGCGAGAGCACGTTGAGGGTCTCAAAGGGCTTGATGAGGAAATCGTAAGCGCCGTCGTGGCGCATGGCCTTGACGGCCACGTCCAGCGTCCCGTTGCCGGTGACGACGATCACCTCCAGGCGCGGGTCGCGGCCGCGGGCAGAACGCAGCAGCTCCAGGCCGTGCATGGCCGCCATGTCCAGGTCGGTCACCAGCACGGCGAAAGGCTCGGCCTGGCCGAGACACTCCAGGGCGGCGCGCGGGTCAGACAGGGCCTGCACCACAAAGCCCTGACGGGTGAGGTGGGCGTTCATCACCGCCAACAGGTCAAGGTCGTCGTCCACCAGCAGCACGCGTTCGCGGCTCATGCCTGTCCCCCATTGGGTCCGGCCGGCGGCGGCTGCAGCGGCAGCCGGATGGTGAACGTGGCGCCCTGGCCGGGCGCGCTGTCCACCTCGATCTGGCCGCCGTGCCGCGCCACAATGCCATAGCTGACCGACAGGCCCAGGCCCGTGCCCTGGCCGGCCGGTTTCGTGGTGAAGAAGGGGTCGAAGATCCGACCCAGAACCTCAGGCGCGATCCCGGTGCCGGTGTCCTGCACCGCCACCGTGGCGGTCTCGCCGGTCTGGGCCACGCGCACGGTCAGGCGGCCGCCCTGCGGCATGGCCTGGATCGCGTTCTGGATCAGGTTGACCAGCACCTGTTCCAGCAGGCGCGGGTCATAGGTGGCGATCACGGCCGTGGCGGGCAACTCTGGGTGGACGTCGACGCGCGCTTCGCGCGCCATATAGTTGGTCAGACGCAAGACGGTCTCCACGGTGGCGCGCAGGTCGCCCTCCAACACTTCAACTTCCGACTGGCGGGCAAAGGTCATCAGATCGCTGACGATCCGGCTGGCGCGTTTGACGTTCTCGCGGATGATCGCCAGGTTGGTGCGATTGGCCTCGTCGAGGTCGGGGTCGTCCTCCATCAGCTCAGCCAGGCCGCGGATGATCGCCAGCGGGTTCTTGACGTCGTGGACAATGCCGGCCGTCAGCTGGCCGACCGCCGAGAGCTTTTCGGACTGGATCAGCTGCTGCTGGGCGGCGCGCAGCTGCGCCATCGCCTGGGCCAGTTCCTGGTTGCGGCGGTTGGCCTCCGCGTACAGCCGCTCGGCCTCCTGGGTGCGCTCGTGCAGGCGCTGCGTCATCACGTCGAAAGCCCCGGCCAGGTCGCCGATCTCGTCCGGACGCGAGATGCCGGTGGATTGCTGCAGATCGCCAGCGGCCACGGCCTGCGCCCGGTCACGCAGGCGCAGCAGCGGCCAGGCAATGCCTTGGGCCAGCAGGTAGCCGAGGATGATCACGGCCAGCGTGAGCAGCGCGAAGATCGCGGCGATCAGGTTGCGGCTGGTCGTCTCGGCCTGGATCACGTAATCGGCCGGCAGTGCGGCGCTGAGCCAGCCCACCACCTGGCCGCGCACGACCAGCGGCGAGTCCACGGCCTGGAAGCCGCGGCCGTTCAGGAGCAGGCTGCGTGTCGGCGCCCCGTCGCCGGCCGCGCGCGCGGCTGCGGTTAGCTCCAGGGCCTGGTAGCCTTCTTCCGGCTCGGCAAATGTGGTCGCCACCAGCCGCCCTTCCAAGTCCAACAGGGTGAGATAGGCCTGGCTGCGCAGGTCGGCCAGCAAGCTGACCAGATTGCTGCCCACCAACAAGGCCCCGCTGGGGGCGCCCGCCTCGCCGGGCAGCCGCACCGGCGCGGCCGTGAACAGGTACGGGCCCTGCTGCAAGGTCAGGAAACCCACGAACTTGTCACCTTCGGCGTCGGTTTCGCCGCGCAGGGCGCGCGCGGCCGGCGTGAACCCGGCGAAGTCCGCGCCCTGTGTGGCGAGATACCCCTCCCCGCCGTCCAGACGCCGAACCAGGGTCAGGCGCTCGCGCCCGTCCCGGTCCAGGGCCGTCACCGCCTGGACATTGTTGTTGAGCACGAACGGAAACAGCCGCGCCTGCAGGGTGACGGCATCGCCGGCGCGCAGCGCCTCGGGCACTCCGTCGGCGAAGACCATCAGACGCAGATCGGCCAATTGGGCGCGCTCCCGGCGCGCGACGCCGTCGGCGGCCACCCGGGCCGCCTCATACAGCTGATTGTTAAAGCGTTCCCGGGCATCGCTGGCGGCCAGGCGCGTCGCGATGTAGGTCCCAACGACAGCGACGAGCAGCGTCAGCAGGACATACGGCACAATCAGCCGGGCGCGCAAAGTTCGCCACGCCGGCTGGCGCAGTCTGACAGGCAGAGAACGCCATCCGTTACTCATGGAATTGGGGCGCGCCTAACCGTGGTCCGTGCTGGGGGTCAGGCGCCCTTCCCTTGTGGGGACCTTGCCGATATGATGAGGGCGAACTCGGGGCGGCGGACCGCCGTTTTTTCACAACGCGCCCGAATAATATCATGGCCGAGCCGCCGGCCAAAACCCTTCTCGCACCGGGCACAAACCATGACGACTCTCATCCTGCGCAATCTCCATGCCCACACCCTAGACCCGCGCCGGCCGCACGCGCAAGCCCTCGCTGTGCGGGACAACACGCTGGTCGCCGTCGGCTCGGAAGCCGAAGCCCGCGCCGTGCTGCCCTTCGCGCCGACGCTGGACCTGGGCGGCCGCACCGTCCTGCCCGGCCTGATCGACGCGCACATGCACTTCGAGTGGTACAGCCTGGGCCTGCAGGCGGTGGCGGCCGAGACCGACACGCTGGCCGAGTGTTTGGAGCGCGTGGCCGCCCGGACCCACACGGCGCCGGCCGGGACCTGGATCACGGGCTACGGCTGGAACCAGAACCTGTGGGGCGGCTTCCCGACCGCGCAGGACCTGGACCGCGTGGCGCCGGAGCACCCGGTCTATCTGCGCGCCAAATCCGGCCATGCCGGCTGGGCCAACACGCTGGCCCTGCGCCTGGCCGGGATCACGGCCGCCACACGCGCGCCGGAGGGCGGCGAGATCCGGTTGACCGCGCAGGGCGAGCCATCGGGCTTGCTGCTGGAGACCGCCATGAGCTTGCTGGACGCCAATATCCCGCCGCCGACGGAAGCCGCCCTGGCCGACGCCATGCGGCCGGCCATGGAGCAGGCCTGGCGCTACGGGCTGACCGGCGTCCACGATTTCGACGGCCGCCGCAGCCTGGCGGCCTGGCAGATCCTGCGGGAGCGCGGCCAGCTCGGCCTGCGCGTGGTCAAGACGATCCGCGTCGCTTACCTGGAGCACGCTGTGGCCCTGGGGCTGCGCTCGGGCTTCGGCGACGACTGGCTGCGGCTGGGCAACGTGAAGGTCTTTCTGGATGGGGCCCTCGGGCCGCGCACGGCGCGCATGATCGAGCCCTACGAGGGCGAGCCAGACAACTACGGGCTCACCGTCACCGATCCCGAGGAGTTCTACGAGCAGGCGTCCCGGGCGGCCGCGCACGGGCTGGCCATGACGACGCACGCCATCGGCGACCGCGCCAATCACGACCTGCTGAACGTCTACGCCCGCCTGCGCGCCGAGGAAGCCGGCCGCGGCGAGACGCGCCCCGCCCTGCGCCATCGCTGCGAGCACGTCCAAAGCCTGCACCCGGACGATTACGCCCGGCTGGGGCAGCTCAACGTGGTCGCGTCCATGCAGCCAATCCATGCCACCAGCGACATGCCCATGGCCGACCGTTACTGGGGCCGGCGCAGCGCCGGCGCCTATGCCTGGCGCACGCAGCTGGATGCGGGCGCCACCCTGGCCTTCGGCAGTGACGCGCCCGTGGAGAGCCTCAACCCGTTCCTGGGCCTGCACGCCGCCGTCACGCGGCGCCGCGCCGACGGCACGCCCGGCCCGGAAGGCTGGCACCCGGAGCAGCGCCTGACCGTGGAAGAGGCGCTGCGCGCCTTCACGCTCGGCGCCGCCTACGCGGGCTACCTGGAGCACCGCGTCGGCAGCCTGGTTGTTGGAAAACTGGCCGATCTGATCGTCGTCGACCGCGATCCGTTCACGTGCGATCCCATGGCGATCAAGGACACGCGCGTGCTGGGCACGATGATCGACGGAGAGTGGAAGCTGCGCGACTTCTGAGGCGCCGGCCGGCGGGTTGAGGACGCCGGCCCGGCCGCGTCACGGCCAAACTGCCCGCGGCGCTTGCCGCTCAGCCGTCGGGGTGGAGCTTTGAGGGACTAGGGTGCGCAGGGCGGCGGGGGCGGGCAGGCCCAGCGCAACCATTGCCGCCGCCAGGCGCCTCGGCCGCCTGAACGCGCTGACCGGGAAGGCGCTCGCTGGAGTCCCGCCGGCGCTGGCGGTCCGCCCACAACCCAGAGACGGCGTCCCCGCCCGGCCGCATATTCCCTGGCAGCAGCGCGCGCCGTCAGTTCAGGCGCGTCGACGACCGCTTGGGGGCCGCCGAGGGCGGCCCCCCTTCATCTTCGTCATCGCCGAAATCATCATCCAGATCGTCGTCGTCATCGGCGTCGAACCAGGTCTCTTCGAGCACATCCGGGACGTAGGCGTAGCCCAGGAAGTCCTCGTCCTCGTTGCACATCACCACGTCCTTGTCGCCGGCCACCAACCCCACCACGGCCGTGCCCGTGCCGGCCTGCACCAGGGCCCAGCCCACCAGCGGCGACACGAACTCACCCTCACCATCGGCAAACCGCGCCACCCACCCTTGCGCCGGCATGATCTGGAGCATCTTCCCGTCAGACATGAACACCTCCCTCAAAATCAGACAGCCGCCGGCGGTCTGCCGGCGGCCATCGCCGATTGCCGCTTGAGACGCGGGCCGCTCAGCCCGCGGCCGTCCCCTGGTTGCGCGGCGCCCCGCAGACGGCACATTGGACCGCGTCCGGCGCCGGATAGGGCGCGCCGCAGAATTGGCACAGGTTGAGGCGCTGCGCCGCCTCGGCGCGCGCTTGCCGCTCACGCTCGGCCAGACGCCACTCGTCGTCCAGGGCGCTGCCGATGCGGTGGATGGTCGAGCGGATCTTGCCGCTCAACGCGATATTCTCAGCTGACTCGGCCAGCCGGCCCACACTGCGCGCCGCGTCGCTCAGCCCGCCGAGCACATTGCCGGTGAGCACCTTGCCGAGCGTGTTCAGGGCGGTGCCGCCCACCTGGCCGGCCGCGCCGCCCAGCGCGGCCAAATTGGCAGCGCTGACCGACACCGTCACGGTGTCGCCGGATTGGATCAACGTGATCGTCTGGGCCGTCACCCAGTGGCCGGTGGGCAGGAGCTGCTCGAACAGCAGGGTGGCCTGGTCCTGGCCGCGGCGGTTCACCTGCGGGCGCGTGTCATGGTCGCCCAGGGCTTGGAGCGCGTCCAGGAACGTCGTCAGTGTGGCCGCCGGCGCGCGAACCGTCCGGTAACTGGCGCCGCCCGGCGACGTGGCATCTTTCACGGATTGGGCCAGCCCGGCCGCCCCGAGGCCGGCCATGGCCGCCTGCTCCAGCCCCTCCGACTTCGACGGGACAGCCGCGCCGGCTTCCTGGGCCTTGCGCATCGCCCGGTCAAACAGCGAGCCTTCGTCTTCGTTTTTCTCGGGGATAACGTCGGACATACCCTGGTCCCTGTTAAGTGGTGCCGCGCTCTACCGTGTCAGCGCAAGCCCGGGGCGATTCTACACTACTTTGCACGGCGCCAACGGCCGGGGGGCCGCTGACTGGCTGACATCGCTGACATCGGCCGTTCAGCGGCCGGCCCTGCGCCGCAGCCACCACTTCTCCATCTCGGAGGCGGCCAGCAGCGCGGCCCCGGCGGCCAGGCAGACCAGCAGATCGGCCGGCCCCAGCGGCTGCACGCGCAGCAACGTCGTCGACACAAACGGCAGATACAGCACCAGGATCTGCAGGCCCACCACCAGCGCGCTGACGCCCGTCATCACCCGGTTGCTGAACAGACCGATCGTGAAGAGCGACTCGCGATTGGAGCGCGTGGCCAGGGCCTGGAAGACCTGCAGGAAGGCCAGCGTGGTGAACAGCACCGTCTGCCAAGGGCCGGCCGGATTGAGCTCATGGTAAGCGAAGCCCACACCCATGGCGATCAGCCCGATCAGCGCGCCGGTCCAGATCACCTGTCCGCCCATCCCGCCGCTGAAGATGCCGGCCTGAGGCGAATGCGGCGGCCGCCGCATGACGTCCTTCTCGGCCGGCTCCACGCCCAGGCTCAGGCCCAATAGCCCGTCGGTCATCAGGTTGAGCCAGAGCAGCTGCAGCGGGAGCAGCGCCACCGCCTCGGTCAGCGGCCGGCCCAACAGCACAAACGGCACCGGCCACAGCAGCATCACGCCGACCTTGCCGATGTTACCGGCCACGGCGAACTTGACGAAGCGGCGCAGGTTGTCGTAGATGACGCGGCCCTCTTCCACCGCGGCGACGATGGTGGCGAAATTGTCATCGCGCAGGACCATGTCAGCGGCTTCTTTGGAGACGTCGGTGCCGGTGATGCCCATGGCCACACCGATGTTGGCCTGCTTCAGCGCCGGCGCGTCGTTGACACCGTCACCGGTCATCGCCACGATGTGGCCCTGCTTCTGCAGGGCCTCGACGATGCGGAGTTTATGCTCGGGCGAGACGCGCGCAAAGACCGACACAGTCCGCACCGCCTCGGCCAACCGGGCGTCGTCCATAGCCGCCAGTTCGGCGCCGGTGAGCGCGCCCTGGCTGGCCAGGCCCAGATCGCGCGCGATGGCGGCCGCCGTCAAGGGATGGTC
The DNA here is from genome assembly GCA_937952305.1 of uncultured Anaerolineales bacterium. Taxonomy (GTDB): domain Bacteria; phylum Chloroflexota; class Anaerolineae; order Anaerolineales; family UBA6663; genus SpSt-583. The sequence goes on along the minus strand of CALFZO010000131.1, from coordinate 8,834 downwards.
GCCCGTGATCATCACCGGCCGGATCCCGGCGGTCGCGCAGCGCGCCACGGCCTCCTTCACCTCGGCCCGCGGCGGGTCGATGATGCCGACCATGCCGGCGAAGATCAGGTTGCGCTCGGTCTCGAACGTGGGCGTGGGCGCGTCCACCGGCCGCAGCGCCACCCCGAGCACGCGCATGCCGTTGCGCGCGAGCATTTCATTGGCGGCCAGGATGCGTTCGCGCCAGGCGGCGTCCAGCGGCGCGGCCTGCCCATTGGCCCACACAGCCGTGGTCACCTCCAGCAGCCCGTCCACGGCGCCTTTGGTGAAAGCCACGTAGGGCGTCGCCAGGCCAGTCAGCGCCGCGAAGGCGGCGTGGCCGTCCGGCGCGGCCGGGAGTTGGTGCACGGTGGTCATGCGCTTGCGATCCGAATCGAACGGCAGTTCGCCGACGCGCGGCAGGCGCTGCTGCAGGTCGTCCTTGGTGAAGCCGGCCCGCGCGGCCACGATCAGCAGCGCGCCCTCGGTCGGGTCGCCCAGCGTGACGAAGCGGCCGACCTCCGGGTCCGGACGCAGCACCGCGTCATTGCACAGCGCGCCGCCCACCAGCACCAGCCCGATCGGCGTCGGCTGCAGGGCCTCCGGCGTGAAATCCGGGTCCTGGTCGGTGAGCGTCGGGTGGCCGCCGCGCAGCGTCTCGTCCAGGTCAAGGCGATGGCCGGCCACGTCGATGACGGTGACCGTCATGCGGTTCTCGGTGAGCGTGCCGGTCTTGTCCGAGCAGATCACGGTGACCGAGCCGAGCGTCTCCACGGCCGGCAGCTTGCGGATCAGGGCGTTGCGCTTAAGCATCCGCTGCGCGCCCAGGGCCAGCGTGAACGTCACCACCGCCGGCAGCCCCTCCGGGATAACGGCCACGGCCACGCTGATCGCGGTCAGGAGCATGTCCTGCCAGCTCTCGCCGCCCAGCAGGCCGATGAGCATGATCAGCAGCGCCACGGCCACGCCGCCGGCGGCCAGCAGCTTGCCGACCCCGTCCAGCTTTTGCTGCAGCGGCGTCAGCTCAGACTTTACGGCCTGGATGAGCGCCGCAATCCGGCCCAACTCCGTCTGCATGCCGGTGGCCACCACCACGGCTTCGCCGCGGCCGTAGGTCACCAGCGTGCCCAGGTAGGCCAGGTTGACGCGGTCGCCCAGCGGCAGGTCCGGGCGCGTCAGGCCGGCGGCGGTCTTCTCCACCGGCTCCGACTCGCCGGTCAGGGCCGCCTCCTGAATGCGCAGGTTGACGGCCTCCAGCAGCCGCAGGTCGGCCGGGACAACGTTGCCGGCCTCCAGCAGCACCACGTCACCGGGCACCAGCGCGCGCGCCGAGAGTTCCACCAACTGGCCGTCGCGCCGGACGCGCACGGTGGGCACGGCCAGTTTCTTGAGGGCGGCGATGGCGCGCTCGGCGCGGTACTCTTGAAAGAAACCGAGCAGGCCGAACAGGACGACGATGGCCAGGATGGCGCCGGCCTCCAGGAATTTGCCGAGCACCAGCGAGAGCGCGGCCGCCGCGATCAAGATCAACACCATCACGGCCGTAAACTGCTCCCACAGGATGCGCCACGGGCTTTTAGCTCCGCGTTCTACCAGTTCATTGGCGCCGTGCTGGGCCAGGCGGGCCGCCGCTTCGGCGGCGCTCAGCCCGTGTTGAGGGTTGGCGCCCAGGGCCGCGGCGGCCTCGGTGGGCGCGAGCGTATGCCAAGCTTGGGTCATGGGATCTCTCCTCTATCCGGGCACACGGCCAGGGAAAACAAAACGAGACCACACAGCCAGTGCCTGTGTTGGTCTCGCCACCTTGAGGGTCAAGTTGATCAGCCGGGAATTGCTCCGGGATGACGGCTGATCAGCCCATCCGGGGATGGGCCGGCTACTCCCCAAAACTCGATCTATTGGCGGCATCAGCCAACCGGGCCGGGCCGTCCAATAATTCTACCGCCCGGGCGCCACCGCCGCTGACCGTAACCTGACAATTCACCGAGGCGGCCAGCCGTCCCGGCCCGGACCAGGACCGAGGGTCCATCTGCTAGAATAGAAGCGTCAACGTATCGCAGTCCAAGCCCCTTTCAACCTAGAGGAGTTGCGACCATGCCTTTTCGACTACCGGCCGGGTCCGAACTGATCATCATCCTGGTCATCGTCGTCCTGCTCTTTGGCGTCGGCCGGATCGGCCAGATCGGCAAAGAAATGGGCAGCGCCATCCGCGAGTTCCGCAAAGGCCTGGGCGGTGACGCCAACGCCGAGAAGAAACCCGAACAGGGTGGCCAGAGCGGCGACGGCCCGGCCTCAAACAGTTAAGTACGGCAGGAAATACGTCGCCAGGCCGAGGAACAGCCCGAAGCCCACGCAATCGGTGACGGTGGTCACCAGCACCGCCGAGGCCAGGGCCGGGTCCAGCTTAAAGGCCTTCAGCGTCAGCGGCACCAGCGTCCCGGCCAGGCCGGCGGCGACCATGTTTCCCATCATCGCCAGGCCGATCACCAGGCCCAGGACCGGAATGCCCTTCCACAGCCAGGCCCCGAGGGCCACGGCCACCCCCACTGCCATACCGTGCATCAGGCCGATGCCGGCTTCGCGCAGGAGCACCGGCGCCGCGTCGCGCAGTTCGATCTCACCGAGGGCGATGCCGCGCACCATGATGGCCAGCGTCTGCGTGCCGGCGTTGCCGCCCTGCCCGGCCACGATCCCCTGAAAGACCGCCAGCACCGCCACCCGCGCGATAGTGGCCTCGAACAGGCTCACCACCCAGGCGGCCAGGAAGGCCGTGAACAGGTTCACGTACAACCACGGCAGCCGCCGGCTGACCGACATGCGCAGGGGACTCCACGGCGTCAGGTCACCGTCGGAGACGTTGGCCAGGCGGTACAGGTCCTCGGTGGCCTCCTCTTCCATGACGTGGACCATGTCGTCGTGCCGGATTACGCCGGCCAGCTTGCCGTCGGCATCCACCACCGGCACGGCCAGCCAAGCGTATTTCTTCATCAACTGGGCGACCTCTTCCTGATCGGTCCCGACCGGCACGCTGCGCACGTCGCGGTTCATGATCGCTTCGATCAGCGTGTCCGGCGCAGACTGGATCAGGTCGCGCAGGCCGACTACCCCGATCAGGTGGTCATTGCGGTCGACGACGTACAGATAGTACGGCGTCTCGCGGTCCAGCTCGGCGCTGCGCAGGAAATCGATGGCCATGCCCGCCGTCATCTGGCGGCGCAAAGCGAAAAAGTCCGGCGTCATCAGGCCGCCGGCAGTGTCGTCGGCGTGCGCCAGCAGGGGCCGCACGTCGTCCGCCTGTTCGGCGTCCATCTCGGCCAGAGCGGCGCTGGCCTGTTCCGGCGGCAAGTCGCCCAGGATATCGGCCGCGGCGTCCGGCTCCATCTCGTCCAGCACATCGGCCAGGGCGGCCGTGGGCAGCGAGGCGGCGGCTTCGGCGGCTTCCTCGTCCTCGAGCTCTTCGAGCAGCTCGGCCGCGTCCTCCGGGTCCAGCCGGGGCAGGATTTCTTCTTGGTCGTCGCGTTTCAGGTCGGAGAAGGCCTCGGCGCGGTCGGCCGGGTGCAGGTCCGCCAGAGCGGCAATGGCGTCTTCCACCTTGCCGGCTTCCAGAGCCGCGCGCACGCGCTCCAGGGCGGTATCGATGACCATCTGGTCCATGAGCGACCTCCTTAAACGAATTGCGCCTCGCCGCCCGGAGTCGACCGGGGACGAGGCGCAGCCGCGGAGGCGCGCCGGACCAGCCAGGCTCTAGGTGGCGGGGAGAGTGGGCGGAGTACTCGAATCTAGGTCCGGGCTGTCGTTCTTCATAAGCCTTTCACCGTTAACATTCGCCGGCATTCTACTCCCGGGCTGAGGCTGTGTCAACGAAATCCCCGGAAAGTTTAAGTCAGCCAGAGGCAGCGGGGCTTCGTGGCCGGCGCCGGCGCGCCTCAACGCGGTTCGGGCGGGATAGCGGCTCTCGGTCGGATTGGCCGCGGGCTGCGGAGGCCTGGCCGGCGGCCGTAATTGCTGATCAATGGTCGCTAAGGTACAATCGTCCCCCGGACAGATAGGGAGCTGCCAATCATCATGTGGAAAAGGCTTGTCACTCAGTCGCTGGTATTCTGGATCGCCGGGCTGGTAATTCTGCTCGACCAATACGCCAAGTATCTCGTGCGCCGCGCGATCCCGGTGGGCGAGGTGCTGAGCCTGGCGCCGGGGCTGGACCCGTACTTCCGCCTGCTGCACATCGAGAACACGGGCGCCGCGTTTGGCATGTTCCAGGCCGGCGGCACGTTCTTCATGATTGTGGCCATCATCGTCTCGATCATCATCAGCTACTACGCGGCGCGCCTGCCCAGCCAGGGCCAGTGGGGCCTGCGCATCGCGCTCGGGCTGCAGCTGGGCGGCGCGCTCGGGAACCTGGTGGACCGGCTGGTCAACGGCCCGGTCACGGATTACATTAACGTGCTCAGCGTGTTGAGCACACCCATCTTCAACGTCGCCGACCTGAGCATCACGCTGGGCGTGATCGTGCTGGTCCTGTTGATGTGGGGCGAGGCCCGGCACCCGGACCAGACGCCGACCGCGCCCGCTGACGGCGCGGCGCGCGGGCCCGTGGACGTCGGCGCCGCCGACCAATCCTCTTAGCACCGCCGCGTGGGTCCAGGAGCGGACGCGCCCCTGCACCCGCCTGCGCCGCCGGCCGCTCGGCCGGTCCCTGCTGTGACCGAACAGACTCTCACCTTCACCGCCGCCACCGTCGGCGAACGGCTCGACAAATTGATTGCCGCCGCCCTGCCGGAACTGTCGCGCACGCAGGTCCAGCGCCTGATCACGACCGGCCGCGTCAGCGTCGACGGCCGCCTCATGGCGCGCGCCAACCAGCGGCTGGAGCGGGCTGGCCTGGTCAGTGTCCAGCTGCCGGCCGCGCCGCCGGCCAGCCATGCGGCGGAGGCCATCCCGCTGAGCATCGTCTACGAGGACGCCGACCTGTTGATCATCGACAAGCCGGCCGGCATGGTCGTCCACCCGGCCGCCGGCCACGCCAGCGGCACGCTCGTGAACGCCGTCCTGGGGCACGATCCCGAGCTCGAGGGCGTCGGCGATGAGCAGCGGCCCGGCATCGTGCACCGGCTGGACAAGGACACGTCCGGGCTGATCGTGGTCGCCAAGAACGATGCGGCCCACCGCGCGCTACAGCAGCAGTTCCACGACCGCGAGGTGGACAAGCGTTACCTGGCCCTGGTGGACGGTCTTCCGCCGACCGACGCCGGCCGGATCGAAGCCGCCATCGGCCGGGACCCGCGCGACCGCAAGCGCATGGCCATTGTGCCGCTCCGCCAGGGCCGCGCCGCCGTCACCGAGTATGCCGGGCTGGAGAAATTCCACGCCGGCGGCAGCGCGGCGCCCACGCATGCGCTGCTGGAATGCCGGCTGCTGACGGGCCGCACGCACCAGATCCGCCTGCACCTGGCCTACCTGCAGTGCCCGATCGTCGGCGACACCGTCTACGGCCGCCGCCAGCCGTCGCTGCCGGTCAGCCGGCAATGGCTGCACGCCGCCCGCCTGACGCTGACCTTGCCCAGCTCGGGCGAACGCCGCACCTTCACGGCAGCCCTCCCGCTGGAACTAGAACAGACGCTCGAAAACCTCCGGAAATGATAAAATGGGCGCGCCAGTACTGACCGTGCCCAATGCAATGTGGAGTGTGCCCGGCCCGCAAGGGCAGTGTGCATTTGACGCCAAGGAGAGCCCATGCGCGAAGTGACCGTCGCCACTGTCCAGATGAAGCCCAAGCTGGGCGAAGTGGAAGAAAACCTGGCCAAGATGTCCGACCTGGTGGCCAAGATCGCGGGTCAACAGAAAGTCGACCTGATCGTCTTCCCCGAGCTGATCACCACCGGTTACGAACTGGGCGTGCGCTTCACCGACCTGGCCCAGCGTGTGCCCGGCCCGTCGGTCAACGTCATCGCCCAGCGCGCCCAGGAATTCGGCGTGCACATCGCCTTTGGCCTGCCATCCAAAGAGAAGGTCGAATCGATCATCTTCAACTCGGTCGTCCTGATCGGTCCGGACGGCGAATTGGTGGGCGACTATCACAAGGTGCATCTGAAGGGCGAGGAGCGCATGGCGTTCCGGGCCGGCTACAAGTACCCGGTCTTCGAGTGCACGTTCGGCCAGGTGGCCCTGCTCTCCGGCTACGACCTGGCCTTCCCGGAGGCGGCGCGCGCGCTGGCGCTGGACGGCGCCGAGCTGCTGGTGGTGTGCGCCAACTGGGAGAAGCCGCACCGCGACGAGTGGCGCACCTACGTCCTGGCGCGCGCGTACGAGAACGCGCTGTTCGTGGCGGCGGCCAACCGCGTGGGCGATGACGTCACCTACTCGTTCTTCGGCGACACGACCATCGTCGGTCCGCGCGGCCAGGTTTATGCGACGCTGGCCGGCGAGGTGGACCCCAAGACCAACGAGCCGGCTGAAGGCTACTGCGTGGCCCGCATCGACCTGGGCGAGGTCCGCCAGCGGCGCGAGGAATTCCAGACGCTGCAGAACCGCGAGCCGGACAGCTACAAGGCGCTGGTCCGGAAATACTGAGCGAGCACGGCGCGGCGATGGACGACCGCGCCCCGCCCCCGCCCGGCGGCCCGACGGCGGCCGCCCGGCCCGGGCGCTTCTGGGCCACCCTCAGCCTGATCGCCGGCGGCTTGTGGCTGTTCCTGTCGGTCACGCCGTTCTTCATCACCACCTTGCTCGGCCTGCCGTTCGCGGCGCTGGCCTTCCTGACGGGCTGGCGTGACCGGCGTTCGCCGGACCGCGTGGCCGCACGGCGCGCCGGCTGGGGCCTCGGCCTGGGCTGCGCCGGCTGTCTGTGGCAGGTGCTCTACTACACCCTGGTCGCCGGCGCCCTGGTGGCCGCCGCCCCCAGCCTAGTCGACTATCTCCGCCAAGCCCTGGGAACTCCCACGCCATGAGCTTCGAGAATGGCCTGATCGACCTACGCAGCGATACCGTCACCCACCCCACCCCGGCCATGCGCGCCGCCATGGCCCAGGCCGAGGTCGGCGACGACGTTTTTGACGACGACCCGACCGTCCACCGGCTGCAGGAGCGCGCCGCCGCGCTCACCGGCCAGGCGGCCGGGCTGTTTGTGGCCTCCGGCACCATGGGCAACCTGGTGGCGCTGCTGACACACTGCGGGCGCGGAGCCGACGTGATCGTCGGCGACCAGAGCCACATCTACCTGAACGAAGTCGGCGGGATGGCGGCGCTGGGCGGGCTCGCGGCGGCCGTGGTCCGCAACCAGCCGGACGGCACCCTGGCGCTGGCCGACATCGAGGCCGCCATCCGCGACGAAGACGTCCACCATCCGCGCACGCGCCTGATCTGCCTGGAGAACACTCAGAATATCTGCGGTGGCGTGCCGCTCACGGCCGCGTACACGCAGCAGGTGGCCGCCCTGGCCCTGCGCCACGGCCTCAAGTTCCACCTGGACGGGGCGCGCCTCTTCAACGCGGCGGTGGCGCAGGGCGTCCCGGCTGCCGCCCTGGCTGGGCCAGCCGACTCGGTGATGTTCTGCCTGTCCAAGGGCCTGAGCGCGCCGGTCGGCTCGCTGCTGTGCGGCCCGGCCGACTTCATCGCCGAGGCGCGCCGCTACCGCAAGATGGTGGGCGGCGGCCTGCGCCAGGCGGGCGTGCTGGCGGCGGCCGGCCTGGTGGCGCTGGAGCAAATGATCGAACGGCTGGAGGACGATCACGCCAACGCCCGGCGCCTGGCCGAGGGGTTGCGGGAGGTGTCGGGCCTCGAGCTTGAACCTGGGACAGCTGCCACCAACATGGTCTACGTCCGCCTGACCGGCGCCGCGCGCCTGTCGCCGCAGGCTCTCACCGAGGCCCTGCGCACGCAGGGCATTTTGATCGATGGGTATGCGCCGCGCGTGCGCCTGGTGACCCACGCCTGGGTCACGGCCGCCGATGTGGACAAAGTGGCGGCGGCGCTGCGGGCGGCACTGCGTTAAGCGGGCTTTGTGAAAAAAGGTATTGACGCTCCCTGCGCGCTATGGTATATTCTCGCGGCTACTGGACCCGTGGTGTAGCTGGCCCAACACGCGGCCCTGTCAAGGCCGAGACCGCGGGTTCGAATCCCGTCGGGTCCGCAGTAAAACAAGAGATCGTAGTCATTCGGCTTCGGCCGGGCGGCTACGATCTTCTTGTTTCGCACGAACGCTTCGTCCATCACCAGCTGAAAGAATTGCCTAGTCTCCCGGGTGCTGGCCTTGGGGAGAAGTGCCCCGAGCGATGCAGGAACTCAGCCGCCTTCTCGACGTCACCGCGCCGCTGACCATCACCGGCCCGGGCGCCGACCAGGTGACGATCCTGGGCAACACCGGCTGGAGCGACCGGATCCTGCACGTCCTGACCACGACCGTGACCCTCACGGGCGTGACCCTGCGCGGCGGCGGCGGGACGGCGTCCGGCGGCGGGCTGTACAACCAGGCCGGCACCGTGACGCTGAGCTACAGCGCCATCGTGAGCAACACCACCAGCAACGGCGGCGCCGGCATCTACTCCACCGGCACGCTCACGCTCACCCACTCGTCCGTCCTGAGCAACACCGCCAACTACGACGCCGGCGGCGGGCTGTGGCTCAAAGGTGGGACGGCCACCCTGACCAACGTCACCATCAGCGGCAACCGCGCTGAGCAGAACGGCGGCGGGCTGGTCACCAGCAGCAGCCCGACGGTGGCGCTGACCAACGTCACGCTCACGGGCAACACCGCCGATTATGGCGGCGGCGGCACGGCCGGGGATGGCGGCGGGGTGCGCGTCGGCAGCGGCACGGTGACG
>CALFZO010000130.1 GCA_937952305.1 uncultured Anaerolineales bacterium | reverse complement strand
GCGCCTTGACAGACAGCCTTGGGCGCCTAAACTCCCTCCGGAGTCTCAGGCCACAGCCAGCGTCGCTGGCGTCATCGTTTGGACCCGTTGTATGCCCACACGAGACCCCGCTTCCGATTTGACCACGCGCTCGGCTCGGCCGGTATTCCCCGTCCACCTCACTCGTTTCATCGGCCGCCAGCGGGAGTTGGCCGAGCTCCGCCCATGGCTGACATCCGGGACGGAGCCACGCCTACTCACCCTGGTCGGACCCGGCGGCTGTGGCAAGACGCGCTTGGCCATCCAGTTGGCCGCCGAGCAGTCGGCTGGGCCAACGCTGAACGCTTGGTGGATCGAGCTGGCCGGCCTGGCCGACGCAGCCCTGGTGCCGCTGACGGTGGCGGAGAGCCTGGGTCTACGTGAAGTTCCCCCGCAGCCGCTGAACGAAACGATTGCCCACTTCATCGGTAGCCGGACCGGTTGGCTGTATTTAGACAACTGTGAGCACCTCCTCGCGGCCTGCGCCGGGTTCGTGGCCCAGCTGCTGAAAGCGTGCCCCGGCTTGCGCGTGCTAGCCACCAGCCGCGAGCCGCTAGGTTTGGCCGAAGAACTGGCCTGGCCCGTGCCGCCCCTCTCACTGCCCGCGCCCGGCCGGCCCGTGGCGCCCGAAGCCTTGTCTGAGTGCGATGCCGTCCAGCTATTTGTGGCGCGCGCCCAGCATGACCTGCCCGCCTTTCGCTTGACGGATGACAACGCCGCCGCGGTGCTCGAGGTCTGTCAGCAGGTGGACGGCCTGCCCTTAGCGATCGAACTGGCGGCGGCGCGCGTGCCGCTTCTGCGCGTGGAGCAGATTGTGACCCGGCTGCGCGACCGGCTGCGATTGCTCGCTGGCGGCAGTCCCGCCGCTCCGCCCCGCCACCAGACCTTGCGCGCCACGCTGGATTGGAGTCACGATCTGCTGACCGAGCCGGAGCGGACGCTCTTCCGTCAGCTGTCGGTCTTCGCCGGCGGGTGGAGCTTGGAGGCCGCCGAAGCTGTAGCGGTGGCTGAGGGCGCTGACGCGGAAGCGGTGCTGGAGAGTCTGGGGCAGTTGGTGCGCAAGTCGCTGGTGGTCGTCGAGCGTGAACCCGGCCGGGCGGCTCACTTTCGACTGCTGGACACGGTGCGGCAATACAGCAGCGAGCGACTGCGTGACGCTGGCGAAGACCAGGCCGTCCGGGATCGGCATCTGACCTATTATGCACGGCTGACCGAGGCGCCGCAGGCGCACCTGGGCTTCTTTCTTTCGGACGCCGACACGGCCGCCTGGCTGGCCCGGCTGCGGCCAGAACTAGACAACCTTCGCGCCGCCCTGGAGTGGAGTGCGCAGGATCCGGCGCGCTGCGAAGCGGGCCTGCGGATGATGTGCGCCCTGCATTGGTTTTGGTTTGCGCAGGGTAACTTCACCGAAGCCCGCCAGTGGCTGGACCGCTTATTGGAGCAGGCCTCGGCCGGGTCGCCGGGGGTGCGCGCCCGGGCGCTGACCACGGCCGGCTGGCTGGCTTGCTGGCAGGGAGCGTTTGCGGCGGCGCGCGCGGCTCTCGAAGAGGGCTTGCGCCTGGCGCGCGCCCAGGATGACCGCTGGGGCACCGCCTTTTGTTTGCACGCCCTGGGCTGGGCCGCCGCCGCGCTCGGTGACGGCGCGCGCAGCCGTCAGCTCACCGAGGCGTGCCTGGGCATGGCCCGGCGTCTGGGTGACCTATGGCTGGCCAGCTTCGCCCTGCACTTCCTGGGCATTGGCGCGGCCTTTCAGGGGGATTTCTCCGCCGCCCGCGCCCACTTCCAGGAATGCCTCGCCCTGATGCGCCAGACAGGCGGCAACGCCGCCGGCCGGGCATTCTCGCTGTTTCACCTGGGGCGCATGGATCGTTTGGAAGGCCGGCACGCCAGCGCCGCGGAGCATTATCAAGCGGCCTTGCGCCTGTTCCGGGCCAGCGGCGACCTGCGCGGCGTGGCGTATGTGCTGGCGGGGTTGGGCAGTCTGAGCCTGGCGCAGGGCCGCGCCCGGCAAGCCGCGCGATTTTTCGGGGCCGTGCGGGCGCTCCGGGCCGCGGTCGGCCCGTTCTTGGAGGCGCCGCTGCAGGTGGAGCATGACCGCGACCTGGCCGCCGCGCGGGCCGAGTTGCCGGCCGAGGCCTTCGAGGCCGCGTGGGCGGAGGGCCACGCCAACCCGGCCGCCGACTTCGACCCGCCCGACGCGGCTGTCCCGCCCGCCCTGGCCTCGACTACGCCCCAGGCTGAGCCGCTGCCTGTGCCGGCCTTGCGCCTGCTGGGCTTTGGTCCAGCGCAGGTGTATCGCGGCCGGGACCTGCTCCGCGCCGCCGATTGGGGATTCGCGCGCCCCAAGCACCTGCTCTTCTACCTGGTCAGCCACGCCGGCCGCACCCGGGAGCAGATCGGCCTGGCCTTCTGGCCCGACAGCTCGCCCGCCCAGCTCCGCACCGGCTTACGAACCGCCCTTTACCGCCTCCGGCAGGCGTTGGGTCGGCCGGACTGGGTGCTCTTCCAGGACGAGCGCTACACTTTCAACCGGTCGCTGAGCTACTGGTACGACGTCGAAGCGTTTGAGGCGGGTCTGGCCGAAGCCGGCCGTCGGCGACCGGCCGCGCCGGAGCGCGCCATCGAACACCTGCAAGCTGCACTGGCGCTCTACCGCGGCGACTTCCTGGAAGACTTCCCAGACACCGAGTGGGTGCTGGCCAAGCGCGAAGACCTGCGCCGGCGGTATCTCCAAGCCCTGCTTACCCTCGGTCAGCTGCTGCTCGAGGCCGGCCGCCCCGCCGCCGCGGCCGAGGCGTACCGCCGGGCCATCACCCACGACGGCTACCTCGAGGCGGCGCATCGCGGGCTGATGCAGGCCAGCGCGCGCCAGGGTGAGGCTGGCCAGGCGCTGCGCCATTATCAGAGCCTGACCACCCTGCTGGCCGCCGACCTGGGCGCTGCCCCCTCCCCTGAGACGACCGCGCTCTACGACCGGCTGCGCCGCGGCGAGTTGATCTAGCGTCCGTCCGCCTGGCACCGGTGGCGAGCACTTGGCCGGCCGAAGCCGCCGGCGGTCCATGGCCGTCCCTCAAGCTCAAGCGACGGAGTATCTCGCCCAGTTTGTTTGCCTCTACCACTTCCTCCACCGCCGCCTCCATCCGCGGCGCCTATGCTGGCGTCACCGGCCGGCCATTGGATGACCGGCCGGGATCGGCGCATGGCCGAGCAACCCATCATTCGCCACTGGAGGCCACCATGACTCGCAAGCGTAGACTGTTGATTGGCATTGCCGCGGCCCTGCTGCTCCTGACCGGGCTGACGATCCACAGCCAGACCGTGACCGCGGCTATCTCGAACGCGCGTCCGGCCGCGGCCCAAGGCCATGCGAGCGCCGACTGCGCCGGGACCGCGGCTCAGTCCGCGCCAGCGTACCAGCACCCGGACTGGTGGCTGGGCGCGATTGAGTACGGCTTCCCCTAAATCGCGGCCGGCGGGCAACGGCACAGCCCTCTTCGCCGCGCCTTGGCACGCCTTCGGAGATCAGGCCCGGAGCGATGACGTGCGCCGCGCTGGCCACACCCGGCCATGCGTATAGCGTGGCCTCCGAGGCACTGCGCACGGTCGCGCGCCTTTACGGCGTGTGCGCCAGGAGTACGAAATAGGGTTGAAATAGGGGCCCCGCCCTGATGACGCTGGGAGCTGATCGGACATAGAGTAAGCCTGGACGCGCTTCAGTCCAGGCGTGACACCAAGGAGCCATCTATGTTCAGCTTGCTGCCCACCGCCCGCCTGCCCCGAGTCCTCGTTGTAGCGGCCAGCGGATTCATGCTGGTCATCTGGGCCAATCTTGCGGCCACCCAGGCGGCTCACGCCGATTTCCCGGCGCTGGCCAGCCCGGCCCCGGTCGCCATCCCCACCGCGCCAGTTGCCCAGACCAGTGCCCGCGTCCAGGCCCCGGCCCAGCCAGCCTTGCCCGAGCCGCAGGCACTCCCGCTTCCGCCGAATGCCCCCGCCGGCAGGGCTGACCTTGAGCCAGCCTTGCCCGGGCCGCTGGGCGGCGCAGCGGCCACCGGCCTGTTGACGTTGATGGGCTTCGCTCTGGTCGCCGCCTGGACGGCGGCCGGGCGTACTCGCCCGGCTCTGTCTCCCCGCCCCAGCCGCTGAGTTTTCCGATGGAGATCTGGCCCATGACCGCACCCTGCACGCCTCCGCCGGGCTATTACGGCTTTCGTGGCCGCCTTGTCCTGACAGCCTGCCTCCTGACGCTGCTGTCGGGCGGCTGTGTCGGAGGGCCTCTCCCGACCCAAGCGCCCCAACCCCCCGCCGAGTATCTGGCCAATGCCCTTGACTGGCTGGCAGTGAACGCCGTCCGGAGTGAAGACATTGCCTGGCCGGCGCTGCGCGAACAGGCGCTGGCCCTGTCCCCCAACCCGCGGACCACGGCCGACACGTATCCGGCCCTGCTTTACGCCACGGGGCAGATCGGGGACTGGGCGACCTTCTTCCTCGATCCGGCCCAGGCGCGGGCTGCTGAGAATTTCGGCCTGCTGGCCCTCTATCCGCAGAATGTCATCGTCGACCTCAACCCAGGCGGCGCGGCGGAACGCGCCGGCCTGCGGCTGGGCGACCTCATCGAAACAGTTGACGGCGGGCCGCCCAAGCCCTGGCAAAACGCGCCGATCGTCGATCTGGGATATGCGGCCTCGGTTCAGCTCACGGTCAAGCGGGCGGACCAGGCGCAGCCCATCGTGGCGACGCTCGCCCGCGGGGCCGCCACTGAGCGCGACCCCGTGGGGCAGGCGCTGGCCCGGCGCGAGGCGCGCCTGGGTTACATTGACCTGCCGGTGACCAGCGGCGCGATCTTGTACGCGACGGACGCGCACCAGGCCCTGCGCCGAGCCAGCCCGGGCGAAGTCTGCGGCTGGGTGATCGACCTGCGCCGCAATTCTGGGGGCGATCTCTGGTCTTACCTGGCGGCGATCGGGCCGATCCTGGGAGAAGGCGAGGTAGGCGGCTTCGTCTACGCAGACGGCGCCCGCGAACCGTGGACGTATGCGGGCGGCAAAGTGTTCTGGAACGGCAACGAGCGCTTTGAAAGCCTGGTCGAAGGCCCGCTCTACCCGGTGTCACGGCCGTTGCCGCCGGTGGCCCTGCTGACCAGCCCGGCCACGGCCGCCGCCGGCGAACTGGCCGTAGTCGCCTTCCAGGGCCGGCCCAAGGTGCGCAGCTTCGGGGAGCCTACTGCCGGCAGCCCGGTCCTCCAGTTTCACACGACGCTCAGCGACGGCGCTTTCCTTTCCGTCAGTGGCGCGTTTGCTTCTGATCGCACCGGACGCGTATACAATGGCTCTATCACCCCGGATGAGGTTGTGCGGATCGACTGGACGCAAGTCGGGACCGAACAGGACCAGGTGCTGCGGGCCGCGCTGGAGTGGCTGCAGGGCCAACCAGATTGCGCGCGATGAGGCGGTGATGACATCTCAACAGCTTCCTTGGCCGGGGGTGGTCTTTTGGTTGTCCCGCAGCGCTCCCCGTCTGACAGGGCTGCTCTGGTTGATGGTGGCCGCGGCGACACTGGTCCTCTTTGCAGGAGGCCTCTATCATCGGTACGACGATCTGTCTCAGCGTTACCGGCCCCGCCTGGGGCTGAGTGTCTATCGTGACCGGTCGGGTGATCTGGCGCTGTCGCCCTGGCCGGCGGATCCCGCGCAGCTGGCCGGCATCCTGGAAGGTGACCGGCTGGTGGCCGTGAACGGCGTTCCGCCGCGGGCCGTGCCGCCTGAGGACGCCCTGCCGGCTGGCGCCGCCGGCCAGGCCGTGACTCTGAGTGTGCGCACCGGCGATCGGCCCGTGCGTGACTACACCCTCTTCTTCGGCGGCCAGGACCCGCTGGCCGTGGCCAGCCTGGGGTTATCGGCTGGGTTCATCAGCGCGTATACAGTGGCCATCGATCTGGTCATGGCCCTGGCCGGGTTGGGGGTGGCCGGCCTGCTCGTCTGGCGTCGCCCGGGCGACTGGCGGGTACTGCTCTTTTCGATCAGCGTCCTCCTGGCCCAGGTCGGCGCTTCGTCGCCGATCCTGGCGCTCTACGATCCCCAGCCGTTCTGGCGGCCGGTCCTCGACGCCTGGTTCGCGCTCACGCTCACGGCCTGGTGGCTGTTCTTCTACCTGTTCCCAGATGGGAAATTTGTGCCGCGCTGGACCCTGGGCCTGGCGATCCTGGCCGGGGCCTGGTGGTTGGCGCAGGGGCTCTATCCGGCCCTCTATCCGTGGCGGCTGCCCGCGCTCCTCGGCTTTGGCGTCTTGCTGGCCTGGTTCGCCAGCGGAGTCGTCGCCCAGGTTTACCGTTACCAGCGGCATTCCAGCCCGGCCGAGCGCCTGCAGACCAAGTGGGTGGTCCTGGGCTTGACCGGGACGGCCCTGGCGGCTCTGGCCCAATTCGCGGTCGTGATCTGGCCGGTGGCGGCCGGCGTACCTCAACTGGCCTACGACCTGGTCGGCTACCCCCTGACCCAACTGCTGCGTGTTCTACTGCCCGTGACCATCGGGATTGCGATTCTGCGCTACCGCCTGTGGGACATCGACCTGATCTTCAATCGCACGCTGGTCTATGCCGGGCTGACGGCCAGCGTCGTCGCCATCTATGGGTTGTGCGTTGGCCTGGCCGGCGCACTCATCCAGTCGGGCGCCGCGGGAGCTGGCTCGGTCGTGGCCACCGGGCTGGTGGCGGTGATAGCCCAGCCGCTGCGTGATCGGCTGCAGCGCGGGGTCAATCGGCTGATGTACGGCGAACGGGATGACCCCGTGACTGTGCTCAATCGTCTGAGTCGCCGGCTGGAGGCAGCCACGACGCCGGACGCGCTCCTGCCGTCTCTGGTGGAAAATGTGGCACAGGCGCTCAAGCTGCCCTGGGTCGCCGTCGAACTGGACCAGGTTGGCGCGGCCCCGGAGACGGTGGCTTTTCCGCCCGGCGGGCGGCCTCCGGCCGACCCGGTGAGGCTGCCCCTGGTCTACCAGGGTGAGCCGGTTGGCCGGCTGCTCGCCGCGCAGCGAACGCCCGGCGAGGCCTTCAGTCCCCTGGACCAGCATCTGCTTGAGAATATCGCGCGGCAGGCCGGTCTGGCCGTCCACGCGGTGGGCCTGAACCGCGAATTGCAGCGCGCCCGCCAACGCTCGGTGGCCGCGCTGGAGGAGGAACGGCGGCGGCTGCGCCGCGATCTGCACGACGGGCTGGGGCCGGCGCTGGCCAGCCAGGGCCTGAAGCTGGCCGCCGCCCGGCAACAACTGCGCACCGACCCGGACGCGGCGCTGGCGCTGATTGATAGTGTGCTGGCGCAAAATCATGAGACCGTGGCCGACGTGCGCCGATTGGTGTACGGCCTGCGGCCGCCGGCCTTGGACGAGCGCGGTCTGGCCGAGGCCATCCGCGACCATCTGGGCCAGGCGCCGCTCAATGGGCTGAGGGTGGTGGTGGAGGACCTGCCGGCCGAGACGCCGCCCCTGCCAGCAGCGGTGGAGGTGGCGGCGTACCGCATCGCCCTGGAGGCGTTGACGAACATCATCCGCCACGCGCGGGCCCGGCTGGGCATTGTTCGCTTTAGCTGCGGGCCGGCTGGGACAACGTTTCAAGTCGAGATCGAAGACGATGGCGCCGGGCTGCCGGCGGGGCTGCGGGCGGGCGTGGGCTTGCGTTCGATGCGTGAGCGGGCTGAGGAACTGGGCGGCACGCTTCACATCGGGCCACGCGCCAACGGCGGGACGCTGATCCGGGCGAGCCTGCCCCTCCGCAGCGGTTGAGGACCACGCGATGAACAAAATCCGCCTGCTGATCGCCGACGACCATGTCCTTTTCCGGGAGGGGCTGCGCTCTCTGTTCGCGGCTACGCCCGATGTCGAGGTGGTGGGCGACGCCGCCGACGGCGAAAGCGCCGTCGCCCTGGCGGCCTCGCTCCAACCCGCGGTCGTGCTGATGGACATCAACATGCCCGGCGTCAACGGCCTGGAAGCCACCCGGCGCATTCTCGGCCAGCAGCCGGGGCTCGGCCTCATCATGGTGACGATGCTGGAGGATGACGCCTCCGTCTTCGCCGCCATGCGCGCCGGCGCGCGCGGCTATGTGCTCAAGGGCGCGCAGCACGACGATCTTCTGCACGCCATCCGGGCGGTGGCGGGCGGGCAGGCCGTGTTTGGCCCGGGTGTGGCCGCCCGGGTCATGACCTTCTTCGAGACGCTGGCCGCGACGCCGCCCCCGTCCCCGGCCGCAGCCTTCCCGGAACTGACCGACCGGGAGCGCGAGGTGCTGCAGTTGATCGCCCAAGGCGCCAACAACAAAGAGATCGCCGAAAAGCTCGTGATCAGCGGCAAGACGTTGAGTAACCACATCACGAACATCTTCGGCAAGCTGCACGTCGCGGACCGCGCCGAGGCCGTCCAGCGGGCACGTGAAGCGGGACTAGGCCGGGCGCAGGGCTGACCCAGTAACCCGGCGGTCAAAGGAGCAGCGATGCCATACCAGCACTTTGTGAATCGCCTACAAGGACTCGCCTGCCTCGCCGGCCCGCTCGTGTCCCTGTTGGCCGCGCTGGCGTTCCTGGCGGGGCAGCCAGCGCTCGAGGGCGTGCTCGGATACTATGGCATGCTCCTGTACATCCCGCTCTATCTGGCCGTGGCGAGGGTCATTGGCCGGCGGCTGCCTGCCTATGGAGCGGTGTGCGTCAGCCTCGGCCTGTTCGCTGGGGCAGCCGGCCCCCTGGCGATGGCGATGCGCGTCATCTATGTGGCCCTGCTGCGCGCGGAGGTGCCCGCCGCGGTGTCCGCCAAGCACTTTGATGCCGCTCTGGAGGCCCTGTTCCTAGGCCACCCCGAGTTTGTTGCCATCGGCCTGTTAGGGTTGTTATGGCCCGTCGGGCATATTCTGAATGGCATTGGCTTGCTGCGCCTGGGAGGCGCTACACGCTGGTCAGGTGTCTTGCTGATTGCGGGCGGCGTCAGCTTTTTTGCCGCTCAGGCGCTCGCCATCGGGCTGCCCGTGTTCTACCCGTTGGCCATGGCGCTGCTGTTGGCCGGCGCCGCCCCGCTGGGCTGGCAGTTGTTGAAAGGCGAGCCAGTGCAGCGATAATCAACAGCGTCGCGCCGCCGCCTGGTCGGCAACCATATCCGTAACGATTTCGGAACGCGCCGCGCTTGCGGAGAGTGTGATGTCGACTGAAGTGATCACGCGCTTGGATCAACTCACCTCCGCCTGGCTGACGTCCAGCCTCGCCCGGAGTGGCGCGCTGATCGAGGGGGCTGTGGCGGCGTTCGAGTTGGAGCCGGGCGCGGGCAACTGGTCTCAGCACGCGCGTCTGCGCTTGCGTTACGCCGACGGGTCGCGGGGCGCCTTGCCCGCGCGCTTGTTCCTGAAGTTGGTCAACGCCGACCTGGAGGACGAGTTCTTCAGCGCCTCGGAGGTGGCTTATTACACCCGCGACTACGTCGGCGTCGAAGGCGCGCCTCTGATCCGCTGCTATGAGGCGGCCTATTCGGATGCTCAGCGCCGCTATCACCTCTTGCTGGACGACGTCTCCGCCTCGCACGTCGAGGCGGCCGCGAAGACCCCGACCCTGAGCTACGGATTGGCGCTGGCCGAGGGCCTGGCGGTCCTGCACGCCCACTGGTGGGGCCGGGACCGTCTGGCCCAGGCCGGCGCGCCGCTTCACACCGCCGCGCACCTCCGGCGCTTTGTGGACATCGCCGAGGCCGGTGTCGGTTATATCCTGGAGCGCTTCTCCGGCGAATTGGAGCCGCACTGGCCGAACTTGCTCCGTTCGCTGTTTGCCGAGCACCCGGCCCAGATGATCGAGCGGACACGGGAGGCCAACGGGTTCGCGCTGATTCACGGTGATGCCGGACAAAACAACATCCTGGTTCCGCGCGACGGGGATCGGCCGCTCTATCTCATCGACCGCCAGCCCTTCGACTGGAGCCTGACCACCTGGCTGGGCGTCTACGACCTGGCCTACGCGCTGGTGCTCGACTGGGAGGTGGCCGCGCGCCGGCAGTTCGAAGAGCCGGTCCTCCGGCACTATCATGCCAGCCTGCGGGAGCGCGGTGTCGCAGACTACGCCTGGGAACAACTCCGCGCTGATTACCAACTGTGTGCGGCGATGGGCGTCTACATCGCCACGGAATACTGCCGGGGCGCAGGCGGCGCGCAGTTGGTTCATGTCTGGCTGCCCATGCTCCAACGGGCGCTCACCGCCTGTGACGACCTGGGCTACCGCCCAGGCTTCCCAGACCGGTGACCAGCCCGCGCGCCAACGGCGTGCGCGCCGTCAGGCGCCGGTCCCCAGGCCGGCCTCGCGCGCGCGCAGGATGGCCTGGGCACGGTCGGCCACCTGCAGCTTGCTGAAGATGTTGGAGATGTGGTTGCCCACGGTCTTGGGGCTGAGGGTGAGCCGCTCGGCGATGACGGCGTTGTTCAGGCCCTGCGCGATGAGGGTCAGCACCTCCCGCTCGCGCTCGGTCAGCTCGGGCAACGCCAGGGGCGGGGCCGCGCGGGCGGCCGGCCCGAGCGCGCCGAAGAAACTCATCAGGCGCCGGGCGATGGCCGGCCCGAAGAGCGCCTCTCCGTGCGCCACGGCGCGGATGGTCCGGAACACTTCGGCTTTGTCCGCGCCTTTGAGGATATAGCCGCGCGCGCCGGCGCGCATGGCCGCGAAGACCGAGTCGTCGTCCTCCAGCATGGTCAGCATGATGACGCCGATGTGCGGGCTGGTGTGCGTGATGCGGCGCGCGGCCTCCACGCCGTTGGTCCCCGGCATCTGAATATCCATCAGCACCACGTCCGGCTGGTGCGCGGCGGCCAGGGCGATGGCCTCATCGCCGGTGGCGGCCTCACCCGTCACCTCCATTTCCGGCGCGGCGCCAAACAGGGCGCGCAGGCCCTCCCGGAAGAGGGTGTGATCGTCCGCGATCAGCAGCCGGAGGGTGGTCATGGTCCCGTCGGTTCGGGCAAAGGCAACTGGGCCAGCACGCGGGTGCCGGCCGGCCGGCCCGGCAGCACCTGACAGGTGCCCCCCAACTCCTCGGCCCGCTCACGCATGGAAGCCAGCCCCACGCCGGGCGCCGTGCTGTCCGCCAACCCCACGCCGTCATCGGTCACGTCCAGAGTCAGGCACGGCCGGCCCTCCCACTGGACGACCTCCAGCCCAAGCCGGCACATGCCCGCGCGCGCGTGTTTGACGACGTTGGTCAGCGCCTCCAGGCTGATGCGGTAGGCGGCCACCTCCACCGCCGCCGGCAGCGGCGGCAGGGTCTCGGGCGCGGCCACGCTCACGCGCAGGCCGCCGGCCGGCCCGGTCATCTGGCGCGCGTGCTCACGCAGGGCCGAGACCAGCCCGAGTTCATCCAGCGCCGCCGGCCGCAATTCGTAGACCAGCCGGCGGATGTCGGCGACGGTGGCCTGCGTCTGAGCTTTGACCTCGCGCAGATAACCCGCGGCTTTGGCCGGGTCGGCCTCCAGCAGATCGAGGGCGGCGTCCAGCTTCAACGTCTGGCTGGCCAGGGTCGGCCCCAGGCCATCGTGCAAATCACGGCGCAGACGGCGGCGCTCTTCTTCACGCGCCGCCACCAGGCGCTCGCGCGATTGGCGCAGGGCGGCGTTGAGCCGGTAGGCATGGACGGCCGGCGCGGCCTGGCGCGCCAGCGCCTCCAGCAAGCGCTGGTCGGCGGCGGCCAAAGCTGCGTCGCCGGCGCGCGGGGCCGCCGACAACGCGCCCACCGTCTCGGACTGATAGATCAAGGGCAGGCGGACCAGGCCGGCGGGATCGGCCGGCCGCTGGCCGGTGGCGGCCAGCGCCTGGCGGTCGTCGTCGGCTCCGGCGATGGATACGTACGGCAATTGCAGAGCCTGGGCCACCGTCTCCACGATGATGGTCAGCCCGGCCTCGGGCGCGAGCGTGGACTCCAGCCGCTGGCCGAGCCGGGACAGGACGGCGGCCGGATCGTCGCGCTCGCCGTACATCAAGCGGTTGGCCGTGGCCTGCAGCCGCTGGCGCAAGGGGCCGACCAGGGCCGCGTACAAGGCCGTGGCCAGGACGGCCAGCAGCGGGTTGTCGGTCAGCCCGAGGAGCGCGCCCAGCCCAAACACGACGACGAGGTAGAGCACCACCAGCGCCGCGCTCAGGCCGCCGTAGACCAGGGCGCGGTTGAGCAGCGGGTCCGGCCCCCACAAGCCGCGCCGCAGGACGGCCAGGCCCAGGCTGACCGGGATGGCGAGCATGACCAGGAGCTGCAGGTGCAGGCCGGCGAAACCGAGCTGCGCCTGGGTGCGCGTGCCGACCGGGCCGATGAGCTGACTCAGCAGGAACGTCAGCAACAGGCTGAGCGGCAGGGCCGCCAGAGCCGCCAGCACCCAGCGCGTCTGCCCGCGTTCGACGGCGTCGGAGACGCGCTGGTAGCGGTAGAGTTGGCCGGCCGCAGCTGCCAGCAGCGCAGCCAACAGGCTGAAGATCCACAGTTCCCAACCGCGGTCGCTTGCGCGCACGAGCCCGGCCAGGCCCAGGGTGATCGGGATCATCACCGCGCCGGCCGGCCAGGCCAACCAGGCGGGGGCGAAGCGGCCGTTGGGGAACAGGAAGAACAGGGCCGGCAGGAGGTAAGACACGCCCGCCAGGCCCAGCCAGCGTCCAGCCGCGCGCGCCGCCGGCCACCACTCCGGCTCCGGATAGAGCGCGTATTGCAGATCGCCGCCCAGCCCAAACCCCAGCGGCAGGGTCAGCAGGGTGGCCGACGCCAACAGGGCCATGCCGTCGGTCGGCCGGCGCCAGGCGCTCAGGCCCGCCGCGGCCAGATAAGCGAGTGTGACGAGATAGCGCAGAGCCAGCACATAGCGGGCGTAGGCGTCCCGTGTCATGAACGCGGCCACCGCCCAGTAGCTCTCGCGCACCTGCCAATCCGACGTGATCGCGCGCAGGTTGACGGGCAGCAGGACGACCAGCAACCCGAGCGTGGCGGCGGCGATCACCGTCCAGACGGCGCGGGTCAGCCACAAGCCGGGTCCGCGCAAGGGGCGGGCTGGGTTGGCGGCGCGCATGCCGCTATTGTGGCACAGCCGCCGACCGCGTCCAAATGCGCGCGGCGATGACGCCGCCGCCGGCCAGGGCTGCGGCGGCGTGGCCGATCAGCATGACGCTGATCATCGTGAACGTGGCCTCGGCGTTGGGGCCGCCCACCACCCGGCCGAGCAAATGCTGGCTCACATCCGCGGCCAGGAAGGCCGCCGCCCCGGCTAACCCGCCGCGCCAGGCCAGGTCCAGCGCCAGCGCGCCGTCACGCAGAGCCAGGCCGAGCGCCGCGCCCACTCCGGCCGTCACGCAGAAGGACGAGAGCGTGAACAGGGCCGCGAAGATGAGAGAGACGGGCGCGTTGCCGGCTCCGCGCTCTTCGATCAGGAAAACTTCCAACTGCCCCAGGGCAAAAGCCGCGCTGAAGACGACGGCGAGGAAAGTCCCAGCCGTGGTCCAGGCCAGGGCATTGACCTCTGGCCGGCCGGTGAGGCGCGCCAGGGAGCGCCCCCACAGCCAGCCGCCGCCGGCCGTGACGCCCACGAACAACGCCATCCCCAGGACCGGAGACTCAAACAGGTCGATGTGGTACGGCAGGCGGCTGAGCAGGAAGGCGAGGCCAAACACCAGCGGCAGGCCGCCCGTCAGGTAGAGCATGGCCGTCAGGCCGCCGCGCCAGAAGGCGGCGCGCGCTGACGGCGCTCGGGCCGGCCGGCTGAGGGTGATGGGGGAGAGCACGGCTTCAGACATGCGGTGATCCTTTCTGCTGGTCAAGGATATGGGGCCGCGCGCTGGCCTGCAGCTCATAGCCCAGCCCGGCCAGGCCGACGCTCATCCCTAGGAACATCGCGAAAGACAGCCAGCCGGGCACGCTCAGCCATTGGCCGGTGGCGCGGTGATAGAGATAGCTGCTCAGCATGATCAGCGGCCACCACAGGCCGGCCAGTATCGCCCAGCCAGATCCGGACGGCCTCAGTCGGGCCGGCCAGGTCATCACGCCGAAACCGAACAACCCGGCGAACATGATCGCCAGCGCGAAGTTCATCAGGGTCCGCCCTTGTTCCATTTCGAGGACCCAGGCCACGTGGCTGACCAGGCCCGCAGCGCCGCCGGCCATCCCAATCCGGATGGCCAGCCTGGCCCGGGGATCGGCCCGGTCCGCCTGGCGGAGGTCCAGTCCCAGCTGCCCGAGCGTGATGAGCAGGATGGCAATGAAGAACGGCGCTTTTTCGACACCGAACGGGACGGCCCGGGCGGGCAGAAAAGTCAACAGCAGGCAAACCGCCGCCCCGATCAGTCCCCACCCACTGACGCGGAGGAACTGGTAGCGGGTCACGTCAACGCCTCCGGGTTTCGGCTGGCTGGCTCGCCGCCACGGACCGGCCGCCCGCGCCGGCCCGCATCGGTGAGCCCGAGGTGATATCCGAGGCTCAGCCAGGCCGCGGCGAATAGAAACGTCGGGCTGCTGGGGATGTGCCAGATCAAAAACTGGATCGCGAACAGGCCCGGGAAGCAGAGGGTCAGCAGCCAGGCCAGCCCGCGTGGGAGGCCGCCGGCCCGCAGTCCGGCCAGGCCGGAAAGCGAGGCCCCCAGGTTCATGATCAGCAGCCCGAAGAGCTCCAGCATGAAGCCGGCCCCGTCCAGCCAGTAATCGCCGGCTACGCCCACCGCCGCGGTCAGCAGGCCGGCCACGGTCAGGCCGCAGCCCCAGCCTGCCAGCCGGCCGCGCTTTTTCTGGAGGCGGTGCAGGCCGAAGGCGGCCGGCAGGAACAGCCCATAGACGACGTTGTAGACACGGCCGTAGACGTTGTAGACGGTGATACGGTCCGCGAAACCGAGCGCCGGCGCCAGGAGGGGTTGCAGTGGGGCCACCCAGAACGGCGGCACGTCGTAGCCGGGATAGGCCGCGAAGAAAGCGCTGGCGAAAGGGGGCGTGAGCAGCAACGCCAGCGCGCCGCCCAGCAGTGCCGCGCGGCCGGCCCATCCATCCCAATGCGCCGGGGTCACGCCGGCCTCTCCGCCAAGGCGGCGCCGCTGGGCGCCCACGCCGCCGCGCCCAGCGCCGCCCACAGCACGCCGGGCAGGAGATGCGCCAGGACGCCGTAGACGCGGTAGCCGGCCAATGGGTCGGAGATTCTCAATGGGACCAGGGCCAGGCCGAAGGCAGCCAGATACAGCAGCCCAAGCGCCAAGAGGAGGCGGGATCCTGGCCGGCCGGCCGCCAGCAAGACCAGGCCCAGGCCCACCACAGGCACGAAGAAGGGCGGGCCGAGCGCGGCGATGATCAGGTCGATGATCGCGGCCACAGCCAACCCGAAGACGGCCAGCGTGTGGCCGACTCTGGCGCGCCGGCCCCCGCCGCTGGTCAGGGCGCCGCGCCTGAGCCACAGCCCCAGTGCTATCAGCAGCGGCGGCGGGCCGCCCAGCAACATGCCCCAGAAAAGCGTCGAGCGTCCCGCGACGGCGTTCGTTTCATCGTAAGACGTGGGGCCGTGTACCTGGGTGTACACCAGCCAGATGCCGGCCATCAACAGGCCGCCCATGATCAGGGCCAGGCTCGCCCAGGGCGCGGAGCGAGTCCGAGGCGCGCCGCTCATTGCGCTTTCACCACGCTGCGGGTGAGGGCGAGAGGTGCGCTGACGGGAATGGCGGTGGCAGGAGAGCGCATGGCGGCTCCTTGAATGATCGGGATGCCGTCACGTTAAGGCAAACACCCCCCAGCCGTCATGGGGGACGGCCCCTATTTTCCCCGGGACGCGGCCGGGAATAGGGCCAGAAAGGCTTGTGGAATCACAGCGCCATCAATCACACTCGTTTCGACACGGGAGCCAATCGATTGCGATT
>CALFZO010000129.1 GCA_937952305.1 uncultured Anaerolineales bacterium | reverse complement strand
GTCCCGCCGCTGGTCGTGCTGTCCTTCGTCGGCCTGCTCCTGGCGGTCACCATCATCCGCGCCCTGGAGGTCTTCGACCTGGAGACCGAGCGCCGCATCGAGGCTATGGAGCAGCAGCAGATCCTGACCGCCGAGCGCGAGCGCATCGCGCGTGAGCTGCACGACGGCGCCATCCAGACGGTCTACACCGCCGGCCTGCTGGTGGAATCGGCCCAGCGCCAGACGCCGGCCGGCAGCCCGCTGGCGACCCGGCTGGACAAGGCCGCCCACCTGTTGAACGACGCCATCGGCGACTTGCGCCGCAATCTCGGAGAGCTGAAAGCAGCGCCGGCCGGCCAGCCCCTTGCCGCGGCACTCCGCCAGTTGGCCGAGGATCCCCGTTTCCAGCCGATGGTGGAGGTAAAGCTGGAGATGGACCTGCCGGCCGAGGAGACGCTGGCGCCGGCCCGGACCGACCACGTCTTGGCCATTGCCGGCGAAGCCATGGCGAACGTGGTCCGCCACGCTCAGGCGCGCCAGGTGGTTATCACTGCCCGGCGCCGGGCGGAGCGTCTGGAGCTGCTTATCCAGGACGACGGCGTCGGCTTTGACGAGCAGGCGGCCGGCGGCTACGGCCTGCGCAACATGGCCGACCGGGCGCGGCTGCTGGGCGGGCGATTGAACGTGGCGAGCGCGGCCGGCCAGGGGACCACCATCCGCCTGGATATCCCCTGGAGTGATGAGCGATGAAACGGACCCGGGTCTTGCTGGTGGACGACCATGCCATCGTGCGTCTGGGGCTGATGACGCTCATCAACGACCAGCCGGACATGGAGGTGGTAGGGGAGGCTGGCACGGCCGGCGAGGCCATTCAGGCGGTGGACCGCCTGCGCCCGAACGTGGTGTTGCTGGACATCCGCATGCCGGGCGAGGGCGGGATCGAGGCGGCCCGCCAGATCACGACGCGCTTTCCCGAGACCCGGGTGGTGATGCTGACTTCCTTCGCCGACGACGAACTGGTGCTGCGCGCGATCAGCGCCGGCGCGGCCGGCTACGTGCTCAAGCAGGTCGGCAACGAAGAGCTCCTGCGCGCCATCAGCGCGGCGGCGCGCGGCGAGGCCTTGCTGGACCCCGCCACCACGGCCCGGCTGCTGGCGCGCGTCCGGGAGGCCGAACGCAAATCCGAAGAAGACGCCTTTCGCGACCTCTCTGATCGAGAGCTGGAAGTGCTGGCCGAGCTGGCGCGCGGCAAGACTAATGGCGAAATCGGGCGCCGCCTCCACCTGAGCGAGAAGACCGTGCGCAACTACGTCAGCACAATCCTGGAGAAGCTGCACCTGACCAACCGCATTGAACTGGCCACCTACGCGGTCGAGCACCACCTGTTCGAGCGGCTGGGCCGGGAATGAAAACCGGGCGGCAGGCTGACCTGCCGCCCGGTGGGAAGCTAATGGATTGCCAGCGGCGTTCTCAGTCGGCGGCCGACCCGCCGACCACTGGCCGCAGGCTCTGCAGCCCTTTCTCGGGCTGGCCCTTCCAAGGGGTGCCGATCCAGCGCAGCAGGAAGAAGTCCGCGCCCACGTAGCCGGCGACCTTCCAGGCCAGGACCAGGACGATGGCGGCCGTGAACAGGAGCGGGTTGGTGCTGGCCGAGCCCGCCATCATGAAGTTCCAGTTCATCAGGCCGCCGAAGAACGCGGCCACGCCCGTGAACGCGCCGATGATCAGGGCGAGGCCCACCAGCAGCTCGCCGGCGACCACGACCTTGGAGAACCAGGTGTGGGCCTCGGTATCGAGCAGGAACTGGATAAAGCCGCGGTACCAATCGAAGGCGATGGGCGGGCGGGCCGGCGCCTCCGGAACCTTGACCTGGTTGAGCCAGTAGCCCTGCAGGGCCTCGCCGGTCTGCACCCACTTGGGGTTGGAGAGCTTGGGCAGGACCGAGCTGATCCATTGCCAGCCCAGCCAGAGCCGGACGAACAGCCAGAGCCAGCCGGCGCGCGGGTCGGTGAGCAGCGCCTGGACGAGCGGCGGGTCCTGGATGACCTCGCCTTTGCGGGTGATGATGTTGGCCATTGTGTTTTCCTCCATGTTGGGTCAGGCCTTGAAACGATTGCGCCCTCACTGTAGGGCCAAGGGCTGTCCGGCGGCAGGGGCGCCTGACCCTATCCGGATGGGGTCAGCTGTACCGACTGGGTTGTGGGAGGTGTCGTTCCGTGGGCTGCTGGCGGCACCGCGCCGACCGCCGTGGCTCAACTGGCTGGCGGCGATCGGCTCCGCGTTGGGCGCCGGAACACCAACCTTGAGCACACGCTGCCATGGGCCAACTGGCGGGCCGGGCGTGAGCGTATTGGCGCTAGGGTGCTGCCCCGTTCTGGATTAGACTCGAGACAATCACTGAAGGGCCTATAAACACCCGACTGATGGAGGCCGGCCGGGTCGAAACCAGAAACGATGCGACCCAACAGCGCCTCTCGTAACCGGGCCGGCCTCTTCCGGACCGGGTTATTCTCAAGGAGAACTCAAGATGGCAATCGACCCTGTCTGTGGCATGGAAGTGGACGAGCAGACCGCCGCCGCAAAATCGGAGTACAAGGGCCAGACCTACTATTTCTGCGCGCCCGGCTGCAAGCGCGCCTTCGACAAGGAGCCGGAAAAATACCTGGCTCAGCCCCCGGCGCAGGGACAGGAACAGCATCATCACTAGCCGGCGCGGTCCAGCCTCCCTGACCTAAGCCACCACCCTGGAGTTCCAGGGTGGTGGCTTTTTTCCCGACCCTGCCTCCAGCCATCGCCCGCGGAAAGTCACTTCCAGCCACCCCGGCCGCCGACCGCTGACGTGACAAATGTCATGCGCCATTCGGCGCTTTTCGGCCGGCTGCGGGTATTGTTACGATACACACAAAGCGAAAGGGTCTCACCGATGAAGCATCGTTCTCTGGGTGCATTGCTAGTGATCAGCGTATTCAGCCTGGCTGCGGCCAGCTGTGGCAGTACGGCGAGGGACAGCAGCACGCAGGCTGGTCTGGCGATGGCGGCGTTGGATCAAATGCCGGCTGACGTTCAGGCCGCGCCGGCCACCGTGCGCGAGGCCTATCAATTCGCGGTCGCCAACCCGGAAGTGCTCCAGCAGCTCCCCTGCTACTGCGGCTGCGGTTCGATGGGCCACACCTCCAATTACGCCTGTTACGTGGCTGGGACGGACGCCGCCGGCGCCATCGAATACGACTCACATGCCCTGGGCTGTTCGATCTGCGTCGATATCACCCAGGACGCGATGCGGCTCCTGCAGGAGGGCAAGTCTGTGCCCGAGATCCGGTCGTACGTCGACGCCACTTACTCGCGCTACGGGCCGTCCAATATCCCATGACGCCGGCGGCGCTCTCGCGTTCGCGCGCCCTGGGCTGGGCAGCCTGGCTGGCCGCCGCGATCCTGATCCTGGCCTTGCCCTGGCCTGCCTTCGCCCGCACCCCGGCAGACCGCGTGATCCGTGTGGAAGGCCGGCGCTTTGAGTACGCGCCCGGCACGGTCGCCGTCAACATGGGCGATCGGGTTACCCTGGAACTTGTGGCGACGGATGTCGTCCATGGCTTGCACCTGGACGGCTACAACCTGACACTCACGGCCGAACCCGGCCAGACCGCGCGCCTGACCTTTGTGGCTGATCGCCCCGGCACCTTTCGCTTCCGCTGCTCGACCACCTGCGGCCCGCTGCACCCGTTTATGATCGGCCAGCTCACGGTCGGGACCAACGACTTCTTCTGGCGGGCCGCCGGCCTGATTGGCCTGGCCGCCCTCGCCGCGGTCTGGGGGCTACGGCGATGACGCCCATTCACCTGGAACTCACGCAGCCGCCGGCCGTCCGCGCCGCTCTCAAGAACCGCTGGCCGCAGTGGCTGGCGCAGGCCGGGCTGCTGGCCGGCTTTGTCTTCACCATCCTGATCGGCCTCTTTGGGCCGGCGGCCGGCAACGCCAACTTCGCCGTCATCGCGGTCTGGATCGCCTGGTGGACGGCCCTCAAGCTGGTCTTCATCCCGTTGGGCGGCCGGGCCTGGTGCAGCCTGTGCCCCATCCCCCTGCCCGGCGAGTGGCTGCAGCGTGGCGCGCTGTTGGGGCCGGCCAGCCGCGGTTGGGGCCTAGGCCGCGTCTGGCCGCGCCGGCTGCGCGGCGCCTGGCTGCAGGTGGCCGGCTTCGCCCTGATCGGCCTGTTCAGCGCCGTCATCCTGACCGAGCCGCGCGTGACGGGCTGGGTGTTGCTGGGCTTGATCGCGCTGGCCGTCGTCGCCAGCCTGGTGTTCGAGCGCCGCGCCTTTTGCCGTTACCTGTGCCCGATCGGGGGGTTCACGGGCCTGTACGCGCGCCTGGCGCCGCTCGCGCTGCGCGTGAAGGACCCGGCCGTGTGCGCGGCCCACACCGAGAAACTCTGCTACACCGGGTGCGGGGCCGGCTACGGCTGTCCGTGGGGCAATTTCCCGGCCGCCGTGCGCGACAACGCCTACTGCGGCCTGTGTTTTGAGTGCCTGCGCAGCTGCCCGCGGGACAACCTGGCCGTGAGCCTGCGCCCCTTCGGGCAGGACGTGGTGGCCCGCGCCGGCGCGCGCCTGGACGAGGCCTGGCTGGCGCTGCTGATGCTGGGAAGTGTGCTCGTCTACACGGCCGTCTTCTTGGGGCCGTGGGGCTGGCTCAAGACGGCGGCCTACTCGGTCGGCTCGCCGGCCTGGCTCGGTTACGCGGCCGGCTTTGGGTTGATCAATCTGGGGCTGTTGCCAGCCCTGTTCCTGCTGGCGGTCTGGGCCGGCCAGAAGCTATCCGGGTCGCGCCGGTCGCTGCGGGCCGCGTTTGCGGGCCAGGCGCGGACCCTCGCGCCGCTCGGGCTGGCGGCCTGGGTCGCGTTTACGATCGCCTTCGCCTTCGTCAAGTTCCCGCTGGTCTGGGCCGTGTTCGCGGATCCGCTCGGCCTGGGCTGGAACCTGCTGGGATACTCGGCCGATACGGCCTGGCCGGACGTGAGCGCGTTCAGCCGGTTGGCGCAGGCGGCCGTGCTGGCGCTCGGGATGTATGGCGCGGCGCGGGTCGCCGTCCGCACCGCGGATCGGGTGCGGGCCGCCCTGCCCGTGATCGGCTTCTGCCTTGCGGCGACCCTGGGCCTGCTCTGGCTCCTGATCGGCTAGCCGATGACACGCGAAACGCTCGCTCGCCTGATCCTGGGCGGACTGCTGGCCGGCGCGCTCGGTTTGTCGTTGGCCGCTTACGGCCTGGCGCGCCGCGACGTCATCGAAATCCACGGGCGGATGGCGGAGGCCGGCGGCTGGACGCCGGCGGCCCTGGACGCGACCGTGGGCCAGCCGCTGCGCCTGCGCCTGGTCGCCGACGACGTGGTGCACGGCTTCGCGGTCGGCCAAATGGATTGGCCGGCCATCAACCTGCTACCCGGCCGGCCGGTGGAGACTATGCTGACCTTCGACCGGCCCGGCCGCTACACGTTCTACTGCACGCGCTGGTGCGGCCTAGGCCACTGGCGCATGCGCGGCGTGATCGAGGTGGCGGGGCCGGGCGCAGCCGCGGCGCCGGCCGGCCCGCCGTTGTACGTCCAGCTCGGCCTGGACCTGGATGCGCCGCGCCCGGCCTCTGCGGCGCCGCTCCCGGAAGGGAGGCCGTCGGCGAGCCGGGGTGCGGCCCTGGCCGTTGAGGTGCCCGAACTCGGCGAACCGCGCGGCGAGAGCCCGGCGGCCGTCTGGCAGGCCCTCCGCGCACAGGCGGCCAACGAGTCATTCGATGACGCCGAACTGTGGGAGGCCGTCGCCTGGCTGTGGCGCTCTCAGACGACGCCGGCGGCCCTGGCGGAGGGCGAGCGCCTGTACGCCGCCAACTGTGCGGCCTGCCACGGGGAGGCCGGCGCCGGGGACGGCGTGTTCGCGCCGGAGCTGGCCCACCCGGCTGAACACACTCAAATGGGAGCCGGCCACCAAACTCAGGCCCCGACCGCGTTCACGGACCCGGCCGGGATGCTCGGCGTCAGCCCGGCGGTGCTGCACGGCAAGCTTATCCGCGGCGGGATGGGCACCGGCATGCCGGCCTGGGGTCCCGTCTTCACCGACGCCCAGGCCTGGGCGCTGATTGACTACCTCTGGACTTTCCAGTTCGACTACGCCGCTAGCCCCTGAGCGCAACCCTTGCGGCTCGGGCTGGTCTACCGTCACGACCAACCCCTGACATTCGTCACGAGCGAAACGGCGCGCTTGCTTCAGGCCATTCGGCGCTCAGAGACGCCGGGCAAATCACGTATGCTGCCCCAAGTCAGCAATGCTCTGCCGGCTCTGCTCCGGCTCAAACACCAAGGAGTCTCGTCATGCGTCTGATGTCCCGACCTGCGTTGAAATTGATCACCGGCCTGGCGCTGGTCGCCGGGCTGGCGGCCGCCTGCACGCCCGCCGCAACCCCAGCCCCGACGGCCGCCCCGACCGCCGCCGAGATGGGTGGCATGGATATGGGCGCCATGGGCGAAGCGCCCGCGGTCCCGGCCGGCCTGGCCTACGCCGAAGGGCAGGAGATCCGCTTCATCCACACCGAAGTATCCGATGCCGATATCGCCCAACTGCTTTCGGACATGATGGATTCGCCGGTGCTCGTTGTGCCGGCTTTGGCGGAAATCCCCGAAGCGGCGACCGCACCGGTCTACGTGTTCACCAACGGCCCGGAGGGCATGGGGCCGCTGGGCTTCCAGCCCGATGTCTTCCCGAGCCCGCCCGGCGCCGAGGGCTACACCCCGCTGCGCGCCATCCACCTGGTCACCTGGGTCGATGAAAGCCAGGCCCGCGAACTGAAGGCGGCGGCCGAGGTGCTGGAGGCCGAACAAAAGGGCGAGCTGAAGATCGAGCAGCCGGGGGTGGTGGTCAATATGCCTTTCATCACCTGGCCGGGCGGCGAGCGCTGAAGAACACGCGCGGCGCCTCAACCCGAAGAAATGAGACCACTGCCCGGCCGGCCGCCGGGCAGTGTCTTTGAAGGGTGTTTCGGAGCGCCGTCCCGTTGCCAACCCATGGCGCGGCCGCTAAGCGTTGAGCCGGCGCAGCCAGCCGCGCGCCTTTTCCAGGGCCAAGGCCGAGACAATGAAGGGCACCCCCAGGCCGGGCGAATAAGCCATGAGCAAGAGCGCGCCTTACCCCACCGTGGTTGTGGCCGCGGCCAGCGTCAGGATGCTGGACAGCGCCACGCCCACACACAGCGTCCAGCTCACGGCGAAGATCGCGCCCACCAGCAGCGAGCCACGATAGCCGCGCCGGCCCAGACGCGCGAAATCCAACGGAAAGCTGCGATTGAGGAACGGCAGGCGCAGTAGCCGGAGCGTGTGCAGGCCGAGCACCACCAGCACGATCCCGCCGATTTTCGGGAAGATGGGCAGGTTGCGGAGCAGCGCATAACCGATCAGGCCGACCGAAGCGCCGACTAGGGTGAAGACCAGACTGAAACCCAGGACAAACAGCAGCGCGTGCCCGACCACCTTGCGCCGGTCGCCGACCAACTGCCCATCCCCGCCGATCGTGGCCCCGGAGAGGTAACCGAGGTAGGCCGGCACCAAGGGGACCACGCAGGGCGAGGCGAACGAG
>CALFZO010000128.1 GCA_937952305.1 uncultured Anaerolineales bacterium | reverse complement strand
CGCACGTCGGCCCCCAGCACGTAGTCCAGCAGCAGGTTGCCGGTGACCTCGGCCGGCGGGTGGCCGCGCAGGACCAGCACGCAGCGCAGGCCGGCCCGCGCCGCCGCGGCCGCAGTCTGGCGGCAGTGGTTGGACTGCACGGCGCCGACGGTCACGAGCGTGTCGGCGCCCTGCGCGAGCGCATCGGCCACCAGGTATTCCAGCTTGCGGGTCTTGTTGCCGCCGCCGGCCAGGCCGGTCTGGTCATCGCGCTTGACGTGGACGCGCACGCCAAGCTCACGGCTCAGGCGCGGGAGCGGCTCCAGCGGCGTGGGCAGGTGGGCGAGCGGGAAGCGAGGCAGGGAGGCGAGCATGGGTGGTTCCTTTGGGTTCCTAAGATCGGTAGACCGGGCTATTCCCTCACAGCCGCCCGCGTGACCTGCCGTCCGCGCCGCCGCAGCACATCCAGCAGGCGCGGCAGGGCGGTGGTGTAGAGCCGGTACAGCACCGGCCGCGGCGCGTAGTCCCAGGCCCCCAGGTGCCGGACGAACTGGCCGCCGAAGCCCTCTTTGAATTTCCAGACGCCCCACAGCGGGTCGGTCTCCACTAATTCGTCCGGCGCCCCCCAGAAATCGTACGTTTCGGCGCCCCGCGCGCGCGCCCAGCGGATGGCCTCCCACTGCAGCAGATAGTTGGGCATTTTGTCGCGGTGGGCGTCGCGGCTCATGCCGTAGAAGTACCAGGCCGTGCGCGCGAAGTGGAAGACGATCAGCGCCGCCACCGGTTCGCCGGCGACCTCGGCGATGAGCGGCTGCGCCAGGCCGGCCTCCAGCAGGCGCCCCCACACATCGGCGTAATAGCCGGACGAGCGGATGACGAAGCCGTCGCGCACCGAGGTCTCGGCGTACATCCGGTAGAGCAGGGGAAAGTCGGCGGCGGCGCCCGGCCGGACGCCCACACCCTTCTTCTGGGCCAGCCGCACGTTGTAGCGTGTCTTCTGTTTCATCGCCGCCAGGAGTTCGGCCTCAGAGCGGCGCAGGTCCAGCGTCACCGTGTTGCGGAACTGCACCTGGTCCGGCGAGAAGACCCAACGGCGCGCAGCCAGGCACTCTCTCACCCGCGCGCCGGGCGCGTCTGGGGCTTCATCGCCATCGGCCAGGTCCGGGTCGAGCTTCAGCAACAGGGCGCCCCGGCGCCGGGCTAACGCCTGCAGATCCGCGAGCACCTGCGCCGCCAGGGCGTCGTCGGACCAATCCAGCAGGGGTCCTTTGGGCACATACATGACTTTAAGGAGGCCGCCCAACGCCGAGCGCGTCAGGATCTGGGCCGCGGCCCGGCCCCCTTCCCAGACGAAGTGCTCAGAGCCCCAGCCGTAACGGCCTTTGAGCGCGCCCCATTCCCAAGTTTGCAGGATATGGGCGCCAGGCAGCGCGGCGGCTAGTTGATTCCAGCGGGCGGGGTCGGTGACGAGTTGCGGGGTTTGGCCGGACATAGGACAGGGTGCGGCGCTTCAGCCGAGGACGGGCCGCCGCCAACGCAAATAGACGCGGTAAGCCAGGTACAGCGCCGGGTTGAGGACCTGATCCCAGGCGCCGATGGAGCGGACCAACTGGCCGCCCCAGCCGCGCTTGAAGCGGTAGACGCCCCACAGGCCGTCGCCGCGTTGCTCGAATTGGCTCTCCAGCGTCGCCTCGTCTTCGTCCGGCACGCCCCACAGATCGTACCAGCGGGCGCCGCCCGCGCGCGCCCAGCGGATGGCCTCCCACTGGGCCAGGTAGGGCGCCATGCGCGGGCGCTCGCGATCAGAGGAGGCGCCGTACAGATACCAGGCGCGCGGGCCGAGGTGGAACACCATCACGCCCGCCAGCGGCTCGCCCTGCCATTCCGCCAGGAACAGCGCGGCCTGACCGGCCGGGGCGAAGAGCTCGAAGGCGGCCTGGTAGTAGGCCGGGGCATGGACGCCGAACTGGTCGCGGACGCCGGTGACCTGCATCAACGCGTTGAACGCGTCTACGTCCGCCGGCGACTGGGCGGCGCGCACGGTGACGTCCTTCTTGGCCGCCAGGCGGATGTTGTAGCGGGTCTTCGGCTTCATGCGTGCCAGGATCTCGTCCTCGGAGCCGGCCAGGTCGAGGACGAGCGAGCGCCGGGGTTGGACGGTCTGCGGGGAGGGGCGCAGGCCGAGCGCCGTCAGCGCCTGGGCCAGGTCCGGGCTGTCCGGCTGGTCCGGCTCGATTTTCAGGAGGACGGCGCGGCGGGCGCGGGCGGCGGCAGTCAGCGCCTCCAGGGCCGGGCGGGCGACGGCCGGTTCGGCCCAGTTCAGGCCGGGGCCACGCGGGACGTAGGCCAGGGTCAGCCCCAGCGGCAGACGTCGAAAGAGCAACAGGCCGCCCGCGGCCGGCTGGGGCTGCCAGCCGAAACGGCCCTTAAGTTGGCCCCAGGCGGCTGATTGCAGCACGTGCGGGCCTTCCCAAAAGGACATGGGCGCGATTGTAACATTAGACACTGGTGAAAAGCCTCAGTCTAGGCCAGGATGGCGTTCGTCACACTGATTGGAGCAGTTGAATAGGAGAAAAGTCACCCCTAACTTTGACTTTTGCTTAGAGTCATGTTAATATCCGCGCCGTATTTCACAAATACTCCTACCCCCCACTCGGAGTACCCATGCAAGAGAGTTGGATATTCATTGGCGTGTTTCTGCTGATCGCGGGCATTTTTCCGGCCACGCCGATCATCCTGCAGAGCGTGATCCTGGGCCCGAAGAAAAGCAACCCGGTCAAGAACAGCACCTATGAGTGCGGTATCGAGACCTTCGGCGACACCTGGGTGCAGTTCAAGGTCCAGTACTACATCTTCACGCTGGTCTTCGTGGTCTTCGACGTCGGCATGATGTTCCTGTTCCCGTTCGCGGTGGCGTACGGGCAGGTGCCGGCTTTTATGCTGGTGGCCGTGGTCGGCTTCCTGGGAATCATCTGCGGGGGGCTGATCTATGTCTGGCGCAAGGGGGCCCTGCGCTGGGTGTAACCACCAAGTGAACATGAACCGCCTATCGTGATGAACGGTAGGCGTTTTCTTGTTAGAAGCATGGGCGCGCCGTGGGGCGCGGCGCGATAGGAGCGCAGTGATGGAATTCTTGTCGAACCCGATTGGTGTAATCCGAGACTGGCTGGCCGGTCTGTTGAGCGGCTTCCTGCCGCCGGACGCTGTCAGCCTGGTCCTGGTGATCCTGGGGGCGCTGGTGGTGGGCGCCCTGGGCCTGACGACGCCGCTGTTCCTGATCTGGTACGAGCGGCGCCTGATCGGGCGGATGCAGGACCGGGTGGGGCCGAACCGGGTGGGGCCGGAGGGCCTGTTCCAGACCGTGGCCGACGCCCTCAAGCTGCTCAGCAAAGAAGATATCACCCCGATCGGCGCGGACAAGATCGTCTATAACCTGGCCCCGATCATGGCCGTCGTCTCGGTGCTGACGATGTGGGCCGTGATCCCGCTGGCCGTCAACATCGTCGGCACGGACCTCAACATCGGCGTGCTTTACATCGTCAGCGTCGGCTCGCTGGGCACGCTGGCCATCATGCTGGGTGGCTGGGCGTCCAACAACAAGTACGCGCTGCTGGGCGCGTTCCGCACCGTGGCGCAGCTGGTGTGCTACGAAGTGCCCATGATCCTGGCCCTGATTGTGCCGGTCCTGCTGGCCAGCAGTGTCGGGGTCGCCAACCCGATGAGCATGCAGGAAGTGGTGGCGGCCCAGTCCGGCGCCTGGCATGAGTGGTTTCTGTTCAAGGCGCCGATCGCGTTTCTGATCTTCTTCATCGCCTCGGTGGCCGAGACCGGCCGCGCGCCTTTCGATCTGCTGGAGGCCGAGTCCGAGATCGTGGCCGGCTTCAACATTGAGTACTCGGGCATGAAGTTCGGCATGTTCTTCGTGGCCGAGTTCCTGCACGCCTTCACTGTGGGCGCGCTGGTGGCCACGCTGTTCCTGGGCGGCTGGAGCGGGCCGTTCGTGGAGCAGGCTCCGCTGCTGGGCGTGGTCTACTTCATCCTCAAGGCCTTCGCCGCCTACTTCCTGATCATCTTGATGCGCGCCGCGCTGCCGCGCATCCGCATCGACCACATGCTCGACCTGAACTGGAAGTTCCTGGTGCCGATCATGCTGGCCGCCATCGTCGCCATCGCCGTGACCGACAAGGCTTTGCCGCGGGCTACCGTCGGGCCGCTGTGGAACGCCGTGGCCCTGTTCGCGGCCAACCTGGTCGTGGCCGTGATCGCCGTCAACTGGACTTCGGCGGCCGCGCGCCAGATGCGCCAGGCCGACGAGTCACGCAACCCGCCGGGCGCGGCGCCGGCGGCCTCGGCTGACCACGGCCATGACGCGCCCGCGCCGGCCGCCTCGCACGCCGCGCATTAAGCTGGGAAACCGCCCATGACCGGTCTGCAAATCACCTTCCTCGTCGTCGCCGCCGCCATCCTGGCCTCCGCCGTGCTGGTCGTCACCGCCCGCAACCTGGTGCACGCCGCGCTGTGGCTGATCGCCACGCTGTTCGGGATGGCCATTCTTTTCGTCCTGCTGCAGGCGGGCTTCCTGGCCGCCGTCCAGGTGGTGGTCTACATCGGCGCCATCGCCATCCTGATCATCTTCGCCATCATGCTCACCCGGCGCGTCATGCAGGACACCGGGCCGCAGACCAACAGCCAATGGTGGCTGGGCGGGCTGCTGGCGGCGGCGCTGCTCGCCGCCATCGCCTATACGCTGTTCCGCGTGGATCAGCAGGGCGCCTTCCCGCTGGCGAACGTGCCGATCCCGGACAGTAGCCTGGCCGAGCTGGGCAAGGCCCTGGTGAGCCCAGACTTCTACATGATCCCGCTGGTGGTCATCGGCGTGCTGCTGGCGGTGGGCATGGTCGGCTCGATCGCCATCGCCCGCGACGAGCGCGAGAAGGAGTAGCCATGATCCCGCTGTCCTGGTACCTGGCCCTGAGCGCGGCGCTGTTCAGCGTGGGCGTCTACGGCGTCCTGGCGCGCAAGAACGCGGTCGCCATCCTGATGAGCGTGGAGCTGATGCTCAACGCCGTCAACATCAACCTGGTGGCCTTCTGGCATTACCTGACGCCGACGGCCGTCTCCGGCATGGCCTTTGCGCTGATCGTCTTCGCCGTGGCCGCCGCCGAGGCCGCCGTGGGCCTGGCCCTGATCATCTCGATCTACCGCCGGCGCCAGACGGTGGTGGCCGAAGACGTGAATCTGATGAAGTTCTAGTCCCTTCACACTGAGGAATGATCACCGGACGCTGGGCGTTGGTTACGCATTGCCCAAGCGGGCAGTGATCAGTCATCAGTCAGAGTGGAGCCGTTATGCAGCTTGACCCCACCACCCTCACCTGGCTCATCCCGGTCCCGCCGCTGCTGGCGTTCTTCCTGATCGTCCTGTTCACGCGCCGCAGCCGCTGGCTGAGCCACACCGTCGCCATCGGTCTGATGCTGGTCTCCTGGATCATGAGCTGGTCCGTGCTGGCGCAGATCCTCGGCCGCGAGCACTTCGGCGAAGAAGGGACCATCATCGCCGCCGCCCAGGAGTGGCTGCCGCTGGGGGCCGAGCCGCTCAAGATGGGTGTGCTGGTGGACCCGCTGACGGCCGTGATGCTGTTCTTTGTGCCGCTGATCTGTCTGATGATCTTCATCTACAGCGTCGGCTACAGCAACTTCCAGAAGCCGGCCGACCCGCACGATAAGCCCGGCGAGCCGCCGCACAACGGCGTGGAGCCGCTCTACTCGCGCTTCTTCGCCTACCTGTCGCTGTTCGCCTTCGGCATGCTGCTGCTGTGCGTGGCCGACAACCTCCTGCTGATGTTCATCGGCTGGGAGATCATGGGCCTGTGCTCGTTCCTGCTGATCGGCTTCTGGTACGCGCGCAAGTACGACGACCCCAAGCAGATCACGCCGCGCCAGGCCGCCGTCAAGGCGTTTATCACCACGCGCGTCGCCGACGTGGTCATGCTGCTGGGCGTCGCCTACCTGTATTCGGCCACCGGCACGCTCTCCTTCCGCGAGATCATGTACGCTGAGGAAGGCCATAAGCTGATCGAATTGGCGGAGATGGCTTCGCCCATCGCCGGGCTTTCGGCCGCCGGCCTGATCGGCCTCCTGCTGCTGACCGGCACAGTCGGCAAGTCCGCGCAGTTCCCGCTGCATACCTGGCTGCCGGACGCCATGGAAGGCCCGACCCCGGTCTCGGCCATGATCCACGCCGCGGCCATGGTCTCGGCCGGCGTCTACGCCATGATCCGCGTCTACCCGATCCTGGCGGCCACCGCCGAGCACGGCGCTGAGCACGGGCTGACCCCGCCAACGCTCGTGCTGGCGACCATCGGCGCCTTCACGGCGCTGTTTGCGGCCACCATCGCTGTGGCCCAGAACGACGTCAAGAAGGTGCTGGCCTATTCCACCATCTCCCAACTGGGCTTTATGCTGGCCGCGCTCGGCATCGGCGGCTATGTCGCGGCCGCCTTCCACCTGATGACGCACGCCTTCTTCAAGGCCCTGCTCTTCCTGGGCTCCGGCTCCATCATCCACGGCGTGGAGCACGGGATGCATCACTCGCATGAGCACATTGACCCGCAGGACATGCGCCACATGGGCGGCCTGCGGACCAAGATGCCCGTGACCTTCTGGACCTTCCTGATCGGCGGCTTCGCGCTGGCCGGCTTCCCGCTGGTGACGGCCGGCTTCTGGTCCAAGGACGAGATCCTGGCCGACGCCTGGGCGCACGCGCCGATCGTCTTCTACACGCTGGCCATCGCCGCGCTGCTGACCGCGTTCTACACCATGCGCCAGATCACGATGGTGTTCTTCGGTAAGCCGCGCACCGCGGCCGCCGAGCACGCGCATGAAAGCCACTGGACCATGACGCTGCCGCTCAGCATCCTGGCCGTCTTCGCGGTCGGCATCGGCTGGGTGGGTATCCCGGAGAAGTTCCCGGGCCTGGGCGGCCTGCTGCCGAACTTCTTCCACGAGTTCGTGGGCGGGGCGCTGCTGGAGCACCCGGAGACGTTGGAGTTCAGCGTGATCCCGCTAGCGACATCGCTGGTGGTAGCGCTGGGCGGTTTGGGCCTGGGCTGGTGGGTGTACCGGAACGCCTGGGCCAAAGCCGACGACCGGGACCCGCTCGAGGCGCCGCTCGGTCCGGTCTACCGCGTCCTGAAGAACAAGTACTACGTTGACGAGCTGTACGACTGGGCCTTTGTGCGGCCGGCCTTCTGGCTCGGCGAGAAGCTGTTCTCGGCGTTCATCGACCGCGGCCTGATCGACGGGCTCATCCACGGCGTGGCCCGGATCAGCCTGAGCCTCGGCCTGGCCATCCGCGACTGGGTGGATATCCCGGTGGTCAACCGCACGCTCAGCGACGGCTCGGGCGAGGTGGTCAAGGCCGTCGGGCGCGAGGTGCGCGTCATCCAGACCGGGCGCGTCCAGCAGTATCTGGTGATCGCCCTGGCGATGGCGCTGGTGATCGGCGCGGTGCTGGCCGCCCTGAACGGCGTGGCGCTGGTGGGGCAGTAAGCTACCCTTGTCCGTAGCCGGGCGGTCCTGTGACGGCCCCTACGCGTGGGATGTGATATGGACTCGATCCTGCAGACCAATCTCCTCAGCCTGATCCTGTTCCTGCCGACGGCAGGCGCGGTCTTGTTGCTGTTCTTCCCGCGGGACCAGGTGGGCGCCATCCGCTGGACGGCCTTCCTCATCTCGCTGGTCCCGCTCGGGCTGTCCATCTACCTGTGGACGCAGTTTGACCCGGCCCAGCCCGGCTACCAGTTCGTCGAGAGCGCCCCGTGGTTCTCGGTGATCGGCTCCAACTACTCCCTGGGCGTGGACGGCATCAGCCTGCCGATGGTGCTGCTGACGACGCTGCTGACGCCGCTGGCCGTGCTCTTCTCCTTCAGCGTCTCGGACAAGGTCAAGGCCTACATGATCTTGTTCCTGCTGCTGGAGACCGGCTCGCTGGGCGTCTTCCTGGCGCTGGATCTGCTGATCTTCTTCGTCTTCTACGAGGTCGGCCTGATCCCGATGTACTTCCTGATCAACATCTGGGGCAGCGCCAACCGCCAGTACGCGTCGCTCAAGTTCATCCTGTACACGATGACGGCCTCGCTCGGCCTGCTGCTCTCGACGCAGATCATCGGCCTGACGCTGGGCAATTTCAGCATCCCGAACGCCGCCGAGTTCTGGCCCAAGCTCACCGGCAGCTTCTTCGGGCTGACGGCCGAGGGCCTGCGCGTGGCCGCCTTCTGGGCCTTCGTCGTCGCCTTCGCCCTCAAGGTGCCGGTCTGGCCGCTGCACACCTGGCTGCCGGACGCCCACACCGAGGCGCCGACGGCCGGCTCGGTGATCCTGGCCGGCGTGCTGCTGAAACTGGGCGCCTACGGCTTCCTGCGCCTGGTCCTGCCGCTGTACCCGGTTGAGTCCGCGCAGTTCGCGCCCTGGCTGGCCTTCTTCGCCCTGATGGCGATCGTGGCCGGCGCCTACGCCTCCTTCGGCCAGACCGACTTCAAGCGTCTGGTGGCCTACTCGTCCATCAACCACATGGGCTTTGTGGTGCTGGGCGTGGCGGCGGCGGCGGCGACGCGCGCCACCGCCAACGCCGCCGACGGCATCATCGCCCTGAACGGCGCGGTGCTGCAGATGTTCACCCACGGCCTGAGCTCGGCCGGCATGTTCCTGCTCGTCGGCGTGATCTACGACCGCACGCACACGCGCAACCTGGAGGAGTTCGGCGGGCTGTTCCCGCTGGCGCCGGTCTTCGGCGGCATCCTGCTCTTTACCAGTATGGGCTCGCTGGGCCTGCCCGGCCTGGCCGGCTTCGTGTCCGAGTTCATGGTGGTGCGGGGCGCCTGGCCGGTGTTCACGGTCTTCACGGCCCTGGCCATGCTCGGCCTGCTGATGACGGGCGCCTACATCCTGAAAGGGATCTACAAGAGCATTTACGGCCCGCTGAACCAGAAGTGGGTGGGCCACCACCTGGAGATCTCCACCCGCGAGGTGATCGCCATCGCGCCGCTGCTGGTGCTGATGCTGGTCATCGGCGTCTGGCCGGCCTGGCTGGTGGGCGTGATCAATGAGACGATTACGCGGTTCATGGCGGGGTGAGGCGCTCGGCTGAGCGCACCCCCTCACCGGGACAAATGATATGAATTTCCCGTTTCTGTCCGTCATCACTTTCACGCCTCTGGTCGCGGCGCTGATCGTCCTGATGCTGCCGGCCGACCGCAAGAACGAGGCGCGCGTCACGGCCCTGGCCGCGGCAGCCTTCACGACGCTGCTGGCGCTCTACCTTTACTTTGGTTACGACGTCAGCGCCGGCGGCTACCAGTTCGTGGAGCACTGGCAGTGGGTGCCGCAGTTGGGCATCACCTACCACATGGGCGTGGACGGCTTCAGCCTGCCGATGGTGCTGCTGACGGCGCTGGTGCTGCTCACCGGCGTGATGATCTCGTGGCGCATCGAAGACCGCGCCCGCGAGTTCATGGCCTTCTTCCTGATCCTGGCGGTGGGTGTGTTCGGCGTCTTCGCGGCGCTGGACCTGTTCCTGTTCTTCTTCCTGCTGGAAATCGCGGTCTTCCCCAAGTTCCTGATGATCGTGATCTGGGGCTGGCCCAAGACGCGCGAGTACGGCGGCATGAAGCTGACGCTGTACCTGTTCATCGCCTCGGTGGTGGCCCTGCTGGGCGTGCTGGCCATGTACGTCCAGTCCGGGTCCAAGTCGTTTGACCTGCTGGCGCTGGCGC
The DNA here is from genome assembly GCA_937952305.1 of uncultured Anaerolineales bacterium. GTDB lineage: Bacteria > Chloroflexota > Anaerolineae > Anaerolineales > UBA6663 > SpSt-583. Next base: position 31,804 of record CALFZO010000128.1, on the reverse strand, counting down.
AGGCGCAGTTCCCGGTGGACTTCCAGCGGGTGTGGTTCCCGGTGGTGTTCTTCGGCTTCTGCATCATGGGCGCCATCTTCCCGTTCCACTCCTGGGCGCCGGACGGCCACGTGGCCGCGCCGACGGCCATCTCCATGATGCTGGCCGGCGTCGAGATGAAGATCGGCATGTACGCGGCCTTGCGCCTGGGCATCGCGCTGATGCCGGAGGGCGCCAAGTTCTGGGCGCCCGTCATCGTGCTCTTCGGCCTGGTCAACGTCGTCTACGCCGCCTACATCGCCCTGATCCAGACCGACTTCAAGTACATCATCGGCTTCTCGTCGGTCTCGCACATGGGCCTGGTGATGATCGGCTTCGCCACGCTCTCCACCGAGGGCCTGGTGGGCGCCGGGCTGCAGATGTTCTCGCACGGCATCATGACGGCCCTCTTCTTCTCCATCGTCGGCATGGTCTACGACCGCGCCCACACCCGCATGCTCCCGGAGCTGGGCGGGCTGGCCAAGAAGATGCCCTGGGCCGCCATCGGCTTCATGATCGGCGGCTTCACGTCCATGGGGATGCCGGGCTTCTCGGGCTTTGTCGCCGAGATCCCGATCTACATGGGCATCTGGAAAGGCCGGGCGCTGGCCCTGGACGGCATGCCGGCCTGGTTCGCGGGGTTGGCCGGCCAGGCCTGGTTCTTCCCGCTGGTGGCCATCATTTCGGTGATCTCGATCGTGATCACGGCCGCCTATATCCTGCTGGCCGTGCAGCGCGTGTTCTTCGGCAACCTGCCCGCGCAGTTTGACCACGGCGAGCACGCCGTCGGCGATGTGGCCGCGCTGGACAAGGTGGCCATGGCCGTGCTGTGTGGGCTGATGATCCTGGTCGGCGTGTACCCGGCCATCATGTACCCGCTGGTCTACGCCGGCCTGCAGCCGGTGCTGCAGCTCCTGGGTGTGCAGTAAGGGCGCGGCCGCGCCCCCTGCGGAAATGACCTATGACGATTGAACCCTTTGCCCCTGTCCATCTCCTGGCCGTCCTGCCCGAGATCCTGCTGGTGGTCCTGGCCGGCGTCCTGATCACCGCCGACCTGGCCCTGCCGGCCGCGCGCAAGCGCGAGCTCGGCCTGTACGCGGCCGTCGGCTTCGGCCTGGTGCTGGGCGTGACGCTGCTGGTGACCCTGCCGACCGTGAGCGGCGGCCTGATCTTCGGCGGCATGCTGCGCCACGACCTGATCGCGTTCGCGTTCCGGGTGCTGTTCCTGTTCGCGGGCGTGGTCACGGCGCTGATCGCGGTGGATTCGCCCACCATCGGCAAGGAGGGCGAGTTCTTCCTGGTGCTGACGGCGGCCGTGCTGGGCATGAACCTGATGGCGGCGGCCGCCGACCTGATCATGCTGTACGTGGCGATCGAGATGACGTCGATCGGCCTGTACGCGCTGGCCGGCTTCCTGCGCGAAAACGACAAGAGCGCCGAGTCCGGCCTGAAATACTTCCTGTTCGGCGCGTTCACGTCCAGCCTGATGCTGTACGGCTTCAGTCTGTTGTACGGCTTCACCGGCCAGACCAACCTGTACAACCTGGCCGCGGCGCTCACCGGCCTGCCGCTGGAGGCCTCGCTGCTGGCGCTGCTGCTGGTGCTGGTCGGCTTCGGCTTCAAGGTCTCGATGGTGCCCTTCCACTTCTGGGCGCCGGACGTGTACGAGGGCGCGCCGACCCCGGTGACGGCCTTCCTGTCGGTGGCCTCCAAGGCGGCCGGCTTTGCGGTGCTGATCCGCTTCCTGCTGGCGGCCTTCCCGGGCATCGAGAGCATCTGGACTACCCTGATCGCCGTGATCGCGGCGCTGACGATGACGATCGGCAACGTCATCGCACTGACGCAGAAGAACATCAAGCGTCTGCTGGCCTACTCGTCCATCGCCCAGGCCGGCTACATGCTGATGGGCCTGGCGGCCCTCTCGGCCAACGGCGTGTCCGCCATCCTGTACTACCTGGGCATGTACACGCTGACGAACCTGGTGGCCTTCGGCGTGATCGTGCTGGTGGGGCGGGTCACCGGCTCGGACGAGATCGCCGACTACGCCGGCCTGTCGCGGCGCTCGCCGGGGCTGGCGCTGGCCCTGTTGGTGGCCTTCCTGTCTCTGGGCGGCATCCCGCCGCTGGCCGGTTTCTTCGGCAAGTTCTACCTATTCACGTCTGTGATGCAAAGCGGCCTGGTCTGGCTGGCCATCGTCGGCCTCGTCAACGCCATCATCAGCCTGTACTACTATCTGATCGTGCTCAAGGTGGTCTATCTGGGCACGCCCAAGGATGAGGCCGCCGTCTACCCGGTGCCGCGCCCGTACCAACTGGCGCTGTGGGCGTGCGCGCTGGGCGTGATCTTTGTCGGGGCCGTGATCGGCCCGTGGGTGAATATCGCCGCGGCGGCGGCGGGCGGCCTGTTCTAGGCCGCGGCGGGCGCCGCCGCCCTGTACACCCGCGTTGACTCGTTTTGAGCGGGTGTGATAAACTGCACAATCGATGAGCCAGGGCGCCCCTCAAAATTCAGCGCGCGCGCGATCCGAGTTCATGTTGTCGGTAGTCAACGTGGTCGGAGTCGGCGGCTTCGTGATGCTGGGGGTCATCCTGGCGGCCTTATTCATCGGGCTGACGGCGGACAAGTTCCTGGGGACGCGTCCGCTGTTCACCCTCGGTCTGCTTGTGCTGAGTGCGCCTCTCAGCATTTTTTTGATGTTTCGGATCGCGATGAAGGCGATCGCAAAAATCAAACCTTTAGCCCAGAAGAAGTCTGAGACGCAAGGAGAAAGCCCAACTTGAGCGCACACGCAACCCCTCAACGCCGCTTCGGCTTCTGGCGCTGGGTCTGGCTCGCTGTGATGATCGGCGCCGCGGGCCTGGCCTGGTACGCCGGCGGGATCTGGAAGGCGGTGCCGCCGGCCGTGGTGCTGCCGGCCGAGCCGGCCTGGCCGGGCCTGTACCTCGCGCCGGGCATCCCGTTCACCAACACGATGCTGTCGGCCCTGCTGGCCAGCCTGCTCGTCTTCGGGCCCATGCTTTGGGCCGTGCAGGCCTTTGTGCGCGGCGGGAAAGACGTCCCGTCCGGGTTCTACCAGATCGTGGAGATGGCGGTGGAGTTCTTCTGGAACACCACCCAGAGCGCGGCCGGGAAGTGGGCCAAGCGCATCTTCCCGTTCACGATGACGATCTTCCTGTACGTGCTGGCCGTCAACTTGTTCAAGATGGTGCCGATCCATGAAACGATCGGCTACACCAAGCTGGCGCACGGCAACATCCAGGGGTATTCCACCGTCGTCGTCGGCGGCGTCCACCTGCTGGATGGCTCGCACCCGTACACGGGCGAGCACGCCGAAGCGGCGCCGGCCGAGGGTGAGGCCGGCCATGGCGAGGCCGAAGCCGAGTCCGCATACTGGAACAGCGCCGAGCCGTGCGAGAACTGCGAGATCGTGCCGAGCATCCGCGGCGCGGCCACCGACCTCAACTTCACGGCCTCGCTGGCCCTGATCACGATGTTGATGGTCCAGGTCTTCGGTGTCTGGGCGTTAGGCCCAGACTACTTCTCCAAGTTCTTCAACCTGAAGACCATTGTCAGCAAGCCGTTCTTCGGGCTGATGGACTTCATCGTCGGCCTGCTGGAGCTGATCTCTGAGATCGCCAAGATCCTGTCGTTCTCGCTGCGTCTCTTCGGCGTGATCTTCGCCGGGACGCTGCTGCTGGCCATCGTGAGCACGCTGAGCTTTGGCGGCGCACAACCGCTGGTCTTCTTCGTCCCCGGCCTGCTGGTCGGCCTGGAACTGTTCGTGGGCATCATCCAAGCCTACGTCTTCTCCACGCTGGCCCTGACTTTCATGAGCCAGGCGACCGTGTCCCACCACGGCGATGAGCATTCAGAAGCACACTAACATTCATCACCACGTTTTGGAGGCATCCCATCATGAGTGATCCGGAAACCTTTCTGCAAGCCATGCGCTACCTGGGCGCGGGCCTGGCGGTGATTGGCGTGGCGGGCGCTGGCGCGGGCATCGGCATCGTCGTCGGCGGCGCGGTCCAGGCGATGGCGCGCAACCCTGATTACACCCCGACCATCCAGACCAACATGATCCTGGGCATCGCGTTTGCCGAGGCCGTAGCCATCTACGCCCTGGCAGTCGCCCTGATCATCCTGTTCGTCTGAGGAGCGACTCATGGAAGCCCTTGCCAATCTGGGGATTAACCCCGGTTTCCTGCTGATCTTTGCCGTTTATTTCCTGCTGGTCGTCTTCGTGATGGGCACCTGGGTGTACAACCCGGTCATCAAGGCCCTGGAAAACCGCAAGCAGAAGATCGCGCAGGGCCTGGAGGACGCCCGCGTGGCGGCTGCCGCCCGCGCCAACGCGGAGGCCGAGGCCAAGAAAGTCATCGCCGACGCGCAGGCCGAGGCGAACCGCCGCGTGGCCGAGGCCACCGAGCGCGCTGAGAAGGCCGCCGCCGACGTCCGGGCCGCGGCCGAGGCCGAGCGCGCCCGCATCTTGAAGTCGGCCGAGGACGACAGCGTGGCCGAGCGCAACCGCCTGCTGGGCGACTTGCGCGGCCAGGTGGCGGCCCTGGCCATCGCCGCCGCCAACAAGCTGATCAAGGACACGCTCGACGAGCAGCGCCAGCGCGCTCTGATCAACGACTTCTTCAGCGGCGTCCAGTCCGGGCGGGTGGTGGTCCTGGAAGGCGAAAGCCTGGCCGGCACGTCGGCCGAGGTCACCAGCGCCCTGCCGCTGACCGCGGCCGAGCAGGACACGGTCAAGCGCGATATCGCCGGCAAGCTCGGCGCCACCGCGTCGATCGCGTTCAAGGTCGATCCCAACATCCTGGGCGGCCTGATCGTCCGCGTCGGCGACAAGATCATCGACGGCTCGGTGGCTGGCCAGCTCGAAGGCCTGCGCCAGGCCGTGCGCTGACGCCGTCCGTTCTGTGCAGCGCGACGCCGGGTGCCAGGCCAGTACGGCCGGCGCCCGGCGTTTTGCTTTACCGATCATGCGTCTCTCTGAAATGCTGGCGGCCCTGCCGCAGATCACGGACCAGGCCGGCGCCGCCGACCCGGAGATCACCCAGGTCACGGCCGATTCACGCCAGGTGCGCCCGGGCGCGCTGTTCGTGGCCGCGCGCGGCGACACCTGGGATGGCCATCGCTACATCCCGGAGGCGCTGCGGCGCGGGGCCGCGGCCGTGGTGGCCGAGGCCGCGCCGGCCGCTGAGGCCGCGCCGCGCCGGGTCATCGTCCCGGAGGCGCGCGCGGCCCTGGCCTGGCTGGCCGCCGCCTGGCACGGCTTCCCGGCCCGCCGGCTGGTGATGATCGGCGTCACCGGCACCGACGGCAAGACCACCACCAGCACGCTCATCCACAGCATCCTGACCGCGGCCGGCTTCCGGGCCGGCTTGATCTCGACGGTCGGCGCCGTCATCGGCGATGAGGTGCTGGACACGGGCTTCCACGTCACCACGCCGGATGCGCCGGACCTGCAAGGTTACCTGGCGCGCATGGTGGCGGCCGGCTTCACGCACTGCGTCCTGGAGACCACGTCCCACGGCCTGCACCAGCACCGCGTCACGGCCTGCGAGTTCGACGTGGCTGTGGTCACCAACATCACCCACGAGCACCTGGACTACCACAAGTCTTACGAGGCCTACCGGGCCGCCAAAGGGCAGCTGTTCCAGGGCCTGGGCGCGGCCGCGTGCAAGCCCGGCGTGGCCAAGACGGCCGTGCTCAACGCCGACGACAGCGCCTGCGACTATCTGCGCGGCGTGGCGACTGCGCCCAGCCTGAGCTATGGCCTGCGCGCCGGCGTCGACGTCGCCGCGCGCGGCGTGGTCTTCCGGCCGGACGGCCTGCAGTTCGAGGCGCAGTTGGCGGGCCAGGCCTTCCCGGTCCGCAGCCCGCTGGCTGGCGCCTTCAACGTCTCCAACTGCCTGGCCGCGCTGGCGGCCACGGTGGGGGCGCTCGGCGTCGCGCCGGAGGCCGCCCAGGCCGGGATCGCGGCGCTGGCCGGCGTGCCGGGGCGTATGGAGCGCATCGATCTGGGCCAGCCGTTCACGGCCATCGTCGATTTCGCCCACACCCCCAATGCCCTCAAACGCGCGCTGGAGACGGCGCGCCAGATGTTGTCGCAGAGCGCGCCGCCCTCTGCTTCCTCGGCGAACTTAGGGAAGGCGCAGCATTCTCCCCACGCCGCCGCGCAGCCGGCGCGCGTCATCGCCGTCTTCGGCTCGGCCGGCCTGCGTGATGTGGAGAAGCGCCGGCTCATGGCCGAGACCGCGGCCGAGTTGGCCGACCTGAGCGTGCTGACGGCCGAAGACCCGCGCACCGAGCCGCTGGACGACATCCTGGAGATGATGGCCTTCGGCGCGCGCAGCCGGGGCGGGGTGGAGGGCCAGACCTTCTTCCGCGTCCCGGACCGCGGCGACGCCCTGCGCCTGGCCGTGCGCCTGGCCCGGCCCGGCGACATCGTCCTGGCCTGCGGCAAGGGGCATGAGCAGTCCATGTGCTTCGGGACGACCGAGTACACCTGGGACGACCGGGTGGCCTTGCGCGCGGCGCTGGCCGAACTGTTGGGGGTATCGGGACCGTCTATGCCGAGGTTGCCGACAGCGGCTAACCAAACCTGACGGGTTTTTAAAGACCTGTCGGGTATGCTGACCGCTGATGTCCACCACCACGCCGCTCCTGCCTGGTCAGCTTTACCATATCTATAGTCGCGGTAACAACCGCGAGAACTTGTTCCGCGAAACGCGGAACTATGACTACTTCATGCGCCTGTACGCTCGGCACATTGAGCCGTATGTCGAGACGCATGCCTTCTGCCTGCTGCGCAACCACTTTCATCTGCTCATCCGCGTGCGTCCAGCGGCCGAACTCGCCCGGCTAGGGGATGCGGCCGCCATCTCCCGCCGGGTCAGCCAGGTTTTCTCCAACTTCTTCAACGCCTACGCCCGCGCCGTGAACAAGGCCTACGCGCGCACCGGCGCCTTGTTCCAGCGCCCATTCCAGCGCCGCCCGGTGACGACTGAAGGTCACTACCGCCAGCTGGTGGTGTACATCCATCGCAACCCGGTTAAGCACGGTTTCGCGAGCGACTTTCGCCAATGGCCCTATTCGTCTTACCCTGCCCTGCTTGGCGCGGGAGTGACGTTTCTGGAACGTGAGGCGGTTCTGTCCGCGTTTGGCGGATGTCGGTCTCTGGAGACGGCTCATCTCGGCGCGGTCGTGGTCCGGGAAGAAGAGGCCTAAGACCTGGCGGGTCTCCGGGGACCTGGCAGGTCTTCTGCTAGAATCAGGCCGCCATGCTGGACCTCGGCCTCGTCATCCTGAATTGGAATACCCGTGACCTGCTGCGCGACTGCCTGCGCTCGGTCTTCCAGACAGGCGGCGCCCTGACGTACCGCGTCTGCGTCGTGGACAACGCCTCGGCGGACGGCTCGGCGGCCATGGTGCGGGCCGAGTTTCCGGACGTGCTGCTGATCGAGAACCCGGTCAACAACGGCTACGCGGCCGGCAACAACCTCGGCTTGCGCGCGCTGGGCTTCGGGCCGGGCGCCGCCGAGGGCGCGCCGCGCTACGCCCTGCTGCTCAACCCGGACACGGTGGTGCCGCCGGACGCCCTGGCGGACCTGGTGGCCTACCTGGACGCGCACCCGGAGGCCGGTGTGGCCGGCCCGAAGCTGGTGCTGCCCACCGGGGAGCTGGACCTGGCCTGTCGGCGCAGCTTCCCGACGCCGGAGGTCTCGTTCTGGCGGATGACTGGCCTGAGCCAGCTCTTCCCGCGCAGCCGGCTCTTCGGGCGCTATAACCTCACCTACCTGGACCCGGACGTGGAGACCGAGGTGGACGCGGTGGTGGGCGCCTGCATGCTGGTGCGCGGCGCAGCCATCGCCCAGGCCGGCCTGCTGGACGAGCACTTCTTCATGTACGGCGAGGACCTGGACTGGGCGCTGGAGATCCGCCGGGCCGGCTGGACGGCGCGCTACTACCCGCGCGTGACGGTCCTGCACGTCAAACGCGCGGCCAGCCGCCGCAGCCGCAAAGCCCAGATCGCGTTTCACGAAGCCATGCTGTATTTCTACAACAAGCACTACGCCGCGGCGACCCACCCGGTGCTGGGGGCGCTGGTGGTGCTCGGGATCCGCCTCAACTTGGGGCTGACGATCCTGCGCGAAGCTTTTATCCGCCGTGAGGCGGCCCCGGCCGCCCGCTCCTGACGCCGGGGCGCGCCTCACGCCTGTTGGTGGCTGCTATGGACGCTCGACGTTTCCGCACGCTCTTCTCGCTTTCGCTCCTGGTCATGGACACGGCCATGCTGTCGCTGGCTTTTGTGCTGGCCTACCGCCTGCGCCGCGACGTCACCTGGCCCACCGAGGCCGTGGAGATGGGGCCGCTGTCCAGCTATGTCAGCGTCTGGCTGATCTTCGTCGGCGCGCAGCTGCTGATTTTCTTCCTGCTGCGCCTGTACCACCTGCCGCGCGCCACTTCGCTGGTGGACGAGTTCTACACGCTCTTCCAGGCCGTCACCATCGGCACGCTGCTGGGCGTGGCGGCGGCGGCCCTGCTCCTCAAGAACAGCGTCTTCGAGGTGAACCTGCCGCGCGTGATGATCTTCTACGACTGGGCTCTCGGCCTGGGGCTGGTCTTTGTGGGGCGCTGGGTGTTCCAGATCGTGCGCAATATCCTGCGCGGCCAGGGCTGGGCCCAAGACAAGGTCCTGATCATCGGCACCGGCGAAGCGGCTGAACTGATCCTGCAGAAGATCCAGGGTTCGCCCTTTCTGGGCTACCGCGTGCTCGGCCTGGTGAACGACGACGGCACGCCGGAACGCGTGCTGGGGGTGCCCGTCATCGGCGGCCTGGGTGACCTGCCGCGCCTGATCGAAGACCACGGCGTGGACGACGTCATCATCGCCCTGCCGGACGCGCCCGACGACGAGCTCGTCTACCTGATCGGACTGTGCCATCGCGAGCGCGTCAGCCTCAAGGTCTTCCCCAACCTGTACGACATCATGACCTCGGGCGTCTCCATCGACGACCTGGGCGGCCTGCCGCTGCTCAACGTCCGCGATGTGGCGCTGCGCGGCTGGAAGCTGACCTTCAAGCGCGCCATGGACCTGGTCGGCAGCGCCGTCGGCCTGATCGTGCTTTCGCCGCTGATGATGCTCACGGCGCTCATGATCAAGCTCGACTCCAAAGGCCCGGTCTTCTTCGTGCAGGAGCGCATGGGCCTGGACTCTAAGCCCTTCCCGCTGGTGAAGTTCCGGTCGATGCGCACCGACGCCGAGGTGGGCGGGCCGGGCTGGACGGTGAAGGACGACCCGCGCGTCACGCGGCTGGGGCGCTTCCTGCGCCGCGCCTCCATCGACGAGTTCCCGCAGTTTATCAACGTGCTGCTGGGCGAAATGAGCCTGGTGGGGCCGCGGCCGGAGCAGCCGGCTTTTGTGGAGCGCTTCCGCCAGAACATCCCGCGCTACATGGAGCGCCACCGCGAGAAGGCCGGCCTCACCGGTTGGGCCCAGGTCAACGGCCTGCGCGGCGATACGTCGATCACCGAGCGCACCAAGTACGACCTGTGGTACATCGAGAACTGGTCGGTCTGGCTGGACATCAAGATCCTGATCCGGACGGCGGCGCGCTTCCTGTTCGACCGCAGCGCCTACTGACGAGGCCACCGCCCCGTGTCCAAGCTTTCCAGCATCAGCGTCTTCTTCCCGGCCTACAACGACGCCGGCACGATTCCGACCATGGTCCTGCGCGCCCTGCAGACGCTGCCGGCGCTGACGGACGACTACGAAGTGGTGGTGATCAACGACGGCTCCACCGACGACACCGGCCCGGTGCTGGAGGACCTGGCCCGCCACTACGACCGGCTGCGCGTGCTGCACCACGCGCGGCCGAGCGGCTACGGCGGCGTGCTGCGCGCCGGCTTCGCGGCCGCCCGCAAAGACTGGGTCTTCTACACCGACGGCGACGCCCAGTACGACGCCCGCGAGCTCAAGGACCTGGCGGCGGCCGTCGCCCCCGGCATCGACATGGTCCAGGGCTACAAGATCAAGCGCCACGATCCGGCCCACCGCGTGCTGATCGGCCTGGCCTACCAATACTTCGTCAAATGGCTCTTCGGCCTAACCATCCGCGACGTGGACTGTGATTTCCGCCTGATGCGCCGCGCCATCTTCGACCACATCACGCTCACGTCGACCACCGGCACGATCACGTTCGAGCTGGTCAAGAAGATCCAAGACGCCGGCTACCGCATCGTGGAGGTGCCGGTCCACCACTGGTACCGCCAGTACGGCCACTCGCAGTTCTTCAACTTCCCGCGCGTGGCGCGCACGCTGACCGCGCTGATCGGCTGGTGGTGGCGGCTGGTGGTGAAGCGCGAGCACCTGGCGCCCAGCCCGGCGCCCACCGACAAGGGGGCCCTGTGACCGATTTCAGCGCCGCGTTTGCCGGCCAGCCGGTCCTGATCACGGGCGGCCTGGGCTTCATCGGCAGCAACCTGGCGCGCCACCTGGCGGACCTGGGCGCCCAGGTCACCGTGATCGATTCGCTCATCCCCGAGTACGGCGGCAAGCTCTTCAACCTGGCCGGCTACGAGGACCGCGTCCGCGTCAACATCGCCGACGTGCGCGACCAGCACAGCATGGACTACCTCGTGCGCGGCCAGGCCTTCCTGTTCAACCTGGCCGGCCAGGTCAGCCACCTGGACTCGATGCGCGACCCGTTCACCGACCTGGAGATCAACTGCCGCAGCCAGCTCTCCATCCTGGAGGCCTGCCGCCAGCACAACCCGGGCGTGCGCATCGTCTTCTCCGGCACGCGCCAGATCTACGGCAAACCGCAGTATCTGCCCGTGGACGAGCGCCATCCCATCGACCCCGTGGACGTCAACGGCGTCAACAAGGTCGCCGGCGAGTGGTATCACCTGGTCTATCAGAAGGTCTACGGCCTGCGCGCCACCTCCCTGCGCCTGACCAACACCTACGGCCCGCGCATGCGCGTGGTGGACGCGCGCCAGACCTTTTTGGGCGTGTGGCTGCGGCGTCTGATCGACGGCGAGGAGCTCCTGGTCTACGGCGACGGCCGGCAGAAGCGCGACCTGAACTACGTGGACGACGTGATCGAGGCGCTGCTGCTGGCCGCCACCCGGCCGGAGGCCGTCGGCGAGATCTTCAACCTGGGCGGTGACGAGGTCCTGTCTTTGGCCGACCTGGCGGCGCTGATGGTGGCGCTCAACGGCGGCGGCCAACACCGGCTCATCCCGTTCCCGGCCGAGCAGAAGGCCATCGACATCGGCGACTACTGCGGCGACTTCGGCCGCATCCAGTACGTGCTCGGCTGGCGGCCGCGCACGCCGCTCCGCGACGGCCTGGCGCGCACGCTGGCCTACTATCGCGAGCACCATGCCCACTACTGGTAACAGGCGCGGGCGCCCGGCCGTCCGCGCGCGTTACCTGCTGCCGGCGCTTATCCTGCTGGTCTACGCCTGGACGCAGCTGGCCGCGATCCCGCGTGATGCCCCCACCGTCGACGAGCAAGCCCACCTGGCGCGCGGCCTGGTCTTCGCGCGCACCGGCGATCTGCGCCTGTACATCGGCCACCCGCCGCTCGTCAACGTCATCGCAGCCCTGCCGGTGTTGGCGGACCCGCGCGTCCGCCTGCCGCTGGACGATCCGAGCTGGGCCGCCCGCGACTGGATCGAGTTCCCGATCACGCTCTTCTGGAAAACCGACAACCCGGCCCTGACCATGTTCGCGGCCGGCCGCGTCATGATCGTGCTGCTGGGCGCGCTGCTGCTGGCCGTGGTCTATCGGCTGGGCGCCGACGTGGGCGGGCCGGCGGCCGGGGCGGCGGCCATGCTGCTGGCCGCGCTCGACCCGACGTTGCGCGCGCACGCCCGCCTGATCACGACCGACGTGGGCGTGACGCTGGCCCTGGCGCTGACTCTGCTGGTGTGGCGACGCTGGCTGCGTGGTCCGCGCCCGGCCCTGGCCGTCGCCGCCGGCGCGGCGCTGGGGCTGGCCCTGTTGAGCAAATACACGGCCAACCTGTTCGTCCCGGCGCTGATCGCGGCGGCGCTGGCGGCCTGGGGCCTCCGCCGACGGACTACCTGGCTGCGCGTGGCCGCCGCCCTGGCCGTGGCCGGGCTGGTGGTGTGGAGCCTGTACCGGTTTGAGGCGCGGCCGGTGTTCGGTCTGGCCTGGCCGGTGCCGCTGGCCACCTACTGGGACGAGTTCGTGTGGTCGGCCACCGAGCTGGCCCAGACGCCGTCTTACCTGTTCGGCCGGATCATGCGCACCGGGGCGCTGGCCTACTTCCCGGTGGCCCTGGGCGTCAAGATGCCGCTGCCGTTGCTGGGGCTGGCGCTGGGCGGCCTGGCGCTGTGGCTGCGGCGGGCCTGGCGCGCCGAGGTCGTGCTCTGGCTGCCCGCGCTCACCTATTTCGGCCTGGCCATCGTCGCCGGCGTCAACATCGGTTACCGCCATCTCCTGCCGATTCTGCCGGCGCTGTACGTGGCCGCCGGCTGGGCCTTGGCGCGCCTGATCACCGGCGCTCCGGTGCGCCGCGCGCTGGCTCTCGGCCTGGCCGGCTGGCTGGCCGTCAACGCGGCCCTGGTCTACCCGCGCGACCTGACTTTCTTCAACGAGCTGGCCGGCGGCCCGGATAATGGCTGGCGCGTGCTGGTGGACTCCAACCTGGACTGGGGCCAGGACCTGGGCGAGCTGGTGGACTTCGCCCGGAGTCATCAACTGACGGAGCTCTACGTCAGCTACTTCGGCTCCGTGCCGATCGGGTCCTTCGCCGTGGACGAGTTCCCGCTGCCGGCGCGGCCCCTGCCGCCGCGGCCGTCCCCAGACTGGCAGCCGCTCTTCCCGGCGCCCGGCTGGTACGCCATCAGCGTCACGCACCTGGTCGGCGGCGCGGTGCTGGACGATCCGGACACGTTCGCGTTCTTCCGGCACCAACAGCCCGTGGCCGTGCTCGGCCGGACCATCTACGTCTATCATATCCCGGCGGAGACCGGCACGCTGGCCCAGTGCGTCAACCCGCCGCCGTCGCTGGCGCCGAGCGAGGTGCGCCGCATCTTTGAAGCGGCCCTGACGCGCCAGCTGCCCTTCGACTGCACGCGCGGGCTGCCGCTGCCGGCCGGCCGGACCTGGTATCTCCTGCGCGGTGAGCAGACCCAGCCGGTGGAGGCCGCGCTGCGGCGGCTGGGGGCGACGCTGCTCTACGACACGCCCAACGCCCGCGACCCGGCCTTCGCGTTCCGGCTCTACCGGCTGGATGACGCCGCCGGGCGGGCCGCCGCTTACCCGGAGCGCCCCAATGCGGCCACATTCGGCGGCCGGCTGACGTTCCAGGGATCGCGCTACACTCAGCCGCTGCAGCCGGGCCGGCCCGCGCAGGTGGAGACCGTCTGGCGCCTGGAGGCGCCGCTGCCCGAACCGGCCAGCCTGTTCCTGCACCTCACCGCCGCGGACGGCTTCCCGCTGGCCGTCAGCGACGGCCTTAACACCCCGTCCGACCAGCTGCAGCCCGGCGACGCGCTCATCCAGTTTCATCCGCTGGACGAGTACCCGCCGCAACTCCCCGAGGGCGCGCAGTTCCGCGTCGGCGCCTACCCGCTGCGGGACCCGGCCGCGCGCTATCAGCTCGCCACCGGCGAAGACGCCGTCCTCTTCTTCCCCTGAGCGGGTAGGACGAAATTCCTAAGCCCGCGGGCGCGCGCGGCCCCTGCCTCCATTGACTCGCCTCCGCGCGGATGATAAACTCTGTTCGCCAATTCCATAGCCTGTCAGGTTCTCTTATCCAGAGAGGCGGAGGGACCGGCCCGTTGAAGCCTCGACAACCGGCGTCACGTCGGCGTAACCGACCGTGACGCGCGGTGCCAATTCCGGCAGTGCGGCGACTTGCCAGTCGTCCAGATCTGGGAGATGAGAGGGTCCACACACTCGCCCTGTTGTGCCCCTTCTCGCCTGAAGGGGCTTCTTTGTTGCAGAAGGAGAAACGTAGATGAGCACGACCTTCATGTCCTCGCCCAAGCTAATGTTCACGTCTGAATCGGTGACGGAAGGCCACCCCGACAAGATGTGCGACCAGCTCAGCGATGCGGTGCTGGACGCTTGCCTGGAGCAGGATCCGTTGAGCCGCGTAGCCTGCGAGACGGCCACCAAGACCGGCTTCGTGATGTTCCTGGGCGAGATCACCACGCACGCCTTCGTCAACTTCGACGACCTGGCCCGCCGCGTGATCCGCGAGATCGGCTACGACAGCAGCGACAAGGGCTTCGACGCCACCACCTGCGGCGTGCAGGTGGCGATCGCCGCGCAGAGCGGCGACATCGCCCTGGGCGTGGACAGCGCCCTGGAGGCCAAGTCCGGCGAGATGACCGAGGACCAGATCGAGAAGGTCGGCGCCGGCGACCAGGGCATGATGTTCGGCTTCGCCTGCAACGAGACCGAGGCGCTCATGCCGCTGCCGATCTACCTGGCCCACAACCTCAGCCGGCGCCTGACCGAGGTGCGCAAGAGCGGCATGCTGCCCTGGCTGCGCCCGGACGGCAAGAGCCAGGTGACGGTAGAGTACGCCTTCGGCAAGCCCAAGCGCGTGGACACCGTCTTGATCAGCACCCAGCACGCCCCCGAGATCAGCCAGCACGAGATCCGCGAGGCCATCATCGAGTGCGTGATCGATCACGTCATTCCGGAAGGGCTGCGCGACCACGATCTGCGCATCTTCGTCAACCCCACCGGGCGCTTCGTCATCGGCGGCCCGATGGGCGACTCCGGCCTGACCGGGCGCAAGATCATCGTGGACACCTACGGCGGCATGGCCCGCCACGGCGGCGGCGCCTTCTCCGGCAAAGACCCGACGAAGGTGGACCGCTCGGCCGCTTATGCCGCCCGCTGGGTGGCCAAGAACGTGGTGGCCGCCGGCCTGGCCGACCGCTGCGAGATCCAGGTGGCCTACGCCATCGGCGTGGCGCGCCCGCTCAGCATCAACGTCGAGACCTTCGGCACCGGCAAGATCCCGGACGAGGCGCTGGCCAAGCTGGTGGCCGAGCACTTCGACCTGCGCCCCGGCGCCATCATCCGCGACCTGAACCTGCGCCGGCCGATCTACCGCAAGACCGCGGCCTACGGCCACTTCGGGCGCACCGACATCGACGCCCCGTGGGAGAACACCGAGCGCGCCGCCGCCCTGCGCAAGGCGGCCGAAGCCCTGAACGTGCCCGCCTGATCCGGCGCGGCCCAACTCCCGCCTGATTGCCCAGGGCGCGCGGGTGCACATCGGCCCGCGCGCCCTGTTGTCTGCCGGCGGCCGGGGCTGGAACTGGTGTCAACGGCCGCCGCTGGAGAGAGGCCCAGGAGACGAATGACGTCGACCCGCAAGAAGATGGCCTGGGGCGCGCTGAGCGTCTTCGCCGCCGCGCTGGTGGCGTTCGTGGTCTTCGGCACGCGCCGGCCGCGCCGCTATGCCCCGGCCGCGGCGCTTCTCCGCCGGCCAGCCGAGGACGTCTGGCTGGAGCGCGCCGAAGACGGGGAACTGCGCGCCCACTGGTCCGGCCCGGCCCGTGGCGCGCGCGTGTTCGCGGGCGAGCACCCGTCGGCCATCGACCGGGTCACGCCCGTGGCCGCGACCGCGCCGGCCAACCTGGCTGAGCTCGGCCCGGCCCACGGCGGCGAGCGCCGCTACTTTGAGGTGGCCTTCGACGACGGCGAACGCCTCTTGGTCGCCGAGCGCTTTGTGCCGCTGGCCGGCGCGGTCAACCTGCGCGATATCGGCGGCTACCGCACCGCCGACGGCCGGCGCGTGCGCTGGGGCCGCGTCTACCGCTCCGGCGGCCTGGCCGACCTCACCGCCGACGATCTGCCGGCGCTGGCCGGGCTGGGGCTGAAAGTGGTCCTGGACCTGCGCACGCCCAAGGAGGCCGGCCGCTATCCGGACCGCCTGCCCGGCGACGTGACGTACCTCAACCAGCCGGCCTACAGCGACGGCAACACCGCCGCCTGGCTGCGGACGCTGCTCTTCCGCCGCGCCGAGCTGGACGAGGTCATGGCTGAAAACTATGTGCACCTGGCCGACACCCGCGCCGAGTACTTCGGCGGCCTGCTGCGGCGCCTGGCCGAGCCGGACAATCAGCCCGCCTTGCTGCACTGCACGGCCGGCAAAGACCGCACTGGCCTCGCCATCGCCTTCCTGCTGCTGGTGCTGGGCGTGCCCGAAGACGTCGTGGTCGCCGACTACAGCCTGAGCAACCTGGCCTACGACCAGATCATGCGGGCCGCGCGCGAGGACGTCCAGCGCCTGCGCGCCATCGGCATCACGCCGGAGGAACTACGCCCGGTGATGAGCGCCGACCCGGCCTCGCTCGAGCGGCTGTTGGACCACTTGCGCGCCCGCTACGGCTCGGTGGAGGCTTACCTGCGCGACGCGGCCGGCGTGAGCGCCGAAGTGGGGCAGCGTCTGCGCGATCAGCTCCTGCTGTAACCGGCGCCGGCTGGGCCAGGGGGTACAATCACGGCGTGCCCAGCGATTCACTTCCGGAAGTCGTCGTCATCGGCGCCGGCCTGGCCGGGCTGACGGCCGCCCTGCACCTGGCCGAGCGCGGCCTGCCGGTGCGCGTTCTGGAAGCGGACGCCGTCTACCCCGGCGGGCGCCTGTGGGGCGGGGCGCCTCACCCGTCCGCCCCGGGGACCGGCGCGGACGCGGTCACCGTCACCCTGCGCGGCCACACGCAGACCTTCTACCCCGAGCACGGCATCCACGGCCTGTGGAACAACTACCAGAACCTGCGCGCCACGCTGGAGCGTTTCGGCGTGGCACCCGGCATCAGCCCGGCGCGCGAACAGGCCTGGATCCACGCCGAGGGTGGGCGCGTCCGGTGGTGCGAGATCGGCAGCGCCATCAGCCACGCCTTCCTGCCGCCGCCGCTGCACTATCTGGAACTGTTCGGCAGTCACCGTTTCCTGGCGATGCTCGGCCCGCGCGACTGGCTGGCGCTGCCCTGGGTGTGGCGCGGCCTGATGCTGGCCGTGGCCCTGGACCCCTTCGAGCGCCTGATCCCGCTGGAGGGCCAGGCGCTGGAGGACTTCTTCCAGGGCTGGTCGCCGCGCCTGCGGGCGCTGCTGGTGGGCCTGGCGCGCAGCGGCCTGGCCAGCCCGCCGGAGAAAATCTCGCTGGCGGCCTTTCTGGCGACCCTGCGCTTTTTCAGCCTGCTGCGCCGCGACGCGCTGCGCTTCGCCCACTTCACCGGTGATCCGGGCGCCGAACTGATCTGGCCTCTGGTGGACCAGCTGGCGGAGCGCGGCGGCGAGCTGCTGCTCGGCCACACCGCCGAACGCCTGGAGCCGGGCGCGCCCTGGCGCGTCATTACGCAGACCCCGCGCGGGCTGCGCGCCCTGCCGGCCGAGCACGTCGTCCTGGCCACCGATCCGCCGGCCGCGCAGCGTCTGCTCCTTGCCAGCCCGGTGACACAAGCGGCGGCCGCGCCGCTGACCTGGCCGGAAGGCCTGCTCAACGGCACCGTGCGCGTCTGGCTGGACCGGCCGCCGCGCGATGGTCCGGAGGGCGGTATCTTCACCGGCGACTTCAGCGTGGATAACTTCTTCTGGCTGCAGCGTTTCCAGACCGACTACACCGCCTGGGCGCGCGCCACCGGCGGCAGCGTCGTCGAGATGCACCTGTACCGGTCGCCGGAGTTTTTCGCCCAGCCGGACGCCGTCATCCTGGCGCACGCCCTCACCGACCTCTACCGCGCCTTCCCGGAGGTGCGCGGCGGCGCCATCCACCAGGTGTTGCAGCGCAATCCGGCCGTCCACACACGCCTGACCGTGGACAAGGCCGAGCGCTGGCTGGGCGTGGCCACGCCCTGGCCCAACCTGTGGGCGTGCGGCGACTGGGTGCGCGGCGCCTGGCCGGCCCTGTTCCTGGAGCGCGCGGCTGTCAGCGGCCTGGAGGCGGCCAATGGCGTCTTGCAGGCGGCTGGGCTGGCGCCGTTCCCGGTGGCGGACTATGATCCGCCGGAATGGCTGGCCGGGCGCATCCAACGCTGGCTGTTGGGCGGGCGGGCCTGGCTGCGCGCGCGGCGCGCCGGCCTGGCCTCGGGTTGAGGCTGGGCGCTCAACTCCGGCAATCTGCCCGAAAACTGGGTCGGCCTTATTAAGTCTTTGTCAAGGCGATTTGACTCGGGCACTGCTATAATCGCGGAGTTCTACAAGGAGGACATTTATGTTGACTAAACGCCAGCTCGGAAACGGCAAAGTCGAAGTCACGTTCACCATGCCTGCGATTGAGGGCGTGAACCGTCTGTATCTGGTCGGGGACTTCAACGATTGGAGCATCGCGGCCAACCCGATGACGCGCGGCACCGATGGCTCGTGGGGCAGCACGCTCCCGCTGGATGGCGGCCGTTCCTACCAGTTCCGTTACTTCGACAACAACGGCCACTGGCACAACGATTGGCAGGCCGACGCCTACACGCCCAACCAGTTCGGCGGCGACAACTCGTTGGTGAGCACGCTGCTGGAAGCGGCGCCGCCGGCCGCGCCCGCCGAGGCCCCCAAGCCGAAGCGCCGGACGACCACCAAGAAGGCGGCTGCCGCTGACGGCGCCGCGCCGGCCCCCAAGAAGCGCGCCGCCCCGCGCAAGAAGTCCACGGAATAGCGTCCCCCGCGGCCGTTGACAAAACCCCGGCCGCTGGGTAACCTCACGTCCGCCCGTTCTTGAGGCCGGCTCCGCGTGAACACGGGGCCGGTTTCTTTTTGGGGCGGCCCGCCCCTGTCCGGCGGCCGCCCGGAGCAGACGCATGACCCTCGCGGAACTGACCGCCGCCATGCACGCGTTCGTGGAGGCCAAAGGCTGGTACGCCGCCGACACGCCCAAGCCGCAGACGCCGCGCAACCTGGCGGCCTCGCTGGCGATCGAGGCCGCCGAGGTCCTGGAGTTATACCAGTGGCGGGACTCGGCCGACCCGGCTAAACTCGCCGGCGAGCTGGCGGACGTGACGCTCTATCTCTTACAATTGGCCAGCCTCACCGGCGTCGACCTGGAACAGGCGGTCCTGGACAAACTGCGCGTCAACTACGGGCGCGAGTGGCGCTGAGACCCGGTCGATCCGCAGGCGATGAACCGGGCGGCGCTCCTGTGCGTCGAAGGGGCGTTGGCCTTTCAGCGCCGCCGCCACGCGGTTGGGCGTGTGAACCACTGAGCGAGGCCGGCGCCGGCCTCAGCCTGAAACGGCGGCGCCCTCCAAGCGAAGAACAGCTGTCAGAAACGCATGAAGATCCTGGCCCTCAGCGATGAAGTGGTCGAGTCACTCTACAACGTCCGCGTGAAAGACCGCTTCGGCGACGTGGACCTGGTGGTGGGCTGCGGCGATCTGCCGTTCTTCTACCTGGAGTTCATCGTCACTATGCTCAACAAACCCGTGTACTACGTGCACGGCAACCACGACAAGCCCTCCCAGTATCTGAGCGACGGCCGCATCATCAGTCGGGCGGAGGGCTGTGAGGCCGTGGAGACGACGAGCGTGCGCGTCCCGGCTCTGCCCGGCGGCCTGCTGCTGGCCGGCCTGGGCGGCTCCATCCGCTACAATCCCGGCCCGCACCAGTACAGCCAGGCCGAGATGTCCCAGCGAGTGCTGCAGTTGACGCCGGCGCTGCTCGTCAACCGGGCGCGCTATGGGCGCTTCCTGGATATCCTCATCACGCACTCGCCGCCGCGCGGCATCCACGACGGCAAGGACTCCGCCCACATCGGCTTCGACGCCTTCCTGACCGTGATGGACCGTTTCCGCCCGCGCTACCTGCTGCACGGGCACTCGCACGTGTACCGCAACGACATCCCCACGCTGACGCGCTACCGGCACACCCAGGTCATCAACGTCTACCCGTACCGGGTCCTGGAGTTTGGCAGGGACTATGTCTGACAACGCCGATCTCGATTGGCGGACCCAGGCCGACTTCGCGGCGGCGCGCGTCAAGGCCTTCTTCCGCCGGCTCTTCGCCTTCCTCACCGGCCAGCCCAACGACCTGCTGGCCTTCGAAGCCGTGCGCGAGAAACTCCACATCGGCGGGCCGATCTACCGCGGCGTGCAGACCGTGGCGATCGACAAGATCCTGGGCAGCGTCGACCGCTACCGCGACTTCGACCGCGCCTTTCTGCCCAAGCAGGACTTCATGGCCGAGCGCTGGCAGAAGGTCAGCCGCGCCTGGTATCAGGACCTCAGCCTGCCGCCGATCCTGCTCTACAAGGTCGGCGACGTGTACTTCGTGGTCGACGGCCATCACCGGGTCTCGGTGGCCCGCGAGAAGGGCCCGGAGGCCATCGAGGCCGAGGTGCGCGAGTGCGCGGTGCGCGTCCCGGTGACGCCCGACCTCAACCCGGACGATCTGGAGATCCTGGGCGCCCGGGTGGAGTTCCTGGAGCGCACCGGCCTGGACCGGCTGCGCCCGCAAGCCGACCTGGCCGTGACCATCCTGGGCGGCTACGACCGCCTGCTCGAGCACATCGCCGTCCACCGCTACTTCATGGGGCTGGAGTTCCAGCGTGATATCGGCGAGGACGAGGCGGTCGGCCACTGGTACGACGCGGTCTATCTGCCCATCGTCCAGGTCACCCAGGAAGCCGGCATCCTCAAGGCCTTTCCGGGACGCACCGCCACCGACCTCTACCTGTGGGTGCTGGACCACCGCCATTACCTGGTCTCGCAGGGCAAAGCCGACCTGGTGGAGCCCGGCCAGGCGGCCGAGGATTTCCTGCGCGCCTACTTTGGCAAAATGCCCGACTCGACGGATACTTAAGCCGGACCCGCCGTTACTTTCTGGACGCGTGTATGTGGCCTTTTTCCACCGCTCAACTGACCGCCGGCCTGCGCCGCTATTTCGCGGACTCGTCGTTGACGATCCAAGCTTTGGCTGAACTGCCGCTGGAGACGGCCGCGGACGCCAGCGGCAGCCGGCCGTCGCAGGTGCGCGGCCTGCGGGTGGAGTACCTGGCCGGCAGTCTGGGCGGCGGCGCCCAGCGCGGCCAGGTGTTGACCGTGGACTGCGTGGTCAAGCAGCCGCGCGGCGTGAACCGCGCCGGGCTGGCGAGCGGCGGCATCCGCGAGGTGGGCCTCTATCGCTCGCTGACGCCCCAGCTGCCGATGCAGACGCCGGCCCTGATCGCGGCCGACCCGGCCGGCAGCTGGCTGGTGCTGGAGGCCGTGGACGTGGAGCTGGCTCCGGCCGACTGGACGGCCGACGACTACCGGCGCGCGATCCGGGCGCTGGCCGCCCTGCACGAGCGCTTCTGGAACCTAGCCGAGGACCTGTCGGTCTACCCGTGGCTGGCCCGCCCGCTGGCCAACGATTTCGAGATCTACGTCATGGCCGCGGTCGGCGCCATGGAGAAGATGATGGTCGACGACCATCACCGCCTGATCACGGGTTCGCTGGAAGTGCTCACCAGCCTGGGCCAGATGCTGACCCAGGTGGAGCAGATGGCGGACAAGCTGCGCGCCACCCCGCCGACGCTGCTGCACGGCGACTTCCAGCCCGGCAACGTCGCCCTGCACGAGGACGACGAGATCGTCGTCTTCGATTGGCAGCTGTCCGGGGTGGGGCCGGGTGTGCTGGACCTGGTGACCTTTGTCAACGCCGCGCGCTGGGGCCGGCCGGACCTGCCGGTGACGCCGGATGAGTTGGTGGCCCTGTACCGCGCCGAGATCGCGGCGCGCGTGGATGCCCGCTGGACCGACGCCGACTGGGCCGAGCTGATGGACCACGCGCTGATGTGGCGCTTCACGCAGGAGGTGCTCGGCTGGGCGGCCTACGCCTCGCCGGCCGAGTTCCAGGCGCACGAGGCGCCCTTCCGCGATATCTGGCTGCGGCCCGTCCTGGACGCCGCCTACCGCCGCCTGCGGCCGGTGCTGTACTTGTAAGCGGAGCCAGCCGGGCAGGGGGTGGGCGGGCGGCGTAAACGCAACCGGAGCTTGTTAGAGGAGGACGGCCACGGAGACGCCCGGACACAAAGTCGGGCCGGCCAGACGAATATGTTCGACGTTCAACCCCTCACCCTCACCGGCCGCGTCGTCCGGCTGGAGCCGCTTTCCGAGGCGCACGTCCCCGGCCTGACGGCGGTCGGCCTGTCCGAGATGATCTGGCGCTTCATGGTCTACGCGCCCGTGCACGACGAAGCCGGCATGCTGCGCTGGGTCCGCGATGTGCTGGCGGCCCAGGCGCGCGGCACCGACCTGCCCTTCGCGGTGGTGCACCTGGCCGACCAGCGGGTGGTGGGCGCCACGCGTTTCCTGGATATCCGGCGCGAGCACAGCGGCGTGGAGATCGGCGGCACCTGGTACGCCCCGGCCTATCAGCGCACGGCCGTCAACACGGAATGCAAGTATCTGCTCCTGCGCCACGCCTTCGAGACCTGGCGGTGCGTGCGCGTCCAGCTCAAGACCGACCTGCGCAACGAGCGCTCCCAGCGCGCCATCGAGCGGATCGGCGCGCAGCGCGAGGGTGTGCTCCGCAACCACCTGGTCCTGCCGGATGGCTACCGGCGCAGTTCGGTGATGTACAGCCTGATCGACAGCGAGTGGCCGGCCGTGAAAGAGCGGCTGGAGGCCTGGCTGTCAGAGTGCTGACGCGGCGTCGCCATGCCCATCGACCCTGTGCAATTGCGCGCCCAGGCGGCCGCAGCCGCTGCTGATCTGGCCGAGCCGCCGGACTGCGCGGCCGCGATCCGGCGGCTGCTGGAGCACTACGCCGACCACGCCCACCGCTACAGCCCGCGCCTCACGGACAGCGCCCCGCCCAACGAGTTGAAGACGCCGGCGCCGGTCTTGCGCGCCGTGGTGGCCGCGCTGCGGCGGCCGGTGCGGGCCTCGCCCGCCCACGGCCTGGCGCTGGCCGAGGCGCTCTGGACGGCCGGCACGCGCGAGGAGCGGCGCCTGGCCGCCGAGGTGCTGGGGCTGGTGGCGCCGCAGCTGGCCCCCGAGGTGTGGGCGCTGGTAGAAGCCTGGCTCCCGGAGCTGGACAGCGGCGAGACGGCGGACGCCCTGGCCCAGCACGCCCTCGGCCCGCTGCTGGCCTCGGCCGCGTACGAAGCCGTGCAGCGCGCCGGCCGCTGGACGCAGGCCCCCAACCGTTGGCTGCGCCGCTTTGGCGTGGCCGTGCTGGCGGCCCTGGCCCGGGACCGGCGCTGGGACGATGTGCCCGCCGCCCTCGACGGGCTGCGCGGCCTGATGGGCGAACGTGAGCCGGCCGTACGCCAGGCCGTGGTGGCCGCGCTGCAGGCCCTGGCAGCCCGCAACCCGTCGGCCGTTATCCGCTTCGTGCGGGAACACGCCAGCCGCTCCGATCACAATACCCATGCCATCCTGCGCGGCGCGCTGCGCGCGTTGCCGGCGGAGGCCCAGGCTGAACTGGTCCGCGCCCTGCGGGCCTGAACGCCGGCCATTGAGGTGATGAATGACAACCTCCGTTCCAGTTGACCTGCCCCTCGATCTCGGCGACGGCCTGGTGCTGCGCCGCGCCACCACCGCCGATGCCGAGGCCCTGGCCAAGTTCAACGCCCGCCTCCACGGCGAAGACGAGGGCGCGTTGGTGCAGCAGGCCCTGGAAGCCTGGACGCGCGACCTGGCCAGCGGCGCCCACCCCACCTTCGCGCCCGGCGATTTCACGGTGGTGGAGGACACGCGCGCCGGCCGGATTGCATCCTCGCTCAACCTGATCTCGCAGACCTGGACCTATGCCGGGCTGCCGTTCGGCGTGGGGCGGCCTGAACTGGTGGCCACCGACCCCGCCTACCGCAACCGCGGCCTGGTCCGGAAGCAGTTCGAAATCATCCATGCGTGGAGCGCGGCGCGCGGCGAACTCGTCCAGGCGATTACGGGCATCCCGTGGTATTACCGCCAGTTCGGCTATGAGATGGGGCTGTGGCTGGGCGGCGCGCGCCTGGGCTATGCCCCGCACGTCCCCAAGCTGCCGGAGGGCGAGGCCGAGCCGTACGTCATCCGGCCGGCCACCGCCGCGGACCTGCCGCTGTGGCGGGAGCTGTACGCCCAGGCCAGCCGCCGTGACCTGGCGGCCTGCGTGTGGGATGAGGCCCTCTGGCGTTACGAGCTGACCGGCAAAAGCCCGCTCAATATCAACCGGCGCGAACTGCGCGTGATTGAGACCGCCGCCGGCGAGCCGGTGGGCGTGCTGGCGCTGCCGGTGATGCTGTGGGGGGCGGGGCTGGCCTGCACTTTCTACGAACTGAAGGCCGGCCTTTCCTGGCTGGCGGTCACACCCAGCGTCATCCGTTACCTGTGGAGCACCGGCCAAACCTATGCGGCCCGCGAAGCCAAGCCGCTGGATGCCTTTGTCTTCGACCTGGGCGTGGAGCATCCCGCTTACCGGGCGGCGGCGGACCATCTGCGCCACGAGTGGAAGCCGTACGCCTGGTACGTGCGCGTGCCCGATGTCGCCGGGTTCCTGCGCCACATCACGCCCGTGCTGGAGGCGCGCCTGGCGGCCTCGCTGGCCCCGGGCTACACCGGCGAGTTGAGCCTGAGTTTCTATCGCAGCGGGGTGCGGCTGAGCTTCGAGCAGGGACGGTTGAGCGTAGAGGCGTGGCAG
Source organism: uncultured Anaerolineales bacterium (assembly GCA_937952305.1). GTDB lineage: Bacteria > Chloroflexota > Anaerolineae > Anaerolineales > UBA6663 > SpSt-583. The sequence goes on along the minus strand of CALFZO010000128.1, from coordinate 7,182 downwards.
CCGCAGTCGAAGGCGCACCGCGACGCGTCTTTTCCGGACCTGACCTTCTTGCATCTGCTGTTTGGGCACCGCTCGCTGGACGAGCTCGAGCAGGTCTACCGCGACTGCAGCGTCGGCTCAGAGAAGACGCGCTTGCTGCTGGACAGCCTCTTCCCCAAGCAGGTCTCGCACGTCTGGCCGGTCAGCTAAGGGGTGCCTCCGGCAAGTAGGTTCATGGCGTCCCGGCGCAGGCCGGGACCCAGGTCTTGCCCGATTGGGTTGGATGCCGGCCGGAGTTCACTCGGCGACGGCCGGGGCGCTGAGTTCGCGTGTGCCCGCCTGGACCGGCAGCGCCACCTGGATGCGCGCCCGCAAGGCCGAGATCTTCTGGCGTAACCCTTCCAGCACCGTCTGCGTCTTGTCCACGCGTTCGCGCTCGGCGCGGACGAAGCGCGTGTACGGGGCGACCCCCTCCTTGAGGCGCGTCACGGCGTTCTCGGCCTCGTGCTGGAATTGCGTGGTCAGCGAGTCCAACAGCGTCCGGCGCAGCGCCACCATTTTGGTCGTGAACTCGTCCTTGGCCTGCTTGCGCTTGTAGGGGATGACGAACAACCCCACCACCGCGATCAGGCCGGCGGCCAGCACGCCGGTGATGTCGATGGCCGAGGACGCGAACAGGCTGACGATCAGGGCGCCCAGGCCGACAGCGCCGACCTCCAGCAGCGCGGTCTGCGCCACGGCCGTCTCGACGCCGGACGCCAGCTCGCGCGCTTCTTTCTCGCGGTCGTACGTCTCCACAATCGTCTGGGCCGTCTTGCCGACCGAGTCGATCAGAGCGCGGCGGCGGGCCTCCAGCGGCGCGGTGGCCTCGCCCACCAGCTGCTCGGTGTAGCGCGCCTGACGGCGCTGCAGGTAGCCCATGACGGCCTGCCACTGGCGCAGGTCCTTGTCCACCAGCCAGTCGATCAGGCGGCGCACGTGCTGCTCGATCTGCTGGGGCACATCGCCCAGCACTTCCTTCTCGAACTGGGCGCGCACCGCGTCGCCGCGCGTGAGCTGCAGGATATTGGTCAGCCGCAGCACGCGGTCGAAAAAGTCGTTACCGCGCGCTTCCAGGCGCAGCAGGATGTTCTCCACCTCGGCTAGGCGCGGCGTCAGCTCCTGGGCCAGCTCGCGCTCATAGCCGGCCACGGCGGCGTCCAGGGCCTCCACGGTCTCGCGGTCGTCCTGCAAGGCGGCGGCGTCCGCCTCCGCCTCGGCCCAGGCGGCCTCCACCAGGCGCCCGGCGACGCCGACCGGGCTGTCGAACTTCAGACGCAGGCGCGCGCTGTCGTCCAGCGTGGCCGTGATATAGCGCTCCAGGGCGTCCAGGCGGCTGAGGGCGCGCAGGCGCCGGTTCTCGTCCGGCGTGTCGGCGGCCCGGGCTTTGTGCGCCAGGCGGGCCGAGACCGGGAAGAACTCCGGGGCCGCGCCCAGCACGGCCTGCGTGTGCTCGAGCACGAAGGCGCGCACCTCCGCCAGCTGGGCGTCGGTCTCGAAGATGTCAGCCTTGTTCAGCACCAGCACGATCTTCTTGCCCCAGGCGCGGATGCGCTCCAGGAACTGGCGTTCGCTCTCGGTCAGCGGCCGGTCGGCCGAGGTGACGAAGAGCACCAGGTCGCTGCGCGGCACGAAGTCGTCCGTCAGCCGCTCGTGCTGGCGGATGACGGCGTTGGTGCCGGGCGTGTCCACGATGTTCAGCTCGCGCAGCAGCGGCAGCGGGTGCGTGAAGGTGGCGAAGCCCTCGTCCGCCACCTGCTCGGCGACCTCCGGCCCCCAGCGCACCAGGGTGACGCGCGACGTGGTCGGCGTGACGCCCTCGGCCAGCACCTTCTCGCCCAGCAGGGCGTTGAGCAGCGCGCTCTTGCCGGCGTTGAACTCGCCCACGACCACGATCAGGAACAGCTCGTCCAGCTGCAGGATGGCCGTCTGCAGCGTGGCCAGCGCCTCACGCGAGACGCCCAGTTCGGCCAGCGCCAGGCGGACGTTGGCCAAGATTTCTTTCTCGTCGCGCAGCACTTGCGCCTGCGCATCGGTCAGCACGGAGCTTTGCATGGGGCCTGCCTTGGGAATGTCTGCCAACTGATTGTACTTGAATTCGCGGCGCGGCCGGCCAAAAAACAATTTACAATCCCTGGTTCCGGTAAACTGTGGAGGCGAGGTCATGCCAATTCGGGCCGTCATCTTTGACATCGGTGGTGTGCTGGTGCGCACCGAGGACCTGGAGCCGCGCCGTGCCTGGGAGCGCCGCTTCGGCCTGCCAGACTGGGGCCTGGCCAAGATCGTGTTCGAAAACCGCTACGCCGCGCCGGCCACAATCGGCCGCGCCAGCCTGGACGAGGTCTGGGCCGAGGTCGGCCGCCAGCTGCGGCTCTCGGCCGGCGAGCTGGCCCAGCTGCGCGCGGACTTCTGGAGCGGCGACCGCTATGATCAAGCGCTGATCGACTACTTACGCGCGCTGCGCCCGCGCTACAAGACCGGCATCCTCAGCAACGCCTGGCCGGGCACGCGCGCCGTGCACGCGGCGCACCTCAACGGCGACGCCTTCGACGACCTGGTGTATTCGGCCGAGGTGGGCCTGGCCAAACCGGACCCGGCCATCTACCGGCTGGCGCTGGACCGGCTGCAGGTGGCGCCGGCCGAAGCCGTGTTCGTCGACGACGTCTTGGAGAACGTGGCCGCCGCGCAGGCGCTGGGGATGGCCGGGGTGCAGTTCCGGCCGGGCCTGGACGCCGCCGCCGTGCGCTCGGCCCTGGCGGCGCTCGGCGTCCGATGAACTACCTGGCCCTGATCGATACGCGCACGACCGGGAACCGCTATGATGTGACGCCGCTGTTCGCCGACCCGGCCGCCTTCGCGGCCCTGGTGGCGGACCTGGTCCGGCCGTTCGACGCGGCGGCCGTGGACGTGGTGGCCGGGATCGACGCGCTCGGCTTTATCCTGGGCACGGCCGTGGCCTGGCAATTGGGCAAGGGCTTCGTGCCGGTGCGCAAGGGCGGCCGGCTGCCCGTCGCCGCCGACGAGGTCGAGTTGGTGGACTACACCGGCCGGCCCAAGACCCTGGCGCTGCGGCGCGACGCGCTGCGGCCGGGCGCGCGCGTGCTGGTGGTGGACGAGTGGGTGGAGACGGGCGCGCAGATGAGCGCGGCCGTCACGCTGCTGGAGCGCGCCGGGGGTGTTATCATCGGCCTGGCCGCCATCGGCATCGACGACGACCCGCGCACCCAAGCGCTGCGCGCGCGCTACCACTGCCACTCCGTCTGGAAAGAGCCTGAAGCATGAGCCTCGCCCAAGCCCTGCTGCGCTGGTTGAAAGCGCTGCCGTTCCTGCGCTACTTTGAGCAGTTCCAGCCCAACGCGCGCCTGTTCCTGCTGGCGACCGTGATCAGCGGCATCACCCAGTCCGGTTTCCAGTTGTTTTTCAACATCTACCTGCGCACGCGCGGTTTCGATTTCGACTTCATCGGGCTGCTCAACGCCATCCCGTCCGGGGCCGCGCTGCTGGTGGGCGTGCCCATGGGCCTGCTGTCCGACAGGATCGGGGCGCGCCGCGCCATGCTGATCGGGCTGAGCGTGGCCACGCTGGCGGCCTGGGGCCTGGTGACCGGCGCGACGCCCTTCCTGATGATGGCCATGGCCGCGGTCATGGGCGTCGCCAACTCGCTCTACTTCCTGAGCATGGCGCCGTTCATGATGAAGGCCTCCGGCGAAAGGGAGCGCACGCTGCTCTTCAGCCTGAACTTCGGGCTGACCACGCTCTCCGGCGCGCTCGGCAACCTGGTGGCCGGGCAGCTGCCGGCCTGGTTCGGTTCCGCCCTGGGTGTGGGCGCCGAAAGCGCGCTGGCGTATCAGGCCGTGCTGGTGGCCGCCATCTTCGGCGGCGGCTTCTCGCTGCTGCCGGTCTGGCTGATCCGCGAGGCGCGTTGGCCGGGTCCGCGCCGCGAGCCGCCGCTCGGCCTGCAGGATCTGCGCAACCTGGTGCGCCCGAGCGTGCTGCGCATGGCGCTGCCCAACATCATCATCGGCTTCGGCGCGGCCACGCTCATCCCGTACCTGGCCCTGTTCTTCAAAGGCAAGTTCCCGATCTCGGACGGCGAGCTCGGCCTGCTGTACAGCCTCGGCTCCATCACCACCGGCCTGGCGACCGTGGTGGGGCCGCGCCTGGCCGAGCGCCTGGGCGGCAAGGTCCGGGCCGTGGTCTTCACCCAGGGCGCCTCGGTGGCCTTCCTGCTGCTGGTCGGCTTCGCGCCGGCCTTCTGGCTCTCCGGGCTGGCCTTCCTCATCCGGGGCGCTTTAATGAATATGAGCAACCCGCTCTACTCGGCCTTCGCCATGGAGCGCACGCCGGAGCGCGAGCGCGCGGCCGTCAACAGCGTGATGCAGTTGATGTGGGAAGTGGGCTGGACGGTGGGGCCGTACTTGTCCGGCGTGGTGCAGGCGCGCTACGGCTTCGCGCCGCTGTTTCTCTCTACGGCCGTGCTTTACAGCCTGGCCATCGTCCTGACCTGGGCCTTCTTCCACAACGCCGAGACGCAGACGCTGGCGGCCGCGCCCGACGCGGCCTGACGGCCCGCGCCACCTCAGCCGGCCTCCACCCCCAGGAAGCGCCGCGAGTTGTGGTGTGCGATCTGGAAGAACAGGTCCTCCCCGAGCCGGCTGCGCAACGCGAGCGAGGCCTCTTTCTCGGTCATCCGCTCCAGAGCCACCATGTAATAGTCGCTGCCGAAGAGCACGCGCGCGCGCAGGCGCGCGTCGCTGAGCAGCACCTTGAGGTAGTCCAGGTAATCGAACGCCCGCCCGCGCGGCGCCGGCACAAACGCGGTGTAGGCGATGTCGGTGTACAGGTGCGGGTACTCGCCGGAGCGGATCAGGTCGCCGATCCAGGCCACCCAGGTGCGGTCGTCGCCGGTCCGCTCGGCCTCGCCGCTCAGCTGGCGCTCCCATTCGTCGGCGCCGCCGAAGTGCGCCAGGCACAGCCGCAGGCGCGGGAAGCGCCGCAGGATGGCCGCGTAGTGGCGCGGGTGCGCGAACTCGGCCGCGGCCTCGGCGCTCAGGCGGCGGTGGCGCAGCCCGCCCGGCGCGCAGTGGGCCAGCACCGGCAGCCCGCGCTCCTCCAGGAACTCGTACAGCCGCAGCAGCACCGGATCATGCGGGTAGTAGCCCAGGTTCGGGTAGAGCTTGACGCCGCGGAACCCGTCCGTGGTCAGCCAGCGGCGGGCGCGCGCCAGGGCGCCGGGCCGGCGCGGGTCCACGGCGCAGAACGGGATCACCCGGTCCGGGTGGCGGGCGCGCAACTGGCGCAGTTCGGCGTGCTGCGCGTCCACGTCCTCCGGCACGCGGCCCGCGCCCATGAAGGCCATGTCCATCGGCAGGATCACGAAGCGCGTATCGGCCGGGTAATGGGCCTGGACGCGCTCGAAGATCTCGGCCTGGGTGGCCGAGACGCCCACGCTCACCAGGCGCGCGTAGCGCTCCACCAGGTCGCGGCTGTCCCACGGGTTGACGTGGCGCAGGGCCTGCGTGAGCAGGGCCGCCAGCGGCCGCCAGCGCAGGAGCGCGCCCAGGCCCAGCGGCAGGAAGCCCTCCGGCACGTGCTCGGCCGTGAAGGTGTGGACGTGGCAGTTGTACAGGGGCGGCGTGGTCACGGGTCGGCTGCCTGAGATACAGCCGTCCGTCGCAAGGAACGTGCCAGGCCGGGCCGGCCCAGCCTGCGGGCCGGCGGCAAATTGGGGGGTCACAGTGGCCGTGATCGTGCTAGAATGCCGCCCCAACAGGCCTGGACCGCTAACCCTATGCTGACCCTGTCCCTCGGCCAGATGCACCTCCACCTCGGCGAGCCCGAGCGCAACTTCGAGCGCGTGCGCGCCTGGACGCTCGAGGCCGCTCGGCGCGGGTCGCAGCTGGTGGTCTTCCCGGAGCTCTGGCCCACGGCTTATGATCTTGAGAATTGGGACAAGCACGCCGACCGCCTGGGCGAGGGGATGTTTGCGCGGCTGAGCACGCTGGCCCGGGAACAGCGCCTGGCCCTGGCGTCGTCGCTGTTGGAAGTGCGCGCCGGCCGGGCCTATAACACGCTGGCGCTGTACGGCGCCGACGGCGGTCTGCGCGCGGTCTACCGTAAGGCCCACCTGGTGCCCATGCTCGACGAGCCGCGCTGGCTGGCGGCCGGCGATTCCCTGACGCTGGCCGAGGCCGAATGGGGCCTGACCGGGCTGGGCATCTGCTATGACCTGCGTTTCCCGGAGATGTGGCGGCGTTACGCGCTGGGCGGGGCGCGCCTGTGCCTGCTCCCGGCCGAATGGCCCAGCCGCCGGGCCGCGCACTGGCAGACGCTGCTGCGCGCGCGCGCCATCGAGAACCAGCTTTTCATCGCCGCCTGCAACCGGGTCGGCGAGTCCAAGGGCGAGGTCTTCGCCGGCCGCTCCGCCGTGATCGACCCGTGGGGCGAAGCGGTGGCCGAGGCCGGGCCGGAGGCCGAACTGTTGCTGACGGCCGAGATCGATCTGGCCCGGGCCGACGAGATCCGGGCGCGTATCCCGGTCTTTAAGGATCGGCGCCCGGACCTGTACTGAGACTCTCCCCCGGAGGCGCGGCCGGAGCGGCCCGCCCTGTTCACAGGAAGCGGAGGTTCCCATGCTGACTATCATCCAGGGCGGCAGCGCCTACGGCGCCCGGCTCATCACCACCCTCCCCTTGGCCCAGGGCGACGTCGTCCACAAGATCGAGCACTACCGCCTGGTGGACCGGCCGACCTACCAGACCATCCAGGTCAGCCGGGACGCGCATATCGAAGAGCTGGGCGTGCTGGCTTACCTCAACCACTCGTGCCGGCCGAACGTCCACGTGGACACGGCCGCGCTCACCGTCACCGCGCTGCGTGCTATCGCCGCCGGCGAAGAGCTGAACTTCTTTTATCCTTCGACCGAGTGGGAGATGGACCGGCCGTTTGTGTGCCTGTGCGGGGCGCCGCAGTGCGTGCGGTTGGTGGCCGGCGCCAAGTATCTGTCCGTGGACACCCTCAGCCGCTACCCCATCAACCGGCACATCCGCGCTCTCATCCTGGAGACGCTGGAAGCGGCGTTGGTCCCGGCGCGCTGACGGCTGCCGCCCGGCTGGGCGCGCTCAGCGCTCGTGCCTTGGATACAACCAGAACGCGAACAGCCGC
>CALFZO010000127.1 GCA_937952305.1 uncultured Anaerolineales bacterium | reverse complement strand
GCCGCCAGGTGGTGGCGTTGCTCTCCTGGCCGTAGATCGCCAGGTCCCCCAGCCGGCCGCCGTGCGCCAGCACAAACTTCTCGGACTGGACAAACATCCCGCCTGAGCCACAACATGGGTCATAGATTCGACCCTTGTAAGGCTCCAGCATCTCCACCAACAGGCGCACCACCGACTGCGGCGTGTAGAACTCGCCGCCGGCTTTGCCCTCAGCGCTGGCGAACTTGCCCAGGAAATACTCATACACGCGGCCGAGCACGTCCTTGGAGCGGCTGGCCTCATCCCCCAGGCCGATCGTGCCGATCAGGTCAATCAACTCGCCCAGGCGGTGCTTGTCCAGCGTCGGCCGGCCGTAGTCCTTGGGCAGGACGCCCTTCAGGGCCGGGTTCTCCTTCTCGATGGCGGCCATGGCGTCGTCCACCAGTTTGCCGATGGTGGGCTGCTTGGCCTTGCTCTGCAGGAACGACCAGCGCGCCTCCTTGGGCACCCAGAAGATGTTCTCGGCCGTGTACTCGTCGCGGTCCTCGGCTGTGCGGTAGCGGGCCTTCTCATCCTTGACGAAGTAATCGCTCTTGGGATCGCCGGCGGATTTGACCAGCCAGGTATGGCGCTCCTCGAAGGCGTCGGAGATGTACTTGAGGAAGATCAGGCCCAGGACGACGTGTTTGTACTCGGACGCGTCCATATGGCCGCGCAGCTTATCGGCGGCCAGCCAGAGCTTCTCCTCAAAGCCCAGGTTGGCGCTGCCGTTGGTCTTCGCTTTGGCAGAGACGGCTCGTTTGCCTCGGGGCATGTGATTGACCGTGAGCAAGCAAAGGGCCGGCCGTGAGATGGACGACCGGCCCGGAAGTCCCTGGCGGGGAGCGGCGTGCCTGCCCCAGCCGGCGGCCAGCCGATGGATTGAGGGCGCCGGACCGATCCGTGGGCCAGATTATACGCGGCGCGCCTCCCGAGTGCTACCGCCGGACCCGGGCAAAAGTTGGCGCCGCCGCGGCTGTGGCCGCGCTCACTGGCAGAAGGCCAGGGCCGCGGCCAGGTAGACTTCCGCGCACACCCGGACGCTCTCCAGGTCCACCCACTCCTCGGCCGCGTGCGCGCCGGCCCCGGCCGGCCCAGGAGCGGCGCGCGGTGGGTGGCGTAGGGGTTGGCCAGGAACTCGGGGCTGGTCAGCGCGATACCTTGGACGCTCATCCGGGTCCCTTGCGAGACAGAGGTGGGCTGGTGGGAACGGCCACCGGACCAGCCGAAGGCGTGGTCCGCCGGCGCGCACAACCCGCCCGCGATCAGGGGAGTCCCGCGCCGCCCGCCCGGTTCAATTTCCGGAGGCGGCGGGGGCTGGCGCGGTTTTGAAGTTGGTCTATTTCATCACACCCAAAGGCTCAGGCGATCCAAGATGGCTGGCATGACCACTGCCCCTCGTTTGATCAAGCCTGGACCGCCTCAGTGGTGGCCGGGCGGACCGCCCCAACCGGCCGTAGCCGGGAGGCCAGGCCGCGCCGTTCCGACCGCGCCCGGCAGGCCAGCTCGCCCTCTAGGGTCTTGAGCCACATCGCGCGCGCCGGCTGTGGTTCCCAGCCGAGCTCGCGGCGAGCCTTGGCGTTGGAGTAGCCATAGTTGATCCCGCTGCCCCAGGCCGTCTCGCGCGAGATGAAGGCCGGCAGCCCGAGGGCGCGCAGGAGCGGCTCAAAGGGCGCAAAGGACACTGCGGCCAGCCAGGTTGGCAGCCAGACCAGTGGCCGGAAGCCGCCCGGCGCCAGCCCCCACATCTCGAGGTGCTCCCGAAAGGTCCGGGTCTCGCCGCCAAACAGGTAGATCTCCCCCAGCCGGCCGCGCTCGGCGGCCAGGGCCAGGCCCGCGGCCAGGTCATCTACCTCCACCAGAGAGAACAAGGAAGCGGGCGCCCAGCCCATGGGCGGCATCAGGCGGTTCAGGTACAGGCGCAGGAAATACCCCCAGGGCGAATGGTCGTCCGCGCCGATGACGCCGTTCGGGCAGGCGATGATCAGGGGCAGCCCACGCGCCTGGTATTGCAGGGCCAGGGTGTGGGCCTCGGCCTTGGTGTGCTCGTACCAGGTGCGGGGCGGGTGTTCGCGCACAAAGGTCTCGTCTCGCTCCTGCGGGCCGGTGTCGCCAAAAGCGACCACCGAGGAGACATAGACCGTGCGCGGGACCTTCAGCTCCAGCGCCAGGCCCAGCACGTTGTCCGTGCCGCACACGTTGACGGCTTCCATGCGCCGCCGGCCGGCGGCGTCCACACCGACCTCGTAGTGGCCGGCGTTGTGGATCACGAGGTCGGCGCCGGCCATGGCCGCGCGCAAGCTCTCGCGCTCGGTCACGTCGCCGCGGACCAGGATCGCGCCCAGCGCCTGGATGGCCTGGGCCTCGGCGCTGCGCGGGTCCCGCACCAGCGCGGTCACGCTCCAACCGCGCCGCAGCAGGGCCTGGGTGAGGGGCCGGCCGATGAAACCGGTGCCGCCGGTGAGGAAGGTGCGCATGGTGACCTCCGGGTCAGCGAGGGGTTGACGGTTGGTAAGCGCTGCCAGCTCAACCAACCTGCCCGCAGCATAGGGCCAGGCCATGTCGAATCACCAGCGGAATCGCTGCCGAAAATGAGGGAGCGCCGCGCCGCGCCGGCAGTTTTATGTGGAGCCGAGGCTCGTTGTCAGTGGAAGGGAAGGGTCCTCAAGCGTCGGCGCCGTCGGCACCGTACAGTTCGCGCTGCCACAGCCACGCCACGAGGCGTTCCAGGCCCTGGGCCAGCTGGTAGCGATAAGTGCTGAACGGCAGCCCCAACCGTTCGGCGGCCAGTTCCTGGGTGGCCACGGGGATCAGATACGTGGCCTCCAAGGCGCGGAAGAACTTCTCGTCCCGAGGGCGGGCCCGCAGGCTTTCGGCGGCCTGGCGCATGAGCTCCTGGAGCGAGGCCGCCGCCGGGCCGCCGGCGGCGGCCTCCTTGAGCACCCGTGAGCGCATCAGCGCGTTGCCGGCCAGCGCGCTCAGGGAATGAAAATCGCGCAGAGCGTCCTTGGCGGCCGCCTCGAACTCCGGCTGGGAGAGCACCACCAGCAGGGTGGACGAGGCCGCGGCCAACTCCTCCACCCGCAGGTCAGTGGCTAATTCGCGGCCGCCGATCTTTTCAATCCAATCCATGACGGGCGTGGCCCGCCAATTGTGGGCATACAGGCCGAAGCGGCGCGCCCACAGCCGGCGTTGGGCAGCGGCCGGCGAGCTGGGCGCGGGCGGCGGCGGGCCCAGATCAGGCACCCGGTGGAAATCGTAGTAGCTCATCATCGCGAACCAGTGGTCCGGATCGTAGAGATCGTTGAACGACCAGGCCAGGCGCGGGTTGGTCATCCAGCGCAAAGCCGTGGCCAACTGGGCCGTGTTCATCACCGGGTTCGGCTCGCGGTAATCGCTCGGCTGCAGGAAGTAACGGGAGAGCGCCACCTCGTCGCCGGGGCGCAGCGGCGCGCGCTGTTGAGCGTACTGCCAAGCGGCCTCTACCGCCGGATCAGCCCGGCGATCCTCAGGCGCCGCCGCGTGCACGGCCAGATACATGAAGACGCCGGCCATCCGGCCGCGCACATCCCGGATGACGAACCAGGCCTCCGGCTGGCGCGCCAGCCAGAAAACGGCCTGCTCGGCCGCAGCCCCGCCCGTGAAAGCGGCTACCCGGTCCAACAGCGCCGCGTGCTCGTCCGGGCGCACCGGCTCGGCGTAGAGCGTGCCGAACTCTTTCCAGTGAAAGTAGGGCTGCAGGATTGAGTTGTGCCGGTGCAGGAAGACCAAATCATACACGGCGCGCATCTGCTCCAGGCCCTGGCCGTCCGTGATCCGGCGCACGATGCCGCCGCGCAGGCTCCGGTGCAGTTCCGCATACCCGTGCGGGTCGCGCCAGCGCAGGTCGCTATCCAGCACCTCGCGCGCCAGGTCATGCGGGAACAGGCCGGCCGGCCCCTGCTCGATAAACGACAGCGCGCGCAGCCAGGCGAAGACGTCCGCCACATCCGACTCCCCCAGCGCCTCGCGCAGCAGCGGCTCGTTGATGACGCGCGCGACGGCGCAGGCGTGCAGGGCCAACCGGTGCCGAGCGCCGGGCACATCCTGGATAAAGCGTTCGAGCAGCAACGCCACGACGTCGGGCGCCTGGTCTGGGTGGAAGGCGGTGTCCACACCGTGGGCCGCCGCCTGCGCAGTCACGTCGGTCACGAGGGACAGCGCCAGAGGATGTCCGTGGGTGAACCCCAGCACCGCGGCGTGTTGTGCCGGCGGCACGCCGCGCTGGGTCAGATAGGCCCGGCTCTCCTCCGGCCGCAGGTTGCGCAGGGAGACGCTGCGCACCAGGTCGCGCCAGCCGGCGTCGGTCCGCCAGGCCGGGCTGGGTGGATTGCGGCCGGCGATGACCACCAGTGCGCCGGCCGGCAATTGTGGCAGGAAAGTCTCGCGCAGCCAGCCGTCCAGCGGCGCCAGTGTTTCGTACGTATCCAGCAGCAGCACCGGGCGCCCGGCCCGCGCCAGCGCCTCCAGCGGCGCGGCCCCTTCGGGCAGGCCCATGGCCTGGCTCAGGGCCATCCGGACACCCTGCGGCGAGACATCCAGGTTGCGGCAATCCAGGAGCACGGTCAGGCGGCCGGCCTCGACGGCCTGGCGGGCGAATTGTCCCAACAGGCTGGATTTGCCCACGCCGCCCGGACCGTAAAGGTGCAGCGCCGCAAAAGGCGGCGCCTCGGCGGCCAGCGCCGCGCTGAAGAGTTCCAGCTCGTCCGCCCGCCCCACAAAGCGGCGCGCGGCGGCCAGCCGTTCGGCCAGGCGGGGCGGGCGGGAGGCAGAGGGTCCTTCGGAGGACATAGCGGCGACAAAGCGCGGCAGACGTCCCGAGTGTAGCATAATCAGGAGACCTGTCTGTTCACGGCGGGCCAGCTCCGCTCCTTGTTTAGCGCGCGGTTGGGTGTTTCGCCACGCCGCACATCAGCCCGTCCGCTTTGCAGAACAGTTCCGTGATAAAGTCGATAGTGATCATTGGGTCGGCTCCCAGCTTTTGGTTTGGCAACCGAAGCTTCGGCCAATCCGATGCCTTTTGTCAACCCAGCTCAACTAGCACCACTGGTTCTATGATGGCTTATCAGCCGCGCTTACGCGTCGAGGCTGGACAGCCGGTTATAAACACGGCCGGGGTTCGCAGCCGGCGTGACATAGGTGGCGCTCCAGGATAGGCGCGAGTTGATCCAACATGCCGGCGTCAGGCCCGGTCAGGGTCAGCACCAGATCAGGCTGATAGCTGTCCTCGGCAATGTCTGTCGACAACAACACCCCATTCGGCAGCAGCAGACTCAGAAAGTCGGTGTAGGCGTCGCCGCGCACGGCCCCGGTCTGTTCGCGCGCCAGTCGCAGGCCGTGGCCCGCCGGCGTCAGCCAGTAGTGGGCGCCGCCGGCCGCCAGGCTTTCGTCCGGCAGCACGTACTCGGTCGCCAGCTCATCAAAGACAGCCCGCAGGATGTGGACCAGACCGCCCGTGGTGACGCCGCGCCGAAAAGACAGCCGGAGGACGGCCTTCCGAGGCGCCCGGTCAAGCGCGGCCAGGTGCTGCTGGTGTCGCTGGATTTGGGCAATTGAAGAAGCCATCGATGGGGCCTGAGTCGCCAGATATCCGGCCGCCCCCTCGATGGTCGGCCATGCTTTTCCAGGTGACGCTGGGCGATACGATGCGACCCAGTTGCCGCGTATCACGGTCGCGCAAACTCAACATGGGCCAACTCTTGAAAAGGCACGAGGACCAGCCCAAGCGGTGTTTGGCCGGCCAGGGACCATCCGGTCAGGTAGGTTCCTTCCAAAACCTTGCCGTCAATCAGATACAGCGTAAGCCTCTCGTGCGAGTCAACCGTCGCTGCGTCCAGGCTGTCCAACTGGGCAACTTGGATTGTCACGCTGGCCTGCCCGAGGCCAAGTTGAAATTCTGTCGCTCCTGAGCTATTCGCCAGCCAAATCAACCTGACATCGTTCAGGATCAACGGTTCGCCGGATCTCGTCTGCAAAGAGGCCGTCACAGTCTCGTCCGAATTCTCATGACCCGGGTGACCTTCTGCCGGGGTACTATTGGCCGGAAAGACGATGGAGCGGATATCCGCCGCGCTGATCCTGAATTCCAGACCATTGAGTTGACCAGTGACTGCAGTCGCCCAGGCGAATGGCTCGCCCACTATTCCTTCAACGATCTTCCCAGTGTGGAGCCGAACCGCGATTGTGGCGTTCGCCTTCCCAAGCTCTGCCTCCTGAGTGCGCTCAATCTGCGCAATGTCGGCAAAGGCTATGCGGATGTAGCCGGCTGGAAGCTTGAGCGTGACATAGGGCACAGAGCCATGGGCGTTGAACGCATACTCAAAGCTGAAAAGGATATTGTCGAGATGAAAGGTGTTTCCTCCGCTGTCAGTGACCTCCGCCCCGAAGCCGGTCAAGGCCGCCCCGGTCGACGTGGCCGGCGATGAGGCCGGCGTCCGGGTGCGCAGGGGCGTCTCCACAAGGGGCGGCACCGGGTTGGTAGCAGACAGGGCGGTGCTCGCGGTTGGCGCCGCGGTCGGATCAAGCGCTGCTCCAGCCTTCACGGTGGCTGGAGGGGTCATGATTGACGCACTTCGATCAGGCCTCCATGCGAGGTTGATCACAAGCGCCAGGAGTATGAGGCTTGCCAGCGCCACACAAACGATCCCAAGGACCGCGTAGCGGGCTACCGGCCCGCCATCAATGTGAGTTACGGTTTGACTGGATTGGTGCGTGGTGCTTTGGATGGAGTCCCGGCCGACTATGGATCCGCCGACAGAAAGGTCTGCGCCGGATGTCACTTCAGCCCGGTTGGCGTCTTCGTCTTCGGCCATGGCAAACTCATAAGCCGGCTTGAGTCGGGGAGTTGCCAGAGAATTATAGACCCGTTGGTCGGGTCCCCAGCTACAGGGGCCGGGTGTGGCCCTGCTCCGCCGTCGGCTTATGGTCTATCCCGTCCCCTGACCTGGGCCTCGCCCTCGCCGTAAAGCACCACCTTCCCGATAAGCGGCACCAACTCGTCAGCCACGGCCGCCACTTTCACGCGCACCGTGCGCCGGGCCTGATCCACTTCGATGGCGGTCACATTCGGATAGATTTTGCGGCTGATCAGGTAGCCGGCGTTCAGGTCGGCATAGGCCTGGGCCAGACCGAAGGCCGAAGGCTTGATCACGATCTGCCCGGTCTCAATGTAGACCGGCACATCCACCTCCTGCACGGCGGCCAGAGCCGCGGCGTCGGCGGCCTTGTAGACCTCGGCCCGCGCGTAGAACCAGCGCCCGACGTTGATGGCCAGCGCCAGCAGCGGCACCACCGCGAAAGTCAGGAAACCGATCCAGAAGAGGGTCGAGTAAGCGTGTCGGGTCCTAAACATATGTCTCCGTTGCAGTGGGCAGTTGCCAGTCATCCGTAACTGGTGACTGGCAACTGCCCCAGTGCTGACTGCCTCACCACCCCTCCGCCCGGAACGTCGCCTCGGCCGAGACCTGGAACGGCCGGCTGAGGTCGCCACCCAGCAGCGCCGCCAGCGATCCGAGCAGGTTAGGCACCTCGGCGCTTACGCGCAGGCGCAGCGTGCTGCCCACCACCCCACCCGGCGCCAGGACGGCGACGTCGGCGTTTGGCAGACCGGTGGCGCTGACCTGCTGGTAAGCGGCGCCGGCCGCCGCGCACGAGCGGCAATCCTGGGCCGTCGAGCCCATTCGGGCGCCGTAGTTGGCGGCGTTCTGCACGGCCTGCTGGGCGTAGACCAGCCAGCCCAGGTTGATGATCGCCGTCAGGATGAACAGCATCAGCGGCAGGGTGGCCGCCGCCTCGATAACCTCCAGGCCGCGGCGCTTATCGCGGGTCAGCATAGCGGTTCAGATCGCACCGGCGACCTGAGCAATCCAGCCCACGATCTGGCCGCCCAGCGCCTGATAAGCGATCACGGCGGTGATGATCAACACCACGCCGATGCCGATCCACTCGACGGTTTCCAGGGCTTTGTTTTGGGTACGGTTCAACATGTCGGTTTCTCCTTGAGAAGGTTTGGGTTTAGGAAATCGGCCGCCGGTTCCCCGGTGCGCCGACGTTCAATACAGATCAGCCACCGGCTCACGCCCGGAACGCCGCCCGCCGGCGCTCGATGACAGGCCGAAAACGTTCACGCAGTCCCTCATCCAGGGCCAAGACCTCGCGCCAGCCGGCCGGCAGCCCGGCCGCGCCGGCGTGGCCGCCGCGCTTTCGCCGCGGATCACCCACCCGCTCCCAGACGCCGTCGCCCCGGTAGACGACCAGCGGGTTAAACGTGACCTCGCCCTGCGCCAGGTCCTCGTCCACCTCCACAACCTGGAACACCCGCCGCCGGCCGTCGGCGTCGAAGCCGATCTGCATCAGCCAGTCGAGCGCGGCCACGAACAACTTGCGGGCGGCCGCGGCGCTGGTGCGGGTATCGGCTTCCAGCAGCAGGGCCATGCGCTCCACGGCCAGGGCCGGGCTCTCGGCGTGGAACGTGG
>CALFZO010000126.1 GCA_937952305.1 uncultured Anaerolineales bacterium | reverse complement strand
CATTCAGCAAGGGCACCCCAGGATGTTCGCGTCCTGGCACACACAACTGGGTCTCGTACCAACGGGCCGTCGAAAGGCGGTGCCCAAACCAGGCGTTCCGGTCCCGCGCCAAGGCTTGGCTCACGGCCGACCAGGAGCGCATGTCAACGTCGTAGTAGTGCCAGTCCACGAGATCCGTCTTGACGTGCCACCAACCAGAGTTGTCCACAATCGGCCGGGTCCGGTCACAAGCGGCCAGCCGGTCATAGGCCCGCTCGACCGCACTTTCCCGCGCCGGGTCATCGGCCACCTGCCAATCCAGGCCCCACTCTTCGTTGTACAGCCCCCAGATGATGATGGCCGGGTGGTTCCCGTCCCGCGCCACCATCGGCGCCAGTTGCGCTTCAAAGGCCGCGAGCGATCCGGGTGTAAACCGTCCCACACAGGGCGGCTCCTCCCAGACCAGCAACCCCAACTGGTCCGCCCAGTACAGCCAGCGCGGGTCTTCCAACTTGATGTGCTTGCGGACCAGGTTGAAGCCCGCCGCCAGCGCCAGCTCTACGTCTTGCTTGAGCGCCGCACCATCCGGCGCGGCGTAAATCGTCTGAGACCAGAACCCCTGATCCAGCGCACCGCGGATATAAAGCTGTTCGCCATTCAGGTACAGGCGGTCGCCACGTGTCTCAATCCGCCGCAGGCCGGTGTAGCCGCGCACCTCATCCGGGCCGTCCTGACTTTCCAGGCGAGCCCCAACCGTGTACAGGTGCGGATCGGCCGGCGACCAGAGCCGCGGCTCCGGTACAGCCAGAGTGGTGGTCAGTTCGCCGCTGGGGCCGATTGGCAGCGATTGCGGAGCCTGGCCTTCTACGGTCAACGTGACGGACGCCCCCAGGCGGTGCGGCCCCTGCACCCTAGCCGTCACCGCAATGCCGTCCAGGTTCTCGGTGGGCCGCAACTGCAGGCTCGCCAGGTAGGTGGCCGGGCGCGCTTCCAGCCACACCGGCTGCCACAGCCCACTGCTCGGCGTGAAGGCGCAATCATCATAGTCGTCCGGCGGCAGGCTGCGCTGCTTGCCATGCGGGATGAAGCGCTTGTCCACCGGCGCCGCCACCCGCACCACGAGCTCACCCCGCCTCTGCTCCAGCGCCTCCGTGATATCCCATTCGAAGGGCAGGTAACCGCCGGTGTGGTCGCCCAGCCGGCGCCCATTGACCCAGGCTGTGCACTCGTAGTGGGCGGCGCCAAAGTGCAGGATCGTGCGCCGGCCCTCCCAGGCCGCCGGCCGTTCAATCAGCCGTCGGTACCAACCCACTGGTAGCCACTGCTGCGCGACGCCGGACGCCGGCGCCTCCCATGGGAAAGGCACGACGATGCAGGCCAGCCAGACGATGGCGCCCGGCATTTGCCAGCCGTCGGCGAGACCCACCTCATCGGGATCGGGTGCAAAGTCCCACGTCCCGTTGAGTGAAAGCCAGCTGTGGGAACGATCAAAGTCAGGGCGCGGATAGTCGGTGGGAGAGGTCATAGACACAACCTGAGGCAGCCGGGATCAGGCAGGACCACGGCCCAAAGCGGTCGATGGGCATCCCGGGGTTCAGCCCTTCAGGCTCCCGGACAGGATGCCGTGGATAAAGTGTCGCTGCAGCGCCACAAACAGGGCCAGCACGGGCAGGGTCGCCAGGGTGCTGGCGGCGAGGACCTGCCCCCAGGCGTTGGCCCCGACCGCGCCAACCTGCATGTTGTTGATCTGGTTGTACAGGTCAGAGAGCATGACCTGCAGCGTCTGCATGCGGATCGTGTTCACGGCCACGACCGGCCAGACGAAGTCGTTGTAGATGTCCAGAAAGGTCAGGATAGCCAGGGCCGCCAGGGCTGGGCGAATAACAGGCAAGACGATGTGCCAGTGCAGGCCCCAGGGGGAGCAGCCGTCGACCCGGCCGGCGTCCAGCAATTCATCGGGCACCTCGGCGATCTGCTGGCGCATCCAGAAGATTGAGAACGCGTTGACGGCGCCGGGCAGGATCAGCGCCTGGTAAGTGTTGACCCAGCCCAGCCGCCCCATCTGCAGCAGCAGCGGGATCAACATGACCACTGGCGGCAGCATCATCGTTGCCAGCACGAGCGAGAACAGGCTGTCCCGTCCGCGGAACCGGAACTTGGCGAATGCAAACCCGGCCAGCGGGCAGAAGAACAAGGTCAGCGCTCCCTTGAACACCAGGACGATCAGTGTGTTCTGGAAGCCGATCTGGAGCGGCACGTTGCGCAGGAGCAGTCGGTAGTTATCCAGTGTGGCGGCGGAGAGGTCAAACGACAGCGGCCGGCTGGCGATGTCCGGCCCGAGCTTGAAGGAAGACAAGGCCATCCACACCAGCGGGTAGAGATAAAACAGGGCCAGCAGGCACAGGAAGGCGTAGAGCGCCAGGCTTTCCAGGTTCAACCGGCGGAGGGTGCGGCCGGTTAGCGCAGGGAAGGAGGCCGTCTCTGACCGGGTCGGGAGGCGAGTCGTCATTTCGGTCAGTCCTCGTCGCGCGCTCGCAGCAGGCGCAGCATTATCCCTGACACAGCCACGACCAATAGCGTCAACAGGAAGGAATTGGCGGCGCCGGTCCCGAGGTCAAGGTATTTCATATACTGGTTCAATGCATACCCGGCCGTCGTCGTGCTCATGTACGGCCCGCCCTGAGTCAGCACATAAGGCTCGGCGAACATCTGGATCACGGCCAGGGTGGCGATGACGGCGTAGAAGGCGATGGCGCGGCGCATGAGCGGCAGCGTGATCTGCCAGAATTGCTGCCGGCCATCGGCCCCATCGAGGGCGGCGGCTTCGTACAGCTCGCGTGGGATACCCTGGATCGCAGCCAGCATGATAAGGATGGCAAATCCGCTGCTCTTCCAGAACACCAGCAGCGCCAGCGTCGGTTTGGCCCAAGCCGGCGTCGTCAGCCAGCCGATCGCCGACAAACCGGCGGCCTGCAGGGCGAAGTTGAGGGCGCCGAAGTCCTGGTCGAACAGGACTTTCCAGACCTGGGCAATGGCCACCAATGGCACCAGATAGGAAATCAGGTAGGCCGTGCGGAAGAACCAGCGGAAGCGCAGGAACGGCCGAGCCAGCAGCGACGCGACCAGGACGGCGAAGAGAGTCTGTACCGGGACGATCAACAGCCACAGGTAGAGGGAGTTCCCGAGCGACTCCCAGAAAGCCTGGTCGGTCAGCAGGAAGATGTAATTGGAGAAGCCGATTAGTTCAGGCGCGCGCACGCCGCGCCAATCGGTGAAGCTCAGGGCCAGGGCGTACAGGAGCGGGAACAGGCCAAACGCCACGAAGAGCAGGAAGAATGGCGCGATGAACACATAGGGGGCGAAGCTGCCGCCCAACCACCGGCGCAGCGCGCCAAGACTCGGGCGAGCAGGAAGGGCCGTCACAAAGGTTCCTTGCTGAACGCCGCCGCGGGGCCGTACCAGCCAGGGCGCTGGCCTGCTCTGGTACAGCCCACGGCGGCGGGGGTGTAATCGAGTGTAATCGGACGCCTAGCGGTTGATGATCCGGGTCGTGATGTCAGCGGCGGAGGCCGCGATGGCCTCGTCCGGCGTCACCTGCCCGTCCTGCATCCGTTGGACGTTGGCGGCGATGATCTCGGCCGCCTGACCATACCACGGAGCGTAGAAATAGTTAGCCGGGATATCCTTGACCGTGGAGACGGCCATTTCCCAGAGATTCTGGTCGCCCAGGCCTTTGGGGTTTTCAAATAGCTTCTCGGCATGGGCGGGGGTGTAGGCCGGCAGGGAAGTGCTGAGGCCGCCCGGGTAGATTTGATTGGGCCCGTAGACGGCTTTGTAACCCTCCGGGCTGAGCATCAGGTGTTCGTAGAACAGCCAGGCCAACTGCGGGTTCTTGTTCTTGCCCTGCTTCGGAATCGCGAAGGACGAGCCGCCCATGTTGGCGCCGCGCGCGCCGCCCGCGGTCCAGGCCGGCAGCGGCATGGCGCGCCACTGGCCCTTGCTCTCCTTGAACAGATTCTCGGGGCCGTAGACGAACCAGATCGCCCAGGGGTAGAAGGCCACCTGATCGGTGTCGATGGCCTGGATATCGCCCGGCGAGAAGTATTCCTGGACGCTCCCGACACCACTGTCCAGGACATTCTTGACCCAGGTGAGCGCGCGGCGATACGGCTCGCCGTCCAGCTGCAGCTCGCCCTTTTCATTCACCAAGCTGGCGCCCTGCTGGTTGGCGAACATCTCCAGTTGCAGTGGGATGGCCCAGGCGGCCCGTTCGATGTGGATGGGCTT
This sequence comes from uncultured Anaerolineales bacterium, assembly GCA_937952305.1. GTDB lineage: Bacteria > Chloroflexota > Anaerolineae > Anaerolineales > UBA6663 > SpSt-583. The sequence continues at coordinate 12,157 of CALFZO010000126.1, read as the reverse complement.
CCGGTCTGCGCCCAGCTTAGCCTGGATGGTTTGGGCGGCCGTGATCAGGTCGTCGTACGTCGCAATGGCCGCCGGGTCCACGCCGGCCTGCTCCAGCAGATCCTGGCGATAGTAAAGCAGGGCCGGATCGATGTCGAACGGGATGCCGATGACCCGCCCGGCGACGGTGTTGACGCGCAATTTGAACGGGACGATCGCCTGGGTGTAAGGCTGAATCCAGTCCGTGATGTCGGTGAAGTAGTCGGCCAGGGTCGGGATATTCACATCCTCAATGAACGTGCCATCCGGCACATCGACGCCCGCCGCCAGGGTAGTGGCGAGCTTGGCGTTGATATCCACGGCCTCATGCCGGACCGTGATCTTCGGGTACTTCTTGTTGAATGACGCGATCGTGGCGTCAAAGACCTGGAACAGGTCGCCCGACCGATCCCAGATCACGATCTCGCCCTCGGGGACGGGCGTGGCCGCGGCCGGCGCGGCCGTCGGGGCCGGGGTCGCCGGCGGGGCGCAGGCGGCCAAAGTGGCGCCGGCGGCGCCGTAGCCCAGCAGCTTGAGCAAGGTGCGGCGGGATAGTTTGGGGGGTGTGAGCGAATGTGACATGGCGTCCTCCAGATACGATCGATGACGATGGGGATGTGGGCTGCCGTCCACCGGCGTTAAGGAACATGAAATGAGCGGCGGTCGCGGGGCGAGTCGCACCTCCTGCGGCACCAGGCCGCGGCTGATCCGATTGGCGCGGGCTTAGGCGTAAGTGATTCTAAGAATCAGGTCTTCCGGGTAGTTCCCGAACTTGCGGCCGAACAGGTTCAGGCCGCCGATGTGCTCGGCGTCCGGCTTGACGCCGATGCGGACGGTGGTGGCCGGGAGTTTGCCCAGTTGCAGCTCATCCAATTTCACGTCAGAGACTTGCAGGCCATCGACGAACGTGCCGGTGCCGTTCACCTCCCAGCGTTTCAACTGGCCATACTGCGTGTCGACGTCCAGCCACCAGGCGGGCGTCAGGGCGCCGCGCGTCCCGCCGAAATCGCCGCGGCTGGTCCAGGTGCCGACCTCGACGCCGTTGATCCAAACCGTGATGTCGGACGGCCACTGCTCGTTGTGCGTCGGTGCTTCGGAGCAGACCTCCATGCGCAGCTGCAGGCTCTGCGGCCGAAGGGTGGCCGGCAGCCGATAAGGGAACTGGTATTCGACGAACCCTTGCCGGAACCAGAGAATCTGGGCGTTGACGCGCTCCGGCTCAAAAAAGCTGACCGGATCGTCGATGGTGCCGATCAGGGCTTGTTCCGAAGCCAGGCCACAGGTCGGGGCGACCTCAAAGCGCACATAGGCTCCGATCGGCATGGTGATCTCGAGGGCTTTGCCCTCTGCCCGTTCCAGCGGCGGCAATTTGAGCAGCACTTGATCAAACCGGCGTGAGCAGGACTTCTGCTGGCCCCGGCTGGCCGGCTGCATCTCGGTGTGAATCAACTCGGCATCTTCCAGTTCCTTGATATGCATCGCAGCCGTGGAGATAGGGATATCCAGGAGCTGCGCCAGCTGGTTGACGGAACGAGTCTCGGCGCCCAACAAGGCCAGGATGCGCAGGCGCGGCTCGGAGGCCAGCGCCTTTAGGGTATTCAGGGCCTTGTCACTGGGCTGACTGACATCAATGTGAAGTGTCTTGCCGTGATCCATGGTCTTTGTGAATGGAGTCAGAATGTTTATTTCATATTTTTCAGGAATTTAGCGCTCTCGCCGAAAAACAACAACAATAACACTACTTTTCTGTCCGGTAATCAACAAGTAAACCAGGAAAACATGTTTGTTTCAGATTACACTAGAAATCACCGCTGTCAATAGCCAAGTAGCGTTTAATGCAGAAATGCCCCAGTTGAGGTTGGGGCACATTCACTTGGGAAGCGGATTGCGGAATGAGTCCTGATGTGGTCTGCAGCCGATCAGCCTGGCTCAAGGGTCGTCACGACCGCCCGGCCCCGCCGCAGTTGCTCGTCGTCCAGCGTCACCAGCGGCACCTGGAGCCGCTGCGCGGCCGCCACGTAGACGGCGTCTGCTCCGCGCAGGCTGTGCCGGCCCGCCAGGCCGGCCGCCAGCTTCGCCAGATTGGCGTCCAGTGGTACCAGGCGGAGCCCGGGCAGCCGCTGGACCTGCGCCACCGCCGCTTCGGCCAGTTCCGGCTGGCCGGTTCGTCGAGAGATGGCGCCCGCAATCTCGGCTAGGACCAGGACGGGCGCGATCAGCAGGCCGCCTTGCTCGGACTGCGTCTGGCCCCAGGCCTGGCAGCGGCCATGGTGGACATCGCCCGCGACCAGCCGGCTCACCCAGACGCTGGCATCGACAACCACATCGCTCATCCGCGACGGCCCTCAGCAACAGCCGCCGCGGCGGTTTGGCCCGCCGGCCAGCGCCGGCCAATCTCCTGCGCCAGGCGATCAATGTCGGCCCATACGGCCCGCGTCAGGTCCGCGGTCTCAGCCGGCGAGACCACCGGCACGATGCGGGCGATCACCTGCCCGCGATAGGTGATATCCACGATCTCGCGCTTCTCGCGCACCCGTTTCAGGACTCGGCTCGTCTTGGTCTTCAGTTCACGGACTCCCACCGATTTCGGCATGGCCGCTCTCCAATGTGTACTCATTTGTGTACACATCGATAGATTGTAGCACAGCCCCATCCCAACGCTCAGCTGCCCGGCGCTCCAGGGCCGGCTTTGCTACAATGTCAGCAGTCGTATCAATTCGACGAGCCCGCCTGGCAGGGCGCCCCGAACGGCTCGTTCATGGCGCTCTACACGCTCCACGACGACCGGGTGGAGACCCTGGTCATCACGACTGGCTATCTGCCCTGAGCGGCGGCCGCGCCGGGCACGCTCGATCGGCGGGCGGTTTCAGGACCGGCGGGGGAGCGGCACCGCTCGGGGTGATGTCGCGGCCTCAGTTACAATCCCGGCCGGCGTTGCGTGCTGGGACGAACGAACGGACGGTGCGATGTCCACGCCCGTGCTGACCACGAAACTCCATATCCCCCCGAGCCGGCCGCAGGTCGTCCGGCGGCCGCGCCTGATGACGCGCCTGGACGACGGCCTCGGGCGCCCGCTGACCGTGATCTCGGCCCCGGCGGGCAGCGGCAAGACGACGCTGCTCAGCGAATGGGCCGCCGCCTGTGCGCGCCGGCGGCCGAAGATCCCCGTCGCCTGGCTGTCGCTGGATGAAGAAGACAGCGACCTGCAGCGCTTCTTGGTCTACCTGGTTTCCGCCCTGCAGACCATCGACGCGGCCATCGGCCAGGGCCTGGCGGCCGCGCTCCAGGACCTCCAACCTCAGCCCGCCAACGCGGCCCTGACGGCGCTGGTCAACGCTATCGCGGCGTGCGAGGGTTCATTCGCCCTCGTGCTGGACGACTATCACCGGCTCGACTCCAGAGCGGTGGATGGGGCCGTCGCTTTTTTGCTCGAGCATCAGCCGCCGGGCCTGCACCTGGTCATCGCCACCCGCGAAGATCCGGCGCTGCCGCTGGCCCGGCTGCGCGCTCGCGGCCAGCTGATTGAACTGCGCGCCGCCGAGCTGCGCTTCACGTCGACCGAGGCCGCCGAGTTTCTGCAGCGGGTCATGGGAGTGACGCTGGCCGAACGGGACGTGGCCGCCCTGGAGGCCCGCACCGAAGGCTGGATCGCCGGCTTGCAGCTGGCCGCGCTCTCGATGCAGGGCCGGGATGACGCCGCGAGTTTCATTCAGGCCTTCGCAGGCAGCCATCGCTTCGTCCTGGACTATCTGGCCGCTGAAGTCATCGGGCAACTGCCTGAACAGACCCGCGGCTTCCTGTTGGAGACCTGCCTCCTCGATCGGCTGTGCGCTCCGCTGTGCGATGCCGTGACGGGCCGGAATGATGCCAAGGAAAAGCTGAACAGCCTGGAGCGCAGCAACCTGTTCCTCGTCCCGCTCGACGACACGCGTCAGTGGTATCGCTATCACCAGCTCTTCGCCGACGTCCTGCAAACGCATCTCAACGAGTCGCAGCCCGGGCGGGTCGCGGCCCTGCATCGGCGGGCCAGCGCATGGTACGAGCACAGCGGTGAGCGGCCCGGCGCGATCCGCCATGCCCTGGCCGCCGGGGATCTGGCGCGGGCCGCGGACCTGATCGAGTTGGCCCTCCCAGACATCAGCCGCAGCCGCCAGTTCACGCTGCTGTTGAGCTGGCTCAAGATGCTGCCCGACGAACTGGTCCGCACCCGGCCTGTGCTCAGCACTGGCTACGCCCTGACGTCCATGGCCTGTGGCGAGATGGGGAGCGTGGCGCAGCGGTTGAGTGATGCGGAACGCTGGCTGGAGACAGCGGCGGCCGCGCCTGAACACGCGCGGCCGGCGGGGATGGTCGTTGTCGATGAAGACGAATTCCGCCGGCTGCCGGGCCGGGTGCCGCTGATCCAGGCCGGACAGGCCCTGGCGCGCGGCGACGTCACCGCGGCGGCAGCCTACGCCCGGCGGGCGCGCGATCACGCCGCCGAGGACGACCGGCTGACGCGGGGCGGGGCGGCCACGCAGTTGGGCCTGGCCGCCTGGACCGTGGGCGATCTCGAAACGGCAGCGCGCATGACGGGCGAAGGCCTGGCGGACTTGCGCCTCGCCGGCTATCACTCCCCGGCGATCGGGGGCGCCATCACGCTGGCGGATATCCAGATCGGGCTGGGCCGTTTGCGCGACGCCCGGGCCACTTACGAACAGGGTCTGGGGTGGGCGACGCAGCCGGGGAGCCGGGTCCGGCAGGGCGCAGCGGACATGCACGTCGGCCTGGCGGCGCTTCACTATGAGCACAACGACCTGGAGGCCGCCGAGCAGTGCCTGCTCACGAGCCAGGCCCTGGGCGAACTAGCCGCCCTGCCGCAGAACCCCTATCGTTGGCGCGCGGCGCTGGCGCACCTCCGTGCGGCGCGTGGCGATCCGGACAGCGCGCTGGCGCTGCTCGACGAAGCTGAGCGCGTCTTTGACGGCAACTTCTCACCAAACGTGCGCCCGATCGCGGCGCGCCGGGCGCGGCTGTGGGCTGCCCACGGCCGCCTGAACGAAGCGCTGCGCTGGGCCAGCGCGCAAGGGCTGACCGTCGACGATGAGCTGACCTACCTCCGCGAGTTCGAGCACATCACCCTGGCGCGTATCCTGCTGGCCCGCGGCCACGGCAATCGCGCGTCCCTCGCGGAAGCCCTTGGCCTGTTGGACCGCCTGCTCAAGGCCGCCGAGGCCGGCTCGCGGATTGGCACCGTCATCGAGATCCTGGCGCTGCAGGCCCTGGCCCATCACGCGCAGGGCGCACTGCCGGACGCCCTCGTCCCGCTGCAGCGCGCCCTGGCGCTCGCCGAGCCGGAAGGCTACGCCCGGTTGTTCATCGACGAGGGCCCGGGCCTGGAGCAGTTGCTGCGTGAAGCCCGTGCCCGAGGCATCCTGCCGGACTACACCGGTGGGCTGCTGGCAGCCTTCGGCGCCGAGCCGCCGATGCTGAAAGACGGATCTCCGCGTGAGCCTCACTCGCCGCTGGTGGAGCCCTTGAGCCCGCGCGAGCTGGAGGTCCTCCAGCTGATCGCCCAGGGCCTCACGAACCACGCGATCGGCGAGCGGCTCTGCCTCGCCCTCGACACCGTCAAGGGCCATAACCGCCGGATCTTCGAAAAGCTGCAGGTCCAGCGGCGCACCGAGGCCGTCGCCCGCGCCCGCGCGCTCGGCCTGATTTAGTCGTCCCCCACCGCAGCGTCCCCCACAAAACAACACCCCGGCCCACACCGAAGTGTCTAGCGACCGCGCCTGAACCGAGGCATAGTGTTTCTAGGTCGGGCGAGGCGCGGGTTCGGTTCACCTGCTCGCCCGGCAGGCTCGTCACGCGATCGGAGCAGACCGACATGACTCGCACGACTTCGTCCTGGCGCGCGGCAACCTTGATGACGTTGGCGGGCGGCCTGGCCTTCTGGACGGCCAATTTCGCCATCTCGCTGACCCCCATCGCGGCCGCGTACCGGGCTGCCTTTTCCATTCCCTACTGGCCCATGACCGCCGCCGCGTTGGTCGGGGGCCTGATCCTGGCGGGCTGCGTCAGCGGTCTGCTGCTGCGCTTTCAGGATCGCGTCCCGGGCGGAAGACCCATCTCCAAGGCCATGCTTCTGACCTTCCTCGTCATGGGCGTCATCGAGGTGTTTTCGCTCGTGGTCGATGCCGACCACCTTTCCCTCTATCACCTGATCGGCGCGGGCCTGAACGTGCCCCGGTTCCTGGCGCTCGGTGCCGCCATCGGCTGGCTCTTAGGGCCTATCACCGGACTGCCTCGGGACGTTTTGGACCGGAGCGCCGGCTCCGCTAGGTAGTGGCCATGTCGAACAAAGGCGCGCTCAGGCCCGACCAGGAGCGGCCGGTCGAGTACCACATCCGCCTTCAGGGCCACCTGAGCCCCGAGCTGGCCGGCTGGTTCGACGGCCTGAGCGTCACGGCCGAGACGGACGGCACGACGCTTCTCGCCGGACCCGTGGCCGATCAGGCCGCGCTGCACGGCGTGCTCAGGAAGATCCGTGATGTCGGCCTGCCGTTAATCTCGATCGCTCAAGTTCAGCCCGGCGAGCCCTATCCGGTTCGCTCGGGCAAGGAGGCTGAATGAACACCTACAGACAGAACGCTTTGGGCGCCGGGGTATTGTTCGTCATCGCCGACATCGTCGGCCCCCTGGCCTATCCTGCGCTGGCTTTCTTGTTCGACAGGGCCCCCGATTATCTCGCGACGGCCGCCACCCACAGCAGCCAGGTGGTCAGCGGCGTCCTCCTGATCCTGACCATGGAGCTGGCCTGTTCGGGCATCGCGGTCTGGCTGTATCCGGTGTTGCGCAGACACCACGAAGCGCTGGCGCTCTGGGCCGTCGGCCTGCGCGCGGTCGAGGCGGTCTGCGGGATCGTCGCCGGGGTCGCGCTGCTGGCCCTGATCCCGCTGGGCCGGGCGTTCCTCGCGGCGGGGCGCCGGAGGCCTCCTATTTTCAAACCCTGGGCGCCATGATCCTGGCCACGAGCGACTGGATGCGCGACGTCGTGATGTTGTTCGCCTGGGGCCTGGGCGCCCTGCTGTATAACCTCATCTTTCTGCGGTCCAGGCTGCTCCCGCGCTGGCTGGCGGGTTGGGGCATCCTCGCGATCCTGTTGCACCTGGCCGGCTGCCTGCTGGCCCTTTTCGAAATCATCGGCCCTTCGTCGCCGCTGCAGGTCGTCCTGCTGGCGCCCTCCGCCCTGCAGGAGCTTGTCCTGGCGATTTGGTTGATCGCCAAAGGTTTCGATCCAGCGGCGGTCGCCCGCTTGTCCGCGCGTGAGGCCCCCACCGCTGGCACCGCGCGCTCTGAACCAGGGGCCGGCCCTGACCGACACGATCCAACCGCAGCCTCACGCGGCCAGCTGATCCAGTTGACCTTCTGACACCAAGGAGTTACGCCATGAACACCATCACCAAGACAGCTCGGACGGCTGGGGCGCTGTATCTGGCCTATGTCGTCGTCCATATCGTCGCGGACGTCATGGGCCGCTCCCGCACAATTGCCTATGGGGACGCTGCGACGACGGCCGCGAACATCGCGGCGTCGGCGAGCCTGTTCCGGGCCGGTTTCGTGATCGACCTATTCGCAGCGGTGCTGTTCCTTCTGACGGCCTGGGCCCTGTACAGGCTGCTCAAGCCCGTAAACCAGGAGGTGGCCTTGCTGTTCCTGTTGTTGAACCTGACCGGCGTCGCCATCCAGTGCGTCAGCGACGTTTTCCTGGTCTCCAGCTCATTGGTATTGAGCGGCGCTGCCTTCTTGACGCCCTACCCGGCCGACCAACTGCAGGCCCTGGCGATGACCTTTCTGTATCTCTACAAGAACGGCTTCCAGATTGCCCAGGTCTTCTACGGCGCCTGGGTCTTCCCCCTCGGCTACCTGGTCTACAAATCCAGCTTCCTCCCCAAGGCACTGGGCGTCGTGTTGATGGTGCATTGCTGCACGTGGTCGGCGACGACCCTGCAGTTCTTCCTCTTCCCGGGTTTCACGGCCATCACCTACGTCAGCTATACACTTGGGTTCGCGGCCGAGGTCGGGCTTTCGCTGTCGCTCCTGTTCCTGGGCCCGCGGGAGCGCCATGCGGGGCGTGCCGCACTCGCCTGAGAGACAGACCCTCGATCTATGACACACCGGCCCTGCCACACAAGACTCAGACTCACCCATCGCCCACACAAGGAGGGGATATGTTGAAGACAGGCTCCTGGATCCTTTCGATCTGGTGCGCGATCAACGGCCTGCTGGCGCTGATCATCCTCGGCTACGTGATCGTCCTCAGGCAGGACTCGCCAATCTTGCAAGTGGCCGGCTTCTCGCCAGCCGAGATCGCGGCCCTGAGCGCCCGGACGCTGGGGGCCCTCAACGCCTTCACACTGCTGTACAACTCCTGTTCGCTGGCGGTCTCGATCCTGACGTGGCCGCTGATCCGCAGGGAGCTTGTCGCCGGTGACCAGCGGGCTTTCTGGATACTGGTCGTCGTGATCGGCTGGATCGAGGTCATGGCGTTCTGGGCCTCGGCCTACGTCGGGCACGGGCGCTGGCAGGTGAACGTCCTTCAGAGCGCCCTCTACCTGGCGGGGATCGGGCTGTGCGCGTCTGCCCTCTTCTCGCCCAACGGCCGCCGGCAGGCTCGTACAACCGGATGAGGCGGACGTCCCCGTGAAGGCCGTAATCGGCACATGGTACGGTTAACATCCAAGAGTCAGGGAGTGCCGGCGTTGGCGCATGGCCGCCTGCGGACCATCTGATCCGCAGGCGGCTCTACGTTTTCGGACGGATCCAAACAAGTTGTGGACACCTCCTTATCCGGGACAAATGTGGAGGCCCTACGCCGCTATGGGGCATGCCGTTCCGGCTGGGATCGATCTGGCCGGGCACGCTTGGCCCATGGTCCCGGCCTGCGCCCAACCATCTGGAACATACCCTGATTGGCGACGCGGTCAGTCTCGCCGGCCGGCTGGCCAACCTGGACAGCTTGGGCACGATCATCATCAGCGGAACAGTCCGGGCTACCGTGCCGGATCAGATCGGCGCCTGCCCGCCGGCTCCGGCGCTCATGAAGGGCCGGGCTCAGCCGCTCGTCATCTACGAACTGACGGTGCTGCGCGGCTGAGTAGCCACGTCGGGCCAGCCGCGATCAAGCAGTGCGCCGGCGCTGCTGCCCGTAGGCCAGCAGCCCGACGGCCAGCATGAACAGGCCAAGGACCACGATGAAGGCCACCCCGATGGGGCTGACGTCGCGCGCGCTCTCCGGCAGGCCGTAGTAGGCCCGGTAATCCCAGGTCGGGTAGTTGACGGGCGCAGGCTTCACTCCCGGGATGCTGGCGGAGGGTCGGTGGAGGCAGCCCCGTCCGGGGGCACCCCACGCGGCCCGATCAATGCCATCATCCCGGTCGCGGCCTCGGGCGAGGGCCAGCCCCGCAACGTCGACGCCCAGCCTCCGGGTGGGCCGGCCGGCGTTTGAGGGCCAAGCCGTTGAAACCTCAGCGCCCGAAATGCCCGGAAAACCGGGCAGATTGCCTTGACTCCCGCCGGCTCCGCGATACACTGAACACAATCAAACCAGACGTCCGCGTCGGGCCAGTCGGGCCAACGCGGACGTTTTTTTGTTCCCCTGGAGGTTCACTTGAGCCCCATCCCCCCACCCTGGCCCCGCTTGTTGCGCCCTCCGGCAACCTCGCTCTTCCCAGCCAGCCGGCCGGCCGCCAGCCTGGACCCGGCTGCGAGCGGACGCGCCAGGCCCGCTGCGGACCCGGGTGAAATGACCACGGCCAGGCACCAGAATTTCTTGTGGCTGAAAGCGCATTTGACCGGCCTGGAAGCTAGCTTGGAAATGGAGCCGGAAGTGGTCCTGAGTTACTGGTTTCACCTGCGGTACCTGTGGCTGTGGGCGGGCGCAACCCCCTTGTCCCAGGCGCCTTCGCATCAGCCGACTCTGCCGGCCTTCCTGGCAGCCCCCACCGTGGATGTCAGCCTGGAACCAGAACCGTTGACCCAGGCTGCCCGCCGCCGGGTGATCCAGGCCGCTCGGCATTTCTTTGTGTGGGCCATGATCGCACGTCCGGCCCACTTTCAGGCCTTGTCCTTTGCCTGGATTGAAACGCTGCAGCCGGCCGGCCGGCTCCACCCCGCCTCCCGGCCCGGCCCGCGGCAGTCAAAAACCGGCTTGAAGTGAAGCAAACCCGCCGCCAAAACTCCAGCGCACCTCTTCTCAGAAAGGAGCCGGCCTTGATCCCGCCCAACATTCTCCTTCACCATCTGCCATTCACGGACACTGATCCCCTTATCAGCGCAACAGTCACCTACCTCGCCGAGCGACGCTGGCTGCCGGGACAAGCCCAGCAATCGACACCCGTCCGGAAGTGAAAGACGCCACCCACAGACTTGGATTGCTTGTGGAGGTCTCTCGATGAATACCGCTCCCCACCCTCGCATCCGCATTCGCCGGCCGGCTGATCCGCAGCCGCTGACCGAAGCCGACAGGGACGCCCTGGCGGCGATTCTCGCCAGGATTGTGACCCAGATGCTCGCCGGATCGAATGAAACACTTGTTCCGTAGCCGGTATAATTGCGCCGGGAGGTAACCATGGCGACAAAAGACCGCCTGCTGATCAAACGGCCGGCTGACACAACCCGGGTGGCCATCTACACGCGCGTCTCCAGCCAAATGCAGGTGGATGAGGGATTCAGTCTCGAAGCTCAGCTCCGGGCCTGCCGCAAATTCGCCGAGGAGCGCGGCTGGAATATTGTGGCGGAGTATGAAGAGCCGGGTGTCTCCGGCAAGGACAGCAACCGGCCAACCTTCCGGCGCATGATCCGCGATGCCCAGAGCGGCCACTTTGACGTCATCTTGACTCACAAGTTGGACCGGTTTAGCCGCTCGATCCTGGACGTGCTGACCTATCTGCGCGACCTGAATGAGTGGGGCGTCTCCTATGCCAGCGCCACCGAGAATTTCGACTTCTCGACGCCGATGGGCAAGATGCAGCTGCACATCATGGCGGCCCTGGCCCAGTGGTACCTGGACAACCTCAGCCAGGAAATCACCAAGGGCAAGAAGGCCCGCGCCGAGGCCGGCTTTTGGAATGGCAACCTGCCGTTCGGCTACCGCAGCCAGGATGCCCGCACAATCGAAGTGGACAAAAAAGAAGCGGAAGGCGTGCGCCTGGCCTTCCGGTTGTGCGCCACCGGCGCCTACACCTATGTGGAAATCGCCAAAGCGCTCAACGAAGGCGGCTACCGCACCCACGGCCGGGGCAAGTTCTCCAAGAACCGCTTTACCAAGTTCACGGCCCGCGACCTGCTCCACAACCGCTTTTATCTAGGCTACGCCAAATATCGCCAGACAAGGACCCAGCCTCGCCAGTTCGATTACTTCAAGGGCAAACACCCGGCCATCATTGACCAGGCCCTGTGGGACAAGGCCCATCGCGCCATTCAATCGACGCTGCGCCGGCGGGTCCGCCAGGATCCGGAACACCGCGTCTACCCCTTGACCGGCCTGGCCGTTTGCGAAAAATGCGGCAGCCCATTCCGCGGGCAAAGCAATCGCGGTTACATCTATTACAAGGACTCGGGCCACGCCTACGGCAAAGACTGCAAACCGGACATGATCCCGGCCGGCGAACTGGAAAGCCCGCTCATTGCCTACTTTGCCGCGATTGCGATTGATGACGATATCAAGCAGCGCGCCTTGAGTATGGTAACGCCGGCCCGTTCGACGGAGGCCGATCAACGGGAGCGCGCCGATCTGCTGGCCCGGCAGGAACGCAACAAACGTCTGTTCCAATTGGGCGACCTGACCGACAGCGAATATATGAAGGAACGCGGCGAGATTGATCGGGCTTTGGCCCGCCTGCAGCCGATCGTGCAGTCTCAGTTTGAGATTGAGGAGGCCGCCAAGTTATTGAACACTTTCGGACGCATGATTGCTCAGGCTTCCCCTGAGGATCGGAAGGCCTTCTTTCGCACAGTCTTGGAAGAGGTGGTCGTGGAAAACAGAGAGATCGTAGAAATTTGCCCGAAGCCAAACTTCTACGATCTCCTGTTGTGTGTACGAAGTGCGCCCGAATGGATTTCGGGCATCGGTCGGCGGCACATCTCCATCCGCGGGCTA
>CALFZO010000125.1 GCA_937952305.1 uncultured Anaerolineales bacterium | reverse complement strand
TCAGGCCACCGATCAGACCCGTCTGCTGACAGCCCTGCACGCCTATGCCACCGGCTTGACCCGGCTGGGGGCAGCCCATCCCGCGGTGTTCAAGGCGGAGTTGGCGCGCGGGCCGCGGCCCCTCATCCGCGCTCTGCTCGGCCTGGCCCTGGCCCTCAACGGCGACCTGGAAGCCCATGGCCTTCTCCGGCGCCTGACCGACTCGATCAGCCCGGAAGACTGGTTGATCAAGATCTTGGCGAACGAAGGCCTGATTGTCCTGGCCAACAGCGCGGCTGGCGCAGAACGCGTTCCACTGACTGAGCAGGTGGCGGCCCTGGCCGACCGTGACTTGCGCGTGCGCACGTCCGTAGCCTACCTGCTGCTCGGCACCGGCAATCCGGCTTACTGGCCGTATCTCGCCAAATTGGCGGACGCCGACGAGCCCGCGCTGCGGCGGGCGGCCCTGCCGGCGATCTTCGCGCTGGCTCATGCAGGGGAGGCCGCGGCTCGCAAGACGTTGAACGGGCTGGCCGAGTTTGACCGGGACAAAGCGGTCCGGGAGGAGGCCAAGCAGCTGCAGGCTCAACTGAAAGAAGGATCGGTCGGGACGTAGTGCCCATCCACTCACGCCCGCTGACGCCGGTCGACAAGCGTCCATCCGGATCAAATGGACGGCTCGCAGCCAGACGGGCATTCCGGGTTGACCGCCAGCAGGCGCGGGTCGCGCCAACGACTGCGAGCGCTGCAATTACCCTGCCACTCCTCCCGTCGCCCCAGTGGGCTGTGGCGACCGGTACAAAAAAGGCGTCCCGCGGGACGCCTTTTTCATCAGAACTGGCCCAGTGACGCAGACGACGGGGCCATGGCCCATGTCCCCGTTTGCGCGTCGATTTCAGTCGTCCCACCTTGCAGACTCGCCGGGCTGGAGGCTTGTGCGGCTGTCAACAGCTGCTCAAGCGCCGCGCTGCCGTGGCGCAGGTATAGTTCGGTGACGTCTTTGCCCCCGCACCACCGCGGCACTACACAATCTGGGAAGTGCTGGAGCCACCAGGCGGCGCCGGCCTGGCCAGCCTCGTCTTGGTCATACAGGATGACCTTGCGGCGGCCGGCCAGCCGGGATACCCAGCGGCCGGCGAGATGGTTGTTGGCCGAGCCGTACGTGGCCACGCCCGTTTTTCGAGCCGGCGCGAGCCCTTCCTGGAGCAACTGCCAGAGCAGGAGCGAGTCGAACTCGCCCTCGACGAGCACCACCGCCGGCGCCTCGTCGAGGGTGTCGGCCATGTAGAGGGCCGGCTTGCTGCCGCGCACTTGAGTGTACTTGGCCTCATCCGGGCCTGGCTGGAGCCGGCGCACCTTGAGATACCAGGTCTCGCCCTGGAGGATGCCCGGGATCAGGATGCCGGGCGCGACAGACACCGGCTTCTCGTCGTCCCGGCCCCAGCGGGCGGGATCATCGCGGAGCACGCGCGGCACGTAGCCCAGCCCCCAGCGCTCAAGCGTGGCCGCCGACAGCCCTCTTCGCTCAAGCCAGTCGCGGGCCGGGGTTCCAATCCTGGACCAGAGCGTCTCCTGGGCTGCTCGGATGACCTGGCCGGCGCGCGCCTGCCAGGCCAGGGTGGGGGGCAGGTCGAGGTCAGCAGCCCACTCGTGTACCAGGACCATCGGCAGTGCGCCCTCGGCCAGCGCCTGCACGGCCTCGCGGAAGCTCGCGCCGGCCACCAGTTGGTAAAACGCAATGGTGTCCTCCCAACGCGGGGTGCAGTGCCGGCAGAACCAGCGGCCGCGTCCCGGCAGGACATGGAAGCGCTTCTTGCCGCCGCACAACGGGCACGGGCCGGAGAACTCACCGCCATTTGCGGTGGAGAGCCGCCGCAGTTGGGTGTGCGGTTGGACGAGGGCCAGCAGGTCCACGGACTTCGCTTTGCGGATTGCATCGGCCGGCAACAGGCCCTGATTAGACATAGGAGCTCCTTGAATTGGGTGCTGGATTCGGACAGCGGCCCGGGCGCCTGAACGTTGGGCGACACCAGGCCGGTCGGGAGGAAAAGCGTGGGCGTTCATCTTGGGTCTCATCTGGGTGTCCTGGTCCCAGGCGGCTGTCTCTTGCCAGCTGCCTGACATCGGCGGGGACTCATCGGAGAGTGGGGTGTTGACTATTGGAGCTGCACCGTCTGAACAGCCAGGGCCGGACAGTGAAGACAGATGGCCCGCCTGAGTTACCACAGCGGGCAGTCGAAAGGGCATCCAGGGGTGCCCGACACGAACGCGCCGGAGGTAGGGCGCGTGACTCAACGAATCCTGGCGCGGCCCAAAGGGGGATTGAGCCGCACGGGCCGGCGGGCAAACCAGGCTTGCCGGCCGGCTCGTCGAGGCCGGACAACGGGAGGCCAATCTGTGGCCTCCCGTTATCTGGGCCGGCTCACGAGAGCCAGCCCAGATAGGAGAGTGGGGTTGCGGAGCTGTCAGCGGGGACAGGTGCACTCCGGCAGCGGCGCCAGGTGCAGGACGTACCCGATGCCCCGGACGCCGATTGAGTACTGGCCTTCCGCTTCCGGGAAGTCGCGGCGCAGGACCGCCCGCGCCTGGCGATAAGCCCAGTTGCGCAGGGCACGCGGCAGGTCTTCGGGGAAATCGTACGAGTGGATGGGCGTGCCGTCGGCGGCCGTGATCTCCTGGTGGGTGATGGGGATCGGCGGCCGCGCCTGGGCCAGCGCCGCCTGCAGGACGTCGGGGTGAGTCAGCGATTCGATCTCGCCCGCCCGATAGCGACGGCTGAAGTGCTGGGCGCGCAGGTTGCGCGCCCACATGGCCGCAAACGACAGGGCCGCCTTCATCCGCCGTGGGGAGTATGCCAGCCGGGCCGGCTCGCCCTCCCGCCGGACGATCTCGCCTGTGGGGGTAGCGCAGCCCAGGCCGCCGGGCTCGGTGCTTTTGGGCACCCAGGCGCCGAACGCGCCCCCGGTGACACTGGCCCACTCCGCGCGGGAGAAAACCAGCTCCGGGTCGCGCAGTTGATCGCCATTCTGCTCGACGTAGTGGGTCACGGAAACCTCATCGCCATGCCGCTCGACGACCAACGGCAGCCAAGGGTGGTTCTGGACCCGGAGGTGGAAGTCGTAGGCCGTATCGAAGGCCTCGGATAGGCCGTTCCAATACAGGATGGCCCGGATAACGTGCTTCATCTTGTCGCTCATGGTGTTGTCTCAGGGGGAAGCGCACTGGCAGGCTTCTTCAGGCCTGCCGGTGCGAAGAGGACATTAGGCCTCGTGAGTTCGCGGTGAGAGTCGGAGCGCAGCCTTACGCTCCAGCCTGATCAGGGGAGGCCGGCCGGCCAGTAGAACCCGTCCATCCTGTGGTACAAGGCGATCAGCAATTGCAGGTCGTTGATGGCGTAGGCGGCCTCGGTCCGCCAGTCCATGGCGGAGACGTCGGCGCCGGTCAGACTGGGCATCTCATTGGGCAGGCCGTAGAGCTGGGCCACGGTCTTGAGCCCCTTGCCCGGTCCCCATTGGTACAGCAGGGCATATAGGTCGCGGATCGGGTCCGTCCGGTACTTCGCCAGCTGGGGCAGGACGGCCGGCGGCGGCGCCTGGAGCGCCATCGAACGGCGCAGCAGGTAGACCAGATCAAAGGCGAGGAGGTTGTAGCCGCAGCAGACCCCGTTCGCGCGGGCGAAGGCGGCCCAGAAGTGCTCGAGCAGCAGGCGCTCCATCCGGTCGCGCTCGGCAGCGTCGGTGTAGACGTAGAGAGTGACGTTCGTCGGCACGGCGCCTGTGGCGCCGTCCGACGCCGGGACCAGGATGCGGACCTGCGGCTCGCCGCCCGCGCCTACCTGGTAAGCGATAGCCGAAACGTAGCCGGTGTCCGGGTCCAGAGCGGCCTGGGCGGCCTGCTGGGCCTTCTTCTCGGCGATAAAGGCCGCGATCTTGGCCGCGTCCTTGTAGTTGGCCGGGGCTTCGGGCTCCGGGAGTTGGGCGAGCGCGGCCGGGTTGGCGCGCGTTTCAAGGTCGAAGAAGAGTCGGGTGTTCATGGTGTTGATGGGTCTCAGGTTGCGGGCTGAGAGGCGGCAAAGTGCGCCGCCTCTCGGCCCGTCATCTTTGGCAGAATCTCAGCCAGCCAGGCCCACGGACAGGGCCCGGATCTGGGCGACTGCTTCCGCCGGCGGGAGTTGGCCGACCAGCAACTGGTGGACGATGCGGGCGGGCGCATCCAGCGCCTTGGCCTCGTCCGGGATTGAAGCCGCCAGGCCGGCCAACGTCTGGCGCACGGCCCGGACGTTGGCCTCCACGAACGCCGCCCAGGTGGGGAAGGCGTCGAGGTCTTGATGGAAGGCCAGGGGCGTGATCCACTCGTCCAACCGGGCGACCCGGCTCGCCTTCGGGCAGGCGCAGGCCAGCTTCAGGTAGGCGATGTGATCGGCCCAGACGTCCAGGGGCGAGCCGCACGGCAGCCAGGCGTGCAGTCCGCGCGCGGGAGCACCGCACTGGAAGCAGTGGTAGGCCGGCCCCGGTTGGATCGGGATAGCGGCCTGCTCAAGGTTGAGCGAAGCCGGGGTGGTCTGTAGGTTTGTCATCATCGTGTGCTCGGGTGGGATCGGCCGGCTGAGCACCGGCCTCTTCGGTGCGGCCCGGCTCAACCGGGTACGGCCACAGTCCGCGCTCGCCGTAAGGCGGGGCGGCCGGGGCCGGATAAGGTCCGCGCCGGCGGGACGCGCCCGGGCGGCGCTTGTTCTCGAAGGCCACGATGCGGACGACGACCATCATCACGCCGCCGACCACGAGCAGGGCTGCCACCAGGGCCAGCAGCGGCGCGAAGACGGCGCCGATCAGCAGGTGCGGGATGCTCGCCGGCCGCGCGCCAAACTCGGCCCAGGCCTTTAGGGCGCTGCCGGCCAGGCCGAGCCCGGCTGTCAACAGCACCCCGATGACAAGCACGGCCAGCAGGCTGAAGCCCCCCAGCAGCACGCCCGCCATCGGCAGCCACAGCGCGGCGTAGCGCCGGTCGTAGCGCGAGAGGTTGATCATGGGGCCCTCCGCACAGGGGCCGGCTCGGTCTCCAGGCAGAAGCGCCCGAACAACTCAGGCAGGCGCAGCGCGCCTTCCGCCCAGCCGTCCATCAGCTGCTCCATGGCCGTCCGGGCGTCCTCACCTTCCGGGACCTGCCCGAGATAGATGAAGCGTTCCGGGTGGTGGCCACCCGCCGTCGCTGCCGCTGCGCGCAGCGCGGGGGCGAGACGGTCGAGGGCCACGGCATAGACTTCGCGCGTGTCCACGATCAGGGACACCCGCCACTTCGGCCAGTCGCGGGGGTGCCCGAGCACCCACCAACAGCCGTAGTCCACTTCCGGGCTGCGGGCGCGGGCCGGGGCATGGCTCCACTCCTGGAAGTCGCTCCGGATCGCGAACGGGTTGGCCTGGCCAGGGGCTGCCAGGCTGCCCAGCAGGCTGCTCAACTTCAGCACGTCGCCGCCGAAGGGCGCGGGCGCGTCCCGGCCGCCGGCCAGCAGCGCATCGGCGTTTTGCAGGGTCCGGATCGCGTCCGTCAGCAGGCCCGTGATCGTTTCCAGCGCGAACACCGGGAAGGCGTGCGTCCGGCCATCGGTGCCCGGGATGCCCGTCAGCGCCGGGACGGGCTGAACGCCGTCTGGCGCAGGGCACGCCAGCCGCTGCTCAGCGGCGCGCGCCGCGGCATACTCGCGGGCCGCCCGCAGGTTGGGCGCGGCGACGTAGTGGTGCGTGGCTTGCGGTTGGCCGCCGGTCTCGGCGGTGAGGGTGAATTGATAGAGTTGCATCATCGTGATCTCGTCTTGAGTGTCAGCTGTGGTCGAACCCGAGGCCGCGCTCTTTCAGGCTGGTGAAGCGTTCGCCGCCGAAGACCAGGTGGTCCAGGAGGGCGATGTCCAACAGCTTGCCGGCCTCGACCAAGGCCCGCGTCACGGCGACGTCCTCGGGGCTGGGTGTGAAGTCTTCACTGGGATGGTTGTGCGCGACGATGATCGCGGCCGCGTTGGCCTTGACCGCGTCGCGGAACACCTCGCCCACGCGGATCAGCGACGTGTTCAGCGACCCCTTGTAAACCTCGATCGGCTCGCCCATCACGCGGTTGCGTGTGTTGAGCAGCAGCACATACAGGTGCTCCTGCTCCTTGTGCAGCAGGTGCGGCAGGAACAGGGCCGCCGCGTCGGCCGGCGCGCGCACGATCGGGGCATGGTCGTCCACATGGACCCGCCGCCCCAGCTCGAAGGCGGCGCAGATGGCGGCGGCCGCCTGAGGCCCGACGCCGCGGACGGCGGTCAGGTCAACGGCCTTGGCCCGCGACAGCCCAAAGGCGGATGCAAACGTGGCGGTCAGTTGCTCGGCGGCGACGCTGGCTTGCGGGCCGCGGATCAGGGCCGCCAGCAGCTCGATCAGGCTGCAGGCGCCGGGGTTGGCCTGGACCCGGTAGGCCGCCGTCTCCCGCAGCGGAAGCGCGGCGGGCGGGGTCGGCGCATACAGCGCGCCCTGGCCAGGGAAGGGGGGTGGACTCATCGAATGGCTCATCTTGTCTCCGGGGATGGTGCAGAACTCCGGGCAGGGAGGCCCGGCGCACGAAAGGCCAGCGGGAGCTGGCCGGCAGGGAAACGCGCCCAAAACGGGTGCGTGACTCACGGAGACGGGGTGTGGTGAAGGGTGTCTGGGCCACACCGAAGACCGGCCGGATTTCGCGTCGGCCAGCCTGCGCTAGGGCTCAGGTCACCGCGCCGGCCTCAATTGAGGCCGGCGCGGTGATTGGATAGGGCGTTGGGTTGGGTCAGGCGTCCGCGAAGGCGAAGAGGTCGTCGTAGGCGGCTTCGAGGTGGGCGTCCGGGGCCGGCTCCGGCAAAGTCCAGACGGATTGCTGGAGCCAGGCCCGCGCGGCCTCAACGGCCTGCGCGAACTGGCGCTCGTCCAGCCCGAGCCCGATGTCTTTCTCGATCTCGGTCACCAGCCAAGCGGCCGGGATCCGGGCATCGTCGTCGTAGTCGAGGGCGACCCGGGCAATGCTTTCCAGGGCGATGTCGTACTCGGTTTCGTCCAGGGCCAGGTCGGCGGCTTCCACGATCGCGTCCAGCAGGTGTTCGACAGGCGGCCGTTGGTCAGGCGATGCACTCATCGCGGGCCTCCGCTGGCAGCGGCTAATTGGAGTTTCTCGCCGGTGAGGACGTATTCGTTCTTGCCGTGCCGGACCAGGAGGCCGGTGTAGGAGAACGCGCCGCCCGTCGTGCCGGGGAGCCGCGCGCGGTCGGCGTACGTGTCAACCGCCCCTGGCCAGTCGCCGCGCGCAGCCACGCGCATGCACTCCAGTGTCCCATTCAGGTTGCCGGTGGCCACCCACAGGCAACCCTTGTGCGCGAACGGTTTCTTGATCTTGCCGGACGGGATCCGGTCAGCCGAATAGGTGGCCTGCGCGGCGGCGATGACCTCTGGGTCAAGCGTCTCGCCCGGATCGGGGCCATCGGCCGGGGGCGTCTGCTCCAACTGTTGAAACAGGTCCAAGGCCGGCTCCGGGAGTGTCGGCAGCCGGCTGCCCACGTGCAGCGGCATCAGCAGGTAGAGCGTGTCCGCCGCCGGGCTGACCATCACCGGCGCCTGCGGTTGCGAGGCGCCCAGCGTCAGGTCGCCGCGCGGCATGACTTTGATGGCCGCGCCGACCCACTTCGGGTTGATGAACGTCGTGAAAGCCTGGTCGGCCTGCGCAGGGCAGACCGGATGCACATCGCCGCGGTCGTCGTCCTCGGCATACATCGCCACCAGGCCGGGCCGGATCTGGAGCGCGGCCTCAGTCGGGTTGACGATGGCGGCGGCCGCCGCCAGGCGGCGCAAGTCTGGCTGGGGCAGCTGCGCCCGGATCGGCAGGTCGCCGGCCGGCAGCACCCGCCGGTAGTCCGGATAGGTCCCGTCGAGCGTTTGCGACCACAGCACGGCCGGGCCATACTCGATCACCAGGGTGGCCTCGGCGCGTCTGAGGGTGACCATGTCGCCGTCCACCTCCAACGCCTCCAGGATTGCCGCGAGGGAATCCGCCATCCGCAGCGGCAGGATGGCGGCCCACGGCTCGCCGTGGTGGGCCGGCAAACGGCGCACCATGACGTGGAAACCGTTCGTGGCGGCCAGTTCGGCCTGGCCATCCGCGACGGCGATGTTCACGGATTGGAGGAGCGGGCGCGCGTCGTCAGTCGCGGCTGCGAAGATCACCATCGGCAGGCTGGCGCGCAGCGCATCCGCAGAAAGCGTGACGGAGGCCGCCGCGCCGACGAAATCGGGCCAGGCGTGCCTTCCGCCGGAGGCGACGGTCGCCAGGCCGACCAGGCGCGAGCGATTGCGCTCGTATTCCAGCCGGAGGGCGTTCGATCCATCGGGCACAAGCTGGAGTGAGGACCCAGCCGGCGCCAGCTTCGTGATCGCGGTTAGCGGCTCGATCGGGATCAGGACATCCAGGGCGCTTTGTCCGGTTGCGCCCACGGTCAACGCCAGGCCGCCCTGTTCGGTCCGCGCCACCAGCCGGAAGAGCGGGCCGTCTGTGAACAGGCGCACCATCTTCAGCTCTGGCGAAAACGCCGGCCCGCGAGTTAGCCGGTCCATCAGCTGCAGGGCCGTGAGCAGATCGTCCCGGAGGACGGTTAGCAGGTTGGTTCTCATCTTGGGTCTCTCGAAGGACCCTGCCGGCCTGGCTCAGCCAGGCCGGCAGGGCAGATGGTCGGGTCGCGCTTAGAAGGGCGTGTCGCTGTCCCCGCCGGAGTCGGCGCCGGCGTCGCCCTCGGGCTTCGCGCTGAGGAAAGTCACCTCGCGGGCCACGATGGTCAGGTCGACGCGGGCCTCGCCGCCCTCGGGCTGGTAGACCTTGGGCAGCAGCAGGGCGCCGGAGACGTGGACCTTGGAGCCTTTCCGCAGGTACTGGGCGCACACCTGGGCCAGGCCGTTGTAGGCCATGACGTTGACCCACAGCGGGCCGTCGCCGAAGGCCGGTTCGACCGCGACTGAGAAGGACGTGTACTCTTTGTCGCTCTTGGTCGTGCCGGTGCGCGGGTCGCGCCCCAGGTTGCCGATAACGGTGTAATTCTGGAAGGTAGCCATGTTGAGTCTCTCTATTGAATGAGGGGGATGCGGTTAGCGGGTTTGGGCGATGAGCAGTTGGGCGGCCAGTTTGAGAGTCTGGCCATCCGGGCGGCCGCCGTCCGGGGTCCATTCTCGGGCGATCCGGGTCACGAACTTCTGGCCGGCCGGGGTCGCCATGAGTTGGCCAAAGGTCTGGCCGCGGAAGTCGGGGTGGTCGTTAGCCCCGAGAGTGCAGACGACGGCTTTCGCCTCGTCCAGCGTGCGCGGCACGCCCGGTTGGGCCGCCGGCGCGGACCCGTCCTTGCCGCTCTTGGCGGCCGGAGCCGGGGTTGTCGCTTTGGCCTGGCCGTAAAGCATGGCCTCTAGGCCAGGGCCGGCCGGCACCGCCCATTTCGGCAGGATCGGGGCCTGCTTGAACTGGCGCTTGTCGGCGTCCCAGTCCAGCCACTGCTTCGGCAGCGAGTACAAGTAGCGCCCGACGCCCCATAGCACGGCGGCGCGTTTCAGGCCGTCGCTGGCCGTGCCTTTGACGGCCTTCATCTGCTCGTCGTCATTGTCTGAGTCGGAGCCGCCCACGAAGCCGACGTCCCATTTCCAGCGCCACTGCCCGTCCTGGGGATGGCGCAGGCCGAGGCCCGTGATCAACTGGCCGGCGGCCTCACGGTGCTCGACCTGCCAGTTGAACGCGCCGACGACCTCGTCCAGCCGGTCCATCACGTCGCGAGCGTCGATATAGGCCACGGCCATCGCGCGGGCCTTATCCTTGCTGATGGTCTGCGGCTTCCAGGACACCTGGCTGGCCAGGAACGGGGCCTTCAGGCGCTGGACCAGGTTTTCCGGGGTCGGCCCGGCTGGCTGCGGTCTAGTGGCCGACGCGGCATCCTTCGGCTCGACAGTCAGGCGTACCGCCTCGATGTGCTTGCAGAGCAGGCCTTGTTTGGCGCAGGTCTGGGTAAAGTCCGGGCAGGTGCAGGCCCAGTCCGGCGCGCGGGTGATGGTGTACGGCCCGTTTTCGCCGTTGCGCACCTCCCAGGCGCCGGCCCTGAGCGCGGTCACGGTCATCTCGCCGCGGTCGAGCGCCTGCCGGGCGCGGTCGGTGCGGATGGCCTGGGGCGAGCCGGGCGCGTGTTCGTCTTGGCTCATTTCTCATCTTCCTTTCTCATCTTGGGGCTTGAGTGGAACAGAACTCCCGCCGGTTGGCGGGCGCACGAAGGCCGGCTGAATAGCCAGCGTCTGGATCGCGCGTCAGGGGGAGACGCGGGATTCAACACGATTGAGAAGGAAAGTGGCCGTCGGCCACAGGCCGGCCGCCCAGCAGTCTGAGCGGTCCGCCTGTGGGGGCCAGGCGTTTGTCAAACTCAACGCCTGGCCCCGGCTCAAGTCAGCGATCGACGTACTCCTGCAGGCGCCGGTCGATGGCGGCCTGAGTGCGCACATAGTGCAGCACCCAGACCGCGTGCGCGACCGGAACGCCGAGGAATACGCCGGCTGCCACCATGATCACAATCTCCACCGAGGGCCTCCTGAAGTTGAAGTGAGCGACACGGCGGGCCGATCCCGGATTGAAGGCGGGATCAGCCCGGCCGGTCTGGGTCGAAGAGCACTCCGGCCCGGAGTAGTCTCCGGCCCGGAGTACCCTCCGGCCCAGACCGGCACTCAGGGCCTTGAGCCCTGAGTCCGTGGCGCTCGTCTTCAGGAGGGTGCAACCGGGTTGGCTACCGCTGCACGTAGTCCTTGAGGCGCTCGTCGATCACACACTGGCCGGAGCGGGCATACGCCAGCACCCACAGGCCGTGCGTGATCAGGCCGAGCGCGAAGAGGGCGCCCAGGATGGAGAGAAGCGTGATCATGGTGGTCTCGTCTTAGAAGGGGGGCTGACCCTGCAGCCCGGAAGTGGAAGCCGCCGGCACCCCATCGGGTGGCGGGATCTCAGCTTGGTTCCGGCCACGTGGCCAGAACACTTGAAAGCGAACACGCCTGAAACCGGTTCGATTTCAGGCGTGTTCTCATCTTAGGTGCACAGCACAGGTGTGTGTCTGCTCCGAGGCGTGCTGATGGGCCGGGTCGGAGCAGGTGGACCGCCTTCCGGGCGATCCGTGAATGGAGCTCGGCTTGGCCGCGAGTACCGCCTGGGGCGGTATCAGAAAGCCGGCTGGCCGCGGTCAGGCCAGCCGGCAGAGCAGAAATCCGGGACTTGAGTGGGGATCCCGGCGGGCGAAGGGCGGTGTCATGATCGGCAGCGCGTGCGCAGCGCGCGCGACGACAACGCCGGCGAAGCAATCCTGTGCGTGGTGCTCAGGCCACTCAAAGCCGCACAGAATCAAGGTGGCGCGTCAGGCTTGACCCTGTTGGCCTCCGCCCTCGAAACGAGGGCCTGCAGGCGCGCGCCGGTTGGGATGTTCAAGTTGGGGTTGGGAAGCCAGATCATTGGCGGCGGCCCGCAGGGCGTCCGCCGGGCTGGTTCCCGAAGTGGGGTTGTCCTGGGCGCCACCATTGAGGCAATGCCTCGGCGGCCAGGACGCTCATCGCTGATCCGGCGCCGGCTGTATGGGCCGGTAGGCGCGGATGTTTGGAAAGGTGCGGACGGCTAGGCCGGGATCAGGCGTCGGCCGGCTGTTCCTGGACAGGTTCGGGTTTGGGCTCCGCGCTGGTGGGAGATGCGTCCCCGCCATTCTTTGAGCGGCGCGGCTTCGGCGCCAACTCGGCGGTCCCGCTCGGCCGGCTTCGGTCGGGTGTGATCGCGATCCGCTCGGCCATGATCTCGGTGACGACCCGCGTGAGCGTGATCTGCTCAGTCGTTTCGTCCCCGACGGCCAGCGCGCCGGTCGGGCCATGCGCGCGCAGCAGGAAAGCTTTCAGGTTCTCCTCGTGCTCGCGGCTTTGCAGAAACCCGTGCACCCGGACGCGCATGCCCTGCCGGAACTGCACCGGGAACACCCCCAGGACCTGGGCCGAGGCCCGGACCGTGAAATAGTCCGAGGCGTCGCGCGGCCCGGAGCCCTTACGGCTGCGCAACAGATCCCGGTCGACGCCCAGGCGAAACAGCGTGTCGCTCGACCAGCGCCAGGAATTTCCGATCACGGTGCCTTCAACGGCGACCTCGTTCAGCATTTAGCCTCCCTTCCGGACAGAGGCGCGCCGGGCCGCCTCCATCCGGAAACAATAAAGCGCGCCGCGGACCCGTCCGGTCCCTGCGGTGCGCTCTCGGTTGTGAGCAGTATGCGGCGGAATCGGGAGAAGTCAATGGGGTGGCGCGAAGATGGTCACAGTTACCGCATTTGACCCCGCGCGACCGGACCTCAGCCTCGGTCAAAAGCGCCTCGGCCTGGGCATAGTCGTTCGCCGGTTACGGACAGTGCAAGCCCGCCTTCAGCAAGCCGTCACTCACGCCGCCGCGCGGAAACGAGCGGCGGCACGGCGCAGTGTTTCGGGAACATCCGGGATCCGGCCGCAGATCAACCGGGCGGCCCGGCTCCTTAATTGGGTCACGCCGCGTTCAGCAAGAGGGTGTCGACCGCTTCCTCCGGCTTGCGTTTTCGCCCGCGCTCCCGCGTAGCCGCCAGGGCAGTTGCCGGCAACCGAGCCTTCAGCCGCGCGAGCAACTGCGCGGCCCGATCTTTCGTCTCCCGGTTGGTGGCCGGATGATGAAACACCAGCGCGGCCAGCTCGGCTGCCCACTCGTTATCGTCTTGCCGGACCGGCAGGCCGGCGGCGCTGACGATCCCGAACAACATCGCCGAGAGGGAGCCGATCTCGCGTGCTATTTGCAGCGCCTCGCGCGTGTGCTGCCAGGCCTCGCCGTGTTCGCCGAGAGCGTCGGCTACTCCCCCCAGGCTCGCCAGGGCATGGGCAGCGATATGGCGGTGCCCCAATTCCCGGCAGAGCGCCAGGCATTCCTGGAGCAACGAGCGGGCCTCGGCGTATTCCCCCAGCATGTGGCAGGCGACTCCCCAGTTGTTGAGCGCGACGGCTACCCCCATGGGATAACCAATCTCGTGGAATATGGCTACGGCCTCCCGCTCCAAGGGTTTGACCTCGGCATAGCGGGCCTGGCCGAGCGCGATGAAGCCCAGGTTGACCAGCACCGTGGCAACCCCTCGACGATCCCCGATTTCGCGTCTGAGCGCCAGCCCTTCTTCGTGCAGAGGTTCAGCTGTTTCATACTCGCCGCGCTCGGCGTGCGCCACAGCCAAGGAGTTGAGGGCGGCCGCGATGGCGCGCGGATTGCCGGCGGCGCGGTGCAGGGCCAGACTCTGCCGGGCCTGCTGCATGGCCTCTGTGAAATCGCCCACCGCCCGGGCCATGTTGGCCAGGCATTGCCGGCCCAGCGCTTCCTCGGCCGGTCGCGCCGGCCGCGCATCCCGGAGAATCGCCAGGCTGTGTTCCAGCAGCGGCCGCGCCGCTTCAAAGCGATCCTGCCGGTGAAAGAACCAGGCCTGGCGGATCAGCAGTTCGGCATACAACGGACTGGCGCCCGCCGCCGCCCGCTCCGCCTCGGCCGCGGCCGCAAAGAGCTGAACGGCCTCGGCATACCAGCCCTGATGCTCCAGAAAGACACGCAGGCCCTCGAGCGCCGGCTGGAGCGCGCCGATCTGGCCGCTAGCCACGGCCCAGCTCCAGGCCGCGCGCAGATTATCCATCTCGCTGGCCAATTCGCGCCGCGCCTCGACCTGCCGTGCATCGCTGAGCGCGTCTTCCCTCATACTGGCAAACCCGACGTAATAGGCGCAATGCCGCGCCTGGGCCTCGGTCAGCTCCTGACGGTCAGCGCGTAACTTGTCCTCGGCGTACTGCCGGAGCAACTCGTGGAGGGAATACCGCCCGGCTTGATCGCGGCGGAGCAGAGACTTGTCGTGCAGGGAGGCGAGGGTCGGGGTAGCGCACTGCGCCACCGCCAGCGCCGCCTCGCGCTCGCACCCGCCGTGGAACACCGCCAGCCGGGCGAAGACGCGGCGCTCGGTGTCGGGGAGTAGATTCCACGAGTGCTCAAAGGCGGCCGGCAGGCTGCGGTGGCGGGCCGGCACGTTGGTCTGGGTGGTCGCCAGGAAGCCCAGGTTGCGCTCGATCTCGTCGGCGATCTCCTGGCAGCTCATGTGGCGCACCCAGGCGGCGGCCAGCTCCAGCGCCAGCGGTAGCCCGTCCACCAGCCGGCAGATGCGCGCGACGGCCGCCGCCTGGGTGTCCGGGGTGAAATCAGGCTGCACAGCCCGGGCGCTATTGAGAAAGAGCTGCGCTGCGCCGTAGCCGACGCCATCAGCTTCTGGGGGCGCTGCCAGCCCCCCGACCTCGATCAGCCGCTCGCCGTACAGGTTCAGCCGCTCGCGCGAGGTGACCAGCAGGCGCACCTCCGGGCAGGCCTCCGCCAGGCCACCCACCCAGTCACTGGCTCCAGGCAAGTGCTCCAGGTTGTCCAGCACCAGCAAGAGCTCCTTATCGCTCAGGTGGGCCAGAAGCTGGTCACGCGGGTCAACCTTGCCGCTCAGGGCCAGGCCCAGCGCCTCGGCGACGGCGGCGGGGGCCACCTCCAGCGCGCTGGCGCCGGCCAGCGGGACAAAGCAGACGCCGTGCAGAAAGCCGTCGCCGGCGCGGGCGGCGGCCTCCTGGGCCAGGCGCGTCTTGCCGCTGCCGCCGGGGCCGACAAGGGTAATCAGGCGGCAGGTGGGGTCGGCCATCAAGCTGGCGATAAGCGCCAGTTCTGCGGTCCGGCCCACGAACGGCGTAGCCGAGGGAGGCAGGTGCCGCCGGCGTTTCGCCGCCCGGATGCGCTCATACAACGCCGTCGTCTCGGCTGAGGGAGCCACCCCCAATTCCTTCTCTAAAGCTCGGCGACAGGTCTCGTATTGGGCCAGGGCTGCGCTGCGTTGGCCGCTGCGCGCCAGGGCCAGCATCATCTGCCGATGGGCTTCTTCGCGCCAGGCCTCGATCCCCAACAGCCGGGTGGCGCTGTCGATGGCGGCCGTGGCCTGGCCGCGCTGCATGTGCCATTGCGTGAGCGCGTGCAGCCCATGCAGGGCCAGCTCGCGCAGCCGCGAGCGCTGCGCCAGCAGCCAATCCTCGAACCCGGGCGCATCGCGGACCACCACGCCGGCCAGGAAGTCGCCCTGATACAGGCCGGCAGCCGCTTCCAGGCGCGCGGCGCGGGCTTCCGTGAGCGGGGTGCTCCCGCCGGCGTGCAGGCACTCTTCAAAGGCCTGTACGTCCAGGAAGACGACGGCCTCCGGGTTGAGCGCCACAGTGTCGCGGGTGATCAGCAGGTAGGAGTCCAGCAGACGCCGCAGGTTGGAGAGCGCCTGGCGCAGGTTGTTCTTGGCATCGGCGTCGGCCCGTTCCCCCCACAGCAGAGCGGCCAACGCCTCCCGCTGGTGGGGCCGGCCGGTGACGGCCAGGTAGGCCAACAGCGCCGGGGCCTTGTTGGAGACGAAATCGGTCAGGGGGGCGTTATCGAGCGCCAGGTGCAGGCCGCCCAACAGCCGAATCTGCAACTCCGCCGCCATCCCCGCTCCAGTAAATGATCTCTAAACGGTGCTTTTTGTAGGATAGGTCAAGAATAGCACAGTCGAACCATGCCGCAAGACCAGAGCCACCGACCGCCGCGTTACTACACGTTTCTCCTCAGCCTGTGGGATGAAGCGGGGGACACGCCGGCCTGGCGCTGCAGTTTGGAGAATCCGCATACCGGCGAGCGTCGGGGGTTCAAAGCCATCAACGAGATGGCGGCTTACTTGAAGGAATGGATGCAGCAGCCGCCGCCGAAGGCGCCCGGCAGCGATGCCTCGCGTCCGGAGTCCATAGCGTAATTGTCCCAGTCCTTCATTGTGAGAGACGAGGCGTTGTCCTCTGCCAACACCCCTCCGGCTGTTTCACCCGGCCCGGCTCTTCAAGCGGGTGTAGGGTGGGGCCGCCTGCTCAAGAAGCTGCCCGGCAGTCTGCGGAATGGCCTGCTCAGGGCAGGCCCGGACCATGCTCTGGGCGGTGGCGCAGGTGTCGCTTTCGAGGAGGCGCCGGCGCATCGTCTCCGCCGGGCCGCCGCCGGTGCCTCCGCGCGTTGTCGAGGTGAGGGCGGGATGAGGCCACCGGGAGCGCCGGCACCGGGTGCCGTTGGAGAGGTCAATTGTTCATGAGACAGCCGCTGAGGCTGGCCTGGCGATTCGCTCTGGTACTCCTTCTGGCCGGCTGCGGGTCGGGCGAGGGCGGCCTCACCATCAAGACGGAGGGCCTGCGCTTCACTGAGGCTGAGGTGGTTGTCCGGGTTGGTCAGCCAGTCACCCTGCACGTGGTCAACCAGGACGGCTACGCCCATGCCTTTGATATTGACGAGTTCGATATCCACGCTCCCCTGCCGGCCAACGCCACTTTCGACGCTGTTTTCACTCCCGTCGAGCCGGGCCGCTACCGCTTCTACTGTGGGTCGCCGGGTCATGCGGCGGCGGGTATGGTCGGCGTGCTGATAGTGGAGCCGTGAGTGCCAGCGCGCCGCAGGGCCCGCTGGCCGGCCGCGGAATCGCAGTCCAGTTCACCTGAAAGGAGAAATTGACATGAAGAAGCTGATCTGGTGGATGCGCATTGTGGGCGGGTTTTACCTGCTCCTGACCGCCATGAATATCTGGGCTTTGTTCCTGGGCGGGATGCAGCTCTTCGCCGACAGCCTGCCGGCGCCGATGAACACCGAGCCGCTCGCGGTGCGGGCCTTCAGCGACGCCTGGCTGGTGTTTGTGTTTGAGTTCGGCGTGCTGGGGGCGGTGTTGCTGTACGCCTCGCGCCATCCGGCCGAGAGCCGCATGCTGGTGTTGGCCGTGATCGGCGCGGAAATCTTTCGGGGGGTGCTGGCCGATATCGTGTGGATCGCGCGCGGTTACGACCCGGCCGGTTACCTCGCCTTTGTCGCCATTCACCTGGTCATCATCATCACTGGCCTCCTCTGCCTGCGCCAAGCGGCGATGCCGGCTCGGCAGCCGGCCACTGCCTGAGCGCCAACACCTTTCCCATCAAACGCGGAGGGCAACATGCTTGTCAATTTCCTGATCCTGTTGGTCGTGCTGGCGCTCACCGTCGGCGCGGGCTGGTTGACGTATAGGGCTGTGCGCGCCCGCCGGCTGTGGGTGAAGATCGCCGGCGGCCTGGGCGCGGGCACGCTCACGCTGGTGTTGGGGGCGCTGACTTTCTTCGGCGGCAAAGGGCTGGCCGCAACATATTTCCCCGCCGCGCCGCCCGCGCCGGATTTGACAGTGGCGGGTACGCCGGAGCAGATCGCCCGCGGTGAATATCTGGTTAGTCTCTCATGCGTCAACTGTCACGGCGCAGTCGACGCCGGCGGCAATCCGACCGGCTCGGGCCCGCTCACCGGCGGCTGGGACATCGCCGCGGCCGAAGGCTTCGGCTTCATCGGGTCGATGGTGACCGAGAATCTGACGCCGGGCGGCAAGCTGGCGGGCTATAGAGCGTGTTGCGGACTTATAGTAAATGGGCCATCCCGTTCACAAAGCGCCCGA
>CALFZO010000124.1 GCA_937952305.1 uncultured Anaerolineales bacterium | reverse complement strand
CTGGTTGGGGACCATACAGCCGTGCGCGCCGTGGGCGGTGTAGACCGCGCGCTCCAGCACCTCCCGGCCGTAGCGTTCGCTCAACCCATGGGCCGCCGCCCGCAGACCCTGGCGGAACGGCGCGCCCGCCTCGCTGAACAGCATCATCTTGAGGACGGCGATGGCGTAATCAGCGTTGTGGGCCGAGTCGGCGGCCAGGTCGAACGTGTCTGCCGCCGGGAGGCGGGGATTGAGATCGGGCGCTGGGGCACCCGCGGTGACCGGAAACCCGCGCGGCCCCGCCTCCGGCAGCCCGAAATCGCCGGCCGGGACCAGGCCCGCGGCGACGAGTTCCATGAACCAGGCCACGGTCCCGCCCGCCTGGATGGCATCCAGGCCGAGGGTGTCCACGTACTTGTTCAGGCGCTCGGCCGCGCGCTGGTCGAACACGCCGCACAGCGGGCCGAGGGCCGCGTAGGGCTCATAGTCCTTCTTGTACTCGCCGAGGTACTTCTTGCAGGCCACCGCGCACGGCTCGCCGCAATGGTCGAAATTGCGGGGGGCGATGATCTCGTCGTTGAACTGCTGAAGATAGTGGTCCAGGACGAACTCGTCATGGAGTTGGAGGCGCTCTGCCTCGCCGGCGTAGATCGACTGGTAGTTGAAGCTCAACAGCCGGTCGTCGGCGGTGTGCATGTTGACGCCGAACGTGCCGCCGGTGTCGAACTTGGGCACGTAACGGTATTTCTCGCTCAGCACCAGGTCAGCCTGGATGGCCTTCATCCCGAAGCGCTCGACGAAGTACTGATCCAATTCCTTGCCGGCCTGCATGTCCGGGTCCACCCAGTCGCCGCCGAAGACCACGGCCGCGATGCGGTGATGCTGCAGCAGGCGCGAGCCCAGCCCGCCGCGGCCGGCCCAGTCGTCGATCGGGCTCAGCGCGCCGCGCTTCACGGCGTTGGAGCCGATGGCGCCTTCTTTGGTCAGGCGCGCCGCCGGCCCCACGGCCAGCACCCGCAGCCAGTCGTTCTGATACTCGGCGCGGTACTTGTGGAAGACGGCCTGTTGCAGGGCGTAGAAGCCCTCCCAGGTCCGCCCGGCCGGATCGGTCCAGCCCGCCCACAGCGCCTCGGGGTCGATCGGCTCCAGCCGCACCGAGTAGGCGCCGGCCTGCAGGTTGAGGATCAGCACGGAGTCCACCGGTGCCCGGCCGCGCAGCCAGACGAAGTTGACGCCGAACCGGCGCAGGACGTACATGGCGCCGCCCAGCGCCGAGACGTAGAAGTCTTCCCATTGGGGCGAGTAGCCGCAGAAGATCAGGCGCCGCGTGCCGGGCAGGGGCGAGCCGGCCAGCAGCCCGCCGCCGAAGGTCAGCGACTCCGGGTCGCGCTGATAGCGGTCCCAGCCGTAAGCCACCGGCCCGCCCAGGGTCTGATCGGTGGGACAGGCGACGCCCCAGGCGCCAGTGTCCAGTTGGACGACGAGTTCATACAGGACGGAGCGATGGGTCATGGCGGGTCACCTGCGCCTGGCACCGGGCGCGGCGCCGGAAAGGCGTGGCGGGATTGTACGCAGGCAGGCTGATTCCACAAGGTGCCGGCGTTCGCCCAAAGTCGTCCGGCCCGCTATAATGACCCCATCTCTCCGTCGGCCGGTCGATCGCTATGCCCTCCACACCTCGCCCGCAGCGCGTCCACCTGTTCATCACTTGTATCGCCGATACGCTTTTCCCGCAGGTGGGCGAAGCCGTGGTGGCGGTGCTGGAGCGGCTGGGCGTGGAGGTCTGCTTCCCGGCCGGCCAGACCTGCTGTGGCCAGCCGGCCTACAACGGCGGCTTCCGGGCCGAGACGCGCCAGGTGGCCCTGCAATTCCTGGACGTCTTTGAACCCACGGCGCCGGACCCGATCGTGGTGCCGTCCGGCTCGTGCGCGGCCATGATCACCCACGCCTACGCCGACCTGTTCCGCGACGACCCGGCCAACCGCGAGCGCGCCCGCGCGGTGGCGGCCCGCACCTACGAGTTCGCGCAGTTCCTGGTGGACGTGCTGGGCGTGACCGACGTCGGCGCGCGCGGCGAGGGACGGGTGACCTACCACGCCTCCTGCCATCTGCTGCGCTACCAGCACGTCACCCACCAGCCGCGCACGCTGCTCGCCAGCGTGCGCGGGGTCGAAGTCGTCCCGCTCACCGGCGCCGAAGAGTGCTGCGGCTTCGGCGGTTTGTTCGCCGTGAAGCACGGCGACCTGTCTGGCGCGATCCTGGACAAGAAGATCGAGAACCTCCGTGCCACCGGCGCCGCGACGCTGGTCGGCTGTGACCTGAGCTGCCTCATGCACATCCAGGGCGGCCTGCACCGCGACGGGGTCCCGGTCCAGTGCAGACATCTGGCCGAGATCCTGGCCCAGCGTTGACGGGCGCCCGGTTCATCCGTGAAAGGACCTAGTCTATGACGATCGCCGTTCCGCCGCGCCGGGAAGTCCCGCGCGAGCAAACCTGGAATTCCGAGAGCGTCTTCGCCTCACTGGCCGCCTGGGAGGCCGAGTTCGACAGCCTGAGCGCGGCCCTGCCGGGCCTGCAGGAGCATCAGGGGCGGCTGGCCGCCGGGCCGGCCAGGTTGGCCGAGGCCCTGGAGGCCGTCGACCGGCTGCGCGCGCGCGTGGACATCCTGCAGGCCTACACGGCCATCGACTACTACGTCGACACCACCGCCGGCGACGCCGCCGAACGCTTCAGCCGGGCGCAGGGCTTGTACGGGCAGGCGCTGGCGGCGATGGCGTTTGTGGCGCCGGAGTTGCTGGCCATCGGCGAGACGACCCTGCAAGCCTGGCAGCAGGCCGAGCCGCGCCTGGCCGGGTACGCGCAGTATTTCGCCGATCTGTTCCGCAAGCAGGCGCACGTCCGCTCTGCCGAGGTGGAAGAGCTGCTCGGGATGCTGGCCGATCCCTTCGCCGGGACCGCGATCACCGAGAGCCTGCTGACCGACGCGGATTTCACCTTCGCGCCAGCGACGGCCGCCGACGGCCAGCCGGTGGCGGTCACGCAGGGTTCGATCCACACGATCCTGTCCGAACCGGACCGCGAGGCGCGGCGCACGGCCTGGACGCACTACATGGACGAGTATCTGGCCCACAAGAACGGCCTGGCCAGCAACCTGGCCACGTCGATCAAGCAGGGCGTGTTCCGCATGCGCGCCCGCCGGCAGTCGTCCACGCTGGCCGCGGCGCTCTTCGAGCACAACATCCCGGAGGCCGTCTTCCACAACCTGATCGCGGTCTTCCGCCAGAACCTGCCCACCTGGCACCGCTACTGGCGGCTGCGCCGCAAAGCGCTGGGCGTGGAGACGCTGCAGCCGTACGATACCTGGGCGCCGCTGACGACCAAACGCACGGCGGTGCCGTTTGCGCAGGCCGTGGACTGGATCTGCGCCGGGCTGGCGCCGCTGGGCGACGAGTATGTGCGGGTGCTGCGCCAGGGCTGCCAGCAGGACCGCTGGGTGGACTACGCCCCGAACCAGGGCAAGTTCTCGGGCGCGTTCTCGTGGGGCGCGCAGGGCACGCACCCCTTCATCGTCATGACCTACGCCGACGATATCTTCAGCGTCAGCACGCTGGCGCACGAGCTGGGCCATTCCATGCACTCGTATCTGGCCTGGCAGACCCAGCCCAAGATCTATTCGGGCTACTCGCTCTTCGCGGCCGAGGTCGCCTCCAATTTCCACCAGGCCATGGTGCGCGCCCACCTGCTGCAGCAGGTGCCGGACCGGGATTTCCAGATCAGCCTGATCGAAGAGGCGTTCTATAACTTCCACCGCTATTTCTTTATCATGCCGACGCTGGCCCGCTTCGAACTGGCCACCCATGAGCGCATCGAGCGCGGCCAGGGCCTCAACGCCGCCACGATGATCGACCTGATGGCCGATCTGTTCACCGAGGCTTACGGCGGCGAGATGCCCGTGGACCGCGAGCGCGTGGGCATGACCTGGGCGACGTTCGGCCACCTGTACACGGACTACTACGTCTTCCAGTACGCCACCGGCATCGCCGCCGCCAACGCTTTCAGCCAGCGCATCCTGTCTGGCACGCCGGGCGCGGCCGAGGCCTACCTGGGCTTCCTGAAGACCGGCAGCGCCCGCTACCCGCTGGACGCCCTTAAGAGCGCGGGCGTGGACCTGGCCGCGCCGGCGACGGTCGAGACCGCCTTCGGCGTCCTGGCTGGGCTGGTGGACCGCCTGGAGACGCTGGTCGGCTGAGCGCGCCGCGCCGGAATCAAAAGTGGTTGCCGCGCAGCAGCGGGCAACCACTTTTTTGTTGCGGCCGCGGAGCGGCCGCTACTGGCCGGTCAGCCGCGTGAACACGGCCTGGGCCCACTCCGTCATGGCCTGCTGTTCGGCCGCCTCGGGCTGGCCTTCGCCGAAGCCGCTGAAGCTCAGCGTCACCGTCATGGCGTCGGCGGCCCCAACCGGATCGCCCAGGGTGAGCGCCACCGTGCCGTAGCGGGTGGCCCAATCCAGCAGTTGGGCCAGTTCGGCATCGGTCAGTGTCCCCTCCGGGTAGGCGATCCGCAGCTTGCAGGCCTGCGGCCGCGCGGCACCCGACCACTCCACGAACAGGTCGTCACAGAAACCGGCGATCCCGCCCTCGCGATGCCAGTGCAGGGCCAGCGTGGCCGACCGCACCAGGCTGCCGTCGGCGTTGGCGTGGTAGGCGTACTCGCGGCCCTGCGCTTCCAGCCGGATGAACCAGCCGGGCGTCAACGCCTGGAGGCACGCCATGGCCGGATGGGCGATACCCAGGCAAGAATCGGACCACTCCATCAGCGTGCGCTCAACCACGGTCACGGTTTCGTCGGAAAGCCCCAAGGCGGTGCGCAGCGCCTGCACGGCGGCCTGGACGGCCGCGTCAGAGGCCGGCATCGGCTGCTCGGGCGCCACCAGGCTGCCGTCCTGGTTGGTGTGGTACTCGTAGTTCTGGCCCTGGGCGGCTACGATGAGGCGGTAACCGGGCACCGTCCCCTGCGCGCAGAGCGCGTCGATGTAACGGATGCCCAGACAACTATCCGGCCACTCCACGGCCTCGGTGCCGATCAGAGTCACCGCGTCGGCGGGCAGGCCGAGAGCCTTGCGCAAAGCCTCCAGCGCCGCGCGCTGCGCCGGCGTCAGGTCGGCGACATCCGGAACCGGCTGGGCCGGCGTGGGCGTGGGCGTGGCGGTCGGCGGCGGCGGTGTGGCCGTGGCCGGTTCGGTCGGTTGGGCCAGCGGCGCGCAAGCCGCGGCCAGCAAAGCCATGATCGCGAGAGAAAACAACAGGCGTCTCATTTCGTCCTTCCTTTCACGAAACAAGACGCCCGCGCTCCGAATCGGGTTCCTGACATTGAGCCGCCAGGCCGCCGGACCGGCTCCGCCTTAAGGCGGAGGCCGCAGGCGCGTATACACGGCCTGGGACCAATCCAGCATGGCCTGCTGTTCGGCCTCGGTCGGCTGGCCCTGGCCGAGGCCGCTCATCTCCAATGTCGTGAGCAGTGAGTCCGCCACAGCCGGGTCGCCCAAGACGATGACCACGTCCGCGAAGGTCACGGCCCAGGTCTGCAGCTGCAGGCGCTCCTCGGCCGTGAGCTGGCCGACGGCGGGCTCGTCGTTGCACGGGCCGGCCTGCACCTCGCCCGCCGTTGTCGCGGTCAGCACCTCGCAGAAGCCGGCGAGGCCGCCCTCGCGATGCCAGGTCAGCCGCGCGCCCTCAGAAGCCGGCGCGGCCTGAGTGGCGGCACTGGTCGGCGCCGCGGTAGGCGCGGCGGCGGAACCGCAGGCGGAGGCCAGGAGAGTTATCAGGCTCACGGCAAGCAAGACGCGTCGCATAAGTCGCGCACCTTTTCTTAGGAAGTATGGCCAGGGGCCGGGCTTCAGTTTACCCGAAACGCCGCCTCCGCTTCAAAGGGTAAAATGACGGCATGACTACGCTCAACCTGGAGTATCGCGCCCGCGTGCCGGAGACCGGGGTCCCGGCGCCGGCGGTCGTTCTGGTGCATGGCTGGCTGGGCGACGAGACCGTGATGTGGATCTTCGCCGCGTCGGCTCCGGCCGGGGCGGCCCTGTTCAGCCCGCGCGCGCCCTTCACCGTGGACGGCGGCTATGGCTGGTCCGTCAAGCCCGGCGACGCGGCCTCCTTCGAACGCGGCCAGACGGCGTTGCGCGAGTTCGTGCTCAACCTGCCGCGCGCGTATCCGGTGGATCCGGCGCGCCTGGCGCTGGTGGGTTTCAGCCAGGGCGCGGCCATGGCCGGCACGCTGCTGTTGGCCGCGCCGGAGCTGGCGCGCGGCGCGGCGCTGCTGTCTGGTTTCCTGCCCCCGGAGGCGGCCGCCTGGGCCACGCCCGGCCGGCTGGCCGGCAAACGCGTCTTCCTGGCGCACGGCCGCGCCGATGAGACCGTGGCCGTGGACGAGGCCCGCCGTGTGCGGGATCTGCTGACCGGCGCCGGCGCCGCCACCGATTACGGCGAGTACGACGTCGGCCACAAGATGAACCCGCCGGCCATGCGCGCGCTCAAGCACTGGCTGGCCGAGACCCTGGCCTGAACTCGCGATGACTCGCCTGGCAGTGCTCGCCGACCTGCACGGCAACCTGACGGCCCTGGAAGCCGTGCTGGCCGACCTGGCGCGCTTCGCCGTGGACCACGTCGTCGTCGCCGGCGACGTCATCAACTGGGGGCCGCACTCGGCCGCCGTTCTGGCGCGGGTGGTCGCCTCCGGCTGGGCCGTGATCCGTGGCAACAATGAGTTTTACCTGCTGGATTATCAGACGCCGCGCATGCCGGCGGCCTGGTCCGAGTACGCGCTCCTGCCCTGGCTCCGGCGGCAGATCGATGGACGCGGGCGGGCCGTGGTCGCGGCCTGGCCGGACACCCTCAGCCTGCGCTTCCCAGACGGCCCGCCGCTGCGCGTGGTGCATGGCACGCCGCGCCACAACGCCGAGCCGATCTACCCGGACAGCCCGGAGGCCGAGATCGGGCACCAATTGGAGGGTGTGGCTGAGCCGGTCGTGATCGCCGCGCATACCCATCTGCCCATGGACCGCCGCGTCGGCCGCTGGCGCGTGCTCAACCCGGGCTCGGTCGGCGTGCCGCTGGATGGCGCGCCCGGCGGCGTGCATCGCGCCGCCTACTTGCTGTTGGAGAGCGCCGGCGACGATTGGCGCGCCACCTTCCGCCGCGTGCCGTTTGACGTGCGGCCGGTGCTGGCTGAGTTCGAGCGCCAGGGTTTCCTGGACGAGTGCGGGGTGACGGCCGAACTGGTGTTGGAGGAGTTCCGGCGGGCGCGCCTGCGCATCCACCCCTTCCTGCGCTGGCGCCAGGCCCGGCATCCC
Source organism: uncultured Anaerolineales bacterium (assembly GCA_937952305.1). Classification (GTDB taxonomy): domain Bacteria; phylum Chloroflexota; class Anaerolineae; order Anaerolineales; family UBA6663; genus SpSt-583. Next base: position 25,656 of record CALFZO010000124.1, on the reverse strand, counting down.
GGCGCGCCCCTCACCTCCGCGCTGTTGGCCGAGTTTGCTAGAATCGATCCGTGGGAGTACATTCCCTCCGCCTATCACGTCAACCGCTGAGCGTATGACCACTTCCCCGCTGGCTTTTCACGATCGCATCGAAACCGCGCTGCACAACCCGGTGCTTCAGGGCGCGCTGGACCGCAACGCCGAACGCCGCATCGCCGGCCGCAACCAGCGCTTCGGCGAACTGGACGACATCGAGGCCGTGCGCGATCGCGGGCGCGCCATTCGCCTGGACGTGCTGGCCCGGCTGGACGAGCACCTGGAGCATTTCGCGGCCCAGGTGGAGGCCAACGGCGGCCGCGTGCATTGGGCGCCCACGGCCGAGGACGCGCGCCGCATCGTGCTGGACCTGGTGCGCGCCACCGGCGCCGCCGCGCCGCGCGTGGCCAAGTCCAAGTCGATGGTCAGCGAGGAGATCCACCTCAACGCGGCCCTGGAGCAGGCCGGGGTGGAAGTGGTGGAGACCGACCTGGGCGAGTTCATCATCCAGCTGCGCGGCGAGACGCCGTCCCACATCATCACGCCGGCCGTCCACCTGCGGCGCGAGGACGTCTCCGACCTGTTCCACGAGCGCTTCGGCATGCCGCCGACGCGCGACGTGGAGGCCATGACGGCCCTGGCCCAGCGCCATCTGCGCCAGGTCTATTTCCGCGCCGACGTCGGCATCACGGGCGTCAACTTCGGCGTGGCCGAGACCGGCACGATCGCGATCGTCACCAACGAGGGCAACGCCGACCTGAGCAAGGACGTGCCGCGCGTCCATATCGCGCTGATGGGCCTCGAGCGCCTGGTGCCCACGCTGGCCGACCTGGACATCCTGCTGCGGCTGCTGCCGCGTTCGGCCACGGCCCAGAAGGCCTCGTCCTACGTCTCGCTGGTGAGCGGGCCGCGCCGCCCCGGCGAGCCGGATGGCCCGGAGGAATTCCACGTCGTCCTGGTGGACAACGGCCGCTCGGCCACGCTGGGCACGGAACTGGCCGAGGCGCTGCTGTGCATCCGCTGCGGCGCCTGCCTCAACGTCTGCCCGGTCTTCCGCGAGATTGGCGGGCACGGCTACGGTGCCGTCTACAGCGGCCCGATCGGGTCGATCGTCTCGCCCGCGCTCTTCGGGGCGCAGTTTAACGAGCTCGCCAACGCCAGCACGCTGTGCGGGGCCTGCCGCGATATCTGCCCGGTGCGCATCGACATCCCGAGCATGCTCCTGGCGGTGCGCGCCCGCCACGTCCGCGCCGGCCAGCCGCCGGCCTGGCTCAAAGCGGGTTTGAAGCTGTTTGCGCTGGGGATGAGCGTGCCGGGGCTGTACCGGCTGGCGCAATTTTTCGGCGGCCTGGGCACGCGCCTGCTGGCGCGCCAGGGCTGGATCCGCAGCCTGCCGCCGCCTCTCAACGCCTGGACGCTGCGCCGCGATTTCCCGGCCATCCCGGCCCAGCCTTTCCGCGCGCGCTGGGCGCAACGCCGTTCAAACACGGACGCCGGCCCGCGCGCCTGACGCGCTCCGCCCGCGCCGCCGATGGTCACCGCTGATCCTCATGTCTGATCCACGCGCTCACATCCTGCAGAATATCCGGCGCTCACTGCAGACCGCGCCGCTGCCGGCGCGGCCGAACCTGGACGAGAACCCGGTCAGGCCGCCAGCCTCGGACTGGTCGGCGTCCGAGTTGGCGGAACGCTTCGCGTCCGAGCTGACAGCCCTGAGCGGCCAGTTCCTGACCGTGCCGGCCGCGCAGGCCGCCGAGGTGGTGGCCCGCCTGGCCCGGGAGCGCCAGACCAACCGGCTCCTGGCCTGGAGCCTGGAGCAGCTGCCGGTGCCCGGCTTGTGGGAGTCTCTGCGCGCCGCCGGCCTGGACCCGGTCACACCGGACATCCCGCGCGCGGACGGGCGGGCGGCTGCCCTGGACGACCTCGAGCCGATCACGCTCGGGCTGACCGGCGCGGACGCCGCCGTGGCCGAGACCGGCACCCTGGTGCTGCTGGCCGGGCCGGGCCGCCCGCGCCTGGCCGCAATGTCGGTGCGCGCGCATATCGCGCTGATCACGCCCGCCCAGCTGTACCCGACGCTGGCCGCCTGGCTGGCCGCCCGGCCGGACCTGGCCGAGCAGCTGCGGGCGCGCAGCGCCGGGCTGTTCATCACCGGCCCCAGCCGCACCGCCGACATCGAGATGACCTTGACCGTGGGCGTGCACGGCCCGGCCGAGGTCATCGTCGTCCTGCTGCAGCCCTGACCGCGCATGCCCGATTACTACTACCCCAACCGGATGGGCCGGGTTTTGCTGGCTGCGCTGCGCCAGGAGCTGGGCCGGGACCGCCTCAACGCGGTGTTGCAGGCGGCCGGACTGCCGGGGCTGGCCACCAGCTCCCTGCTGCCCAACAATCTGGAGAAGCGCTTTTCGTTTGTCGCCCTCGGCGCGCTGCAGGCGGCCGTGGAACAGGTCTGCGGCCCGGCTGAGGGGCGGCGCCTGAATTACCGCGTGGGGCAGGGGACGTTTGCGTTCGGGCTGAAAGACTTCGACCCCGTCATTGGCATCTCCGACCTGCCGCGGCGCCTGATCCCGCTGGGGATGAAGTTCCGCGTCGGCCTGGACGTCTTCGCCCGCGTCTTCAATCAGTTCAGCGACCAGGTGGTGCGGGTGTCGGACGACGGCGCGCGCTATCTGTGGATCATCGAACGCTGCCCGGTCTGCTGGGGCCGCCGCAGCGACGCGGTCTGCTGCCACCTGGCGGCCGGCCTGCTGGACGAGGCCGCCCACTGGGCCTCGGGCGGGCTGCGCTTTTCGGTGGAGGAGACGGCGTGCAAAGCGCGCGGCGATGAGAATTGCGTGATCACGATCGCCAAGACCCCGCTCGATCAGCCGACTGCCTAGAGGAGCAACCTGATGCCTGAAGCCGAGCCCAAGCCCGCGGCCGCCGCCGAGCCCCAGGATACGTTGGTGGAGACGCACCACACGCTCACCCTGGCCGGCCAGATGATCCCGTACACGGTCACCACCGGCACGCTGGTCCTGAAAGAAGAGGTCGAGAAGAAAGGCGAGAAGGCGGGCGAGGCCGAGGGTGAGAAGCCCAAGGTGACGCTCTTCTTTGTCGCGTACACGCGGGACGACGTGGCCGACCGGGCCAAGCGCCCGATCACGTTCTCGTTCAACGGCGGCCCCGGCTCGTCGTCGGTCTGGCTGCACCTGGGCGTGCTCGGGCCGCGCCGGGTGTGGATGGACGAGGTCGGCAACCTGCCGCCGCCGCCGTTCCGGCTGGTGGACAACGAGCACTCGCTGCTGGACGTGACCGACCTGGTCTTCATCGATCCGGTCAGCACCGGTTACAGCCGGCCCGTGGCCGGCGAGCAGGCCCGCGAGTTCCACGGCCTGCGCCGCGATATCGAGACCGTCGGTAACTTCATCCGCCTGTACACCACGCGCTACCGGCGCTGGCTCTCGCCCAAGTTCCTGATCGGCGAGAGTTACGGCACCACGCGCGCGGCCGGCCTGTCCGGCTACCTGCAGGACCGGCTGGGCCTGTACCTGAACGGGGTCATGCTGATCTCGTCCATCCTGGACTTTTCCACCGCGCGCTTCAACCCCGGCAACGACCTGCCGTACGTGCTCTTCCTGCCGACCTATGCGGCCACGGCCTGGTATCACCGCCGGCTGGCCCCGGACCTGCAGGCCGACCTGGCGGCGACGCTGCGCGAAGTGGAGGCCTTCGCGGCCGGCGAGTACACGCTGGCGCTGTTCAAGGGCGCGGCGCTGACGCCGGCCGAGCGCGCTCAGGTGGTGGCCAAGCTGGCACGCTACACCGGCCTCACGCCGGACTATATCGAGCGCACCGATCTGCGCCTCAACATCTTCCGTTTCGTCAAAGAGCTGCTGCGCGACGAGCGCCGCACGGTGGGCCGGCTGGACAGCCGCTTCAAGGGCATCGACCGCGACGCGGCCGGCGAACGCTTCGAGGAAGACCCGAGCTACGCCACCATCCTCGGCCCATACACGGCGGCCTTCAACGAGTACGTGCGCGGTGAGCTGAAGTTCGAAACCGACCTGCCGTATGAGATCCTGCACCCGACGCTGTGGCAGACCTGGAGCTACGCCGAGCACCAGAACCAGTACGTCAACGTGGCCGAGACCCTGCGCCGGGCGATGTCGCTCAACCCGTATCTCAAGGTCTTCGTCGGCAACGGTTATTATGACCTGGCCACGCCTTACTTCGCCACCGAGCACACCTTCAACCACCTTGGCCTGGACGAGAGCCTGCGCGCCAATATCCGCCTGGCCTACTACGAGGCCGGCCACATGATGTACGTCCATCAGCCGTCGCTGGCCCGCCTCAAGGCGGACCTGGCCGCCTTTGTGGCCGCGGCTGTGCCGGCTGGCTGAGGCCGGGGTGGGTCGATAAACAAAAAAGCCGGGGGCGCCTCGCGCGAGGCGCCCCCGGCTTTTGTTCTACAGAGAGGTTGAAACGGCGCTCAGACGACGCCCGCGAACAGGTCGGTCTCCGGGTCGGCGCCGTTGGCGGCCGGGAAGGCGCGCATGTAGCTCTCGCGCTGGTTCCAGCGCCGCATCAGCCAGCGCACCAGGCCGTTAGACGGCGGCCCGCCGCCCAACTGGCTCTTGTGGCAGGCTGAGGCCCGGTCCTTGCGCTCGAGGGCGGCCGGGCTGATCGGCACGTTGGCGTGGATCGGGAACTCCTCCAGAAGCTGGGTGACGTCGATGTCTTGGTTGCGCCCGAAGCGGCGCGGGTCTTGGCCGAGGAAGGGCAGGACCTTCACGGCCGCCTTCAGGAAGCCCTTGGGGAAGACCTGGAAGTAGAGTTTCTGCGGCGCGTAGGCCGGCCCGGCCGCCGGATACCGGGCCGGGTCGCCGGCGGCGTGGAAGGCCTGCACCGTCGCCAGGTGGATGGCGATATGGTCCGGGTGGCGATAGCCGCCGATCGGGTCGAACGTGATCACCACCTGCGGCCGCTGGGCGCGCAAGACCTGGACGACGCGTTCGGTGACGGCCTCCAGCGGCGCCGCGGCCAGCGCCTCGGCGTGGCTGTTGTCCGGCGAGCCCGGCATCCCCGAGTCGCGATAGCCCAGGTGGATCACCTCGGCCAGGCCCAGCGCGTCGGCGGCCGCCAACAACTCGGCCCAGCGCATGTCGCCGGGCGAGGCGTGGCCTTCCAGGTGCTCCGGGTCGGCTGAGCCCACCTCGCCCCGGGTGGCGCAGGCGTACAGCACGCGCACGCCGCGCAGAGCGTACTCGGCCAGGGTTCCGCCCAGGCCGAAGGACTCGTCATCCGGGTGGGCGCCGACGAAGATCAACGTGCGGGTATTGGAAGAAGACATACAGTCTGCCTTGGCGAGAGACACTTGGCGACGGACGATCCAGCCATCGTCCGTCGCCCACGCGGCACTTTCGTGCCCCCAAGATGATACCGCCCCGGCACGAACTCGGCAATTCAGCGGCCCAAACCTGCGTGATACAATCCCGGCATGGTGACGACTAAAACCGTCTCCGCGGCGTCCAATCCGCGCTCGGCCGCGTCTGAAGCCGGGTGGGGGGACACTATCCGCCGGCTGAGTGACAATGTCGAGCAGGCCGCCGTGGTGGAGCGCGCCAAACTGCGCCTGATCATCGCGGCCTTGCTGGCGCGCGGGCACGTCCTGCTGGAGGATGTGCCCGGCGTCGGCAAGACCCTGGTGGCCAAGGCCCTGGCGCGCTCGTTGGACGTCGAGTTCAAGCGCGTGCAATGCACGCCGGACTTGCTGCCGAGCGACATCACCGGCTCAAGCCTGTACGACCAGCACCGTCAGGAGTTCGTGTTCGTCCCTGGCCCGGTCTTCGCCCACGTCCTGCTGATGGACGAGATCAACCGCGCCACGCCGCGCACGCAGTCCAGCCTGCTGGAGGCGCTGGCGGAGGGGCAGGTGACCACCGACGGCGTGACGCGGCGCCTGGAGCAGCCGTTCTTTGTCATCGCCACGCAGAACCCGGTGGAGACGGCCGGCACCTTCCCGCTGCCGGAGGCGCAGTTGGACCGCTTCCTGTTTTCGCTGTCGCTGGGATATCCGGGCGCCGCGGCCGAGCTGCGTATCCTGGAGCAGGAGGAGCACCGCAACCCGCTGGACGCCGTGCGCCCGGTCCTGTCGCCGGCCGAGGTGTTGAGCCTGCAGGAAGCCGTTTTGCGCGTGGACGTCGCCCGGCCGGTCAAGCAGTACATTGTGGACCTGGTGATGGCCAGCCGCGGGCACGCCGACGTGGTTCTGGGCGTCAGCCCGCGCGGCGGCGTGGCCGTGCAGCGCGCGGCCCAGGCACTGGCGCTCTTGGCCGGCCGCACCTTCGCCACCCCCGACGACGTGAAAGCGGTCGCCGCCGCCGCGATGGCGCACCGTTTGTTGACGCGCCAACGCGGCCTGGCGGCCGGCCAGGCGGTGGTGGAAGAATTGCTCGGGCGCGTGCCCGTGCCGATGTAAGCCGGCCAGTTATTCAAGAGAGTGCCATGTTAGCCGATCGCAATAATCGCTACGCCCGGATGCTGCGCAGTTGGTGGGGCCGTTCGCTGGCCGGCGCCTTCATCGGCGGCCTGCTGGTGGCTTGGTCCGGCGTCGACAGCCCGCTGATCTTCTTCGCCGGGATGGCCGTCGGCGCTCTGGTCCTGTTCTTCCTCGGCCGCCTGCGGTGAGGGCGCGGCCCGCTCCAGGCCGGAGGCACTGTGACCGCCAAACGCCGGACGCGCCGCTTCGCCCTCCCGCTCTTCATCCCCCGTCCCACGCGGCGCGGCTGGGCCATCCTGGGCCTGGCCGTCGTCTTGTACCTTTTCGCTAATCAGACCCAGGTCAGCTGGCTGTACGTCTTCGCGGCGCTGGGCGTCGGCGTGTGGCTGGCCACGGCCGGGCTGCCGCGGCGGATGCTGGCCGCGCTGACGGCTACGCGCCGGCTGGACGAGGCCGGCGGCGGCGCCGACCGCGAACGCCACGTCGGCGATCCGCTGGCGGTGACGTTGACGCTGCACAACGCCGGCAATCTGCCGGCGGCGCAGCTGCGCGGCGAGGAGGTCTGCCCGGCGGCCCCGCCCGCCGAGCAGGCGCAGCCGTTCTTCCTCAGCGTGCCGGCGCGCGGCCAGGCCGAGCTGCGTTACACCACCGTCTGTGCGCGGCGCGGCTGGTTCGAGTTTCCGCCGCTGCCGGTGAGCACGCGCGCCCCGTTCGGGTTCTTCGCCGCGCGGCGTCAATTGAGCGCGCCCGCCGGCGTGCTGGTCTTTCCCGCCTATCGCGAGCTGCCGCGCTTCCCGCTGCTGGACCGCCGCCCGTCCGTGCAGAACCCGCTGGCGACGGTCGGACTTGGCAGCGAGTTTGTGGGGGTGCGGGAATACCGCCCCGGCGATTCGCCGCGCCACGTCCACTGGCGCTCGACGGCGCGCGCCGGCCGCCTGATCGTCAAAGAGTTCGCCGAGGAGACGCAGCCGGGCCTGACGATCGCGCTGGATGTGCGCGCGGCCTCCGCCCTCGGGCCGACCGGCGCGGATTCGCTGGAGTTGGCCATCCAGGTGGCGGCCACCCTCGTCCACTACGCCGAGCGGCGCGCGCTGGCCGTGACGTTGGTGAGCAACAGCCGCGCCTGGCCGGCGCCGCCGGGTCCGCTTGGCCGTTGGGCGGCCATGAACTACTTGGCGCGCCTGCCCGCCGACGGCGAGCGCCCGCTGGCCGACGTGCTGCAGCGGGCGGCCCCGGCCGTGTTCGTGGCCGCGCTCCTGCCCAGCCCGGACGAGGCCGCCGGCGCGGCGCTGATCGAACTCAAGCAGCAAGGCCCGGAGGTGCTGGCGGTGCTGATCGACCCGGCGCCGTTTGCGCCGGACCTGGTGGGCCAGGCGGCGGCGCTGGCCGGCGCGCTGCGGGCCAGCGGCGTGGCCGTGCGCGTGCTCGGCGGACTGCCGGATTGGGAGCGGGACCTGGTGAGCGATGACCGGGCGGCGGCCCGCTGGTGAACAGGGACAGGCGCTAATGGGATTGCGAGCGTATCTGCGTCAGTTCCGCGCCCGTTACACCCAGGCCGGCACGGCCGAGCAGTCGGCCGCGCTGCGCCAGGGCGTGTTCCTGGCGGCGCTCCCGCCGATCGCGGCCGTGGCCTGGAACGGCGGGCTGTGGCTGGAGGGCTTGCTGGCCGCGCTCGTCCTGGCCTGGGGCCATCGCTACAGCGCGCGGGCGGCCCAGCGCCCGGCTCCGGACCAGCGGGTGCGCGCCGGGTTGTTCGTGGCCCTGCACCTGGCCGCGCTGTACCTGTGCGTCGGCCTGGTGGCCGGCTTCAACCTGCCGCAGATTCAGTTCGCGCTCCTGGCCCAGGCCATCACGGCTTTCGATCTGCGTTCGCGCCTCAACCTGTTCTCGTCGCTGGGGATGAGCCTGCTGGTGCTGTACGCGGGCGCCACGGTCAGCCGCGATTACTCGCTCCTGCTCTTCCTGCCGGCGTTTGTGAGCCTGACCCTGGCGGTCTTCTACCAGGCGGAGATGGAGGACGGCCGCCGGGGCGCGAAGCTGGCCGGCGGCGGGGACGCCGCGCCGGGGACGGGCGCGGCGGCCCGGGGGCGGCGGCCGGCCTGGCCGTGGGGCCTGGTGCCGGCGGTCCTGGTGTTGACCGTCGTCGTCTTCGCATTCTTGCCGCAGTTCTCGAGCCGGCCGATCATCCCGCCCTTTTCGTTCAACTTGCCCATCCGCGGCGGCCCGACCGCCCAGGTGCTCAACCCGGCCGTGCCGCTGGTGCAGGTCAACGGCATCTATGAGCCCAACGAGGACTACTACTACGGCTTCGACACCAACCTGGACCTGCGCTACCGCGGCGGCCTAAGCGACGCCGTGGTGATGTACGTGCGCTCGCCGGCCTGGAGCTACTGGCGCAGCCATTCGTACGACACCTACAACGGCTACGCCTGGTCGCAGTCGGATACGAGCGTTACGCGGGTCGGCCGTATCGGCGACACAGTCACGCATCAGCTCCCCGTCGGCGACCAGATCCTGGGCGAGGAGATCGTGCAGTCGTACTACATCGTGCGCGATCAGCCCAACCTGGTCTTCGCCGCCTACCGCCCGGTGACGTTGTACATGCGCGCCGAGTCGGTCAGCCTGGACGCCGGCGTCGGCCTGCGCGTGGGCGAGCCGCTGCGCGCCGGGACCGTGTACACCGTGGTCTCGCGCCGGCCGATCTTCGACGCGGCCAGCCTGCGCGCCGCCGGCACTGAGTACCCGGACGACGTCGCCGCAAAGTACCGGCAGCTGCCGGACAACATTTCGGAGCGGGTGCGCGCTCTGGCGCAGACCCTCACGGCCGAGGCGCCCACCGTCTACGATCAGGCCGCAGCCATCCGCGATTACCTGCGCACGATCCCGTACGACTTCATCCCGCCGCCATACAAGCCGGGCGCCGAAGTCGTGGACACCTTCCTGTTTGAAGATCGGCGCGGCGTGTGTGAGCAGTACGCCACCGCCATGGTGGTGCTCCTGCGCGGGCTGGGCGTCCCGGCCCGCATCGTGGCCGGCTACGGCCCCGGCGACTTCAACCCTCTCTCCGGCTACTACACGGTGCGGCAGAGCGACGCGCACGGCTGGGTGGAGGTCTACTTCCCGCGCTACGGCTGGGTGCCGTTTGACCCCACGCCCGGCTGGACGCCGGCGCCCTACACGGCCCCGGTGGCGCGCTGGGTGTTCTCCGGGATGTTGGACGGGTTGGGGTTGCCGGTGGGGGAGTTGGCGGCGGCGGGGGCGGCGGCCGCCGTCGTAGTCGCGGGGCCGTTGCTGGCGCTGGTTTTTCTGGGGCTGCTGGGCGTAGTGCTGGCGTGGCTTTGGCCGCGGCTGCGGGCTTGGCTGGCGCGCCGCCGGGCCGCTGCTCCGCTGGATGCCGACCCCGGCCGGCGCGAGATCCTGGCCGCGTTTCGCGCCGCGCAGCGCCGGTTGCGCCGCTACCGCGCTCCGGCCGAGACCGCGCGCGAGTTCACGCAGCGCCTGGGGCGCTCTGATCTGGATACGCTGACCGAAGCGGTGGAGATTGCGGCGTACCGGCCGCGGCCGCCTGAGCCGGCGCTCACCGAACGGGTCCGGCGTTGGCTGCGGAGCCTGCGCCGGTAGGCGCGGTCAGCGAGTCCGCGCGGCTACGCCGGCGGGCTGACTTCAATCTGGTCCAGTGCGGCGGGGGCGCCCACGGCCAGGCCGGTCGTGTTGGCGTCGATGCGCTTAAGCAGGCCGGTGAGCACGTCCTTGGAGCCGAGTTCCAGGAACGTCGTCACCCCGTGCGCCACCAGGTAGCGCACCGAGTCGGTCCAGCGCACTTGGGTGATGAGCTGCGCCGGCAGCTCGGCGCGGATGGCGGCCACATCCGGCAGGGGCTCGGCCGTGATGTTGCTGATCACGGGCCGGCGCGGGGCCTGCACTGGCACGGCCGCTACCGCGGCTTCGTAGTCGGCCAGGCCGGACTGCATCAGCGGCGAATGGGCGGCCACGCTCACAGCCACGCGCATGGCGCGCTTGGCGCCCTTGGCCTTGGCCAACTCCATCGCTTTCTCCAACGGCGCCACGTCGCCGGAAATCACCACCTGGCCCGGACAATTGTCGTTGGCCACCTGCACCACGCCGCCGGCCAGGGCGCTGGCCTCCGCGCACACGGCTTCCAGCCCGGACGCGTCCAGGCCCAGGATGGCGGCCATGCCGCCCGGCGAGCGCTCGCCGGCCGCGGCCATGGCGCGTCCGCGCGCCCGCACAAGCCGCAGGCCGTTTGCAAAACTCAGCGCGCCGGCGGCCACCAGCGCCGTGATTTCGCCGACCGAGTGGCCGGCGTAGAAGGCGGGCTCAAAGCCGCCGATCTTCTCGCGCAGTGCGCGCAGAGCGGCGATGGAGCAGGCCAGCAGGGCGGGCTGGGTGTTGACGGTGGCATTCAGGTCGGCGTCCGGCCCGTCCCAGCACAACGTCGAGAGCGCAAAGCCGAGGGCGTCGTCGGCTTCGGCGAAGGCCTGGCGTGCCGCCGGCGAGGCCTGGGCCAGTTCGCGGCCCATGCCCACGGTCTGTGAGCCCTGGCCGGGGAAGACGAAAGCGGTGGCGGCGGCGGTCAAGATCGGCATGCCTGCATTCCTGGGCGGGGGGCTGGGCGTATCCGCCTCGGTAGAGTCAACACCGGACGGGGCCGTCCGTTCCCCTTAAAACAAAAACGGCCGTGACGGGGTCACGGCCGCTGGGCCTATTTGCTGTCTTTCTTCTTGGCGACGACTTCTTTGCCGTCGTAGAAGCCGCAGTTGGGGCACACGGTGTGCGCCAGGCGCGACTCGCCGCAGTTAGCGCAGGCCACGACCTGCTGGGCGGTGAGGGCGTCATGGGCGCGGCGCCGGTCCCGGCGGCCCTTGGAATGCTTGCGTTTTGGATGGGGTGGCATGGCGGGTCCTTCTACAACTGTGCTTCAGGGCAGGTCTGCGGCCCGCCCGGCTTCGCATAAGAAAGCCTGCCGGCTGGCAGGCGACGCACCGCATTATAAAAGGCGGCGTAACGCGTGTCAAGATAGACGCCGGATGTTCAGCGGCCCTGATAGCGCAGGAACCAGGCCGCTAACAGCGTCTCGGCCGGCTTGCCGCGCACCGACACCGACTTGTCTTGCAGCGCCACGAGCGGGTTGTAGCCGAAGGCAGTGACACCGGCCACCCACGGTCGCGTATAGGCGGCCGAGAGCACGGCCTGGTAGGCCTCGGCCTGCTCGCGCAGGTCCAGGCTGTAGCGGACCACGTCAGCGGCGGCCGGATCGAAATCGGTGAAGGCGTGGCACTGGCCGTCCGGCCGCGGCAGGCACTGCGTGGCGGCGCCGTCGACGGAGTAATAGGCCAGGCTCAGGCTGAGCGGTTTGTTGAAGCGCTGCTGCAGCGGCCACACCTGCGTGTCCAGCAAACCGCCGGCATTGGCGGCCAAATCGGCGGGCGCGGTGGCGTTGTTGGTGGCCAGCGCCGCCCACCAGAAGACGCGCACCGCGTCGACGGCGTCCACGAACGCGGGCGGGTTGGGCCACACGCTCTGGCCCATGAGCAGCTCAACCACGAGCTGGCCGCGGAAACGGGCGCGGACTTTGTTGAGCAGGTCGCGCCAGCGCGCGTCGGCGTCCGCCGCGGCTTCCGGTTCGCCCGGGAAGGCTGGCCGCAGCTTGAAGTCGGCCACCACCAGCGCGGTGGCGCCGGCCTGCGTCGCCACCGCGGCCTGGGTCAGCAGATAGCGCTCGTAGGCCGTGAACCAGTTGTTCCAGAACTCGGGCGTGAACGCCACGCCGTTCCAGTACTCGCAGGCGCCGTAAGGCGTGTACGCGCAGGTCACGGGGTGCACGGTCACGTTCAGGCCGGCCAGCCGGGCCTGCTCGGCCAGCGCCCGCAGTTCGGCCGGCGGCATCGACAGCGCCAGGTCGTCGGCGTAGATCGGCGGCAGCAGATTGCGCAGCGTGCCGCGCCGGAAGACGGTGAGGGTGTTGGCGGCCAGCGCCTGGGCGCCGCGGACGGTCTCGCCGTACAGGGGCAGGGCGTTGGGCTGCCAGGCCTCCGCCAGGTCCAGCCCGGCCACAAAGCCGGCCCGCGGGGCCGGGGCCGGCAGCACGGCGTCCACGGCCGGCGCCGCCGTCTGCCAGCGCCAGGTGGAGACGGTATCTTTGCGCGTCTGCGGCAGAAGCGTCGGCGTGAAGGCGCGGCTGAGCGCGCCCACCTCGGCCGTGGCGGCGTCGTCGGCGGCGCCGCAAGCGAAGTTGCGGCAGTAGCGGTAGAAGACGTTGCCGTCAAAGCTCTCCGGGTTGGACAGCACGAAGCGCCAGACGTTGACGCCGGCGCGCCACATCGGCAGCGGCGGCGACCAGGCCTGGGTGCGGAACTGGATGGCGAGGCTGTCGTTGGGCGGCGTGGTGGCGGGCGTGGTCACTTCGAAGGTGACCGGCGCCGACGGTCCGGCGTGCCAACTGGTGATGGTGTCGCTGACGATGGCGTCGGCGGCGGGGACGACATACTCGCGCACCCGGCGGCCGCCGTTCGCGTCCAGTTCGCCGTTCCACACGCCGTCGCCGAGCGTGTAGCTGTAACGCAGCAAAGTGCCCTGATGCGCCAGCACGATGACGGCCAGGCGGCCGTCGCCCAGGGGCGAGAGCGTGGGCGCGCGCGTGGCGACGACGGAACTGCCAGTGCTGTTGGGCAGGAAAACGTCGCCGGCCTGGGCCAGGCTGCCCACCAGCCGCACCACCGCGGTCGGGTCGGTGCCCGCCGGCGGCTGGACCACGAACGTGATGTGCACGGCGTTGGGATCGGGCGCGGCCAGGTCCAGGGTCGCGATCTGGCTGGGCGGGACGTCGACGGCGCCTTGCGCCGGCCGCAGCGCGCCATCCGGCGCCAGCACCGTCACTCGCTGCCGGCCGGCCGGTACGTTGTAGAACGCGTAGCTGCCATCCCAGGCCGTCAGGGTAAGCTGCCCGGCGGCCGAGACGATCAGGCCGGCGACGCCCTGGCCGGTATTGCTGTTGCGCACGACGCCGACGATGGCGCCCTGCTCGCCGGCGAAGGGCGCATCGTTCCACGCGGCGATGCTGTCTTCGATGGTGTCGGCCGCCTGGTCCACCTGGAACAGCCGATAGGGCACCGGCTGCGCCGTCGGCGTGGCCTCCTGAGCCGGCGTCGGCGCCAACCGCGCGTAGCGGTAGCGCAGCCCGCGGCCGAGCGTCGCCAGCGTGCTGCCGGTCCAGACTTCGCCGTTGCCGGTGAGCGGCACGGTGGTCCATCCGCCGCTGATCTCGTCCAACACCTGGGCCACGACGGTGGCGCCGACGGGCGTGCTGCCCGGCACGCGCACGCGGAAGTTGACCACGCCGCCGGGCGCCGGCGTCAGGGTTGGGCCGGGCGGCGGCGGCGGCGTGCGCGTAACGAGCGTGAACTGCGGGATCGGCAGGGCGTCACAGGCCGTCGCCAACAGCACCAGGCAGATGAGTACGATGGAGTTCCGGAACCGGACGGACATTGCCTGCCATTGTAGTGCAGACACAGGGAAAGGCAACCGTTCCAGTCCAGCGGGTGTATTTGCCACGGCTGGCCAGATTCAGGCATCTCGAGCGGAGCGAAGCGAAGTCGAGGGAGCCGGCCAAAAACCCCACATGCCCCAGTCCAGCCGCCTGAAGTAGCCGCGCCCGGCGGTCAGGCCAGCTGCAGGAGCACGTACGCGGCCGTCAGGTAGGCCAGCAGGCCGACGCCCACGCCGAGCAGCGCGGCCGGGCGTTCCTGGGTGGGCGAGAAGGCCGCGCCCAGGCCCAGGCCGATGGCGACGCTGGCCAGCGCGCCGCCTAAATCGGCCGCGATGGTCGTGCTCAGGGCGCCCGGACTGAGCAGCAGAAATCCGAGCGCGGCGCCGCCGCAGGCCGCGGCGATCACGCCGGCCGAACGCGCCCAGCGCGCCAGCCGGTCGCTGCGATTGGCCACCATCGGCGGGATGATGGCCAGGTTGGCTTCTTCGCTGGTGGCAGTCTCGGTGCCGTACAACAGGCGGAAGAGCAGGAATTGCTGCAGCGACGAGAAGGCCAGGACGGCCTTGACACCAATTGAGATGATGAGTTCCAGGCCGACCATACCGGTCAGTTGGACGAGCGGATCTGGGCCCAGCAGGGTGATGGCCGGCGCGGCACTGGGGATGATGCTGAACGCGAACAGCACGCCCGCGGCCGCCAGCAGGGCCGGGTCGCCCCACACCAGGCAGAAGAAGCCGATGGCGATGAAGGGCAGGCCGCCGACGGGATGCAGGGAGGTGCCGATGAAGCCGACCACCTGGGTGATCAGGCCATAAGCAATCAGCAGGCCGCCGGTGGTGCGCTGCGTGCGCGTGTGGCGCTGGACGGCGTCGAGTAAGTTGGGATCAGTCCGGGATAGGGTTTTGGGCATGGGGGTGGGTCTCGTACTCAGGGCAGGGTCATCCCGGCCGGTCCCGGCCGGAGACGCGAAGACAGTATACTATCGCCAGTCGCCAACCTCTACTCTGGTCCAATTGAGTTTGCCCGCCATGGAAAGTCTCCCCACCCAACTTGTCAAGGATGCCAACTACGAGGCGAACGCCGCGCACCACCGCGCTTTGGCCGAGACGCTGCGCCAAAACCTGGCCCAGGGGCGGGAAGGGGGCGGGTCGAAGTACCGCGAACGCCACGCCGCCCAGGGCAAGCTCTTCGTGCGCGAGCGCATCGACAAGCTGCTGGATCCCGGCGCGCCGTTTCTGGAACTGGCGCCGCTGGCCGCCTGGCACATGTACGCGGGGGAGGCGCCCGGGGCCGGCCTGGTCACCGGCATCGGCCGGGTCAGCGGGCGCGAAGTGATGATCGTGGCCAACGACGCCACGGTGAAAGGCGGCTCGTATTTTCCGCTGACGGTCAAGAAGCACCTGCGCGCCCAGGAAATCGCCGAGGAAAACTACCTGCCGTGCCTGTACCTGGTGGATTCGGGCGGCGCCTTCCTGCCGCTGCAGGCCGAGGTCTTCCCGGACCGCGAGCATTTCGGGCGGATCTTCTACAATCAGGCGCGCATGAGCGCCAAGGGCATCCCGCAGATCGCCGTGGTCATGGGCAGCTGCACGGCCGGCGGCGCCTACGTGCCGGCGATGAGCGATGAGACCATCATCGTCAACGGCACCGGCACGATCTTCCTGGGCGGGCCGCCGCTGGTGAAGGCGGCCACGGGCGAGGACGTCACCGCCGAGGCGCTGGGCGGCGCCTACGTCCACACGCACAAGTCCGGCGTGGCCGATCATTTCGCCGAGGACGACGACCACGCTCTGGAGATCGCGCGGGGAATTGTGGCGACGCTGGGGGCGGGCGGCCGGACGACCCCGGACCAGCGCTCGTCTTTGGCCCTGGGACCTTCGTCCGCCGGCGAAGAGCCGTTCTACCCGGCCGACGAGCTTTACGGCCTGCTGCCGCGCACCTTCCGCGAGACCTACGACGCGCGCGAGCTGATCGCGCGCCTGGTGGACGGCAGCCGTTTCCGCGAATTCAAAGCCAACTACGGCACGACGCTGGTGACCGGGTTTGCCGCCCTGGCCGGCTACCCGGTCGGGATTGTGGCCAACAACGGCGTCCTGTTCAGTGAGTCGGCCCTCAAGGGCGCGCACTTCGTGGAGCTGTGCACGGCACGCGCTATCCCGCTGCTCTTCCTGCAGAACATCACCGGCTTCATGGTGGGCAAAGACTATGAAGCCGGCGGCATCGCGCGCGACGGCGCCAAGCTCGTGCACGCCGTGGCCAACGCCAACGTGCCCAAGCTGACCGTGGTCGTCGGCGGAAGTTTCGGCGCCGGCAACTACGGCATGTGCGGGCGCGCCTACCAGCCGCGCTTCCTGTGGATGTGGCCGAACGCGCGCATCAGTGTGATGGGCGGCGAGCAGGCCGCCAGCGTGCTGCTGACGATCAAGCAGGATCAGCTGGCGCGCGAGGGCAAGCCGCCGCTGGCGCCGGACGAACAGGCCGAGTTTATGCGCCCGACGCTGGAGAAGTACGAGTTCGAGGGCAATCCGTACTACTCGACGGCGCGCCTGTGGGACGACGGCATCCTCGATCCGGTCGAGACCCGGCGCGTGCTGGGCCTGGCGCTGGCCATCTGTGCCCAAGCCCCGCGCACCGAGACGCGCTACGGCGTGTTTCGCATGTAGCCGGCGCCAACCAACTCCCGCCGGCGCCGCCTGCAGGCGGCGCCGGCGGCTGCCGATACCAGGGGAACAGGTGGCCCACCTCTGTGGCCGCCCAGCGGGGAGGCAGTTATGCCGACGGCACCGGCCGCCGTGGACGTAGACAAGCTCATCGGCCAGGTCGAGCGGGCGTCGCCGATGGCGCGCGTGCTGCAGAAAGCGCTGACCGTCATCAACGACGCCCACAGCGACGCCGACCAGATCGCGCGCGTCATCCAGTTTGATGAGGCCCTGTCTGGTCTGGTCCTGCGCCTGGCGAACTCCGCCTACTTTTCACCCGCCCAACGCATTTCGAGCGTCAAACGCGCCGTCGCCTACGTCGGGTTGGTGCAGCTCAAGCAACTGTTGCTGCCGATGGCGACCGCCTCGTTCCTGGATGCCGCGCTGCCCGCCTACCACCTGAACCGCGGCCAGTTGTGGTCGCACGCTATCGGCATGGCGGTGGGCGCCCGCTACCTGGCCGCCAGCCACAGCGTGGGGGTGGCCGAAGCCGCCTACACGGCGGGGCTGCTGGCCGACGTGGGCCTGCGCGTCTTCGATCCGGTCCTGCAGACTTTGCCCGCCGCGGCCGGGCAGGTCCCGACCCCGGCGATTGAGCGGGCCTGTCTGGGCCTGGACCACGCCCGCCTGGGCGCCCTGATCGCCCGGCGTTGGCGGCTGCCGGAGATGGTCATCGATGCCATCGAGCACCATCACGCGCCGAGGCAGGCGGGCGCTGGCGCCAACGTCGCCGCCGCCCTGCACCTCGTCGATACCTGCCTGGCGCAACGCGGCGACGGCTTCCCGGCCGCCCCGCAACCCGACTCGGCCGCGCTGCAAGCCTATCGGCTGGATGAAGCGCGCTACGCGCGGCTGTACGATGCGATCCAGCCTCTGCTGCGCACGGCGCGCGTCTCGTTCGGTCTGTAGCGCACTCACCGGCGCCGCCGCCCGGCGGCGGCCGCTCCCGCCTTCCTGCCCGGATTTGTTTTACAATTGCCGCAGTGTTCGCGAAGCTGTTGATCGCCAATCGCGGCGAAATCGCCGTGCGCGTCATCCGGGCCTGCCACGAGCTGGGGGTCCGGGCTGTGGCCGTCTACTCGGACGCCGATGCCGGCGCCCTGCCCGTGCGCCTGGCGGACGAGGCCGTGCGGCTGGGCCCGCCCGCGCCGCGCGACTCCTACCTGCGCGGCGATTTGTTGATCGCGGCCGCCCAGGCCAGCGGGGCGACGGCCATCCACCCCGGTTACGGCTTCCTGGCCGAGAACGCCGACTTTGCCCAGGCCGTCCAGGCGGCCGGGCTGGTGTTCGTGGGGCCGCCCGCCGATGCGATCCGGCGCATGGGCAGCAAGACCGACGCCCGCGCCCTGATGCAGGCGGCCGGCGTGCCGGTGGTGCCTGGCTATCAAGCCGGCGGCGCCGACGGCGATTTCGCGGCCGCGGCCGAACGCCTCGGCTATCCGGTGCTGGTGAAGGCCGCCGGGGGGGGCGGGGGACGCGGCATGCGCGTGGTGCGCGCGCCAGCGGACCTGCCCGAGGCCCTGGCCGGCGCCCGCCGCGAGGCCCTGGCCGCCTTCGGTGATGAGGCCGTCTTCCTGGAGAAGTATCTCGACCGCGCCAAGCACATCGAGTTCCAGGTCTTCGGCGACGCGCACGGCCAGGTCGTCCACTTGTTTGAGCGCGAGTGCTCGGTGCAGCGCCGGCATCAAAAGCTCATCGAGGAGTCGCCGGCGCCGCTGCTGGCCGAGGACCCGGCCTTGCGTGAGCGCATGGCGGCGGCGGCCGTGGCGGCGGCGCGCACGGTCGGCTACCAGAACGCCGGCACCGTCGAGTTCATCGTCGACCCCGAGACACGGGCCTTCTATTTCCTGGAGATGAATACGCGCCTGCAGGTGGAGCACCCGGTGACCGAAGCCGTCACCGGGCTGGACCTAGTGCACCTGCAGTTGCGCGTGGCGGCCGGCGAGCCGCTGCCCTTCACCCAGGACCAGATCAGCCAGCGCGGGCACGCCGTGGAAGGCCGCGTGTGCGCGGAGGACCCGGCCCAGGACTTCCTGCCCTCCTCCGGCCGGCTGTGGCTGGCGCGCGAACCGCACGGCCCGGGCGTGCGCGTCGACGCGGGCTTCCAGTCTGGCGACGAAATCCCGCCGCACTATGACTCGCTGCTGGCCAAGGTCATCGCTTATGCGCCGACGCGGCCAGAGGCGCTGGCGCGCGCGGAGGCCGCCCTGGCCCGCTACACGCTGCTCGGCCCGGCCACCAATGTCGAATATCTGCGGGCCGTTCTGACGCATCCGCAGTTCACGGCCGGCGCGGCCACGACGCAGTTTGTCCAGGAGCAGCTGGCGGGCTGGCGGCCGGCCCAAGTCCCCGTCCCCGAGGCGGCGCTGGCCGCCCTGGCGCTGGCAGACTGGCGCGCCGCGCAGAACGGCCGGGCGGACACCCGCGGGCCGGCCGCATCGAATGACGCCAGCCCGTGGGCGCGCAGCGACGGCTTCCGGCTGGGGCAGGGGCGCGGCGCGGGGAGTTAGCGAGCCAGCATGGAATTCCGCTATCAACACGGCGAGACAACGCTGACCGTGCGTGTGGAGCAGACCGCCGACGGCTACCGCATCTGGTTGGGCGAGCGCGAACTGCCCGTGCAGGCCGTGGGCGTGCGCGACGGCGAAGTGCGCCTGACGCTGGACGGCCGCGTTTTTACGGTGCCGGTGGCCGCGCACGGCGCGCAGCGCTGGGCGGCCGTGGACGGGCGGACGTTTGCGCTGACGGTGCCCGCGACCGGGCCGCGCGCCCGGCGGGGGGCGGCGGCCGGCCCGCGCCACGACGCGCTGGAAGCCCAGATGCCGGGCGTGGTCCGCCGGGTGCTGGTGGCCGTCGGCGACGACGTGGAGGCCGGGCAGGCGCTGGTGGTCCTGGAAGCCATGAAGATGGAGATCCGCATTCCGGCGCCGCACGCCGGCCGGGTGGCGGCGGTGCCCGTTCGCGAGGGCGAGACCGTGACGCGCGGCCAGGTGCTCGTAGACGTGCTGGCGCAGTCGGCCTGATTCACACAGGAGACCCCATGACAGAGCAAACAAACGGCTATCTGGCGCGGTTGTTGGGCAAGGACGAGAGCGTGCTGCGCGTGGCGCGTCAGCATTGGTTCGTGCTGGCGGCCGAGATCGCCAGCGAGACCGTGCTGACGATCGCGCTGCTGGTGCTCATTTCCTTGATCTGGTCGCTGTGGGTGCTGAACCCGCTGATGGCGCTGGCGTACCTGCTGCTGCTCCTGCCGCTGGCCAGCCTGACGCGTGATGTGCTGACCTGGAGCAACCGCCTGTACGTGGTCACCACCCGGCGCGTCATTCAGCTGCAGGGCGTGTTGGAGAAGGAAGTGACCGACTCGTCGTTGGAGAAGGTCAACGACGTCAAGATGAAGCAGTCGGTCTGGGGGCGCCTGCTGGACTACGGCGATATCGAGATCCTGACGGCCAGCGAGTTGGGCGTCAACAAGTTCGCGCGCCTGGCCAGCCCGGTGGCCTTCAAGACCGCCATGCTCAACGCCAAGGCCCAGATGGAGTCCGGGAACGGGGACGTCCGCCCGCGCCCGCCGGCCCCGACGCCGGCGGCTGCGCCCGCGCCGGCCGCCGCCCCCGCGCCGGTAGACCGCGGCCCGGCCGTGGTGGACCTGCTCAAGCAGTTGGACACGCTGCGCCAGCACGGCGTGCTGACCGAAGCCGAGTTCCAGAACAAGAAAAAGGAATTGATGGACCGGTTGTAGGCCGCGGCTTCAGCCGGCGACGCGCGTGATCGGCCACTCGACGGTGTCGAGGCTGCGGACGAAGTGCAGGAGCGCCGGCGGGCCGGCCAGGGGGAAGCCGGCTGGGGCCGCCATCGTGTTCACGGCGAATTCGGCCTCGGCGCGCTGCAGCGGCCAGGGCGCGTGGTGGATCTCGCCCCGGTAGACGGCGCCATCGGCCACGGTGTACAGACAGTAGCGTTCGGTCAGGAACGCCTCGAGCGAGCCAGGCGTGGAGAAGAACACGTCGCTGGCCGGACGGTAGCGCGCGCGCAGGCCGGCCGCCGGCGCGCCGGCGTGGACGCGCTCGCTGGTGTAATCCAGCCACTCCCCGGCGGCCGTCCGCATCTCCATCCGCGCGTTAAAGTACGGCAGCTTGTACCAGGCGCGCGCGAGCGCCACCGCCACCGGGTTGGCGGCGTCCAGGCTGAAGAAGAACACGCCCGGCCGCCCGCCCCAGCGCACGTAGGTGCGCACGTTCAATTCCAGAAACCGCGATAACCCCGGCACCGGGAACGTGTAGCGCGGGTAGACGTCGCTCATCCCGAACGGCACCACCGCCAGCCAAGCCTGCCCGTCGAACAGGTCCAGTTCCAGCTGCGGCGGCACCGTGGCCCGCAGCGCCTCGGCCGGCACCGGCCAGTGCGCGAAGAGCAGGTTGTACCAGGTCTGCCGCATGACCCACGGGCCGGACGGCAGCGGGTAAGGGCGGTGGGCGACTTCGGCGAGAAGGCTGGCCATGGGCGAAGGTCCCCGGGCCGGTCAGGCGCTCACTCGCGGAAGGGCACCGGCACCACGCGCTGATCCAGGGCCGCCTGCAGGCTGCTGATCTCGCCCTGCACGGTCGCGACCACCTGGTCCAGCGGCACAATCCGGCTGTCCTTGGAAGGGCGCGGCTTGAGTTCCGCGCCGCCATTCTTCAGGGCGCGTTCGCTCACCGTCACGCGCAGCGGCAGGCCGATCAGGTCGGCGTCCTTGAACTTCACCCCGGCGCGCTCGTCGCGGTCGTCGAAGAGCACTTCCACGCCGGCCGCCTGGAGCGCCTGGTAGAGCGTCTCCGCCGCGGCTTCACCGCCCGGCAGGGCCAACAGGTGCACGGCGAAAGGCGCCACCGACAGCGGCCAGATCAGGCCGTTGTCGTCGTGGTACTGCTCGGCCACGCAGGCCAGCAGGCGGCCGACGCCGATGCCGTACGAGCCCATGATCACGGGCCGGCTCTGGCCGTCCTTGTCCAGGAAGTTCGCGCCAAGCGCTTCCGTGTAGCGCGTGCCCAGCTTGAAGATGTTGCCGACCTCCACGCCGCGCGCGGCTCGCAGCGGTGCGCCGCAGTCCGGGCAGGCGCTGCCGTCGTCGGCGGCCACGATGTCGGCCACGAGCGCGGCCGTGTAATCCCGGCCGTAATTGGTGTGGCGCAGGTGGTAGCCGGTCTCGTTGGCGCCGGCCACCAGGTTGGGCGAGCTGGGCACGGCGTCGTCCACCACCAGCAGTATCCGGCGCGGGTCCAGGCCGATGGGCGAGGCGTAACCGGGCGCGGCGCCGACCGCGCGGATCTCGTCCTCGCGCGCCGGCCGCAAGTCCTTGGCCCGGACGACGTTGGCGAGCTTGGTCTCGTTGACGTCCATGTCCCCGCGCACCACCGCGAACACGAACTTGTCCACGGTCTGGTCGCCGTCGCTGACCGCGGCCACCATGAACACGGCCTTGGCGGTCTGCGCGGCCGAGATGTTCAGGAAGTCGGCCAGGCCCTGGATGGTGTTGACGCCGGGCGTGGCGACCTTTTCCAGCGGCAGCGGCTCGGCCGGGGCGGCCGCCGGTTTGCGCAGCCGCGCCACCTGGCGGTTGGCCGTGTAGCCGCAGGCGTCGCACAGGATCAGCGTGTCTTCCCCGATGGGCGTGAGGTACATGAATTCGTGCGCCAGCTGGCCGCCCATCATGCCCACGTCGGATTTGACCGCGATCACGTCCAGCCCGCAGCGCCGAAAAATGTCGAAGTACGCCTGGTAATGGGCGCGGTACTGCTTGTCCAGCCCGTCCCAATCGGCGTCCAGGCTGTAAGAGTCCTTCATCGTGAACTCGCGCACGCGGATGAGCCCGGCCCGCGGGCGGGGGTCGTCGCGCCACTTGGTCTGCAGGTGATAGACCAGCAGCGGCAGCTGGCGGTAGGAGCGGATCTCCTTGCGCACCAGGTCGGCCACGACCTCTTCGTGCGTCATCGCCAGCACCATGTCGCGGCCGGCGCGGTCGCGGAAGCGGCCCATCTCGTCGCCGATCTGGTACCAGCGCCCGGTCTCGCGCCACAGGTCGGCCGGGTGGACGACGGGCATAGACAGCTCCTGGCCGCCGATGGCGTTCATGCCGGCCCGGATGACGGCCTCGATCTTGGCGACGGCGCGTTTGCCCAGCGGCATCAGGCTGAACAGGCCGGCCGCCAGCGGGCGGATGAAGCCGGCGCGCAGCAGCCAGCGGTGGCTGTCGACTTCGGCCTCGGACGGGACTTCGCGCAGGGTGGTGCTGAAGAGTTGGCTTTGGCGCATGCGGCGTGATCCTCGGTAACCCGGCGGCGCCGGGCGGAATGGCATGGATTGTAACCTAAGTGGTTCAGCCACCAAATCAGGGGGTGTCGACTTGCCGGAGGCGCCCCTAAGGCGCGAGGAGCAGGGCCAAGTGGAGCAGGCCCAGGGCCGCGAAGCCGGCCAGGATGAGCCAATCGCCGCGGCGGCGGCCGAGGTAGAGCTGCGAGCCGGCGCGCAGGCCCCACCAGCCCGCAATCCACCCCAGCAGCAGGCCGCGCCAGGGCTCGCCCCACCAGGCCGCCCAGAAGATATCCAGCAGGCCGATGGTCACCAGGCCGTAGCTGGCGGCGTGGTTCATGACCCAGGCGATGCCGCGCACGTCGCGCCGGGTGGTGGCGTAGCGGATCGGCGGGAGCACGAACGGGCGCAACGGCGGTCCCTCGTCCGGCAGGGCGTGCTCAAAATCAAACAAGACTGGGAAGAAGAAGTGCAGCAGGCCCAGGCCGAGGGTGAAGGCGCCGGAGATCAGCAGCAGGTTGGGGAGAGTCCACATACGGTCAGGCTCAAGGGCCGGGCGGAGAAAGAAAAACTCCCGCTGCCTCTGGTACAGCGGGAGTCACGGTGGCTGGGGATCGTGGATTCGAACCACGGCATACAGATCCAGAGTCTGCTGTCCTACCACTAGACGAATCCCCAGTGTTTGGGCATTTTATCACAGGGCCGGGCGACTGTAAACGTTCCGCGGCGAAGATGACGTAAATAGCCGCGCGTTCCGGCGCGTTTCTTATTCTGCGCTAAACTTAGGGGCGTTTCCAGCCCCGACCCAGCCAAATGTGAGCTATGACGAATAATCAACCGCAATCCACCGACTTCATCCGCGCCGCCGTGACCGAGGACCTGCAGGCCGGCCGCTTCAACTACGTGCGCACGCGCTTCCCGCCCGAGCCGAACGGCTATCTGCACATCGGTCACGCCAAGGCCATCACCATCGACTTCGGCATCGCCCAGGACTTCGGCGGCGTCTGTAACCTGCGCTTCGACGACACCAACCCGGTCAAGGAGGACGTCGAGTACGTCGACTCGATCCAGGAGGACATCCGCTGGCTGGGCTTTCAGTGGGCGGGCGAGCCGCTGTACGCGTCCGACTACTTCGGGCAGCTGTATGAGTGGGCGGTGCAGTTGATCAAGGCTGGCAAGGCCTATGTCTGCGATCTGAGCGCCGACGAGGTGCGCGCCCACCGCGGCACGCTGACCGAGCCGGGCAAGGAGAGCCCCTACCGGAACCGCTCGGTCGCCGAGAACCTGGACCTGTTCGAGCGGATGCGCCGGGGCGAGTTCCCGGACGGCGCGCGCACCCTGCGCGCCAAGATCGACATGGCCTCCGGCAACATGAACATGCGCGACCCGGTGATGTACCGGATTCTCCACGAGCCGCCGCACCACCGCACCGGCGACGCCTGGTGCCTCTACCCGATGTACGACTACGCCCACGGGCAGAGCGACTCGATCGAGGGCATCACGCACTCGCTGTGCTCGCTGGAGTACGAGGACCATCGGCCGCTGTACGAGTGGTTCCTGGACGCGCTCGGCATCTTCGCGCCGCGCCAGATCGAGTTCGCGCGCCTGAACCTGAACTACACCGTGATGAGCAAGCGCAAGCTGCTGCGGCTGGTGAAGGAGGGCTACGTCAGCGGCTGGGACGACCCGCGCATGCCCACGCTGCGCGGCCTGCGCCGGCGCGGCTACACGCCGGAGGCCATCCGCGAGTTCTGCGCCCGGGTGGGCGTGGCCAAGAACTACAGCACCATCGACATCGCCCTGCTGGAGCACTGTTTGCGCGAGGACCTGAACAAGCGCGCCCCGCGCCGGATGGCCGTGCTCAAGCCCCTCAAGGTCGTCATCGAGAACTACCCGGAGGGGCAGGCGGAAGACATGGACGTGGTCAACAACCCGGAAGATCCGTCCGCCGGCACGCGCAAGGTGCCGTTCAGCCGCGAGCTGTACATCGAGCAGGACGATTTCCGCGAGGCGCCGCCGCCCAAGTACTTCCGCCTGGCGCCCGGCCGGGAGGTGCGCTTGCGCGCGGCCTATTTCGTGAAGTGTGTGGGCGTGGTCAAAGACGCGGCCGGCCAGGTGACCGAACTGCGCTGCACCTATGACCCGGCCACGCGCGGCGGGGATGCCCCGGACGGCCGCAAGGTCAAGGCCACCCTGCACTGGGTTTCGGCCGCGCACGCCGCGGAGGCCGAGGTGCGCCAGTACGACCGGCTCTTCAAATCGCCGGCCCCGGACGCGCACGATGACTTCGTCAGCGACCTGAACCCGGACTCGCTCGAAGTGCTGAGCGGGTGCCGCGTGGAACCGGGCCTGCGGGCCGCGCAGCCAGGCGCGCACTTCCAGTTCGAGCGCCTGGGCTACTTCTGCGTCGATTGGGACGCCACGGCGGACCGCCTGATCTTCAACCGCGCCGTCAGCCTGAAAGACACCTGGGCCAAGATCGAGAAGGCCCAACCGGGCGGCGAGTAGGCGCTGGCCGCGACCGCGAACTAAAAGGCCCACGGCGCTGGCAGCCGCGGGCCTTTTGCATGTCTCGCGCGAGGCTGCTTTAGCCGACCGGGATCAGGCTCTCCGCCTGCGCCAGCCGGCTCAGCGTGGTCTCCCGGCCGATCAACTCCATGCAC
>CALFZO010000123.1 GCA_937952305.1 uncultured Anaerolineales bacterium | reverse complement strand
GGCCCACGCCGCGGCAACCCTGCCGGTCAAGCTCACTTATACTGATCTGCTCGTCAAGTTGACAGCGGCGGCGCTTCAGCGGCACCCACGACTCAACGCGGCCTGGTGGGACGGCGAGATTGTGCTTAACCCGGCCATCAACATTGGCCTGGCCGTGGCGGTTGAGGCGGGGCTGCTCGTGCCCGTGATCGCGGCGGCCGACACTTTGCCACTCGCTGAGATCGCGGCGCAGCGCGAAGCGCTGGTGACCAGGGCCGCCAATGGCCGTCTGAGCCCGGCGGACCTGGAAGGCGGCACGTTCACCATCAGTAACCTGGGCATGTATGGTGTCGACGCTTTTGCGGCCATCGTCAATCCGCCGCAGGCCGCGATTCTGGCGGTGGGGCGTGTGGCCGAGCGGGTGGTGCCGGTGCAGGGACAGCCAGCCGTACGCCCGATGCTGACCGTGAGCCTTACCTGCGACCACCGCGTGGTGGACGGCGCGCAGGCGGCTGAGTTCCTGGCCACGCTGGCCGGCTTGATTGAAGAACCGCTGGGGATGCTCACTTGGGGAATGCAGTAGGAGGCAGCAGTGGAATTAGGTCTACTGGGCAAGGTCGCCATTGTTACGGGCGGCAGTCGCGGTATCGGGCGCGCCATCGCGTTGGGGTTGGCAGCCGAAGGCGTGAACGTGGCGATCTGTGCGCGTGGTGAAACGGATCTGGCCGCCACTGTGGCCGAGATTCAATCCAAAGGCGTCCGGGCGATTGGCGTCGCCGGTGACATGACTCGGCCGACTGATATTGAACGATTGGTTGCCGAGACCGTGGCGACCCTGGGCGGTATTGACATTTTGATCAACAACGTCGGCGGCAACCAGGGTGGCTGGTTTGTGGATACGAAGGACGCCGACTTTGAACACACTTATGCCCTGAACGTCTTCGCCTCAATGCGGGCCAGCCGCCTGGTGGTGCCCGAAATGCGCAAGCGGGGCGGGGGGCGGATCATCATTATCGCGTCAGTTTGGGGGCGCGAGTCGGGCGGCTCGTCGGGCGGCGCCTCGACCTACAATTCGGCCAAGGCAGCCGAGATCGGTTTGAGCAAGCGCCTCTCCTGGGAATTGGCGCCGCACAATATCTTGGTCAACACCGTTGCGCCGGGGCACGTTCTATTCCCCGGGGGCGACTGGGAGCGCCAATGGAAGGAGGACCCCGAGCGGATCACGGCGATGGTGCGCCGCGATTGCCCGCTGGGGCGCATGGGCCGCCCGGATGAAGTGGCCGATGTAGTAGTGTTCATGGTCTCCGAGCGAGCCACGCTGGTCAACGGCGCTTGCCTCAATGTGGATGGTGGCCAGTCGCGCTCACTGATCTAGCGGCCGGTATTCTTGGTTTGGCAAACCACTCCACCTCGCCGCATTCCGCTGGGGCCGATCACTGACCGGGTCCCTTTCAACAGGAGCAACGTATCGTGATGACAACAACCCTCAACAGCCAGACGATCACTCTTGCAGAATTGGCGAAAGTCATTGACCACGCCATGTTGCGGCCGGAAATGACCGATGCCGACATCACTGCCGGCTGCGAGCTGGCGCGCCAGTATCACGTTGCCTCGGTGTGCGTGCGGCCCTGCGACGTGGGGCTGGCAGCCAGACTGCTCGCCGGATCCGATGTCGCCGTTGGCACGGTCGTGGGTTTTCCTCACGGCAGCGCGACCACGGCCGTCAAAGTGGCCGAGGCGGAGCAGGCCATGGCGGAAGGGGCCACCGAGCTGGATATGGTCATCAACATCGGAGCCCTGCGCTCCGGTAAGCTCGATCTCGTGCGCGACGATATCGCCGCCGTGGTGAAAGCGGCGCGCGGCCGGGGCCACGTCAAGGTAATCCTGGAAACCGCCTACTTAACCACCGAGGAAAAGGTCGCCGCCTGCCAACTTGCCGAGGCTGCCGGCGCGGATTTCGTGAAGACATCCACCGGCTTTGCACCTACCGGTGCCACCGTGGCAGACATCAAGCTTATGCGGGCCGCCGTTGGGCCGAGGGTGCAGGTGAAGGCTTCGCACGGTGTCCGCACCCTGACGACGATCCTGGAGATGATCGACGCGGGGGCGACCCGGGCTGGTGCTACGGCCACGGCGACGATCCTCGACGAATTCAAGCAGCGCCAGGGTTCCTGAAATGGTCCCCGCCGGTGCTTCTGGCCTCGGCGAGTCGACGGAGGGGCGGAAGGCAGAGCGTCGCAACCTTCCACCCCTCGTGGGGTGCCTTGCCTGCGGTTTGACTGTTTGAGTGTGGAGGGCGGTCGTCAGACCTTCGCGTGTGGGCGACTCTCTTCCTTCAGGCGCTTCAGACGCTTCATCACCTCGTTGCCGCCGCGCCCAAAGTAGGCGTGCAGGGTCAGGTATTCGCGATAGAGCTGGTCATAGACCTTGTGCGCCTGGGGATTGGGGTTGAAGGTCCGCTGCTTGAGGTGGGCCATCCTCGGCGCGGCTTCTACAAGTGTGTCATAGCCGCCGACCGAGCGGCCGGCTGCCACGGTGCCCAGCATGGCCGCCCCCAGCGCGGCAGTTTGGGGCGCGGCCGTCACTTTTAGCTCGCGCCCGGTCACATCGGCGTATATCTGCATCAACAGCTGGTTTTTCTCGGGCAGTCCGCCGCAGGCGATGATTTCGTCGACCGCCAGCCCATGGTCTTCGAAAGTCTCCGCGATCACGCGCATGCCGAAGGCAGTGGCTTCGATCAACGCCCGATAAATCTCGGGCGGCCGGGTGGCCAGGGTGATGCCGACCAACAGCCCACTCAGATCGGCATCCACCAGTACGGCGCGGTCGCCGTTCCACCAGTCCAACGCCAGCAGGCCAGACTCGCCCGGAAGCTGCTTGGCCGCCTCGGCCTCCAGAACTTGATGCATATCCAGCTTACGCTTGCGGGCGGCGGCATGGTATGACTGGGGAACCGCGTTGGCCACATACCACGCAAAGGTGTCGCCCACCGCCGACTGGCCAGCAGCATAAACGAACAGTCCGGGGATGATGCCGTCCTCGGTATAGCCGGCAATGCCAGGCACGACCTTCTCTTCAGGGCCGAGCACAATCAGGGTGTTGCTGGTACCCATAATCGCCACCATCCGGCCGGGGCCGGTGACGGTGGCGGCCGGCACGCAGGCAAACGAGTCGATGATAGGTACCCCTACCGGGGTGCCGGGCCGGAGGCCCGTCCAGCGCGCTGCGCGAGCCGTGAGTGTGCCTGCCATGCCGCCAATTGGCACGGTCGGGCGCGTCAGTTTGGTGTTGATTAGCTCGTCCAGGCGCGGGTCCAGCGCGGCAAAAAAGGCCGGAGAGGGGGGGCCATCGCGTCTGGAGCCCATCGTCGCATAGCCAGCCGTACAGGCGTTGCGCGTTTCCTGACCGGTGAGCTGCCACACCGCCCAATCGGCGGCTTCCAAGAGACGACTGGCGGCCTGGTAGACCTCGGGCGCCTCGTCCAGAATTTGCAGCGCCTTGGAGATAAACCATTCGGACGAGACTTTGCCGCCGTAGCGGTCGAGCCAGCGCTCGCCGAGAGCCCGCGCCGTGCTGTTGATTCGGTCGGCCTCGGGCTGGGCGGCGTGATGCTTCCAGAGTTTCACCCAGGCGTGCGGGTTGCGGCGGAATTCGGGCAATTCACAGAGTGGGGTGCCGTCGGCCAGCACCGGCAGCACAGTGCAGGCGGTGAAGTCGATTCCAAGGCCGATCACATCGGCCGAGTCCACCCCTGACTTGCGCAGCACGGCTGGCACGGCGCGCTGAAAGGCGCGGATATAATCGGCCGGATCTTGCAGCGCCCAGTCGGGCTCCAGCCGCACCGGCTTGCCATCCACCGGCAAAACCCGATCAATGACCCCATGGGAGTACCTGTACACGGCGGTTGCCAGTTCGCGGCCATGGTTCACATCCACCAGCACCGCCCGGGCTGACTCGGTGCCAAAGTCGAGCCCGATGGCATATTTGCGTTTTCTCATTGCGTGCTCCTGGGGGCAGTTTCCTGGGTGACAGTGGGCGACGCCCCGAAATCAGCGCCTGGGCATGGTGGCCTGGCGAGTTAACTCAGGCTTAATTCATCGGCCCGCCTGCGAGGAGGCGCTGGTCAACCCCGCCCCCCGGCAGTGCCACCCGCATTCATCGCCAGATTGCCCCCATCCAGTGGTATAAGCGCGCCTGTGATCCAGGCTGAGGCGTCAGAACCCAGGAAGATCGCCAGGCCCTTGATATCATCGGGCTGGCCCAAGCGGCCCATAGGGATGCCGTGCAGGAACGTGTCGGTCAGGCCGGGTTCCTCGCGCATGCGTTCTTCCAGGCGCGGGTTCAGGACCTGCGCTGGCAGGATGGCATTCACGCGCACCCCGTGTCCGCTCCACTCCGTGCTTAGTTCGCGCGTCATCTGGGCTACGCCGCCCATGCCGACACTATAGGGGAAGTTCCCGCGGCCCAAGGCAGTCACACCCCCGATGGAACAGACGTTGA
This sequence comes from uncultured Anaerolineales bacterium, assembly GCA_937952305.1. Taxonomy (GTDB): domain Bacteria; phylum Chloroflexota; class Anaerolineae; order Anaerolineales; family UBA6663; genus SpSt-583. The sequence continues at coordinate 34,467 of CALFZO010000123.1, read as the reverse complement.
TGATGCTGCCTTTGCCCGCGGCCAGCATGCGCCGGCCGGCCTCCTGGCAACTGCAAAAGCGGGCGACCACGAGCGAGAAGAGGATCTTCTCCAAGTGTTCAAGCGTGATCTGGTCTGGCTGACTGCGTTTGGATGGTCCGGCCACGTTGGCGAGTACGTCAATCCGGCCAAACGCTGCGTCCAGCGCGGCATACATAGACCGAACGAAATCTACCGAGGTGATGTCACCCGCCACCGGCACCACGCGCCGGCCAAGTTTCTCGAGAGTACGGGCTGTGGCCTGCAGGCCGTCAGCGTTAATGTCGGTGATGAGCAAATCGGCGCCCACTTCCGCGAAAGCCGTGGCCGTCGCCCGGCCCATACCTTGAGCTGCCCCTGTCACTAAGGCCACTCGGCCGCTCAAATTGAACAGTGGATGTATCACAGAACGCCTCCCAGGTTGTGTACTAAGGCGAATAGGTTGAGTGGCTGCTTGTAGCCGCGGTCGTTCAGAAACGCGGCTGGAGCACCCGGCACTAGTTAGCCGAACCCCCGGTAGTGTTGCCGCCTTTATCGGGCGGCGCCACTCCAAGCCCTACTCCAGTCTTTCTTTTCTTCATGTCGGGCGCAGCCCATGTCGGCGCGATATTGCCAGTCATTAATATTACATAAAGCATAATTTCTGTATACAGGATATAGTATACCAAACTGGGTGCAGTGTCAAACCAGTAAGTAAGGAATCCGACAGAAGAATCAAGATAGCGATGATGTCGGAGCCTGGGCGAGGTCGGACCAGTATTGGGGCGGCGGCATACCGAGAGGGCTGACTGACTCTTCCATTTGTGGCCCGGCCCAGGCATCGTCGGTGAAGCCAATCATGGCTACCATGGTGCGGGTCATGGCGTGCCTCCAACCCAGCAGTTGGCCAGGATCCGCGAGTCAGGGGGTAGGGTCCTGTGGTGTCGCTCCGCCGACTGTCGCTCAGCCCAGACGGGCTAATCCGGAATTGAGCCCGGGGCCAGCTCTAACCAGCCGCCGGTGTCACCCGAAATGCTCTGGCAGATGATGGGCCCACCGAGCCACTTCTGCCCGTTGTGTCGGCTGGCTACCACTCCACTTGTGCGAGGTGTGGGGCTGCGCGCCAGCAACTTTGTTACCATACGGCGGCCCGGCCGGCTTGGGTGCACGAAGCCGTCGACGTCACTCGGGCTGGCCGGCGGCGGCCTCAGCCCAGGCGGATGGCCACCATCTGAATGTTGGTCATCTCCTCCATCGCGAAGCGCACGCCCTCGCGGCCCAGTCCGCTCTGGCGGTTGCCGCCATAGGGCATGTGGTCGGCGCGGAAGGCCGGCGTGTCGTTGACGATCACGCCGCCGAAGTTCAGGCGTTTGATCGCCTGGAAGACGCGGTTGATGTCGCGGGTGAAGACGCTGGCCTGCAGGCCGTACTCTGAGTTGTCGGCCTGGCGCAAAGCTTCCTCGAAGTCGTCGCAGGCGATGACGGACGCCACCGGCGCAAAGGCCTCCTCGGCCACGACCTGCATGTCCGGCCGGACGTCGGTCAGCACCGTGGGGTAGTACATGGTGTCGGCCCGCCGGGCGCCGGTGAGCGCCCGCGCGCCGCCGGCCACGGCCGCCTGCACCCAGCTCTCGATCCGGTCCACCTCGCGCGCGTCGATCATCGGCCCCACGTCCACGCGCTCGTCGAGCGGGTCGCCCACCACCAGCGCCTCGCTGGCCTGCACGAACTTTTCGGTGAAGGGCTCGGCCACGGCACGCTGGCTGTAGATGCGCTGGACCGAGATGCACACCTGGCCGGAGTTGTAGAACGCGCCCACCGCGCAGCGCTTGGCCACAAAGTCCAGGTCGGCGTCCGGGGCGACGATGACGGGCGAGGTGTTGCCCAGCTCCAGCGTCACTTTCTTGAGGCCGGCCACGGATAGAATGTGCCGGCCGACCGGCGGGCTGCCCGTGAACGTAATCTTGGCCACGCGCGGGTCCGTGATCAGCCACTCGCCCACCGTACCGCCCGCGCCGACCACGATGTTGAGCGCGCCGGCCGGCAGGCCGGCCTCCTGGAGCACTTCGCACAGCTTGACGGCGGTGAGCGGCGTGGTGCTAGCCGGCTTGAGGACCAGCGGGTTGCCGGCCGCCAGGGCCGGCGCGACCTTGTGGGCCACCAGGTTGAGCGGGAAGTTGAACGGGCTGATGGCGGCGACGACGCCGACCGGGCGGCGGGTCCAGAAGCCGAAGTAGCCCTCGCCGGCCGGCACGGCGTCCAGCGGGATGGTTTCACCGTGCAGGCGCTTGGCCTCCTCCGCCGCGAGCGTGAAGGTGCTGATGCCGCGGTCCACTTCGGCGCGCGCGAACTTGAGGGCCTTGCCAGCCTCGGCCGCGATCAGGCGCGCGAAGACGTCGCGCTGTTCGCGGATCAGGGCCGCCGCGCGCGCCAGGATCTCGCTGCGCTTGTAGCTGGGCAGATCGGCCATGACCGGGGCCGCGCGTTGGGCAGCGGCCAGGGCGGCATCCACGTCCTCGCGCCGGGCGGTCGGCACGGCGCCGATGACGGCGCCCGTGTACTTGTTCTTGACGTCCAGCAAAGCGCCGCCGTCCACCCACTGGCCGTCAATCAGTAATTTCGCTTTCATAGCCACTTACCCTCCCGCCAGTTTTCCCGGACATGAAGTGTTCCGTTTCTCTTGAATGCCATTCCTTCGACTGCTGGCCGCGCCCCGAGGCAGGCCGAGTTCGGTCGAGTCTGAGGCACGGCCCGGGCAAGACACTGTGACCCTCATTGGGCCCCCAGCCGGAACTGGAAGGGCCGTTCGCGCGGCTGCGTCAACAGCGGCTCGGCGCCCTGCGGTGTCAGCCGGAAGGTCTGCTCCAGGTGCAGCGAGGCCGCGCCGGCCAGGTAGAGCGGCGCTTCCAGGTTGACTACCATGTCGGGTTCCAGTTCCAGATCAGCTGGTATATCGATGCAGTCGTCGCGCAAGCGAAGGCCGGTGTCGTCCACGATAATGGGATAGTCCCGGACGTCGAGCCCGAAACCGTGGCCGTGTGCGTGGCATGTGGTAATGCCGTGGCCGGCCAGGCTCGCCAGCATCGCACCGTGGACGTGCGAAGCGCGTATCCCGGGCCTTAGTTGCGCCGCCCCGACCTGCACTGCCTCGTACAGGTAGGCATAGCGCTCGGCCAACGGGGCCGACATCTCGCCCACCACCAGCGTCTGGCCGCTATCAGAGACATAGTGCTTGTAGCGACAGCCGTAATCGAGCAGCAACACATCACCGGCGCGCAGGCAGTAGTCGGTGTCGGTACCGACGCCAAGGCCATGCACGCCAAAGATCAAATGGTCAAAATCGGCCCCCTGCTGTCCAACCGCCGTCCGGTAGGCCTGGGCCAGGTGCGCCAGGCTGCGGCCGGGCAGCGCCTGGCTCAGGCATGCGCTCGCTGCCCGCTCGCCAATGCCGGCGGCCTGGGTCAGGCGCGCGATCTCTTCGGGGCTTTTCACCGCCCGGATCAGGCGCAGCAAATTGCTGCAATCGAGAAACGTCACGTGTGGCAGCGCGGCCGCCAGCGCCTCACGCACTCCCGGCGTTAGGCCTTCCAGTTCCAACCCCAGCCGCGCCTGGCCCAGGCCCAGGTCGCGCAGTACACCAATCAGCGCCTCCACCGGCGAGGCCGACAGTGGCCCGGTCATGCGCTGCAGCCAGGGGCGGGCCTGGTCGGGCAGGTCGGCGGGAAACAGCGAGAAGTCCAGCGCAGGCTTGCCAAAGGTGCGCACATTGCCCACCCAGGAGACGTCGGCTTCGGGCATGTGCAGCGGCGGCACAATAAGAGCGCCCTGGCCCTCGGCCGTCAGCACAGCATAATTCTGGAGGGCAAACTCCGAAGAGGCGCCCGGCCGGTTCATGTAGACGCGCTGAACGCCGTCGAGCCAGTAGCGGTAATCCGTCAGGTAGGTGACGTGCGTTGGCGTATTGGCGATCACCGCCTCGAGTCCGCAGCGCCTCAGAGCTTCGAGCGCTCGCGCCTTGTGAAGCAACATGGTCGCCTCCCGCAGGCGCGCCGCTTAGCGCGCCAGGTAGCCCCCGTCGACCGCCAGGATGTGGCCGGTCACCATTGAAGATGCATCCGAGGCCAGGAACAACACCGGCCCGATAATCTCATCGGGCTCGCCCAGGCGTCCCAGGGGAATGTTGCTAACCCAACGCTGCATCAGCTGCTCGCCTCCGTACACGGGATGTTCCAGCAGGCGCATGTTTCCCGGCGTCTTGAACTGGCAGGGCATAATGGCGTTGACGCGCACATGGCGGGCGCCCCATTCCAGTGCCAGCTCGCGCGTCAGGTTGTTGACGCCCGCCTTGGTGGCCGTATAGCCCGCCGAGCCTCGCCCCAGACCTACCGCACCGGCAATCGAGCTGATGTTGATAATGCTGCCGCTCCGGCGCGCCAGCATGCCCTGGCCGACGGCACGGCAAAAGTAGAAGGTGCCCGACAGGTTGAGCGCGAGCTGGTCGGCCCACACCTCGTCGGGAAACGTTTCTGCCGGATAGTTGGCCCCGGTGCCGGCCGCGTTCACCAGGATATCTATCTTGTCGAAAGCTGCTTCAGCCTGGCGAACCGCGTCATTTACGGCCCCGGGCACGCGCACATCGCAGGCCAGGACAAGTGCCCGCCGGCCAAGCGCCTGCACCGGGCCGATCATTGGCGTGCCCTGCGCTTCGGTCGGCTCGACGATGACGATGTCGGCGCCAAAGGTGGCCAGGCCCACGGCCATGCGGCCGCCCAGCGCGCCCCCGCCTCCAGTGATGAGCGCGACCCGCCCGGTCAGGTCAAACAGGCTCGCCAGGTTGTCGGTCATGGGTGGCCTCAAATCCTTCATCGCTCCGGCGATGATGCTGCGCTGCCATAGAACTGTGAGCAGGAACGTTGGGATGGCGAATGCCATCGCAATGGCCGCCCGGGCGTTCAGTTATTCACTCTCTTTGTCTCCTTCTGGCATGGGCCGCAGGCAGGGGCGGGACGCAGAAGAGCGGGCGGCCAGCGACCCACGGACACGCTTGCGCTGAATGAGGCAGGCACCATGCCGCCATCACTCGCCATATGCTTGACACAGACATGCTCTGTGATATATTTATACTGTATACATGAAGACTGTATACAAAGGATTCCAATGCAATTGATATCGCATTTTCATGCAGATGTCAATACGCCGTTTGCCTAAAGCGTCCACTACAATCCGCCTAGTGAAATTTATGTCAAAGAGACACTGATGTCCGATTTTGACCCGCCCGTTGTTCAGAGTCCACGCCTGCGTTCGACCATCGCCGATGCCATCCGGCGGGGTGTCGTCTTGGGTGAGTTGACCCCTGGCCAACGCCTGGACGAGCAGCACTTGGCCGCTCAATTCGGCGTCAGCCGCGTGCCGATCCGTGAGGCACTGGCTATCCTGGAGCGCGACGGACTGGTGCGCAGTGAACCGCGGCGGGGCTCGTATGTGATCGGCCTGACCGACGACGACATCCACGAGATTTATCAGTTTCGGCGCATGATCGAGGACTTTGCGATTCGGCGGGTGGCCGCCGCTGTTGACGCCGAAGGCCTGGCGCGGCTCGCGGACCCTGTGGAACGCACCGAGGCGGCCGTGCGCAACAACCAGCCGGAGCGGATGGCCGAAGGTGACCTGGAGTTCCACCGGCAACTCATCAGCCTGGCGGGCAACAGGCGCGCCCTGGCAGCCTGGGAGATGATCGCTGACTTGTTGGCGGTGTTTCTAAGCATCAACAGCAGTATGTACCGGACCTTGCCTGTGTCGCGTGAACCGGTTGATGTGAATCGGCATTCCAAATTGCTGCGCCTGATCGAAACCCACGATGTGGAGGGCGCGGCGGCGCTGATGCGCGAGCACTTGCTATCAAGCGAAAAGGTGATGCGCGAGTCAATCAAACGCATTCGCGCCGAGAAACAAATGCGCACCGCCGGCAGTGACTCAACGGCTGGCTAGCGCCCATCCCCTTTGAACGGAGGCTCTGGCTCCATGACCGCGAGCGTCGAGACGCTGTTTCGTTTGGACGGGAAGAAGGCCTTGATTACGGGCGCCAACAGCGGCATCGGTGCGTCGACGGCTTGCCTGATGGCGGCCGCTGGCGCCGATATCGCAGTGGCGATTCAACCTGGCGGCGACCCGACGCAAACGGTCGACTCCATCCGCCGGGCTGGGCGCCGCGCCGAGGTGTTCGAGGCCGATTTAAGCGACATCAGCGAAATCTATCGGCTGGTTCAGCAAGCCAGCGACTGGTTAGGCGGCTTGCACATCCTGGGCAACATCGCCGGCGTGGGCCTGGGGGGGCCTATCCTGGACATGACCATGCGGGATTGGGACCTGACGATGAATATCAACGCCCGCGCGGTCTATTTCGCGGCCCAGGCGGCGGCGCGCATCATGCGCGACCAGGGCGGCGGCAAAATCATCAACATCGCTTCGTGCAACGCTTATCGGGGCTTCACTAATGGCTCGCTCTACAACCTGAGCAAAGCTGCCGTGGTCAGCATGACCCAGACCATGGCCACCGAATGGGCGCCGGACCACATCAACGTCAACGCCATCGCCCCGGGCTGGACCGAGACGGCCATGCTCAAGGGCATGCCCCCGAAGCGGGCCCAATGGGTGTTGGCCAATGTCCCATTGGGCCGCCGTGCCCTGCCGGACGAGATCGCGCCGATGGCCCTGTTCTTGGCGAGCGCGGCCAGCGATTACGCGACCGGCCAGACTTTTGCCGTGGATGGCGGCTTCCTGGCCGCCGGGCTATGGGGCGACTAGCCGGGGCATAGCCCCGCTGCCAGCCGCTCACAAAGGGAAGCTCGGATGACACAACCCATTCAGGACTCATTGGGCCTGACCGGCGATCAGTTGCTGGAGCTCTACCGCCAACTCCTGACTATTCGGGCCTTTGAGGAGCGCGTCAAGTACGAGTCCAGCCTGGGCAACGTCCTGGGGCCGACGCACCTGTATATCGGCGAAGAAGCCATCGCCGTCGGGGTGTGCGCGGCCTTGCGGCCGGATGACTACATCACTAGCACGCACCGCGGTCATGGGCATGCCCTGGCCAAAGGCTGCCGTCCCGACCGCATGATGGCCGAGCTCTTTGGGCGCGAAACGGGTTATTGCCGAGGTAAGGGCGGCTCGCAGCACATTGCTGACTTTTCTGCGGGTATGCTGGGTGCTAACGGCATCGTGGCCGGTGGCATTCCCATCGCTACGGGCGCCGGCCTGGCCATCCAGCTTAAGCAGAGCGACCAGGTGGTGATCAGCTTTTTCGGCGAAAGCGCCTCCAACCGTGGGCCGTTCCACGAGGGCATTAACCTAGCCGCCGTATGGCGCCTGCCGGTGCTCTTCGTGTGCGAGTTCAACCATTTTGGGCAGTACACCTATGCGCGCCAGGTGATGCGGGTGGAAAACGTGGCTGACCGGGCCGCTGCCTACGGCATCCCCGGCCTGGTGGTGGATGGCAACGACGTCCTGGCGGTATACCAGGCCGCGCGCGAGGCGATTGCCCGCCTTCGGGCTGGCGACGGGCCGATGCTCCTGGAGTGCAAGACCTACCGGCTCGAGGGGCACAATATCGGCGACGAGCTGTATTACCGTACCCCGGGCGAAGCTGAGGCCTGGCGGCTCAAGGACCCCATCGACCGGTACAGCGCCTGGCTGAAGGACCGGGAGGTGCTCAGCGAAGCGCTCGAGGCAGTAACGCAGGCGCGTGTGCAGGCTGAAATCGACTCGGCTGTGGCCTTCGCCCAGGCCAGCCCCTTCCCGCCGGTTGAGGCCGCTTTGCAGGACGTCTTCTCGGCGGATTATGCAGTGAGGTTGTCATGATGGCGACTCCGATGCCGGCCGGGGTTCAGATGGAAACGCGCCGCATCACCTTCCGCGATGCTGTCCGCGAGGCGCTGCAGGAAGAAATGCAGCGTGACCCGACGATCTTTGTCATTGGCGAGTGCGTCGAGCTGCGCTCGGCCTGGCGCACCACGCGCGACCTGAGCGTGCTGTTCCCCGGCCGCGTGCGCGACACGCCCATCTCCGAATCGGCCATTGTGGGCGCGGCGGTGGGAGCGGCCATGCTGGGCATGCGGCCCGTGGCCGAAATCATGGTGGGGGATTTTGTCACGACCTGCATGGACGAATTGGTGAACCAGGCCGGCAAGGCGCGCTACATGTTCGGCGGGCAAATCGATCTGCCGCTGGTGGTGCGCATCCCGACGGGTCTGGCGAAGAACGCCGCCGCGCAGCACTCGCAGACGCTGGAGTCATGGTTCATGCATGCGCCCGGCCTGCTCGTGGCCGCGCCATCCACGCCCTATGACTGCAAAGGCATGCTCAAAGCTGCCTTGCGCGGGCGCGACCCGGTGCTCTTCTTCGAATACAAAATGCTCTACGCCCTCCAGGGCGACGTGCCGGCCGATGACTACACGGTGCCCCTGGGCGTGGCCGACGTCAAGCGCGCCGGCCGGGACGTAACCGTGTTGTGTTGGGGCTCGGTCGTGCACAAGGCGCTCGCCGCCGCCGTCGCCCTGGAGGCGGATGGCGTGTCGGTGGAGGTGCTCGACCTGCGCAGCCTGGTGCCACTCGACACGCCCGCCATTCAGCGCTCAGTGGAAAGGACGCACCGCGCGGTGGTCGTCGAAGAGGCGTGCCGGCCGGCCTCGGCCGGGGCCGACATCGCGGCCTGGATCGCCGAGCACGTGTTTTATTCGCTGGATGCGCCCATCAAGCGGCTGGCCGCCCCGCCGGTGCCCAAGCCTTTCTCCACACCGCTCGAGCAAGCCGTCGTGCCGCAGACGGATGACATCGTCCGAGCCGTGCGCGAGCTGCTTTAGGACCCAGCCGATGGCAACCAAGATCGGTATGCCGAATTTGGGTCACACGATGGAGGCCGGCACCGTCGTCCAGTGGCTCAAGCAAGAGGGCGAGACCGTGGCCCGCGGTGAGCCCCTGGCCGAGGTGGAAAGCGACAAGGTGGTGTTTACCATCGAGGCGCCCGCCTCCGGCGTGTTGCTGCGCGTAATTGTGCCAGCCAATGCCACGGTGAAGGTCGGACACGTGCTTGGGTATGTGGGCGAACCAGGCGAACCCGTGCCTGAAGTTGACGCGGCGCCACAGCCATTGCCCGTGGCGTCGCCGGGCATCCCCGCGCCGCCCCTGCCGGCAGCCGCGCCGCGCCCCAGCGGCCCCGGCGAGCGCCCACGGATTTCGCCGCTGGCGCGCCGCCTGGCCCAGGAACACGGCCTGGACCCCGAGCAGTTACCTGGCAGCGGGCCGCGCGGCAGCGTCACTCAGGAGGACGTGCTGGCAGCCGTGGCGGCGCACGCTCAGCCTCCAGCCGTAAGGACCCCGGCAGCTCCGGCCGTGGCCGAGCGGCGACCGTTGCGCGCCATGCGGCGCACCATCGCCCAGCGGATGACTCAGAGCTGGCAGCAGGCGCCGCAAGTGACCCAAATGCTCGAAGTGAACATGAGCGCGGCCGAGCATTACCGCCAGGGCCGGGATCTGTCGGTCAATGACCTGATCCTGGCCGCCGCCGCGCGCGCCCTGGTGGAGTTCCCGCAGCTCAATGCCGCTCTGGTCGACGACAGCATCGAAGTTTACGCCGACGTGAACATCGGCCTGGCCGTCGCGCTGGATGATGGCCTGGTGACGCCGGTGGTACGAGGCGCGGACCGCCTGTCGCTGGCCGAACTCAACCGGCAGCGCCGTGGCCTGGTGGATAAGGCCACCGCCGGTCGGCTGGAGCTGGGTGATATGGCCGACGGCACGTTCACCATCACCAATCTCGGCAGTGAAGGCATCCGTTTTTTTACACCAATCCTTAACCCGCCCCAGGCGGCCATCCTGGGCATGGGACAGATGGCTCGCTCGGCAGCCGTGGTGGACGGCAGACTGGAAGTGCGCCCGCTCATGGGCCTCAGCTTGACGTTCGACCACCGCGTCGTGGACGGCCTGCCGGCGGCCCGCTTCCTGGCGCGCATCAAAAGCCTGCTGGAGGACCCGGCCGGGCTGGCCGCGCACGCCCCGCAACTGGGCGAATAACGAAACGACCCAACCCCACATGACTTCCGAACTGCAGCACCTCATGTACATCGGCGGTCGCTGGACCGGCGGCGTGGGCCACCAAGAACGAGCCGTGGTCAACCCCGCCACGGGTCAAGCCTTTGCCAGCGTGCCAGAGGCCACCGAAGCGGATGCCCAGGCGGCGCTGGAGGCGGCCGCCGCGGCCGCGCGCGATTGGGCCCGGCAGCCGCCCGCCGCTCGGGCCCGGCTGATGCAGGCTCTGGCCCAGAAGATCCTGGACGCCGCCGGTGATTTGGCGCCGACAATTGTGCGTGAGCAGGGCAAGCCGCTGGCCGAAGCGCAGGGTGAGGTGCGGGGCACCGCGCACTTCTTCAGCTACACTGCCGGACTGGCGCGGCATGTCGAGGGCGATATACTGCCGTCCGACAACCCCGATGAGGAAATCTGGATTCGGCGCGTGCCGTTTGGGGTTGTGGTTGCGCTGCTCCCCTGGAATTACCCGGCCGCCATGGTCGGGCGCAAGCTGGCGCCGGCCTTGCTGGCTGGAAACACGGTGGTCCTCAAGCCGCACGAAGACACGCCACTTTCGGCGCTGGTGGTAGCGCGGTTGGCGGCCGAGGTCGGTTTCCCTGACGGCGTTATCAATGTCATCACCGGCCAGGGTGAGCGGATTGGGGATTTCCTGGTGCGCAGCCCGCTGGCCAAACTCGTGACCATTACCGGCAGCGTGGACGCCGGCCGAGCTGTCATGCGCGCCGCAGCTGAAAACATTACCGTTGTGTCACTCGAGCTGGGCGGCAAGGCCCCCTTTATCGTGATGGACGATGCCCAGGTCGATCTGGCCGTCCGGATGGCCGTAGGCTCACGTTTCCGCAACTGCGGACAAGTGTGCATCTGCAACGAGCGCACCTATGTCCACCGGGCCATTTGGGACGAGTTTGTCGAGAAGTTAGTGGCCGCCGCGGGGCGCCTGAAGGTCGGGGACCCGATGGCACCGGGCACCGACCTGGGGCCGAAGGTTTCGCGGGCTGAACTGGAGAAAGTCGAGGCCGCCGTGCAGCAGGCCGTGGCCGATGGCGCCGAGGTGCTGTTGGGTGGTGCGCGGCCCAGTGTGCCCGGCTTTGAGCAGGGCTTTTGGTATGCACCCACCGTGCTGAGTAAGGTTCGCAACGACATGGCGATCATCCAGCGCGAGATCTTTGGGCCGGTCGTGCCCTTGATGCCGTTCGACGATTTTGAGGAGGCCGTGCACCTGGCCAATGACTCGCGCTATGGCCTATCGGCCTACCTGTTCACCGAGGACTTCCGCCGCGTGATGCGGGCCGTCAACGATATTGACTTTGGCGAGCTGTACGTTAATCGGATTGGACCTGAAGCGGCGCATGCCTTCCATGCTGGTTTCCGCCACAGCGGCATCGGCGGCGAGGGCGGCCGCTATGGATTGGATAGCTATTTGCAGAAGAAGACGGTGTACCTCAATTACGCTGCCTGGCCCGAGCGCCAGCCCAACCGGGGGTGATTCTTCCAGCAACGCCATCGGATGGGCATAGTTCTGCGCCAAGCGATCCGGCGTGGTCATGAGCACTCGACCCAGCTCCCGGCTTTGGCACGATCGCGCAGCCGATCCAGACCCGGCCGGTGCAGGCGCGCGCTACTGAAGCCGTCGTCCCGGAAGATGTATTCGTCCGTCAGGCTCCAGCCCATTTGTTGGCCCTGAGTTCGCAAGCGCTCCAGATGCTCGGCGCTGGTATGGGCTTCGACCTGGTTCTGGGTCATCACGGTTGGTGGCGATCCGCCCATTTGTGGACGGCAATGGCCGCACAGCGCGGTTGGTGCTCAATCTGCTGCTCTTCCAGCACGGCTTCCCGTCGGCCGTGATCTTGCACGCCAATCGGCGGCAGTATTATCGGGTGCTGGCCCAGGCCGACGCTGGCAAGCTGGCGCCGCTCGCCAACCTGGTGGGGCGGGCCGTCGATCAAAGCTTGGGGTTGTCTCTGGGAGCGGCCGTGGCCCAGCCAGCGCGGGCGGCGCGTTCGGAGCAGTGGCTCCCGTTAGCGCAGGCGGCTCAGGGCACGCCGCACAGCCAGGGGTATTTGAGCCTGTTGGCGTGGCGCGGCCGGATTGAAGCGACGAAACGGGGCCGAGTCTGGTACACCACCCAGCGGGCGGTAGAGGCCTATCGCCGTTCAGTCGAGAAACAGAAGAACACTTAACCCGCGTCACCTTGCCCGAGCAGGCTCAGCGCCGGCGGGCCGTCCCAATGCGCGGTGGCGTGTGTACGTCGTGAGATTGGCCCCATTCGGGCGCACAAGCGACAGTCTAAGGAGATCGTAGTAATTCGGCTTCGGCCGGATGGCTACGATCTTTCTGTTTTCTACGTAGACCTCTTCCAGCACGGTGCGGAAAAAGCGCTTCTGGTCAATGGGCGAAGCCTTGGCTAGCATCTTGCCAAACGTGGTCAGAAAGTGCGCCGCCTGTTCGAGATCCAGGCTGGGCTGCTCGGCCGGCCTGATCAGTGACACCTTGATTTAGCCCAAAATATGGCACATCTCGAAAACTCGAGATAGGCCGAATTTTGGGCCAAATTCGGCGCATCTCAATCAGAAAGCACTTCAAAGATGCCAGAATCGCGCACTCAAAGCGCCACTCAATGATGCCTAGGAATCAAGCCTCGAAAACCGCTTATTCCAGCGGTTTTGGGGCAAAACCCACTTGAGATAGGCCGAATTTTGGGCCAAATTCGGTGCATCTCGTTTTTTGGAGATAGGCCGAATTTAGCCCAAAATCATGGTGACAGCGCCAGGTGTGTCTAGGCAGGTGTCTAAGTCTGTAAGCCCATTACCAGTCCAAGAGGCGCTGACGAGATACAGCCTCGGGCTGGCCGAGCAAGACTTGGTGGCGGACCTCGGTGATGCGGTGGCGGCGGTAGCGTTTGACGACCTGGGCATAGAGTAGGCGCGGGTTGACGCACCAAGTGCGGCGGCGTTCGTTGGCGGCCTGGACCCAAGACCCGAAATTTGTCGTGAGCGCGTAGAAATGGAGGGCCAGCCCATCGCTGGAAAAGACAGGCAGACAACCTCGGGCCAAGCGTTTGGCGGTGTCGTGGACGAGTTGATGGGCGAACTCCTGGGTACGCGCGCCGAGGACGAAGGCTGGGATCAGCTTGGTGCGGGCGTCGGAGGCGATCCACCCTGGCGTCTCGGCCTGCGGCCTCGTCACAGGGCGGGGCGGGAGCCATTTGGCCTCGGCCGCGCCATAGAGTTTCAGACGAATCTCATCGAGCTGAACGTGAGTTAGATGAAGAGCGTGCAGGAAGTGCTCATGCAGGTTGCGGGAATGCTGGCCGGCGCGCGTGAGCCAGCCGCGGAGGGCGGTCTCCGAGATCGAGAAAACGCGGGCGGCGGCGCAGGGACTGAGCCCTTCGGCGATGGCAGGCAGCGCTTGGGCGACGCGGCCGGAGGAGGTCTTCAGCCGATATAGAGGGGTGTGGCGGCGGGCCGTGACTTTGCGGCGACAGGCCTTGCAGTAAAAATCCTGAATAAGTTCATGACGGCCGTGGTGGCCGTAAGCGATCAGGGTATGACTAGCTGCGTCAGTGATGCCACCACATTTGCAGTCGGAGTGGGGGCAGGCGTAGCCTTGAGGGTCAATGGTTTTCTTGCGACCCCGGGGGCTTTTGCGTTGGGCATACGGGACCGCTGGTGGGGCGCTGGCTGGGGTCTCAGTGCCCTTGCGGCATGCCGGGCAGTCGTCCGGAGTGCGCGGGCGGAGCGGCCGTGGGGCGTGGTGCTGGGTCGGTGGCGGGGTGGGGCGCCAGTCGGGGAAGTGGCCCAACTGGAAGAGCAGGGTGATGAAAAGCAGAGGCAATCCCAGGGTCAGCCAGGGTTCAAGCTGAAGAGCTGGCATAGCATCCTCGCGGCCAAGTGATGGGCGGCGAGGATGCTGGAGTTATGTCGGACCGTCAAACCTCCTGGAATTACCAACCGCGAAGATATGCAAGACCCGTTCCTCCCGGCGCACCGCCAGTTGGGGGTTTCCACGCATGCCTTCTGGGCCACGCCCGCTATGCTGTAGTTAGGCCAACCTGGCCGGTGAAACAACTTCTGGCCGGGTTGGTACAACTACGGAGCAGCGGATCATGACCCTTCAGCCCTTATCTTCCGACACTTCAAGCACACTCAGCCCGATCGCCGCCATTTATCACAGGCTAGACGATCTTCCCGGTGACTACAGCCAGCCGGTCCGCCGCTACCTGCAGCACCAACTGGGGACGGTTGAGCGGCCGGCGTCTTTTGTCGGCCGTGAGGCCGACCTGACACGCCTGCAGCTCTGGCTGAATGACCCGCTCACTCCGCCGTACGCCCTGCTCACCGGGCCGGCCGGCAGCGGCAAGTCCACCCTGGCGGCGCAGTGGGCGGCCGAACTGGAAGCTCAGGGGATGGCAAAAACCCCGTATCACCTCATCTACTTCCCCATCAGCATCCGCTTTGGCAGCGCGTCTGAAGTGGTTGCCCTGCGGGCGCTCTGTGTGCGCCTGGCGCGTGCTCACGGCGATTGGCCGACTGCCCAATTCGGGGCCGGGGGATACTACAACCTCCTGTCTCAGTACTTGCAGCGCCCGCTCCCGGACGGCCAACCTCTGCTGGTCGTGTTGGATGGCCTGGATGAAGCCCTGGGTTGGGAAGTGTGGCCGGCCCTGATTCAGTCCCAGCGGACTCCGCATCTCCGCGTGCTCGTAACGGCCAATGAACCCGACGGCCAGCCCGGGTGGGAGCCCTGGCTTAACGCGGTGGCCCGCGGCCTGGCCACCCGTCTGCGGCTTGTGCCGGCGGCGGGCATGGATCACGCCCGTTGGCTTGAGACTTGGTTGAAGCAACAACCGCCGCTGTTGCGCCAGGCTGGCCTGGAGGATGCTCAGGTTGCGGCTTTCCTGAATGTGTGCGCTGTCGCCAACGGCCCGCTCACTGCCGCCGATGTGCGCGCCGTGACTCCTGACATGTTCGTATCTGACCAGGCGGTGCAGCGCGTGGCACAAGCCGTGAGCCCACTCCTGGCGCCGACGAGCGACCGGCCCGAGTATGTGTATCGCCATCCAGCTACGGCTGAGTATTTTGTCCGCCAACTTAAGCTGAAGGGCGAGTATGCCGCCTGGCAGGGACGCTTCGCGCAGTATTGCCAGGCTACCTTGAGCGACTTGCAGACCGGCACGCTGCCGCCGTCCCAGGCGTCGGCTTATGCCGTGCGTTACTGTTCCGCACATCTGCGACTGATACAAGCTGCGCCAGAGGCCTACTTCCCCATGTTAAGTGAAAGCTGGTGGCGGGCTTGGGGGCACCTGGAAGGCACGGCCGATGGTTTCCTGAACGATGCCCGGCGCGTCTGGATCCAAGCCGCCGCCGCCGGCCGGACCAGCCTGCTGATCCAAATCCGAGCGCTGCTGGCCTTCTCCAGCCTGGCCAGTCTCAAGAGTGAAGCCTCCCGTGAGTTCATCTGCGACCACCTGCGGCAAGGCCGTTTACATCCCCGCCTGGCCCTGCAGTGGGCGCGTGGCAAGTCTCTGAGTTACGGCGATCGGGTGACGGCCCTGGTGGACCTGATGCCGGAACTGCCGGTGACGGAACGGCCGGCCGTGCTGGCCGAGGCCCTGGCCATGGCCCGGATGGTGCCGGATGCCCATTATCGCGCCAAGGCCCTGAACGCCGTCGCCGCGCACTCAGCGGAGGTTGATCGGCCCGCCGTACTGACCAACCTCCTCGCCGCCGCCCGCAGAGCGAAAGACGCCGGCGGCGCCACCGCCCTGGCCGCCGCCTCCGCCTATATGCCGGCGGCCGACCGCAGTGCGCTGTTATCCGAGGCGTTGACGCTGGCGCGGGGTGAGCCGGAGGATAGGGCGCGCGTCAACGCCGTGGCCGCCGTGGCCGCGCAGTTGCCGGAGGCCGAGCGTCCGGCGGTCCGCACCGAAGCCTTCCAACTGGCGCTCGAGGCAGCCGACGTGAATGGCGATGGCGATCCGGTCATTTATCGCGAGGGCATCGTCGACACCGGCGCTGCGCTGGTGTCCGAAGCCTCCGGGCCGGCCGCCCGCGCCGAGGCGCTCGCCAGCGTGCTGAACGGAATCCGGGCTCTGGACGACGTGTGTGACCAAGCGCGGGTGCTGAAGGAGATCGCGGCCAGGCTGCCGTATATAGACGGCGCGCCTCTTCTGGCCGAGGCCGACAGCGTCATGCGCGCGCCCGGCCAACCGCTTGGGACCACTGGGCGCCCTCTCGATTTTGCCCAGGCGACGCCGCGGTCAGACGCCGGCCCGCTCGCGGAAGAACTGGCGCGCGCGCGCAGTCTGAGTGACGACGCTGATCGGGCCGAGACCCTGTCGACTTTAGTCCGGCGCCTGCCGGCGGAGGAACAGCCCGCCATCCTGGCCGAAGCGCTGACGGCGGCCAGGCAGATTAAGTGGGAGACGATGCGCGTTGCCACCCTGGGCTGGATGGCTAAACATCTGCCGGCCGCCGACCAGGCCGACGTGTTGGCCGAGGCCCTGGCCGCGGCACGCCGGATTCCATATGCGGAGGACCGTGCCGAAAGCCTGTTGAAATTGGCAGAACTGCTCCCCATTGGGCAGCGGCCGGCCATCCTGGCGGAGGCGTTGCTGGCCACCCGTTCCAGTCGCCACAAGCTCAACTTCATGAAACACTTGTTTCATATCGCGGCTCGCCTGCCCGTAGAACAGAAGCCGATGCTCTGGGACGAGATCCTGACTGCCATCCAGGGAAACGCCAGCGATCAGGGGAAAGCCGGGGAGATCGAAAATCTCGCGGCCCAATTGCCGCCTGGAGCGGCCGAGTGGCGGGCCAAGGCTGTGGAAGCCGCCCAGGCCATTCGGGGTGGACTCTGGCGCACCAAGGCGCTGTGCGCGTTGGCGCACCAACAGCCGGCCGCGGAGCGACAAGCGCTGCTCACCGAGGCGCTGCGGGCGGCCCGTTCGGAGGAATTTGGGATGTGGCGCTGTGAGGCGCTCCTTCAGGTAGCTCAACGCCTGCCCATCGCTCAACGGAACGGCGCGCTGGCGGAGGCCATTGCCGCCAGCCAACAAACTGATCCCCGTATTCGCCGCGACGCAATCGACAAGACTGTTGAGCAATTGCCGCCGGATGCCGATCTGTGGTCAGCGGCGTTGTCCGCCACCTGGGCGGTCTGGGATCTTGAGACACAAAGCACGGTTCTGCTGCAGCTGGCTGATTACCTGTCAGCCCCTGAGCGGCTTGTCTTGGTGACCCAGGCCCTGGCGGCTGCACGCGCCATCTGGGATTGTGAGCGCCGCGCGCAGGCCGTGCTGGCCGTTGCCCGCCGCGCACCGCCGGAGTTCCGGCCGACGGCCGTGGCCGCCGCGGTGAAGGCCGCCTGGAACTGCGAACATGACTTCCAGCAGGTAGAGGCCCTGAGCGCCGTGTTGGAAGTCGTGCCGCCGGAAGACCAGCCGCAGGTCGCGGCTGAGGCCCTGGTCGCGGCGATCTATGCCAGAGAGAGCAGTGTGGTCCTGGAAGCCGTGTCGCGCTGGCTGGCCCCGGAATTGCTGAAGCCCATGTTTGAGCGGGCAGTGGCGATTATTTGGAAAGCGCGCGGCCCCGCCACGGCTTGCTATGACTTAGTGCGTCTGGCCCCAATGATGCCGGTGGAGGATCGACCGGCCGTCTACCGCGCAGCCGTCGCGGGGGTGATGTCCGCTCGAAACGCCAACTCCGAGATTTCATCCCAACTGCAGCACTTGGCCGAGCACCTGCCCTTAGAGGCCGCGGACTTGATGGCCTGGGTCATGGCCGCCGCGCAAGATCTCAAGCCCGCTGACCGCGAGTGTGTCTTGCGGGCGGCGGCGGCGCCGCGGCCGGCCCCAATGCCCCTCATGCTGCCCTCCCCGCAACAGGGCCAGGGCTCACGCTTGACGACTCAGCCCCGGCCAGCGCCCGAGCCCTGGCCGGCCCTGACCGCAGAGGCGGCGCTGCAGGAATTCCAGTTCCTGACCGACCGTTTGCAGGCCGCCCGGGCCGCCCCCCGACCGCAGGTGTTTCAGCTGCTGGTCGAGCTGTTCCCCCAGATCACGCGGCTGGGTGGTGAGGCCGCCGGCCGCGAAACAGCCCAGGCCATCCTCGATGCGATTCGGATATGGCCCTGATGTTCCGGCTTGGTCCTTGACCAAGCCGGCCAGGACTTTCCAGCGTGGACTTGCCCGGCGCGCTATACTTCCAGCATGTCATCGCTTGGAAAGCCGGCGCGCGTCTTGATTGCGACCCTCGGGACGAAGCCCCAGGTCGTTACGACCAGCCTTGACCAGCTCACCGCCGCCGGCCATCGCCCGCAAGCGGTCACCGTGCTGCATATTGCCGGCGATCCGGCGGTGCTGGCCGCGCTGGAGGTGCTCAGCCGCGAGTTTGCCAGCTACCCCCCGTATCGAGATTTGCCGGTCACATTTGCGCCGGTTGGCGGCCCATGGAGTCCCGTCGCTGAGGCGGCGGCCCTGGCCGACGCGGAGTCTGCCTTTCGCACCGTTTACCAAGTGATCTTGGCCGCGAAACGCGACGGTCACGAAATCCACTTGAGTGTGATGGGGGGGCGGAAGATCCTGGCGGTGTATGCGATGGCGGCGGCGCAGTTGCTTTTTGATGACGCCGACCTGCTTTGGTACGTCCTGGCCGGCGGTGCTTTTCTGGCCGAAGGCCGGCTGCACCCGCGCCCAACGGATGACGTTCAGTTGGTGTCCATCCCGGTCATGCGCTGGAGTCACATTGCCCCAGTCCTGACCGACCTCAGTCTTGTCGACGACCCTTTGCAGGCCGTCGAACGCCAGCGTGCCCTGCGGCGGCGTCAGGCGCTTCAGTTTATCGGCGCCTTCGTGGAGACCGCGTTGACGGCCGGCGAGCGGCGGGTGGTGGCGGTTTTGGTCCAGCACGGGCTGAGCGATCAAGAGATTGGAGCGCGGCTCTCGCTGTCTCCCCGCACCGTCGAGCGGCATTTGGGCGAGGCTTACGCCAAGGCCGCCGTCCATTGGGGCCTGCCGTCCGTGACCCGCGCCCAACTCGTGGCGCTCCTGAACCTGTACTACGCCAGCGGGTCGGCCGAGGCCCTCAGCTGAGACCGCCTCGCTGGTCTGATGCCTCAGCCTCCGGTTCCCGCCGGTTGCCCAAAATCCAGGTAGCCAGCGTGTTGGGGGCCGTTATCTTCCAGCACGATAAAGGGTGTGCCGCTCACGCCGCAGGAATATCTCCCCCTTGATTGGGAGTCCGCTCCAGGTGGTATGCTCCCGTGACGAGGGGACCTATGAGGATTGCCGAGGTCAGCGAGCGACTTGGCATTTCCGCCGTTACCCTGCGCTACTATGAGCGGAGCGGTTTGGTGCGCCCGGTCGCCCGTGCTCGGAGCGGTATCCAGGATTACGGGGAAGCCGACCTCACAAGCTGCTCGTAACCACCTCCGGCGCTGTGCGGCGGTTCGGATACGTGATCGTTGATTGGACCCTCGCTTTATCAAAGGGACGGCCAACGGAGCGCTGATCTCAGTGGCCGGCCAAACATTTGTCGATCACGTCTGCCAGCCGCTGGGCTCGCCCTCGTTCCAGAGCGGCAGCTACGGTCGCGGCGCTGTGCTGGGCCGATAACTCTGGCAGGAGCGCGCGGGCCGCCGCCACCGTCTCACCGTCGGCGGCCGGGTCATGCAGGGGCAGGGCCAGCAATTCGAGTGCGGCTGGCCCCGGCTCGGTTTGCGCGGTGAGCAGCGCCAGCCAGACTAGGGCATCCAGCGCGACAAAATCAAAACGACCGGCCCGCGCCTCCGCCAAGGCCGCCCGCAAATAGGGCCGGGCTTCCTGCGCCGCCCCCCGCCGGCTGGCCACTGAACCGAGATTATTGAGCGCCAGGGCGATGCCTAACCGATGACCGCTTTCCCGGTGCACGGTCAGTGCTTGTTGGTAATAGGCCTGCTCCTCCGCCAGCCGGCCGGCCCGCTTGGCCGCCGCCCCAAGGTTGGTCAGCGCCGCCGCCGTGCGCCGGGCATCATTGAACGCGCGGGAGATTTGCAGGGCTTCCGCTAGAAGAGCCGCGGTTTGGGTGTCGTCGCCTTGATCGGCCAGGGCGGTGGCCAGGTTGATGAGGCTGGAGGCAACCCCGACCTGGTCGCCGAGCTCCCGGCGCAAAGCCAGGCCCTCGCGGTGCAGGCGGACCGCCTCCGCATAGTCGCCCTGGCCGCTGACAATGACGCCAAGATTATTCAGGGCGCTGGCCGCCTCGGCCGGGAGCTGGTGGGCGCGCGCAACCTGCAACTGTTCCGAGCAGTAGGCGCGGGCGCGGTCATATTGGCCGGCCGCCCGGGCGGCCGTTCCCAGACCGTTCAGACAACGGGCTAATTGAGCCGGCTCGAAGATCCGCCGGAAATAGTCACAGCCAGCCTCCAGCAAAGCCACCGCCGGCTCCCGCTGGCCGAGGTTGAGGAGCAGCTGCGCCCGGCTGACGTTCAGGCGGGCGGCCAGCCGCCCGCGCTCATCGGTGGCTTCCCAATCGACGCCTAACGCCGCGGCCGCGTGCGTCAGCCACTCCACGCCTTCCTGATAGTGGCCGCGCACATCCATGAAGCGATAGAGCCCCGGCCAGAGCTGGGTGAGCACGTCGATCTGCTGCGCGGCGACGGCCCAGCGCCAGGCGGCGCGCAGATTGTCGAACTCGCCGGCGATGGCCGCGATCACCGGACCTTCGCCAGCCAGGGCGTCGGCCGGGCGGTAAACGTCGGCCAGCCAGCGCGCATAGAACCAGGCCTGCCGGGCGGCCAGCGCGGACTGGTCGCCGGCGTGCGCAGCCAACTCGTCCTGAGCAAAGCGGCGCAGCACCGCGTGCAATTCGAAGCGCGCGCCGAGCTGCCGCACCAGCGACTTGTCCAGCAAGGTCGTGAGGATGGCCGGCGTCGCGCCGGCCACGCTTTCTGCTGCGGCCGCGGGGAAGTCGCGGGGAAAAATCGCCAGGGCCGTGAACGCCTGGCGCTCCGCCGGAGTCAGCGCTTGGCACGAAGACTCCACCACGGCCCGCAGGCTGCGCTGCCGTTGGGGCACATCGCGTTGGGTGGTGGCGAGGAAATCCGTGCCGCGCCGGATTTCGGCCGCAATCGCGGCGCACCCGAGGGTCTGCGTCCGGGCGGCGGCGAGTTCAATCCCCAAGGGCAGGCCGGCCACCAGGCGGCAAATCTCCAGGATGGCGGGCCACTCCGGTTTGGCCAGCGGCCCACTGGTCTGGCGGCGGCGCGCGCCTTGAGCGAAGAGCTGTCCGGCGCTGTAAGTGGCCGGGTCAGCGGCGGCGGCGGGCAGCGCCAGGCCGCCGACTTCCACAACCCACTCGCTCTGCAGGTCCAGCCGTTCGCGCGACGCCGCCAGGATTTTGACGTCGGGCGCGGCTTGCAAGATGTCGGACAGCAGGCCGGCTGCGTCCACCACCTGCTCACAGTCATCCAGCACGAGCAGCAGCTCTCTGGATTGCAGGAAGTTGAGCAGCTGCCGGCGGGGATGGCCGCTGATTAACCGCAAGCCGACCGCGTCGGCTAAGGCCTCGGCCAGGGTCGCGGCGCTGGCCCCGGCCAGCGGCGCGTACCACACCCCATTGATAAACGTATCCGCGTGCTCGGCGGCGGCCTGGAGCGCGAGCCGGGTTTTGCCGATGCCGCCCGGACCGGTCAGCGTCACCAGCCGGCAGGCCGGGTCCGCCAGCCGCTGGCGGAGCTCGCTGAGCTCCGGCTCGCGGCCGACAAAGCCAGTCAGATGGCCGGGCAGATTGTGGCGCGGCCCGTGCTGAGCGGCCAGCAGGCGTTCGTAGAGCAGGGTGGTCTCGCGCGCCGGCTCAACACCTAGATCTTTCTCCAGGACTTGCCGGCACGTTTCGTATTGAGCCAGGGCGGCGGAGCGCTGGCCCGTGTGCGCCTTAAGCCCCATGAGCTGCCGATGGGCTTCCTCGCGCCAGGGGTCCAAAGCCAGGAGGCGCGTCGCCGCATCCATAGCGCGCGTCAGGGCCCCGTGGCGGCTGTGCGATTGGGCGAGCGCGTGCAGGGTGTGCAGCGCCAATTCGCGGTAGCGGATACGCTGCGCGAGCAGCCATTCTTCAAAACCGGGGGCCTCCCGCACCCAGAAGCCGGCCAGGAAATCGCCGGGGTAGAGGCCGGCGGCCGCCTCCCAGGCTTCCGTCTGGGCCGCGCCGGCGGCGCTGGCCGCGGTCCGCAGATGCGCCTCGAAGGCTTCGATGTCCAGAAAGTAGGGCATGGCCGAATTGAAGGCCGCTGTCTCGCGGTCGATGTGCAGATGGGGCCCGGCGAGCTTGCGCAGATTGGAGAGCGCCTGCCGCAAATTGTTCTTGGCATCGGCCTCCGGCAGATCCCCCCAGAGCAGCCCGGCTAAGGCCTCGCGCCGATGGGGCCGGCGATTGGCGGCCAGATAGGCCAGCAGCGCCGGGACCTTGCTGGACATGAAATTGGTCAACGGCGAACCGTGCCGGGCGACGTGCAGGCCGCCCAGCAAGCGGATCTCCAAAATGGCCGACATCGGTTAGTGCGGGTGACAGAGCCTGAATGATTCCGAAGGGAACTGTCTGAGAATAGCATACTCCCCCAGGCTTGGCCAAGCGCGACGAAAGACGGCGCGGCGAAGCCTGGGGGAGCGTGCGGCCCGCGGCGGCGCGGCCGTTACAGCGGGGGGCGGCTGGGGAAATCGGGCTGGGTTTGGAAGTGCCGCTCCAGTGCGGCCATGACGGCCAGCACCCGGTCTTCGCGCCAGGGTGCCGCGGCCACCTGCACGCCCACGGGCAGGCCGGCGCTGCCCTGTTCGACCTGGCGGGCGGCCTGCTCCGTCTTCTCCGAGCGGCTGGGTCGGTCGCTCTCCTCGCCCGGGCGCACACGGGTGACCGGCACGACTCCGGCCGGCCACCCGAGGACGTTGAAGAGCAGGGTGGCGCCCCAGAAGTCGGCCAGGTTCTGAGTGTCGCCGTGCCGCACGGCCGGCAGCGGCAGGGCCGGAAGCAGGATCGCCGCATAACCGCCGGCCTGGAGCGCGGCGCGAAAGCGGCCTTCATACGCCAGGCGGTCCCCGAGCAGGTCGAGGTAGCCGGCAGCCGTCCGTTTGACCGCACTGCGCAACATCCGGCTCAAGCGCCGCTCGCCGCGACGCTCCAGCATCTGGCCCAGCAGCGGGAGGACCGCATTGGGCATTCCCATCAGGCGGTAGGTGGGCCGGATAAGCGGCGTCGGCGCCTCGTCGGCCAGGAGCTGGCGCAGGGACGCAAAGCCGGAGGCGGCCACGATTTGGAAGAACAGCAGCACGCCCTCGGTCGTATCGGGCGCGGCCGTCCACTCTTCGACGACGGCGCCCTGGGCCCGCAGCGCCTCGGCCGCTTCCCGCAGCGCGCGGCGGATGGCGGGCGCTGGCGTCCAATCGCTCACTTGCGGGAGCACGGCCACGCGCAGCTGCGGGAGCTCCACGGCTTCTGGGGCGCGCCAGGGGAGCGGCGGATTCAGCCCATTCGGCTGCGCCGCCACGTGGTCCACCATCACGCGCAGGCCCAGGACGACGTCGCTCACCTGCCGGGCCAGCGGGCCGGGCTGAGCCACCAGCGCCTCGGCGCCCTCCGCGGTGCGGACCGGGGGGCGGTCGCCGGGCAGCCGCCGCGCGGTCGGCCGGAGCGTGCACAGGCCGCAGTAGGCCGCCGGCACGCGCAGGCTCCCGCCGAAATCGCCGCCCAGGCCCAGCGCTGAGGCGCCGGCGGCAATGATCGCGGCCTCGCCCCCGCTGCTGCCGCCGGCGGAGCGCTCCAGATTCCACGGGTTGTTGGTGCGGCCCCAGGGGGCGTTGTCGGTCTCGATCACGGCCAAGGTCTGCGGCACGTTCGTCTTGCCGAGGATGATCGCGCCGGCCTGGCGCAGAGCCGCCACCATCTGGCCGTCGCGCGCCGCGGCCGCGCCCCGCAGCCGGGCCATGCCGAAGGTGGTGGGCTGGCCTTGAACATCGAACTGATCCTTGATTGTGAGCGGGACGCCGTGCAGCGGCCCCAGGTCGGCGCCGCGCCGGCGGGCCGCGTCGGCGGCATCCGCCTCCCGCCGCGCCTCGGTGAAACGGGGCAAGATGACGGCGTTGAGGCGCGGGTTGATCTCTTCAATGCGGTCGATATGGGCGTCGACCGTTTCGCGGGCGGACAACTCGCCCGCCCGGATGGCTTGGGCCAGCCGGGTGGCGGACAGGTAGAGGAGGTTGGACATACCGGGATGCCTAAAGTGAGCGGGAGGTTCCGATCCGGTGCGTCAGTGGGCGGCCGTCGACGCGGCGGGCAGAGTCTGCAGATACAGCCACACCGCGGCCAATTCGGCGTCGGTCATTTTGCCCAGGCCGGGCCAGGGCATCGCGGGGTTCAGCGGCCGGCCGGCCGGCGTCACCCCCGTGCGCAAGGCGGTGTTGAAATCCGCGGCCGACCAGGTCCGCAGCTCGCCGCCCGGCGTCAGATTGGGCGCGAAGGGCGAGCCAGGTTCGGAGGGCTGCTGGCCGGTGAGCTGCGGGCCATGGCAGGACGGGCACCCGTGGGCATTGACCAGGTAGCGGCCGTAATCGGCGGTAATCCCCGCCGGTGGCGCAGGCGGGCGCACATCATGGGCGATGGTCTCCGCGTACAGCAGGTTGCTGAAGGCGCCGAGGGCGTACAGGAGTTTGGCCAGCGGCGTAAACGTGCGCGGCCGGGCGGTCCGCTCGACGGGGGCAATGGTCTTCAAGTAGGCGATGAGGCTGCCGAGGTCCGCATCGCTCAGGTAATAGAAGTCGTTGGACGGCATGATGAAGACCGATGTGCCGTCGCCGCGGACACCATGCCGGAGGGCGCGCACCCAATCCGCGTCTGTGTACCGGGCGCCTACGCCGCCCGGGCCGGCGGTCAGGTTGGGCGCATCCACATAGCCAATGGCGGGGTCCTCAAAGAACGGGCCGCCTCCCAGATCGGCGGCGTGACAGCTTTGACAGTGCATCTCGACCCAGTGACGGCCGGCGGCCAGGCTGGCGGCATCGGTCGGGATCGGGACCACTTCATCCCGAATGACATAGGTCCGGTTGAACCGTAGCTCACTGCTGAGGATCAAACCAGCGGCCACGAGCACGATCAGCAAGACCAGCCCGCCCAAACCGATGCCAGCCCATTTGATAAGCGGTTTCATAATGCGATGCCTCCTGGAGGTGTTGCCGAAACGGATGTCGGCTGGGGATTGTTCGCAGGCGTTCCTGGAAGAACGCTCGGGTCAAGCATCCACCGCTCCAAGGCGGCCATGAGGTCGGCCAGGTTTAGGAAGCCGACCCGCTCCGCGGTGAGCGGGTATTCCAGGCTAAACCGCCAAACCGGCGCTCCCTCGTTGTGTTCCAGCCAGAGGCCGAGCACAATCAGGTGATACCGACCTGGTTGCGGGCTAAAGAGCTGATCACCTGCCATAGGGCGTGGTTCCATGACCTTTCTGCCACTCAGTCTATCGAGCCCGCGTTTGGAGTTCATTTGCTGCGGTTCGGGTAGAACTGCCTTGGTGGCATAGGAGCAACTCTACGGCTGCTCATCCCAGACCAGGGCCGTTGCGCCCGGCTCCGCTGGCGGGGCGTTGGAAAGATGTTGGGACGCCGGTGCAGCGGTCCGACCAAGGTCCAAAGGAATCCCTGGCTTTGGCTCAATCTCAGGAACGCCCGGATCGCCTCTCCCTGACGCCTGAACACACTGCCGCCCTGAGGCGCCTGGTCGGAGCGGCGCCTCAGGATCTGCCCATCATCGCCATTGAGGTGTGGAGTTCGGACGGCCGCATTATCTACAGCATCAATCCGGTCTTGATTGGTCAGGACTTCCCGATTAAAGGTGAACTCGAGCGGGGCCTGCGAGGAGAAACGGTTCACGACCTCAGCGATCTCTCCGACACTAAGAACGCCCTGGAACGTGGCTGGTGGTGGCGGCGGCTGCTGGAGATCTGCAGTCCCGGCACTCAGCCCGGAACGCAGACCGTTGTGGCCGTGATTGAGTTTTGCCAGGCGGTTGACGACCGGGAGCGGACCGCCCGTCAAGCCCAAACGTCCAACTGGCTGCTGTTGGGCGGAGCGGCCGCCGGCGCCTTGTTGATCTTGGCTGCCTTTGTCCGCCAGGATGGCCGGAACATCTCCCGGGAACGCACGGCGTTGTTGATCCCTCCGCCACCTTGTGTCCGATCAATCAGGCGTTAATGGCAGCCCGGCTTCCGGGCACAATGCGCCGCTCAACCGCCACCACAGGCCGTTTCGCGTATTGCTTGACCACTTGCGCGATGTAGCTCCCACGCCGGGGTCGCAGACGCCGGCTTAGGTCTGACCGCTGCGCGGCGCCGGATCGCGAAACACCCGCCGCACCGCCTTTACGTAGGCTGCCAATCCATAGCTCAAAGGGGGGATACGGGGCGTACAGGACAAAGGGAACTTCAATCCCCTTCACTTCTCTGATCGGTGGGCTACCGTGAGCACCACACTACCCTGCCTGTGACCCGATTCGATGTAGCGGTGCGCTTCAGCGGCCTGTTCCAGCGGGAAACGCTGATCCATGATCACCTTGACCTTGCCGGCCTCGGCCAGTCTCCTGACCAGGACCAGGTTCTCGGCTTTTTCATCAGCCATCGCGCACAGCACTTTTTGGCGGCTGAACAGCGAAGTCCAGAGCATGTCCAACAACGCCCGGCCTTTGAAGCTGGCATAGAGCAGGAGCCCACCCGGTTTGAGCGCATGCCTGGCGCGCGCAAACGAAACCCGTCCCAGGATGTCGAAGATCACATCGTAGGCCAGGCCGTTTTGAGTGAAATCCTGTTGGGTGTAGTCAATCACATGGTCGGCGCCCAGCGATTTGACGTACGCCACGCGCGGTGTGCCGCACACCCCGGTCACTTCTGCGCCGGAGTGGTGTTTGGCCAACTGAACGGCCATCGCTCCGATGCCGCCGGAAGCGCCGTTGACCAGGATCTTTTGCCCCGCCTGGAGCCGGGCTCTTTCCAGCAGGCTGGCGGCCATGACCGCCCCATAGGGCAGCGCGGCGGCCTGGGCGTAATCCAGGTTGGCGGGTTTGTGCGCGACGGTCCCGCTTTCGGGGAGACACAGATACTCGGCGTTCGCTCCCATGCTCATCCCCACGTAAGCGAAGACTGCGTCGCCGGGCTTGAACTTGGTCACCCGGCTGCCCACGGCTTCCACCTCTCCGGCCAGTTCACTGCCCAGGATGCGGATTTTGGGCTTGTTCCAGCCGAAGGCCAGGCGCGCCGGGAGGTAGAACAGGGCGGGCATGTTGAACTGGCTGTTGGCAAAGTTCCGCGCCGTCAGGTCGCCATAGTTGACTGGCGTTGCCTGAACCCTGACCAGGATTTCATTTTCCTTGGGGCTGGGCTTTGCCACCTCTTGGACTCTCAACACATCGGGCGAGCCGTACTCGGTAAACACGATGGCTTTCATAGTTTCGCCTCAGCTTTGTAGAACTTGAATGACCACATTCCCTTTTTTGTGGCCTTGTTCGACGTAGCGATGGGCTTCGACAATCTGCTCGAAGGCATAGACCCGGTCAATGACCGGTTTGAGATGCCCGGCTTCGAGCAGGTCTTTGAGTTCCAACAACTCCTGCAGCGGGGTCAGGCCAGTTCTGGCATCAGCGTCCCGGTGGACATTCAGGTAAACGCCGCCGGGTTTGAGGGCCTTGCGGGCCTGCGCCGCAGGAAACTTGGCGACGGCATCAAAGACCACGTCGTAGCGACGGCCCTGGCCGGTGAAATCCTGGCGGGTGTAGTCCAATACGTGAGCCGCGCCAAGCGATTTCACCAGGTCCAGATTGGCCGCGCTGCACACCCCGGTGACTTGTGCGCCGAATAGGCTGCGCGCCAGTTGAACGGCATTGGTCCCCACGGCGCCGGAGGCGCCGTAAACCAGCACGTCCTGACCCGGCTGGAGGTTGGCCCGCTTCAAGCAGCGCAGCGCCGTTAATCCGCCCCCGACCGCCGCGGCGGCTTCTTGAAAACCCAGCGCGGCTGGCTTGGGCGCCACCAGGCCCTTTTCCGGGAAGCATTTGTACTCGGCGTACCCGCCAAAATCAGCCTCGAAAGTCGAAGCCAAGACAGTGTCACCCGGCTTGAAGCGGGTGACAGCTTTGCCGGCGGCTTCGATTTCCCCGGCCAGTTCCATGCCCAAAACCGGCCGGCGCGGCTTGAGAACGCCCAGGTACAGGCGCGCAAAGAGCCACTGTTCGGGCGGGACGGTGAAGCTGCGCATCCGGCAGTCGCCGATGGTGACGGTGGTGGCGTGGATTTTGACCAGCACTTCGCTATCGCGCGGAGCGGGTTTGGGGACGTCCACCTGGCGCAGAACTTCAGGCGGCCCGTACTGGGTGTAGACAATGGCTTTCATATCCAGGCTTCCGTGGTAACCAGCGTTTTCATCGAACAATCTCCCTCTTGTGTTCACGGGCATGTCCAACCGCCAGCTTGCGCGCCAGCGGGAGGCCCACCGCGCCGTACGCGGCCACGTCCAACCCTTGTCCGCGACCCACGTGGATGGATTGGCCGCTTTGGCCGGCGGGCGCCAGGACCAGCAAAGCGCTGATGAGCGCAGTGCGAAACGTTGATCCTTCTCCGCTCAGCGGCCTCCTTCTGCCAGCCGGAGAAAATCACGCCCCAGCATGGGGAACCAGACCAGGTAGAAAACGCCCATGAACATCTGGATCGGAGCAGAGATGGACGGCGCCCAGGGGTGGAGGAGGTGTTGGATCAGGTCGAGGGCGTTGCCGAGCAACCCGCTGATGGCCGTCACCTTGCTGAAGTCGCGGCTGCGCAGCATGACCAGTGAGATGATGACCCCGCCGCCTTGCAGGAGGATCCCCGCCATATACGAG
This sequence comes from uncultured Anaerolineales bacterium, assembly GCA_937952305.1. GTDB lineage: Bacteria > Chloroflexota > Anaerolineae > Anaerolineales > UBA6663 > SpSt-583. Next base: position 5,509 of record CALFZO010000123.1, on the reverse strand, counting down.
CCGGAGCTGTGCCACCAGCCTGCCGCTAGAACCGCTTCGCCCGCCGCCAGGAGTTGGGCGCGCTGCGCCTCGCTGGTCGCGGTGTGGTACAGGCCGCCCAGGCGCAACAGGGCCAAGGTCGATTCACCGGAAAAGCTGAGAATGACGGCGATGGCCGTGAACAGGGTGGCGAAGGTCGCCGCGCTGGGGCTGACCTGACGCAGGTTCCACCACAGCGCCGGAAAGGTGCCCAGGTACGCGCCGAGCAGGCAAAACATCAGCACGAAGTCGCCGCGCAACAGGGCGGCGGCTGGATTGGTGTGCTGGATGGCAAAGAACTCCTCGGCGCTGGCGGGCCGGGGACCAAGCGCAGCCGCAATAGCAATCGAGGCGAGAATTGCGGCCAGCTGCGCCAGGGCGGCGATTCCGCCGACCCGATACAGATTTCTGGAGACGAGTGGGTTGGTCATCGAAACCGCGCTCTCCCTACCGGGCCTCCCGCCCAAGCTGGAAAAATCTCCTGGCCAAAAGAAAGTACCAGGTGATGTAACCCGGCAGGCACAGGAACAACATCAGGATGCTGATGGGAGGAATGACGAAACCACACAAGACAAGGTTGGTGGCAAGCCCTACGTAAGCGGTCGCTTTGCTGTAACCCTTGCTGCGCAGCATGAGCATGGAGCTGGTCAGCAAGGACACGCCGCCCAGCAAGGTGTTCAGGTACCAGCCGAGGCCGTCGAACAGCGTGAGCAGGGTCGCCGCCGAGCCGACGATCCGGGCCTGCTCCGCTTCGGTCCCGGCGTTGAAATAGGCCTGACTGAGATGCACTAGTTCCAGGATGGGCCGGGCGGGGATGAGCAGCACCAGTCCGAGGAGCCCTACGGCCAGCGCGAGCAGGGCCAGCGCTTCATCCACCTGGCGGAGCGAAACGTAGAGCGCCAGGAAGAGCGTGAGGCTGAACAGGTTCCCGATGAACAGGAACAGGTCGAGCGAGATCAGCCCGCCCAACGGGTCGTCGCGCAGGAGGCGCAGGATAGCCTCGGCGGAGTCCTGGCCGGGGGAGTAGGGCCAGATGAAATAAGTCGCAAACCCGAGCAGGATCACGAGGATTGAGACGACCGCCGCAATCCCGGCAATCGTATAGAGACTTTTCCAGCGCGGATCTGGGTTTTCTAGCGTGCGGCTGGCGGACATTGTTGGCTCCTTTGAATTGGGTGGCTGAAACCTAGCACGATCTTCAGGGACCAGACCGGGACGACCAACAGCTCCCGCCAATATGGCTCAAAGCAGTGCGGGTAATACGCCTTGTGCGGGAAGGTCTCCCACCCAACGCCTGGTAGCCCAGCAGGACGATGAGCCACCTGCGGCGGCACCATGCCCAGCCGCTCCGGGTCATGTCCTGGCGCCCCCGATCACCCGGCGGGCGAACACCCCGGTCCGGTAAGTCGCCAGGAAGATCGCCGCGAACGGGATCCAGGTCCCCGGCGGGGAGGCGAACATCGCCAGGCTGCGCAGGCTGAGCGGCGCCACGACGAAAAGGTCCATCCCGATCACGAAAGCCAGGAAGAACGCCGCCGTTTGAAGGGGCGAGGCGAGATTGAAGCGAAGGAAGTAGACCAGGCCGAGAGCGGCAAAAAAGATCGGCGCCAGGAGGGCATAGACGACGAGGGTGGTCTCGATCGTGGTCACGGCCATCCCCAGCCCCATCGTCGCCGCGCACTGCGCCCAGCCGACAAAGGCATGGACTAACAGAATCGCGGGTGTCCGGGCTGTCACAGCAGCTTCCTATCCGTCAGACCGAGGCTGCTCTTTCCTGGCGGCGAGCCAGGCTTTCCGCGCGCCGCTGGATGCCCAGCAGCATCGCGCGCTCCATGATGAAGGCGCCCGGCTCCAGGAAGGCGCGCATGTAGACTTCGTTTTCGGGCGACGAGTTCCAGTCCGCGCGCCAGCGTTCGACGAGGCGGGTCGCCTCCGCGCCGCGCGGCTCCAGATAAAAACCCCACGTGAGGTTGAAGAAGTTGCCCGGCCGGGCGATCGAGGGCTCACCCGGCGGCGCTGTGCGCGTGTCGCCGTGCAGGACCAGGGTCCGCTCCGGCTCCACGAGGGCGATCGGAATGCCGAGCCCGCCCTTGGCCAGGGGCACTTTGTCGCCGACCTGCGGGTTCTGGAACTCGGGCAGGATGCGGTCCGCGTTATGGATGTCGGCGCCCATCAGGTTCTCGATCCACTCGTAACTGTAGAAGCCGCCGCGCCCCTGGCCAAGCTGGGCCAGCCACGGCCAGACATCCGCGACCGGCGCACCAATCGTGATGGCGTGGGTCGTCGTCAGCCGGGGCGTGGGGACCAGGTCATCGCCGGGATAATGCCGGCCGAGCTCCTCGTCGCTGGCTCCCCAGCGCAGGTGCCAGGGACGGACCCAGGCGGCGTATGTCACGCCACCGGCTATCGCCAGGCCAAGAGCGGTCCGAAAAGAAGAGAATCGATTTGACATGACCAAGGGTCCTCCGTACATCTCTACGGGGCGCCGTCCTGCGCGTTGCGGATGAAGTTGATTCCCCGCGTCGTCCAGAACGTCGTCAGCACAATAGCGAGTGAGGCGATCAGAGAGGACGACTTTTGAGCCTGGCTATTACCGGCGATCATGGATGTGAACGCAGTGGGAAACTCGATGCGGGCTGCGAGCCGGCCAGACGGGTGGCGGAGAGCATGATCGCTGCCCAAGCTCAGACGTGCGCGGGCGACTTTCCCGGCGGTATTGTGGTGGTTATCCAAACGCGAAGGGCGGGGCTGGATAGGTCAAAACGTCCAGCACTGACCACGGGCGGCGAGTAAGCCCCGCGGCTTGGGCGGGTGTGCGGGGTCCGGGGGCGCCGAGGCCTTGGCGAGCAATGCTGTGCCGATTGCGATAGGGTGCCATCCTAGGAAGTTGCCCAACTTGAGGAGCAGGGCCGGGAAGAGCAGGGCGCTTCCCGGGATGAGCCAGGGTGTAGGATCAGGAGCGGACACAGCGTCGGCCGTTCAGCTTTGATCACGAGAGCCGCCAATCGCCCTTGATGTATCGGTCTCGGATATGCCTTGGTCAGGGTTATCCGATACTTGTAGTCCTGGGTGGAATTGTGATGGTGGAACCCCGCTTGCTGGCTCGGATCACTGAAAAGAAAGCGCTTATCGGGTGTGGCGGGGCGTCCCCCTCGCGGCCCCGCCTTCCCCCTGGCGTCTCAGTCTTGAGTCAGCGCGAAGAACAGGCCTTCGTCCAGGTCAGGCTCGAAGGCGTTGAGCCCCAGCACCAGCAGCGGGCGGGGGTCCGCCAGCAGCGCGGGCCGGATCACCCAGCCGTCCACGGACGTCTGCGGCGCCGCGATCGAGGCGTCCAGTTCGGGATAGCCCACATCGCCGGTGCAGCACACCGCGAGCTGGAGTCCGCTGAAGAGCTGGCCGCCGGAGACGACGGCGACGTCGCTGGCGTCGATGCTGAACGCGGCGCCGGACTGGAGCGTGACGCGCAGCTTGATGAGCATCCAGGAGGCGCCGGCCGGCGGCTCATCGTTGAACAGGTTGGCCCGGCGCACGATGGCGTCGGCCTCCGGACCGCGGATGACTTCCATGACCACAAAAGAAACTTCGCTGGTGCGGCCGTCGGCCAGCGTGGACTGCAGGGTCCTCTCCTGGCCGTACGGGAACGGCGACGCCTGGCTGCCCTGATCGGGCGTGGCCGTCGGGCGCGGCGTGTTGGTCGGCCGCGGCGTGACCGTGGCGCGCGGCGTCTGCGTGGGCGCCGGCGTGGTGGTCGTGGTCGGCGGCGCGGCCGTGGGCGTGAAGGCGGTCACAGTCGCGGCCAGGGCGCGGGCAACCTCGGTCTGCACCTGTCCGGGCGAGACCGTGGCCGGGCCGCCGCAGGCTGCCGCGGCCGTCGCCAGGGCCAGCAGGCCGGCCAGGCCGCGGACGGTGAGCGGGCGCAAAGACATGCAAGCACTCCTGTGCCCGGCGACGAACGGGAAGCCGGCCAGCGGCCGGCCGCAATCGCGCGGGACAGGGTCGAGTGTAGAGAGGCGGCTCGGCGAGCGGAGGCGGAAAAATCCCCATTCGGCGCGGCCGCCGACAAGTAGGGGAACTCCGCCTCCCGGCGGGGGCGCGATGGGTTACAACCAGGACCGGTGACAGCGATCAGCAGGAGGCGGCGATGTTGTGGAAGTGGCTGGCGGAGGATCTGGCCGGGATTGCGTGGCTGGCCGGCGATGAGGACTGGCGCGTGGCGCTGCGCGGCTACCTGGCCATGCTGTTCGCGTTTATCGCGTTCTGGGTCGCGGGCGTGGCCGTCATTTATGCCGGGCATTGGGCCAGCGAGCAGCTGATCCTGGCGCTCCGCCTGTAAGCTGGAAAGCCGGAGGACAACGCCCGGCGTTCGGGCCGCGCTGACCCGCTCGACCGGGGCAGCCTTTCACGGGGACGGTGACCCGCCATCGCGGGCAATGGAGCGCCGCAGCGGCGCAGCGGCGCGGATGCCGGCGGCGCGCACAGGGCAGGCTCAGCGGGCTGCGATGCTGGGCGGCGGCCCTGGCCTGCTTCTGGGGTCCGGGGGCTACCCAGGCTGGGGCGCCGGCTGCCGGCCCGGCTCCTGCGCCGCCCGATGGAGGGCGGGCCGCCGCCGCGGCGCGAGTATAGCCAGAGTATAGCCAGAGTATAGCGAGAGTATAGCCACCCCAACCCCAGCCCGGCCGCCGCCCGCCCCAGAATCTCGCTGTACGCTAACCAACGCCCAGCGGATTATGGCGATTTGGCGGATTTACTCGGCGAAGATTAAGCATATAATCGCCAGATATGGATACGTAGCATCGGATTTGTTTCAGCGGACCACCGGCGCGGGGGCGCATGGTATGGGAGCGCAGGCAGGCACCAGGCCATCCGCCCACCCGGCGGATGGCCTGTGTTTTGTCTGGCAGGCCCAGAGCTATTCGAGGTCAATGTGAGCCGGCTTGAAGACCTTCAGCCCAACGCCTCCATCCGTGGCATCCTGCCGACCGAATTGGTAACTGTCGTCAGCGTCAATTGGTTTGGCTCGGACGCGCTGGAGCTGACCTACAAAGACGCCGCCGGCAAAGTGGCCAATACGCTTCTCTACCGGGACAACGAACCCCAGATCGACGTCGCCACAGAAGGCCGGCCGTGGAGCTTCGACGGCGACGGCCACCTGTTCCGTCTGGTCTCCGAGGCCCAGCGCATTCGCCTGGCCCATTTGTTTGACCCCGTGCTGGCTGTCCACACTTCCCAGATTGAGCCGCTGCCGCATCAGATCACTGCCGTCTACGAGGCCATGCTGCCGCGCCAGCCCCTGCGCTTCCTGCTGGCCGATGACCCCGGCGCCGGCAAGACCATCATGGCCGGGCTGCTCGTCAAGGAGCTGATCGCGCGCGGCGACCTGCAGCGCTGCCTGGTGGTTTGCCCCGGAAGCCTGGCCGAGCAGTGGCAGGACGAGCTCTACCGCCGCTTCCACCTGCCGTTCGAGATCCTCACCAACGACAAGCTCGAAGCC
>CALFZO010000122.1 GCA_937952305.1 uncultured Anaerolineales bacterium | reverse complement strand
GCAGTATCGAGCTGTATGACCTCGCCGTCACCGATGTCTCGACGCTGCACAACATCTGTGACCCTATCCACCTGCCAGACCTCAGCCGGGACGACGGCAGCGGCCTGATCCGGGACGGCTTGCGGGAGGCCGGCCTGCCTATTCCACAGGCTGAGGGGTTGGGTGACGCGGTCTGGGCCGCGGTCAACGGCCAGCCCTACCTGACTCAACGCCTGGGTGCGGCTCTGGTGGATGGAAAGGAGTCAGGCGTCAATCTGACCCCGGAGCATGTGGCCCAGCTTGTCGAGGGCCTGCTTCTGGATGATCCCTTGCTGATCCATTGGCGCAGGGCGTTGGACGAGGAAAGGCTATGGCCGGCGGTGAGCGCGCTTCTCGATGAACGCCCGCGCTATAGCCGCTTGAACGCCGCCATGGCGCGCCTTGAATTGCTGGGCGTGGCCCGCCCTCTGGATGGGCGCTGGGTCGCGCGCAACCCTCTGCTGGAGCGCGCCCTCCGTTCGTGGTTGAACGAGGGGCGTTCAGGAGAGCCGCAGGCCGTCCGCGAGCTTCAACAGGCCCTGGTGCGCGTCCTGGGGCCAGGGGGGCAGCCCGTGGGCATGGGGTTTTTAGCGCAAGCTGAGCGCGTGCTGACCTGTGCACACGTGGTCAAGAGCGCCCTGGGGCTGACAGGCCAGGCCGCGCCTTCGGACGCACCCGTGCGCCTGGATTGGCCTCTTCTTCCCGGCAAGCCGGAGCAAAGCGCCCACGTAGGCGTCTGGCAACTCGCCGAGGATCTCGCCGTTCTGTATCTGGCTGAGCCGGTTCCCGGCGCGGCCCGGCCAGCTCCGCTGGCCAATCAGGACTCGCTCTGGGGCCACCCCTTTCGGGCGTTCGGCTGCCCGGCCCAACGCGCTGACGGGGTGTGGTCGGAAGGCGTGATACGCGGGCCGAACGCCGCCGGGTGGGTCCAACTGGACGGACTCACCGTGCCGGGCTATGGCGTGCTGCCCGGCTTCAGCGGCGGCCCGGTCTGGGATGACGTCCTGCGCGCCGTCGTCGGCATGGTCGTCGCCGCTGAGAGTCAGCTGGAGATTAAGTCGGCCCAGATGATCCCTGCGGCGACTCTCGCCCGCGCACTTCGCCTGTAAGGAGGCCTTTCATGTCCGAGGACGCTGACGACATCATCCTGATCGAGTTTGCTGGTGAGCGCAGCGGCTTTCAGAAAGCCAGCCTGGAAGACGCTCTGGGCCAGGTCAAGCAGCACTCGCAGACGGCCCTCAACCTGGCGCTGGGCACCATCCGTTCGACCGCCCACCGTCTGAATCGGACGATCCGGGAGATCCAGAAGGACGCCCAGCCGGACGAGGTCGAAGTTGAGTTCGCGGTCAAGCTGGAACTCGAAGGCGGTTTCGAGACGCCACAGCCGGTGGCCCTGGTGGCTAAAGGAACGGCGGGCGGGCAGTTCACGGTGAAATTCAAATGGGCCCTGGACCGGCCGCAACAGGCCCAGGTGTTGGTCAGCACACAGCCATAGAGAGTCGACGTCCGGGCCGCACGCCCCGCTGCCGGCAACCCAGGTTGTCCGTGGACAGGCGCCAGGCGGCAAAGGGGATTGAGCCGCGCGAGCACAGGCCGATGGAGTCGAAGGATCATCTCGCGAGCCAGTTGCACACAACCGAACACTCGTACTAGACTCGTCGCAAGTTACAAAACGGCCCGCGCTGCTGGAAACAGCCGGGCCGATGACTACGCCGGTTAGGTCGGCGCAGCTTGCAGAGTATAGCGTATTCGCTATCACCGCTCGCCTGCCTCAGCCGGCTATCTCTGGGAGGTCAGGCGCATGTCCAAACGAACAAGCCAAACCGGTCGGCGGCGAATTCAAGATAGGCTTGACGCCAACCGATCTGAAGGCGAGCGTCTGTTAGAAAACCAGGAGCTGATGGCCGAAGTGAAGCGCCTTCAGCGCGAATATGGTCTGCCTTTCGGAAGCGATGCGGAGAGCAAGCGCTACTGGGAAGTTCTGACGAACGACGGGAAAGTGGAAACTGAAACAGGGCAAGTGGCCTTGGGTCCCGCCTTTGACCGGCACGCAAAGCTGATTAATCAGCTGAGGCTGCTATTCACCAAGTATGCCCTTCCCGATCGTCTGTATGACGCCCTGTGGGGATTGGTCTTTTTGGGACGTCCTGGGGTTCAATACGGCGGCGGCGCCTTTCCCGCAGCGCCTTTTCCAAAATACGGCGAGCGCGAAACGCCGCATCTCCTCATATATCCTGATACCGACATTGATAACCCCATGGTTCTGCAGTACATTCGGGATTGGCAGGCATCCCGGCGGGAGCAGCCGCCCGGGCCAAAAACTATCCCCGGTTCGCGTAAGGTGGATTGGCGTCCGGTCTGGGAATGGCACAAACGACATCCCGACGTAACGCTGCGCCAATTGGCAAAGGCCATCAGCCGAGACCCAAGCTATGTGCGTCGCCAAATGTCCCTCTTAGAAGAGGAGCTCGCCGCCAGGAACAAGTAACAAATCGGTCCCCGATTGTTGTTCCTCAAATCCCCGCCCGGTCTTAGCATGTCCTTCAGATACTTTGGAGGACATGCCGTTGCCCCGAACAAAGCGTTTCACATTCCTCTGTAGTTTGGACGAGCGGCGCGCGCTATCCCGGCTCGCGATGCGGCTCAAGCGCACGGAGTCCGACACAATCCGCTGGTTAGTCATCGAGGCGTCGGCGGAATTGTATCAGTCGCCCGAGCCTAATCGCACCTCTGAGCCACGTCTGCCTGTACCCACGAAGGAGGCTGAGCCGCCATAGCAGCTGGGGCTCGCTCCGGGCGCAGGGCGCCCTGCGTAGATGTTGCTGTCCATCCGGTCTGGACCTGTGGAGGATGTCATCTGGGACCAGGCTCAAGCCTACTCGATCATCTGATAGGGAAATATCCAGGCCCTAACAGGAGGCCACGCCTTGACTCAAGTCACTGCCCAACCTTTGCTGGACCTAGCCGCCCGGCGGCGCGAGGCCCTGCGCCGGGCCTACGCCATCATCCTGTCGTGGCCAAAGTCCGAGCCTGACCGGCAGGACGAAGGCGAGGTCGCCGCGGCCGACGCCGGCGCGGACGGTAAGCCGGCCCAGGCTGAGGAGCTCCAGTCGTGAGTGACCAAAAATCCGGCGCCGCGTTCAGCCATCCAAAGTCAAGGCCGCCGATGAATGACGTCGAGGGATGTCTGCCGAGCGGTACGCCATTGGTTTCACGCCCTTATCCAATGATCACCTTACCCGAAGCAGCCCTAGAATACGCCCAGCGCGGCTATCCCATTTTTCCCTGCCACAGTCGGGCGCCGGACGCGCAGTGCACCTGCGGTCGATCGGCTTGCAGCGGCAATAGCCGCGCCAAACATCCGCGCACCGCGCGCGGCCTGCACGACGCCACGACTGAAATCGTACAGGTCCGCGCCTGGTGGAGTCAATGGCCGGACGCCAACATCGGCCTCAATCTGGGCCTGGCCGGCCTGGTTGTCATCGACTGCGACCAGCACGACCCGGAACGGGATGGCGTGGCGAACTTCAAAGCGCTGCTGGCCGAACTCGGCCTGGCGGACCTACAGACGGCACGGGTGATGACGGGCGGCGGCGGGCAGCATTGGTACTTTCGCGCGCCTGGCGTCAAGTTGGTCGGTACGCTGGGTCTGGGCATCGACGTGAAGCAAGCCGGTGGGTACGTCATCCTGCCGCCGTCTCAGCACATTAGCGGCACTCGCTATGCCTGGACTTAGTGACATTGCAGCCCTGCCCGACGCTCTGCTGGCTCGCCTGGCCAAACCCGAGCGGCCTGCGCGGCAGCCGGACACGACGTTGGCCGCCAGCTTCGACCAGCGGCCACCCAGCCGCCACGGAGTGACCGCCTACGCTGCCGGGGCCCTGGAGAAGGCCGCGCACAACGTTGCCACGGCCCCCAACGGCACGCGCAACATCGTCTTGAACAAGGAGGCGTACAGCCTGGGCGGCTTTATCGCCAGCGGCGAGTTGCGGCCCCAGCAGGTCATCGAGGAATTGGCCACGGCGGCCCGCGCCGCCGGCCTGGAAGACGCTGAGATCGAACGAACTTTGGTCAGCGGGCTTAACAGCGGCGCCGTGAAGCCCCGAACGACACCAGAGCCGGTAAGGGCCCTGCCCAACGGCCTCAGCCTGGGCACGACTACGGCCGGCGCATGGAGCACGGTCTCGTCGGCTGCAGCGATGACATTGCCGCCTGGTGCCGACAACTGGCGTGTCTACACCCTGAAGGACGCGCGGCGTGCCCAGCCGTCCAATCAATGGCTGGTGCACGGCCTCGTCGAGGCAGGCAGCTTGTCCATCTGGTATGGCGCTCCGGGTGATCTGAAGTCCTTTCTGCTCCAAGATCTGGCGGTGTGCGTGGCCAGCGGCAAGCGCTGGCTGAATAACAGCGTGGCAGCCTCCAGCGGCCTGGCCGTCGTGGGCGGCCCGGTCATCTGGGTAGATGCCGACATGGGCGAACGCCGCACCGCCGGTCGGTTCAAGGCCCTGGCCGCCGCCTATCAACTGCCCGATGATACGCCGCTGTTTTACCTCAGCATGCCCAACCCACAACCGGATCTGGAAAACGCTCAACACGTCCGCGCCTTGATCGGGCTGGCGCAGCAGCACAACGCTCGCCTGCTGGTCTTTGACAACCTAGGCGTGATGATCGGCCAGACCGACGAAAACGGTGCCGCAGTGCAGCGGCCCATGACCGGCTTCCGTTCGCTGGCCGAGGCTACCGGCGCCGCTGTGATCATCGTGCACCACCAACGGAAGGCAACCGGTGGAGCCGGCCGGCTCGGTGACACCTTGCGCGGGCACTCGAGCATTGAGGCCAAGCTCGATGTCGCGCTGCTGGTCCGACGCGAAGGCGACCACGTCAGCGTCTTTCCCACCAAGGTTCGCGGCGCGGAGATCAAGCCATTTGGGGCGCTTTTCACCTACACGCAGGATGAGCACCTGCAACTGACCGAAGCCCGCTTCTGGTCAGCCGACATGGTCAACGCCCGTGCGGAGGCGCTAGAGGTGCTCTGGCAGAAGGTCAGGAGTGTACTGGCAGCCGGGCCGGCCACCACTAACAGAATCTGTGTGCAGGTGCGTGCCAACCGCAAAGCGGTCGCGGACCTGCTGAAATCCAAAGCAAGCGACGGTGCCTTGGAGCATCACAAGGGCCCGCGCAACAGTGACACCTGGAGCCTTCCGGCGTGACTGGTATCGACCGATATCGGGCTGGTGATGACATCAGTGACTGATATCTGGTATCGGGGCCTTAAGGCCCGATACCAGTCAGTCCGCTCGGGCGCCAAGGTTAGGCACCAAACGCCCTGGCGGACGTTTTCCACCGGCGCGCCGGTCATATCGGCTGGTCGAGCCTTGCCAGCAGGTTCTAACGGCCTGCACTTGGCCTGGCAGCCTGGCCCCAAGCTGGCGGCGGAGTGCCAGCACTGACGGCAATCGTCATACCAATGTGCTCCGGCGCCAGTCGGGAGTGCCAGCACCCGGTCACGTGAACGGGGAAGCGCACGAGGTGTAGCACAAATGGGATGGGAAACGCGCGGCGGACGACTCTACTACTACCGCAAGCGGCGCAGCGGCCAGCGGGTGACTTCCAAGTATGTCCTGGTCGACATAGCTGGCTGGGCGGCTGTCTTGGACTTGGAAAAGCGCCAGAGGCGCACAGCCGAGCGGGAGGAGCGCGCGGCCTTTCGGGCCGCCGACCTGGCCACCGAACGCGCCGGCGCCCTGGGCCGTGTGCTGGCAAATCAGGCACTGCGGGCGGCCGGCTACCGGAAGCACAAAGGGCAGTGGAGGTGGAAACGCAGTGCCTGACAAAGCCATGACCCAGGCCGAACTAGACCGGCAGGCGCTGGCCGACCTGGCCCGCAAGATCGACACCGGGCAGGCGACCTCGGCCGAGCGAGTCGAGTTTCGGCGGCGGCTTGAGGCGGCCCCGAACCTGTGGCGCATCGTGGGCGACCTCAACCTTCAGGCCGAGCATCATTTGATCGTTAATCTGCCGGAGGCCATGCAAGACGGACTCCGTGTCGGCCGGCGCGCCGTGCAGGCCGACCTGGGGTATGCAACGGCCCCGCCGATTGAGCGACTCTTGATCGAAGCCGTCGGCCTGGCCTGGCTGCGGCTGGGGATCATGGAATTGAGGCATGCCAGCAGTGCGTGGGCCGGCCCGGGCAACGCGCAGGCTGACTTCTGGAGCCGGAACCTGACCGCGGCCCAAGGCCGCTATCTGCGAGCCGTGGTTGCCCTCGCCCGTGTGCGGCGGCTGCTCGGCCCAACGGCCCTGCAAGCAAACATCGGCCAACAAGTGACGGCAGCGCAGGTGGTGGCTGGCAAAGACAAGGGTCGCAATAGGGGCGGCCGGCGCGAAGAGTCTCCCAGACGGTCGAAGGACAGATACGCCTGATGTGCCAAGCGTTCGAGAATGACCGTCTGTGGTGAGCACCTTAACAATCCAGTGCGCAGGGCGAAGCGAGTCAGCCCCTAGCGATAGTGAACCATCATCGTGCGCTCGCAGCGCTTTGAGCGCTGCCAGCGCACGTCAACCGGCGCCGGCCGGGCAAAGGACCGAAAGCAGACCAGGCGTGCCAATCCTGGCCACGGTTGCGCGGTCATAGCGCTGGGCTACAATCCGACGCGGAGTAACTTGACATGGCGCAATGGATAAGTGTCGCCGAGGCGGCCCAGATCAGCGGCTACGATGCTGATTACATTCGCAAGCTGATCCGCGCCGGCAGGGTGAAGGCCCGCAAAGTCATTACTGTCTGGCAAGTTGACCGTGCTAGCCTGGCTGCATATGCGAAACTAGCCGAGAAGATGGGCGAGAAACGCGGCCCCAAGAAGGCTGGTTGACATCTGGCGAAGTAGGTCTATAATTACTTACTGTAAGTAAATTTAGTCTATTGAAGCGGCCCGCGCAAGTGTTACGAGCACTCACGCGAGCCTGACCTAACCCGACCGTGCTAGCGGTACGGGCAAGGCTGACCCGATTCTACCAAAGCGGGCGCCCTGCCAGACCATCGGCGGGCGCCTGCTTTTTATTCGCGGTCCAGGAGGACGGCACCAAGCCGCCGTTGCCCGGTCCGTCATCGGGAGGCCTATGGACGATCCCTCACAGTTTCCCCAACGTCCGTACGCGTACAGTCCAGGCCGGCTTGCGACCTTGGCCACGTTTATTGCTGAAAATGTAGAAAAGGAAACACCCATGACTCAAACCGTCAATACCGCCATGAAAGAAAACGGCCGGCGCGCGTGGAAAGGCGCAGCTTTTGTGTTGAGTGTGCTGGTCTACCTGGCCGGCCTGATCTATGCCGGCGTGCGGTCATTTGACCTGTTCGCCCGCACCGTTCCACCAGACCTGTTGCCTCTGGCCGTGCTCGGGATCCTGGCCCTGGAACTGACTGCGCTGGCCTTGCCCTTAGCCCTGCACTATTGGACGGCGCCCGGCCCGCAACGCTATGCGGCGATGGCTTTCTACGTGGCCGACCTTCTGCTGATCACGGCGAACGCGATTCTGGACGCGGCCCAGCAGGCGGGCACGCTGCTGCCCGCCTTCATGACGGCCTATGGCGTCTACGCTGTGCCGGCCCTGCCCGTCGTCTGCATGGTCGGCTGGGCCATTGTCTGGGCCCTCGACCCGGCGAGTCGGGAGGCCGATATGCGCGCCACCGTCCAAGCGGCGACCCAGGAGGCCCTGATGGGGCAGATGATCGAAGCGACCAAAGCGATTGACATTACCGATGCCGTCCAGCAGGCAGCGGCCGCCGCGGCCCGTGCCTTGGTCGGTGAGACTCTGGGCCGGGCCCCGCGGGGCATCGCTCTGCCGGAGGCAGGAGTGCCGACCCTGGCACCGCCTGCCAGGGCAGGTGTCGTGGGCGGGCACACCTACAACGCCCAGGCCCCTGCTTGGTCCGCAACCAGCCATCGTCCACCTGATGACTCCGCAGCCGAGCACGACCAGAAGGTCAAACCCGGGCCGGTGCAGGCGGCCAAGGCGACCCGCAACGGCACGCGCAAGGGGGCCTCCGCCGACGGCCCAAAAGCCTAGGCGGCCTAAGCCCGCTGGGCGATTTCGGCAGCCAGGCCGGCCTGCCAGCCGCCGGCGCTCCAGCCTTGCTGACGAGTTGGCGGATCGAAGTCACCCGGCGTGGCCGTTTCTGGCAGTGGCGGCGAGGCAGCGGGCGCAACCGTCAGGCCCGCTATGGTGGAACGTTTCGGACGTTGAGCGAAGAAAGACGGGCAGTCTATGAAGTCAACAAGCAAAGACACGCGCGGCGCCAAAGCGCCAACCCGGATGCACTCATCCTCCCTGACCCCGGCCGACGCGCTGGCGATGCTGGCCTCGGCCGTGAATTACTGCCGGACGGCGGGTCTGGAGGTGCGCGCCGGGAACACGACCGCCGGCCTCACGCTGTGCCTGCCGGCCGCGCGTCTGGCCCAGCATGACGAGAACGGGGAATTTGTAATTGCCGGGGCCTCGGCCTCGTCTGTCTCTTGACGCTCTGGCGCGCTACCTGACAGGACCCCGTCTGCCGGGCTGCGACAAGCGCATCAAGCCGAAGTTGAGGACACTAGACAATGATTGACCGAGCGGTGGTATACGGGCGAGTCTCCTACGATGATCGTGACAATGAGAGTCGCAACCTGAACAATCAGTTGGACATGGGCCGGGCATACTGCCAGGAACGCGGCTACCAGGTTGTCGAGGAATTAAGTGAAGATGACCGCGGCGCCAGCGGTGCCGAGATTGACCTGCCCGCACTCAATCAAATCCGGGAAATGGCCCGGCGCGGCGACATGAGCGTTCTGGTGGTCCGCGAGATTGACCGGCTGAGCCGAAACCTGGCGAAGCAGTTGATCGTCGAGGCTGAGTTGAAACGGTACGGCGTGCGGATTGAATATGTCTTGGGCGATTATCCCGATACGCCCGAAGGGAACTTAATGAAGCACGTTCGGGCCAGCATTGCGGAGTTCGAGCGCGAGAAGATCAACGAGCGCATGACGCGCGGACGACGTGTGAAGGTGGATAAGGCCGGGAGCATCATTGCAAACGACAAATCACTATATGGCTATCGGCTGGACACCGAGGTGAAGGAGAAGAAGGAGATCTTTTGCCGACTGGAAGTTTACGAACCCGAAGCCCAGGTCATCCGACTCATATTCACCTGGTACACCGAGGGCGGGCGCGTGCCCGTCACGGAGATTGCGCGGCGGCTGACGGAAATGGGCGTTCCAACCCCCACCGATGGAGACGGGCACGGGCGTCGCGCTTTCAACCGCAAACGCCCGGCCGGGCATTGGTCAGCCGGCAGCGTGCAACACATCCTGAAGAATGTGGTCTACGCGACCGGGCAATGGCGCTACGGGAAAGCCTATCGGGAGAACGAAAAGTGGAAACGCAGGCCGCTGGAGACGTGCCCGTCCGTCAAAATCACGCCGATCATCACGCCGGAGCTATGGGCGGCGGCCGAGGAGCGGAAAAAGCAAAACAAGCGTGAGTCAGGCCCGGTCTGCAAGCATGACTACCTCTTGTCACGGCGCGTTATCTGCGCCCAATGCCGTCATGCCGTGAGCGGGCAGGCGCAGGGCCAGCGGCTGTACTATTGCTGCAAGGGTCGCGAGGCCGTCACGCATTGCCGTAGCCGCAAGTGGCGCGTGGAGGTGATTGACCAGCACGTCTGGGAATGGATCAAGGAATTGATGCAGAACCCTGACACCCTCTTAGAAAAGATGAGGGACGCGCAGGCCGAACGCAAGGCGGCGAACGCCCATTGGCTGGATCAACTGGCGGTAACGGATGGAGTCATTGCCAAGCAGCGGGCGCAGCTGGACCGGGCCAACGAACGCTATATCAAGGGGAAAATGACGTCGGAGGTCCTGGACAAATGGGAAAAGGATGTTGAGGCCAACATCAAGTCCCTCCAGGTTGAGCGAGCGAAGTTGGAGGCCAAGTTAAGCAGCCGGCTGATCACGGCGGCCCAGTTCGAGACGGTCCGCGAGTTTGCCCAGGACGTAAAGTCGCGGATACCCTATGCTGACGAGCACTTCGCCGAGCGGCGCCGGCTGATTGACGCCCTGAACGTCACGGCCAAGTTGGCTTGGGAAGAAGAAGGCTGGGTGATTTATGTTATGTGCGAAATTGGCGACGTCCGGCTTAGTATCGTGCCCACTAAAGCGAGTTTTAGTCTCAGCGCCGGGGCGCCCCTCCGCAGTTCATAGGACCGCCCCGGCGCAAACAGAAAAGGCCATCCAACCGGGTGGCCTTTTCTGCGTTTAATCCCCTTGCCCATCCCCGCCAAGACTGGCCGTCCGGCCGACGACGGCGCGCTGATAGCGGTCCAATGGCCCGTTTGTTCCCGCGTGGCGGCCGAGCGCAAGCCACCGTTGGGCCTCAGCGATCTGGCCCGTGCTGCGGCGGGGGTTGGGCAGTCATCGGGCGCCTCTGGCGGTCAGAGCAGACAGACTGCGCATTGCTTCCCAGGCTATTGTCAGAGCCTGCCAGAGGTACAGCAGGGCAAATAGCATGTCTGATAGGAAAGATGCTATGGCCTTGTCGAATATGGTCGCGAGCAGTTTCTGCAGAATATTGCTCAAACCGCCCAGCACCATGGTCATGAGCAGGATGGCCAACAACGCGGCCAAGAGACAGCCGATAATCTTGAGCAGACAACTCAGCAGCGATTCTCTTTCGCAGTCGGACATAGGGACCTCCCATGACTTAGCCGAGGTGGGCCAGAGGTGAGGCGCCGAACAGCAGCGCCCCCCCGGCAACTACCGCTCCAAGCGAGACGAGGGCGATCCGCATCGGCATCGCAAAGCCCGCATTCGTCAGGCCTTGTCGCAGCAGTTCTATGCCCGCCGCCGCGCCAAAGACAGCCACCGCGCCCGTCAGGCCCAGGCCCGTCTCAAGCTCCGGGTGGGTGATCCACACTTGCTGCAGCGCAACCAACTCGAACAGCAGGAGACTGCTGAACGTCACGTACAGAAAGAGCCAGACGCCGGCCCCATTCTTGGTGCACATTTCCTGCTCCTTTCGCGAAGGGCTCGCAGAGATTGGCAAATCCAGCGAGGCGGGCAACTTTCGCCTTGGCTCAGGCCAGGGCCGGTTGCCTCACATTGGCCTCTAGCAGCAACCTTTCGTCGCCAGCAGAGAAGTCCAGCCGGGGTAATCGATGACGGGGGATGTTTCTTATGCCAGGGCTCCCTTACCGGAACCACGCCGCACGTCATCTTCGGCGTGAAGCGCATTGTGAGTGGAGCCATGAGCCATAAATAGTGTACGCTCTCCGGCACTTGGCCTCAACAGGCTGAAAGCTCCGCATCCTTTCCGACAGGATTTATCGACTTGGACGAGGCCATCCTGACCGGGTGGCCTTTTCTGCGTTTAATCCCCTTGCCCATCCCCGCCAAGACTGGCC
>CALFZO010000121.1 GCA_937952305.1 uncultured Anaerolineales bacterium | reverse complement strand
TAAAGCGGTACGTGAGCTGGGTTCAGACCGTCGTGAGACAGGTCGGTCTCTATCCACTGTGGGCGTAGGGGACTTGAGGAAGCCTGTCCTTAGTACGAGAGGACCGGGATGGACGGACCTCTGGTGTGTCGGTTGTCGCGCCAGCGGCATGGCCGAGTAGCTACGTCCGGTTGAGATAACCGCTGAATGCATCTAAGTGGGAAACTCGTTCCAAGATTAGGTCCCCCATGGCATAAGCCAGTAAGACCGCAGGAAGACCACCTGCTATATAGGCGTCCGCGTGTAAGCTTCAAGACGCAAGTCAAGTTGTGTGCGTAGGCGTCCTAATCGGTCGAGGGCTTAGTCCAATAGTGTGGTGCGGAGAACTTGAACTTTCACAGCTTTCGGTTGCTAAAGATTGACTGCCGTTTAACAAGTTAAGACTCTCTTGGTGATTCGAGCGTCAGGGGTACACCCGGTCCCATCTCGAACCCGGAAGTTAAGTCTGACAGCGCTGATGGTACTTGGCGGGAGACCGCCCGGGAGAGTAGGTCATTGCCAAGAGGTTTTGATGATCTTCCTCGTGAAGATCAAACAGACAGGGCCCAACCTAGGTTGGGCCCTGTCTGTTTTAATCTACCGGGAAACGCAAGGCGGCGCGGCGGCGCAGTCGTGTAGGTCAGCCGGAGGCGCCGTTGTTGGGACTATGCCCATTGCCGCGCACCCGGAACCGCAGCTGCACGCGCCCCAGGTTGATCAGGTCGCCGGGCTGTAAGGCGTGGCCGTCAGCGCCGTTGATCTGGGTAAAATTGACCCAGGTGCCCGAGGTCGAGCCTTCATCGAAAATTCGATACCGGCCCGGTTCCGCCTCGGCAATCCGGGCATGCAGCCGGGAGACGGAGCGATCCGGAAAGATGGCGTCCACCAACTCTGGATCGCGCCCGATGCGCAGGCTTGCGCCGAGCAACTCCACACAGTCCGCCGAGGCCCCGCCCCCGCCCGCCACGACGACCTCCAGGTAGGCCGGCCCTTCGCGTTTGGACGCCCCCGCCGGCACCGGCGTTTTGGAGCGCGGCCCTGTCACGCGCGGCAACTGAAAGCGCCGCGTGGGCACCACCGGTTTCATAGGCAAAGTGGCCGAGATATTCAGGGGCTGCGTCTGGCGTGGCTTGACGCTGGGCTGGGGGCCGGGAGCGCGCGCGGGAATGGCCTCCACGGGCGCCGAAGCCAGGCGCTGGCGCCAATACCAAGCGCCGCCGATGCCAGCCGCCAAAAGCAGGATGAATATGCCGCCGCTGGCCAGCCACCAGTTGGGGAGTTGCCCGGCCGCCGGCATAGCCGCCGTCGGGGCCGGGAGCAGCGCCGGCACGGCGACAAATACCTGGACGGAGGCGCTTTCCGCGCTCAGTCCGAGCTCGTCGACCACACGGACCTGCACAGTGCGCGTCAGGCTCTCGGTGTAGCCGGCCAGCGGCCAGGTCAACGCCGTGAGGCTGGGCGTCTGGCGGGTATCGACTGGCGCGCCGTCCACCAGCAGTTCAGCCGTCTGCACGGGACGGGGATGCCCATCGGGGAAAGTCACCTGGACCGCCACCGGAAAATCCACGGGCGCCTGGGCCAAATCAATCAGGCCGGGCGGGTTGGGCAGGGCCACCACCGGCGCTTCGACGCGCAGCTGAAACGCCGCCGCGGGCGTCGTCAGACGCGCCCCATCCGGCAACTGCACGGCGACCCCCAACTGATGCTGGCCAGTGCGGTTGAGCCCGGAGCGATAACTGAGGCGGTAACCGGCCCGCTGCCCGGCGATGGCCTGGAACAGAGTAGCCAGCGCCGACGGTCCATCGAGCAAAAGGTCCAATCCGCCGGTCTGCAGCGATAATTCGCGCAACGTCTGCGCCTCGGTTGTCGCCTGGGCGCCATCCGGGCCAACGAAGACCGTGTGGATCTGAACCTGGGCCGCCTGAGCGCGGGCCACCAGGTCGGTGAGCGCGCTGCTGTCGCCGGGGCGCGGGAGACCATTGGCAAAGACCACCAGGATGCGGCGCATGCCCGGCCGGGGAGTGACATCGCCGGCGTAATTCAGGCCGGCGTTGAGCAGGGCGTATGGATCGGCGGCGCCCACAAACTCGGTGGCGTAACGGGAGAGGGCATCCACCACGGGCGCGCCGGCGCTGACATGCGCGATCAAATCGCCTTCGGCGGCCACGACGCTGAGATCATCGACGGTCGCGGCCGCCCCTACGAAGTCCGTCAGACCCTGTCGGATGTACTCCAAGCGGCTGAAGCCGGTCACGTCACGGGTCTTGAAGGCTGCGTTGGCGTTCAGCACGAAGGTCACCTGCACGCCCAGGTCGGCTTCCAGGACGGCCGGCGCGGCCACCGGCACACCGTTCTCGGTGAGCGTGAAGGCCGCGGACGGCAGGCCGGCAATGTGCTGACCCGCAGCGTCGCGCACGGCGAGGTAAGCGTGGACCTCCGGAAAATTACCGGTGTCGACGGCGCTCAGTTGGGCAGTGCCGGCGTTGGCGGGCGTCGATTGCGCGCTGACTGGAGCCGACAGCGTTGTCAAAAACGTCAACAGCACCAGCAGCAAGGGGACGCGTCTCATGATCACGGATTGTAGCACGGCCGCATTAGCGCAAGCAAAGTGTTGTTATGACAACCAAAAGAGGGAGCCAGAACATGGCTCCCTCTTCGTCTTGAACCGCTGGCCCGAGCTTACGCGGTGAACTCTGGCGCAGGCGCGCTGCCTGGCGCCGTCGGCCGTGTGAACTGCTGGTAGGCCAAGGTCCACGCCGCCGTTGTCCAGGTCTGCAGGATGCCGCCCAGCACCAGGGCGATGGGCGCGTATACGGCACAGCACATGAGCGCCAGGCCGACGCCGGTCCAGGCGGTCGCCTGACTCTCCGCGGCAAAGCCGACCCCGGCCAACACCGCCGGAAAGATGATCGCCAGCGCCGGCAGGCCGATCAGCAGGCCGGCGATGAAGCCGATGAAGACCACGATCAGCCCCAGGATCAGGATCGAGCTGAGGTTGGCCCGGATCACGGTCCAGGCGCGCTGCAGGGCCTCCACCACGCCGAGGTTCTCCACCACGGCCGCGATCTGCGCGAAGTAGCCGATGATGCTGAGGATGACGCCGGCAATGGCCAGCAGGCAGACCACCGGGATCAGGCACACCAAGCCCAGGCCGAAGGTGATCACCGTGAGCAACGCCCCAGGCAAAATCACGAGCAGCGCCGCCGCGAAAGACACCAGGCCGACGACCAACTCGATCAGGAAGATCGTCCAGAACTTGCTCAGGCCGAGGCTCCAGGCGTCGCCGAACGTGACCTGGCCGGTGGTGTCGGCCAGCCGGATCCCGCCAATCAGGCCGCCCTGGCCGATAGTGCGCAGCACGATGATCACGATGGCGAACAGGAACGCCAGACAAATCAACCCGATCGCCAGGGCGATCCAGAAGTTCTGATCGGTTTGGCTGACAAATCGATCGAACTCCGGCCAACCCGAGGAGCCGCTGCCGCCAGAGCTACCGCCGTCGCTGCCGCTGCCGGAGCCACTCGCCCCACGCGCCAACCCGGCCAGGATGCCGAAAATCCAGAGCACCTTGTGCTTCCAGGTGATCTGCCAGGCGCGGGACAGGATATTCCCATAATCTAAGTTCATCGCTCCCTCCAAAAAGAAGCCGGCCCTGCCGGCACCGCCTACTGTCAGTTAATACGCAGGGCCGCCCACGGGGTAGCGAGTTCGGGCGCCGCTTACTCCCATTCGATCGTCGCTGGCGGTTTGGAGGAGATGTCGTACACGACGCGATTGATGCCGGCGACCTCGTTGACGATGCGGCTGGAGATCCGCGCCAACAGGTCATAGGGCAGGCGCGCCCAGTCGGCGGTCATGAAATCCTCGGTGGTGACCGCGCGGATGGCGCAGGCTTCCTGGTAGGTGCGGCCGTCGCCCATGACGCCCACCGACCGGACCGGCAGCAGCACGGCGAAAGCCTGCGCCGTGCCGGCCGCCTCCGCGCCCTGAGCCGTGGCATAGAGCAGGCCGGCTGCATCCAGCTCGTCGGTGACGATCTTGTCCGCGGCGCGCAGGCGCTCGAGACGCTCCCAGGTGATCTCGCCCAGGCAGCGCACGGCCAGGCCCGGGCCGGGGAAGGGCTGGCGCCAGACCAGGGCCGGCGGCAATCCCAATTCCAGACCGACGGCGCGGACTTCATCCTTAAAGAGGAAGCGCAGCGGCTCCACCAGCTGGAACTTGAGATCGGCCGGCAGGCCGCCGACATTGTGGTGGGTCTTGATCTTGGCCGCCGTCTGCCGCTCTGGGCCGCGGCTCTCCACCACATCCGGGTAGATCGTGCCCTGCACCAGGAAGCGCGCGCCCTGGCCCTCAACCACCGCGTGCCGCGCCTCGCGCTCGAAGATGCGGATAAACTTCTCGCCGATGAGCTTGCGCTTCTGCTCTGGATCGACCACGCCGGCCAGGGCGTCCAGGAACTCCTCGGCGGCGTTGACGGCGATCAGCCGGGCGTGGAGCGTCTGCTGAAAGGCGGCCACCACGGCCTCGGGCTCACCGGCCCGCAGCATCCCGGTGTCCACAAAGATACAAGTGAGCTGATCGCCGACGGCGCGGTGGACCAGGGCGGCGGCCACCGTGGAATCCACGCCGCCGCTGACGCCGGCGACCACCGGGGCCGCGCCCACCTGGGCCTGGATCTTGGCGACGGCGTCGTCCACGATCGAGACGGGCGTCCAATCTGAGCGCAGGCCGGCGGCCTCCAGGAAGTTGCGCAGGATGGCGCGGCCGTGGGTGGTGTGGTTGACCTCGGGGTGGAACTGCAGGGCGAAGAGCCGCCGGGCCGGGTGCTCCATGGCCGCGATCGGGCAATTGTCCGAGACGGCCAGCGCGCGAAAGCCGGGCGGCAGCGCGTCGACCTTGTCGCCGTGGCTCATCCAGACCGGCGAGAGCGGCGGCACGCCGGCGAAGAGGCTGGCGGCGGGATCGGCGACCTGCAGCTGGGCGCGCCCATACTCGCGGGCCTCGGAGGCCTGGACGCGGCCGCCCAGCGCCTGGGCCAACAACTGCATGCCGTAGCAGATGCCGAGCACCGGCCGGCCGGAGGCCAGCACATAGTCCGGCAGGCGCGGCGCGGCGGGCGCGTAAACCGAGTTGGGGCCGCCGGACAGGATGAAAGCCGCCGGCTCCAGGGCCAGCACCTTCTCCGCGGGCGCGTCGTACGGGAAGAGCTCACAGTAGACGCGCGCCTCGCGGATGCGCCGGGCGATCAACTGAGAATACTGCGAACCAAAATCGAGGATGACGAGGCGGTCCATATAGGCGGGTCCTGGCGGCCGGCCGGGTTTACTCCTGGAACAGGATCTGCCCGTTGTCCATGTTGGCGATCACGGCCAGCGACTCGATCGGGACGTTGAGCGGTTGCAGCAGCGCGCGCCCGCCCTCGAACGATTTCTCGATCAGCGCGCCGATGCCCACCAAAGTGGAGCCGGCCACCTGCGCCAGCCGGGCCAGCCCGATGATCGTCTGGCCGGTGGCCAGGAAGTCGTCCACGATGAGCACGCGCTCGCCGCGCGCCAGGTACTCGGGCGAGATGATCAGCTCCACGGTGCGGCCCTTGGTGTGGGAGGGCGCCAGGGTCAGGAAGACCTCGTTCGGCATGGTGATCGGCTTGACCTTGCGCGCGTAGACCACCGGCAGGCCGAGGTGTTTGCCCGCCATCAGGGCCGGCGCGATGCCCGAGATCTCGGCCGTGAGCACCTTGGTGGCGCCCACGTTGGCAAAACGCCGCGCCAGCTCCTGGCCGCATTCGTCCATCAGGGCCGGATCGACCTGGTGATTGACGAAGCCGTCGACCTTGAGGATGCCATTGCCGAGGTTCCGGCCGTCGCGCAGGATGCGCTCTCTTAGCCGCTGCATAGACCTCCGCTGTATCTGAGTTGAAAAACGTTGGGTGCCGTGATTGTAGCCGGAAACGGGGGCGGGTCAATCAGGCGGCTGGCCGCCCGGCTAACCGCCGGGCCAGCGCCCGCAGCCCCTGCCCCACCAGCCGGAAGACGGCCTGAAAAGGCACCAGCGCCCAATCGATGACCTCGTTGAAGTTGGCGAACCCCTGGGCGACCCAGTCGATGACCGGCTGGAAGACGCGCAGCGCTGGAAGGTGGGCGTAGGCCAGCGCCAGCAGAATGATGGCCAGCGACAGGCCGAAGCGCAGCCCATCCGGGACGGCGACGGCCGCCAGCTCCTCGACCAACAGCAGGACGCCGATATTCAGAACCAGCAGATAAGCGGCCGGCTTGAGGATGGGCTCACGCTCCACGGCGTAGCTGAACCAGCCGGCCGCGAAGCGCATGAACAGGATCCCGAGCGCCACGCCCAGCAGCACCACCCACAGCTGGTCTGAGAGAGCGACGGCCGCCACGACATTGTCCAAGCTGAAGGCCAGGTCGGCCAGCTCAATGGTCAGGACGATGTTCCAGAATGAGCGCCCCTCGGTGGGATGGATATGGGCGTCGGCTTCGCCCGGCTCGGCCTCGCCCAGGTTGTCGAAGGCCAGGCGCAGGAGGTAGGCGGCCCCCACCACGCGCAGCCACGGATTGCGGATGACGAAGTTGGCCAGGACCAGCATCAACCCGCGCCCCAGGTAGGCGCCTAACAGGCCCACGCGCAGCGCGGCGGTGCGCTGGTTGCCCAGCACGCCGTGCAGGGCGTCGCCCAGGCGGCGCAACGCCGCCGGCCAGCGGATCGGATGGTCGCTCGGCAGGTGCGCGACCATGGCGCCCAGCACGGCGGCGTTGTCGATCGACAAGATCGCTTCTAAGAAAACCAGCTGCACGATCACGGTCACAAACGATAGGCTCATTCCGCCAGGCTCCTGAGTAAGCCGGCCGGCTAGCGAAGAAACCAGCGGGCCGGCGGGTGCGCGTCCCACGATTGTGGGGATGGCGGCCGCAGCGGGTCAGTGCCAATCGGCACCACCGCCCTCGCAGTTTGTCCAGTAAATGTCGGCCAAGAACGGTTGCGCCGCGGGCTCAGGTCGTTATAATCACGACACGGCCGCCCCAGCGCCGTCGACCTCAGTCTGCCGATCCCGACCGTCCGGCCTGGTCAGGCCCGGCGCCCTCAGCCGGATGTGTCGCAATACCCCAGCCGCCCAGGAGTTTGCATGGCCAACGAAGCCGTCCAGCCCCCCGCCACGGAAGCCTGGCATAGCCAGTCCGTCGAGGCTGTCCTCGATCAGTTGAGCACGCACCATGAGCACGGTCTGACGACGGCCGAGGTGCAGGCGCGCCTGGCCACCTACGGCCACAACGAGCTGCGGGAGAAGCCGCCGACGCCGTTCTGGCGCCTGGTGCTGGATCAGCTCAACAACTTCGTCGTCATCCTGCTGATCGTGGCCAGCGTCATCTCCTTCGCCCTGGGCGACGAAGTGGAGGCGGCCGCCATCATCGCCATCGTGATCTTGAACGCCATTATCGGTGTCGTGCAGGAATCGCGCGCCGAGGCCTCCCTGGCCGCGCTGAAGAAGCTGGCCGCGCCCGAGGCCCGTGTCATCCGTGACGGCTCGCGCGTGAATGTGCCGGCGCGGGAGCTGGTGCCCGGCGACGTGGTGCTGCTGGAAGCCGGCAACTTCATCCCGGCCGACGTGCGCCTGACCGAGAGCGTCAACCTGCGCATCGAAGAGGCCGCCCTGACCGGTGAATCGGTCCCGGTGGAGAAGCGGGCGGCGCTGGTGTTGGAGCGCGAGATCCCGCTGGGCGACCGCAAGAACACGGCCTTTATGGGCACGGTGGTCGCCTACGGGCGCGGCACGGGCGTGGTGGTGGCCACCGGCCACAACACGCAGATCGGCCTGATCGCCCAGATGCTCTCGGCCGTGGACGAGGAGGAGACGCCGCTGCAGCGGCGCCTGGACGGCCTGGCGCGTTCGCTGAGCATCGGCGCCCTGGTCGTGGTGGCCGTGGTCTTCGGGGTGGCGCTCTTCAACCAGACCGACCTGACGCTGGTGACGGCGCCGGGCGGCGGGCTGCTGGCCTACTTTCAACACTTCTCGGCCGAAATCACGGAAATCTTCATCATCGCCGTCAGCCTGGCGATCGCGGCCGTGCCGGAGGGGCTGCCGGCGGTCGTGACCATCACCCTGGCGCTGGGGATGCGCGAGATGGTGAAGCGCCACGCGCTGATCCGGCGGCTGGCCTCGGTGGAGACGCTGGGCTCGGCCTCGGTGATCTGCTCAGACAAGACCGGCACGCTCACGCAGAACGAGATGACGGCTGTGCGGCTGTGGTGCGACCGGGAGACCTTCGAGATCACGGGCGACGGCTACAAGCCGGAGGGCCGCTTCATCCACCAGGGCGACAAGCTGGATTTCTCCCAGCACCCGGCCGTGACCACGATCCTGTGGGGCGGGCTGCTGGCCAACGACGCCCTGCTGGAAGCGTCCGGCAGCGAGGGCGGCAGCGGCGGCTCGGCCGGCGCGCCCACTTTTCGCATGGTGGGCGACCCGACCGAGGGCGCGCTGGTGGTGGCCGCGGCCAAAGCCGGCATCTGGCGCGACGCCATGGCCCAGGCCTTCCCGCGCGTGGCCGAGAACCCGTTCGACTCGGCCCGCAAGACGATGAGCACGCTGCACGAGGTCAAAGAGGCCTCGCCCCAGTTCAGCCCCTTCAACCGGCCGGAGAAAGCTCCGCGCTACGTGCTGGTGGTGAAAGGGGCCCCGGATGTGGTGCTGGCGGCCTGCACGCACTATCAGCGCCTCAGCGACGAACCGGCCGCACTGACGGCGGCGGCGCGCGACGCCATCGCCGAGGCCAACGGCACCTTCGCCAGCGACGCCCTGCGCGTGCTGGCCGTCGCCTACCGCAGCTTTGACCAGGTCCCGGAGCCGATGACGGCCGAGATGGTGGAGAAAGGTCTGACCTTCGTCGGCCTGATCGGCATGATCGACCCCGCCCGGCCGGAGGTGAAACCGGCCATCCAGCACGCCCGCGAGGCCGGCATTCGCACCGTGATGATCACAGGCGACTACCCGGACACGGCCAAGGCCATTGCCCAGGCCATCGGCCTGCTGCGGCCCGGCGGCCGGGTGCTGCCCGGCGCGGCGCTGGACAAGCTGAGGCAGCCGGAGCTGCACCAGGCCGTCCGCGAGACCGACGTGTTCGCGCGCGTGTCGCCGCAGCACAAAGTCATGATCGTGGAGGCGCTGCGCCAGACCGGGGCGGTGGCGGCCATGACCGGCGACGGCGTCAACGACGCGCCGGCTTTGAAGCGCGCCGACATCGGCGTGGCCATGGGGATCACGGGCACGGATGTGGCCAAAGAGACCGCCGATATGGTGCTGACGGACGACAACTACGCCAGCATCGTGTCGGCCGTGGAGCAGGGCCGGATCATCTACAGCAACATCCGCAAGTTCGTGTTCTTCCTGCTCTCGTCCAACGTGGCCGAGATCATGATCATCTTCCTGGCCACGCTGGCCGGGCTGCCGACGCCGCTCACCGCCATCCAGCTCTTGTGGCTGAACCTGATCACCGACGGTGCGCCGGCGCTGGCGCTGGCCATGGAAAAGGGCGACCCCGACGTGATGCAGCGCCCGCCGCGGCCCAAGGACGAGCCGATCGTCAACGGCTCGATGCGGCTGGGCATCCTGGTGCAGACCCTCACTCAGACCGGCGCAACGCTGGGCGCGCTGGTGATCGGCCTGTACCTGACGCTCTCGGCGCAGGGGCTGTTGCCGGCGGGTGCCAACCCGCTGGCGTACATCCTGGCGTTCGACTTCAGCGCGCTGAGCGCGGGGATGTTCGACGAGATTGTGCGCACCGGCGAAACGATGGCGTTTGTGACGCTCTCGCTGAGCGAGCTCTTCCGCGCCTATACCGTGCGCTCGGAGCGTTCCGCGCTGTTCCAGATCGGCGTGTTCTCCAACCGCTACATGCAGTACGCGGTCGGCTTGTCGCTGGTGCTGCTGCTCCTGGTGGTCAACGTCCCGTTCCTCCAGCCGATCTTCAACACGCACTTCCTGACCGGCCTGGAGTGGGCGGTGGTGGTGGGGCTGGCGCTGATCCCGGCCATCAGCGAGGAGATCACCAAGTGGTTCCTGCGCCGGCGCGAATAGAGGCCCGGATGGACGACGCGGCGAGTGCGGTGGAGTTGGAGCGCGCCGAGCAGGCGCGGGCGGCCGGGCTGGAAGGCCGGGCGCGGGTGTGCGCGCGACGCGCGGCCGGCTGGGCGATCCGCGCCTACTACCAGCGCCGGGCGGGCGCGGAGGCGGCCGGCTGGGGCGGGGACGCCCTGGCGCAGCTCAAGCGCTTGAGCGCCGACGCGGACGTGCCGGATGGCCCGCGTCAGGCCGCGCGCCGGCTGACCACGGTGGTCGACTTCGCGCATGAATTGCCCTTTGCCGAAGACCCGCTGGCGGATGCGCGCAGCCTGGTGGAGTTTGCCAGCCGGCTGTAACGCCGGCCCCAGCCGCCGAGTCTGCCGAAGGCCGGCCCAATGCAGGCCCGGCAGGAGACCGCATGAGTGACCTGGACGATTTCCGCGCCGAGAAGGACCAGTTTTTCAAGACCCACCCGCAGTCGCCGCTGACGCCGGCGCAGCGGCGTGCTTTTCAGGGGTTGGCGTACTTCCCGGAGAACCCGGACCTGCGGCTGGAGGCGAGCGTGGAGGTGTTCGCGGAGCGCGCCGTGATCGAGATGCAGACCTCGACCGGCGACGTGCAGCGCT
This sequence comes from uncultured Anaerolineales bacterium, assembly GCA_937952305.1. GTDB lineage: Bacteria > Chloroflexota > Anaerolineae > Anaerolineales > UBA6663 > SpSt-583. Next base: position 28,542 of record CALFZO010000121.1, on the reverse strand, counting down.
ACCAGCGCTTCGGGCAGTTCACGTTCAGCGTGGACGGCCAGCCGGCCCGGCTGACGATCTACGCCGGCCCGCACGGCTACTTCCTGCCTTTTGTGGACGCGCAGGCCGGCCAAGAGACCTACGGCGCCGGGCGTTACCTGGAGCCGGAGCCGCTGGGGCCGGACCGCTTCCTGATCGACTTCAACTTAGCCTATAACCCCTATTGCGCGTATAACCAGAATTTCAGCTGCCCTTTGACCCCCTTCGAGAACCGCCTGAAGGCCCCCATCCGCGCCGGCGAGAAGCTTTTTCCTGGCGCGGAGCATGGGTAATGGCCAACAGATAGCGAAGCCCTGTTAGACGGTCAATAACTGGAGATGCCGATCAAGGCCGCATTCATTTGGCTCAGGCGAACGCTCCGGGAGATTGTCTTCAGTGAAGATGGGCCGGCGCCCCGGCCATCAGGAGCACCGCCCCTCCCGCCAGCAGCCCGATCCCAAGCGGTCCGGCGATATGCCGCCCCCAGGGCGCGTTTTTCTCCAGCGCCATGGCCGCCCCCAGCACGAGCATCCAGCCCAGGCTGCCGGCACCGACGGCGAACATCACCAGCATGAGCGACCAGCAGCAGCCCACGCAGTACAGGCCGTGGTGAGCACCCAGCCAGAGCGCCTCCAGCCTCGGGCGCCGGCCGTGCCAGTGGCCGGCGATGAAGCTCAAAGGCGAGCGACACTTATCCAGACAGTGGTACTTCAAGGGCGTAAACTGGTAAGCGCCGGCCGCGAGCAAAGTCAGGCCGCTCAACATCCAGGCGCGGGCCTCGATTTCGGGCGCGGCATCGATCAGCCGATGCAGGCCCCAATCGCTGGCATAGAGCAGGACGCCAAACCCGGTCCAGACCAGCAGGTAGCCGGAGATCAGCAGACTCGGTAACCCGAGCCCGCCCCGCTGAGTGCCGGTCATGCGCTGAAACTGCGTAATCAGCGGCAGGCTGGTGGGCAGCATCATGGCCGTGGTCATCACCACCCAGCTGAGGACGAAGAGCGGCGCCAGGGCCGTGTCCTGCACGGCCTGTTCCAGGGAGTGATGGCTCAAGAAGCGGCTGTAAGGCAATTGTCCCCAGAGCCAGAGCGTTACCCAGGCCAGCGCGCTCAAAACGGCTACCAGAATAGTCACGGGCCGGCGGGTATCGAATTTTGTCAGCATCGTCAAGCCTCCCCAAAAAAGCGGGACGACCAGCTGGCCGCCCCGCTGCTTTCTGCCGGGCGCCCCTCAGGCCACGAACCGAAAGTCGCCCTGCACGGCGTTGTGGCCACTGAGGTCGACATTGATGCCCAATGCTGGGACCTTCGACTTGTAGGATGACGCCTTACTGACGTAGGCCGGCGACCCGGGGATGGTGGAGAAGACGCTGTCGTTGAGCGTGGTCGGGCGGTTATTGGCGCCCCGCAACGGCGCCATCTCCGCCTCTGCCAGCGCGCCTACCTGGATTCGCCCCTGACCGCCCTCCACCGTGAACGTGATCGGCAGCCGCTCCACGCCCACTACCTCGCCGACCAGTTTCGCCAGGTCGGCCACCGGCCCCCCCAGTTGGCCCGTCCACACTTTCAAGATAGCTTCCTGCTGCTGCGGCGTGGTCTTGTCGTCCACGACCGCCAGCACGCGCCAGTTCCCCTGGAGCACGTTGCCGGGGATATTGGCGAGCAGGGCCAGCGTGTGGCCGCCGACGTCCACGCCGTCGATCGTCCCTTTGTCGATGTGCCAGGCGGCGATGGCCTGGCAGGTGCCGTCGTTGTCCGGGTCGCCGCCGGCCCAGCACGGGCAGAGGATGTTGCAGGTGCAGACCTCCAGCAAGCGGCCCTGGAGTTGGTAAGCCATGGGTGCTCTCCTTTTGAGAAGGCGGTCCAGGTTTTCTGGATGCGCCGGCTACGATGAAGCTGTGACGATGGCGCCGCTTTCCAGCAGGGTGTGCTTTACGCGATCAGCCACAGTACGAGCACGATTGCCATCAGCCTGACCGCCCCGGCGCAATTCGGCCTGGTGGAAATCGGCCCGAGCTTTCAGGGTCAGCGGGTGGTTCATGCGGTCACCTCTGGGCAGATCGGGCGCTGATTTCGATTTGAGACTACCGTGCGACCGTCAACGCACTCACAAAACATCGTCAAAACGGACCTTTTGACTCCGAGAACTGCCCTATAATGGCGGTGACGAGCCGGGTCTAGCCGGGCCAGTCCAACTTCCAGACTGTGGCGCGTCTCCAGCTTTCCGCCCTAGGGTCATTACTGGTCAGCGTCGATGGACGGCCGATCGTCTTTGCGTATGACAAAGTGCCTGCCCTGCTGGTGTACTTGGCCGTGGAGGCTGGCCAGGCCCACCCTCGTGACTCGCTGGCCGAACTGCTCTGGCCGAACCGTCCCAGCGTCACCTCGCGCCATAACCTCAGCCAGGCGCTGACGAGCCTGCGCCAGGCCCTCCCCGAGTGGAATGCCCCGCGCTCTCTGCTTATCCTGACCCGCGAACGCATTCAATTCAACCTGGAGGCCGACGCCTGGCTGGACGTCGCCGAGTTCACGGCCGCGCTGGACGCCGTCGCCCGTCACACCCATGACTCGGTGGAAGCCTGCCCAAGCTGCGCGGCCAGGCTGGAACGGGCGGTCGGCCTGTATCGGGATGATTTCCTGGCCGGCTTCTCGGCCGGCGATGGCGCCGGGTACGAGCAGTGGCTGCTCGTCAAACGCGACGCGCTGCAGGAGAGCGCCGCGCGCGCCCTGGCCCAACTGGCCGAGTTCCAGGCAGCCACCGGGCAGTTGGAGGCGGCACTGCAGCACGCCCGGCGGCAACTGGCGCTCGATCCGTGGCGTGAACCGGCCTTCCGCCAGGCCATGCGCTTCCTGGCGCTGGCCGGTCAGCGCAGCGCGGCGCTGGCGGAGTTCGAACGCTGCCGTCAGGCACTTAACGCCGAGCTCGGCGTCGAGCCAGAGACCGAGACCCGCGCCCTTTACGAGCGCATCCGGGCCGGCGAGCTGGTCGGCTCTTTGTCGCAGCGGACGGCAAGCCCGAGGCCGGCTAGGTCGGATCACCACCTGCCAGCCCCGTCCACGGCCCTGGTCGGCCGCGAGCCGGAACTCCTGGCGCTGGCAGAACGCTGCGCCGACCCGGGCTGCCGCCTGCTTACACTCGTCGGCCCGGGAGGCGTGGGCAAGACGCGGCTGGCCCTGGAGGTCGCCCGGGGGCAGGTGGAGAACTTCCCGCAGGGGGTGTGGCTGGTCGCCCTGGCCTCGCTCTCGTCGCCAGAACTGCTGCCGGAGGCGCTGGCCAGCGCGCTTGGCGTCACACCCTACAGCACCGAGGCCCTGCCGGCCCAGCTTCTGCGGCACCTGCGCAACCAGCACTTGCTCCTGGTACTGGACAACTTCGAGCACCTGTCGGACGGTGCGCCATTTCTGGCCGAGGTCCTGGCCGCTGCCCGGCATGTCAAACTGCTGGTCACCTCGCGCGAACAGCTCAACCTGCGCGGCGAGTGGGTCTTCCCGGTGGAGGGATTGAGCCTACCGTCAGGGGACACGGTGGCCGACCTGGCCGGCTCCGGCGCCGCGCAGTTGTTCGCGCAATGCGCGCGGCGGGTCCGGCCAGACTTCAAATTGGATGGCGCGGACCGGGCCGCCGTCGCCGCGATCTGCCGGATGGTGGCCGGCTTGCCACTGGGCCTCGAACTGGCGGCCGCCTGGCTGCCGGTGCTGTCCCCGGCTGAGATCGCCCAGGAGATTGAGCACAGCCTGGACTTTCTCGTGGCCGAGCTGCGTGACCTGTCCGAGCGCCATCACAGCTTGCGCGCCGTCTTCGACCAGTCCTGGCGCCTGTTGGACGACGCAGAGCGCTCCGCCTTCCGCCGCCTCTCCGGGCTGCGCGGCGGCTTCACGCGTGCGGCAGCTGAGGCGGTTGCCGGCGCCGCTCTGGGCGATCTGGCCCGCCTGACGGCCAAATCGCTGTTGTACCGGACGGCGGACGGGCGCTATCAGCTTCATGACCTCCTGCGCCAGTATGGTGAAGGCAAGCTCCGGGCAAACCCAGACGAGGACCAGCCGACGCGCGAGCGCCACGCCACCTATTACCTGACCTTTCTGGCGGCGCGCGAGGCCGCTCTCAAGAGCCAGGCCCAATTGAGCGCTCTCGATGAGATCACGGCCGAGATGGAAAACATCCGCGCCGCCTGGGAGTGGGCCATCCATGCCGGCAAGGCGGACCTAATCGCCAGCGCTATCGACACTTTCTGGCTGTTCAGCGAAGTCCGCGGCCGTTACGCGGAGGCCGAGCGCTCCTTCCGCCTGGCCGTCCAGATGCTGGATGCCGCCCCGCCACACCTCACCAGCGGGGCGCTGGCCCTGGGCAAGGCCCTGGCCTGCCTGGGGAGTTGGCACATGCGGATGGGCGAGCCGCAGGTCCTGCAAGCTCTGGGGGCGCGCAGCCTGGCGCTGTTGCGCCCGCTGAACGCTCAGCGCGAAATCGCCTTCACGCTGAACATGCTGGCCGCCGCCGCCCACGTGCAGGGGGCCTACACGGACGAGCGACGGTTGCTCCAGGAGAGCATCCGCCTGGGCCAGGCCTCCGGTGATCGCTGGATCATGGGTTTTTCCTTGAACGACCTCGGCCTGGTGGTCTTCTTGTTGGGCGATGCCAGTCAGGCGCGGCGGCTGTGCGCGGATAGCCTGGCGCTCTTTCAGGCCATGGGTGATCCGCGCGGCCAGGCGTTTGCCCTCCACAACCTGGGCTTGATCATGAGCCAGCTGGGGGAGCTGGCAGCAGCCGAGCCGCTGCTCCGCCAGAGCCTGACGCTCTGGCGGCTTCAGAATCACCGCTGGGGAGTCGCCACCACCCTGATCCGGCTGGGCGCGGTGGCGCGGGCCAGGGGGGATACCCTCTCCGCGCGCGCCTGCTGGCGGGAGGCCATCCAGGTGGGGCTGGAAGTGGGGACGTGGCCGACTGTGCTGGAGGCCCTGGTGGAAATGGCCGCGCTGCTGCACGCGGAGGGGGCCGGCGCCTTCGCCGCCTCACTGGCCCAGGCGGCTCACGAGCACCCAGCCAGTAGCGCGGCGACGCGGCGCAACGCCGAAAGCCTGTTGGCTGAATTGAGTTCACCGCCGGAAACACCAGCGCCGGCGATCGAGACCCTGCTCGCCAGCCTGCTGGCGACCGACTTTTGATGGTTCTTTGACAGGCCCCCGCTATCTTGGTGTGCATCCGCCTCCTGCTGAGGCCTCTCCAAAACAGGCAACATGACCACCTCGGTCGACCTCTTTCAGAGCACCTACCGCAACTTCACCGAGCCGGTGATGGCCGCCATCCGCCGGGAGACCTACGGCCAGGACCTGGGCCAGACCAGCTGGATCACGGCCGAGGAGTGTGACCGCTTCAGCCGATGGCTGGGCCTGGGGCCTGGCCGGCACGCGCTGGAAGTGGCCAGCGGTTCGGGTGGGCCAGCCCTGCACCTGGCGCGCAAATACGGCTGCCAAGTCGCGGGCGTTGACCTGAACGAGAGTGGCGTGGCGGCGGCCAACCAGGCGGCCTTAGCCAGCCATATCCCCAACGCTTATTTCCAGGTGGCCGACGCCGACGCCGGCCTGCCGTTTGAAGCCGACCGATTCGACGCCCTGCTGTGCCTGGACTCGCTCAACCACTTTCGTGACCGACCGGCCGTGTTTCGGGAGTGGGCGCGCGTCCTCAAGCCTGGCGGCCGGCTGGTGTGCACTGATCCGGTGGTCATCACCGGGCCGATCTCAAATGAGGAACTGGCGCGGCGCAGCGCCATCGGTTTCTTCCTGTTTGTGCCGGCGGTGTTGACCGAAGAGTGGCTGACGGCGGCCGGGCTGCGCCTGGTGCGGCGCCAGGATGTCACCGAGAACGCGGCCGTCGTCGCCGGACGCTGGCATATCGCCCGGCAGAAGCGGCGGGCCGAATTGCTTGAGATCGAGGGGAGCGAGCGCTTTGAGGGCCTGCAAACCTTCTTCTGGGCCGCGCACACGCTCAGCCGCGAGCGCCGGCTGTCGCGCTTTGCGTTTCTGGCCGAAAAGCTGGCCGACGACGGCGCCCAATCCGGACAGTGACCATGCGTGCCTTGGAGCCCGCCCAAACCGGTTGCCTGCGGCTGTCCGGCTTTGAGATCCGGTACGAGGTCTTCGGATCGGAAGCGGCCCGGCCCGTGCTCCTGCTCTCGCCCTGGCAGATCGTGCACAGCCGCATCTGGAAGATGCAGGTGCCGTTCCTGGCCCGTCACTTTCGGGTGATCACCTTTGACCTCCCCGGCAACGGCGGCGCCGAACGCACCTTGGACCCGGCGGCTTATCACTTTGACCGGATCGTGGACCAGGCGGCTGGCCTGCTGGATCACCTGCAGGTGGCGACGGCTGGCGTGGTTGGCCTCTCCCGGAGTTGCGCCTTCAGCCTCCTGCTGGCCGCGCGTTACCCGGAGCGCGCCCGCCGCCTCGTGCTGATTGGGGGCGCGCTGTCCGCGACGGGCTGGTCGCTCCCTGAGGACCCCACTTTCTGGAAGCGGCGCGATGGCTATGCCGGCTGGGAGAAGTACAACGCCCACTACTGGCGCGCGCACTACGCCGATTGGTTGAGCTTCTTCTTCAGCCAGGTCTTTTCGGAGCCGCACTCCACGAAAGGGATCGACGACGCCTGCGCCTGGGGGGCGGAGACGACACCCGAGATCCTGATCCAGACGGTGGATCGCTCGATCTATCCGGCCCAGTCCACCCCCAGCCTCCTGGAGCGCGTCCATTGCCCGGTGTTGCTCATTCACGGGGAGGACGATCGCATTTGCCCGATCGCGAACAGCCAGTCGCTGGCGGCCGCGCGGCCGGATTGGGAGTTCGTGACCCTGAGCGGCGCCGGCCACCTTCCGAACGTCCGCGAGCCGGTGCGCGTCAACCTGCTGATCAAGGATTTTCTGGACCGCGCGGCCTGAGATGGAGGTGCCGTATGCTCACGATCTCGCCTGACGACGAGGCCGCCATCCGCCAGACGGCGCTCGATTACGCCGAAGGTTGGTACACGGCCGACCCCGAACGCCTGGGGCGCAGCCTGCACGCCGGCCTGGCCAAACGCACCCTGCGCTGTGATCCGCAGACCGGTGCCGAGCTGTTCATCCACCTGACGCGCGACGGGATGGTGAAGGTGACGGCTGAAGGCGGTGGGGGCAACGCGGCCGCGGCGTGCCGAGTAACCCTGCTCGATATCTGGGGCGAAGTCGCCTGTGCGCGCGTCGACTCGCCCGAGTACGTCGATTACCTGCACCTCGCCAAGAGTGCGGGGCGCTGGCAGATCATCAACGTCCTTTGGGCGGATCGCGCTAACGGCCAGCATTGAACTGGCTTGGGGTGTTGCCCGCCGCCTGGTTTCTAATGTCTCAGCCCAACCACCGCACTTGGACTCGGGCGATGAGCCGCCACCGACGGCGCGCCCTGTTCGTCTCCAGCCCCATCGGCCTGGGTCACGTCCAGCGTGACCTCGCGATCGCGCGCGAGCTGCGCCGCCTGGTGCCTGGGCTGGAGATCGACTGGCTGGCTCAGCCGCCCGTGACGGGTGTGCTGGAGCGCAACGGCGAGACGATCCACCCGCTGAGCCAACATCTTGCGAGCGAGTCCGCCCATTGGGAGAGCGCGGCCGGCGAGCACGAGCTGCACTGCTTCTACGCCTGGCGTGAGATGGACGAGATCCTGCTCGCAAATTTCATGGTCTTCCTGGACGCGGTCCGCGAGACCCCGTACGACCTGTGGATCGGCGACGAAGCCTGGGAGGTGGATTATTACCTGCACGAGAATCCGGAACTGAAGACCGCGTCATTTGTGTTCCTGACGGACTTCCTCGGCTGGCTGCCGGTGGATCGTTCGCCGGGCTCGCGCGAGGCCCTTCTGACCGCCGACTACAATGCCGAGATGATCGAGCAGGTCGCCCGCTATAAGCGCGTGCGCGACCGCGCGCTCTACGTCGGCGACTACGACGACCTGGTGCCCGAACGATTTGGGCCGGGCCTGCCTCTCATCCCGGAGTGGGCGCGCGAGCACTTCCTGGCCATCGGATACGTGGCGCCCTTCGACCCCGCTGACTACGGGGATACCCGCGCCGTGCGGACCCGCCTGGGGTATGACCCGGATCGGCCGCTCGTGATCTGCGCGGTGGGTGGCACGGCGGTGGGCCGGCCACTGCTGCGCAGGGCGCTGGCCGCCTGGCCTATGATCAAACGGGAGCAGCCGGAGGCGCAGTGCGTGGTGGTGGCCGGGCCGCGTATCGCACCGGATGCGTTAGCCGGTGTGGAAGGCGTGACCGTCCGCCCGTACGTCCACAACCTCTACGAGCACCTGGCGTGCGCGGACCTTGGCATCGTGCAAGGTGGGTTGACCACGACGATGGAGCTAACCCTCCACCGGCGGCCGTTTCTCTATTTCCCGCTCAAAAACCACTGTGAGCAGGCGTATCACGTGGCTCATCGACTGGATCGCCACGGAGCCGGCCGGCGGCTGGACTACGCCGCGACTAATGCGGAACGGCTGGCCGAAGCGGCTATAGCTGTCTGCGGGTCAGACACGCGCGGCTACCGACCGCACACGCCCGGCGCGGCCAGCCGGGCTGCGGCCCTAATCGCCGAATTGCTGTGAGGGCCAGGTGCTATAAGGCGCCGATGCCCAGGTTGTCGGACGGCCGCTCAGTTTGTTCCAGTTTGGCCGGCATTGATGGATATGCTGAACGCAGGGAGTATGCGCCGTGTCAAGGGGGCTACCCCTTCAAAAATGGAACTGCCAACGCCGCCACCAGCGGGGATGGATATTCCCCAGCCTTCCAACGCTAATTACAGCTGCCCTTTGACCCCTTTTGAAAACCGCCCGAAGGCCCCCATCCGCGCCGGCGAAAAGCCTTATCCTGGCGCGGCGCACGAATAGCCGCTGGCTTGGCGTCCAGCTGAGCCGCAGCGAACACGAGCAGCAACGGTCTTTCCTGGTTCACAAGCGCCCAGGCCGTCCGCGCCAGAAAATCCACCCCTAGTTGAGACGCTGCTTCAGCTTGTGAGCGGGCTTGACACCCCGATAAGGGTGGATTCGCATAGGAGCGCGGGCGCAGCGGAGGCCGTTCGCCGGCGTGTCACTTCTTCTCGGCCAGGTAGGCGAAGTAGCCGGCCCGGCGCAGCGCCAACAGGGTCAGCGCCCCCAACACACCGCCCAACGCCCCAAAGACGATGTAACCCGCGATGGACCGCGCCAGGCCGAGGGCCAGGAAACCGACCGGCGCCTGGGCGACCACGCCGATGACCCATTTGACCAGGAACTTGCCCGTGTGCCCCAGCGCGCCGACCAGCGCCGCCTGGGGGAGGTTCTCCATATTCGGCAACAGCAGCATGGCCAGGTCCACGCCCACGCCTACCGCGGTGTAGGACAGGAACGTGTTCAGCGCGCCGAAGTCGCCGGCGCCCAGGAAGGCCGCCATGATCCCGGAGGTCACACCCACCACGCTGGCCGCACCCCGGCGCGGCACCACCCGCGTCGCCACCAGCATGATCGCCATCCAGAAAATGCCCGTGTGCCCGGGCAGCTGCAGCGGCGTGCGCAAGACGATCTTGGCCACCACGATCAGGGCCGAGAACAATGCCAGCAGGATCAGTTGAAATGTCGAGAAGTAGCCGCTCCAGGCTGGTCGGGTCATGGTACATTCACCTCGATGCGATCGGTGTCCTGCACCCATTGGTCGCGGGTGGCCAGCCTGTCCAGCAGCGAAACCAGCTTGAGCGTCCCCCGGCCAGACAGGTCGAACATCACCATATTCTTCAGGTCGGCAATCTCGCCCCAGGTCAGTTCGGCCGATTTGCCGCGGCTGGTGCTGATCACGCGTACCTGAGTGTCGGCCAGCAGGGCCTCTTCCGGCAGGTAAAGGCGCAGCACGTCGTAGAGCAGCCAGCCTTCTTGAGTTTTGTTTTCCACCGGCTCCACGAAGTTGGCCAGCGGGAGGCGCTCCAAGTCGGCCGGCTCGAAGGCGGCCACTCGCTGCCCTTGCAAGTAGATCGGCACGGCCCCGGGCGTCAGCGTGGCCTCGGCCCCGGCGCTCTGCGCGAGCGCGGCGCCGCGCCACATCTCCACGCTGAGCACCAGTCCGGCCAGGCCGCCCAGGATCACGATCCCGATCAGCAAGCGTTTGGTCTGACTCATGGCAGGAACCTTCCTCCCCAGAAGAGCACGGCCAGGCCTGCCCCACACACGCCCAACAAGGCATAATCCAGCCGGCTCAGACGCAGGCTCTGGTACGGACGGCGGTGGGGCGAATCAAAGCCGCGCGCGTAAGCGGCCTCGGTGGCGTTCCAGGCCCGGCGAGTGGTGAGCACGATCGCGGGCACGGTGAAAGCCACCAGGTCGCCGGCCTGGCGCCAGAGCTCACGCAGCCCGCGGCCGGGCTGCACGCCCCGCGCGGCCTGGGCTTCGCGGATCGCCTGCCACTCTTCTTCCAGCAGACTCAGGCTCGCCAACGCCAAGGTCAGACTGAAGGCATAGCGGTACGGCAGGCGCAGTGCTTCCAACGCCAGCCCCAGTTCGCGCGGCGTGGTGGTGGAGAAGAACAGGGCAAACACGCCGGTCAGCAGAGCCACCCGCAGGCTGATGGTCAGCGCCAACTCCGGCCCCACCAGCCAGAAATCCACCACAAACAGGAGGCCCAGCACCCAGCGCGCCCGCCAGAGATGGCGCCCCACCTCCGGCAGCAGGCGGGCCCAAGCCACCAGCAGAACATAGCCGGCCAGGAACAGGCCCAGGCGCGGCAGGGGCAGCATCACCGCCAGCGATGCGCCCAGAGCCAGCGCCAGTTTGGTGCGCGGATCGGCCGCCCGCAACGGCGAGGTCTCCACCAGGCGCTGGGTGAACCAGCGGGTCTCACCCCGGTGAGACTTGCCCGCCGAAGGCGGGCGGGCGGGCCACCGCAACTTCAACATGGTCGTGTTTCGGCGGCCGGCCAGGCCCAGTCGGGCAGCCACAGACCGGCTCGCGGCCAGAGCGCGGCCTCCGCCATCAACTCGGCGGGCCGGCCATGCGCCACCAAGCCATTGGCGCCCAGGACGAGCAGCATGTCCGCCTGAGCCGCCAGCTCCAGGTCGTGGGTGGCCATGATCACCAGGCGGCCGGCGTGGGTCAGTTGACGCAGAGTGCGGAGCAGCACGGCCTTGTGATGGGCATCCTGGCCCAGCGAGGGCTCATCGAGCAGCACGCCGTGCGGGGCCTGACGCATGAGCGCCGTCGCCAGAGCGACCCGGCGTTTTTCGCCTTCGCTGAGGAGGAGCGGCGGTGCCTCTTCATAGCGCTTCAGCCCGAGGTGATTCAACAGCCACTCATACCAGGCCAGATCGGGCTGAGGCAGACGGAACAGGATCTCGGCGCGCACGCTGGCCTGGAAAAGCTGCAGGTCTGGGTTCTGGAACACCAGGCTGAAGCGGGGCGCTGTCTCGCCGGCGGCGGACTGCACAGCCAGGCGGCCCTCGGCCGGCTGCAGGCCGGCAAGGGCGCGCAACAACGTGGTCTTGCCGGTGCCGTTGCGGCCCAGCACAGCCACAAGTTGGCCGGCGGCGAGTGTGAACTCCAGGTCCCGCAGAATGGCGCGTCCGCCGCGCCGCGCTGTGAGGCTTTGGACGGTGAGGGAGAACGCCTCGGCGGCGGCGAGCGGGCCGGCGGCGCTGCCGGGGTCGGGCGCCGGCGCCGTGGGCCGGGCGGCGCCGCCATTGGCCAGGCGCGCTGTGCGCAGACCCGGCAGATCGGCCAGGAATTCGCGGCGATGCTCACAGATCAACAGGGTCTGCCCGGCCGCCTGGAGCTCCCGCAAGTGGCCCACCAGATCGCGCGCGGCGGTGCTGTCCAGCATGGACAGGGGCTCATCCAACACCAGCAAGTCCGGCCGGCGGGCCAGGGCGCAGGCCAGCGCCAGCTTTTGCTGTTCGCCGCCGGAGAGCGTCTGCGGTCCGCGCTGGCGCAGGGGCTCCAGGCCCAGGCATTGCAGCGCGGCCTCCAGCCGCCGGCGCACCTCGGCCGGCGACAAGCCCAGGTTTTCCAGGCCGAAGATGATCTCGTCTTCCACGCTGGTGGTGAGCATCTGCATGGCCGGATTCTGGAAGACCAGGCCGGCGCGTTCGCTGATCGCCCACAGCGGCTGCCGGCTGATCGGCTGGCCGAACAACAAGGCCTCACCGCGCAGCTCCCCGTGATAGAGATGCGGGATCAGGCCGCAGGCCAGGCGGGCCAGCGTGCTTTTGCCGCCGCCCGAGGCCTCGGCCAGCAGCAAGGCCTCCCCAGCCGGAAGCGCCAGCGAGACCGGGCCTACGCCCAGCCCGTCCCGCGGGTAACGAAAGGAGACCGCGTCCAGGCGCAGGGCTTCGGTCATCACCGGCAGGCGCTTAATCCAGTTTGAGCGGCAGCCAGCGGTCTTCCTGCCAGGCCACGAACTGCACCGGCCGGCTGGCGCGCCGAGCCGGGCGCAGTTTGTCGGCCAAGACCGGGCCAGCGGTTACTGGCTGGCCCTCCGCCGTGCGGATCTCGTGGATGCCGGCCGCCAGGACGGCCTCCACCGGCTGCAGCCCGCTCAGTTCCCGCGTTCGTCCAACCAACAGGTAGCGGCCATCCTCGCCGCCGGCCCCCAGGCCGACGGCGGCCAAAGCGCCAATCACACCCCCCTCGGTTCCGCCCAGGCCGGCCAGCAGCAGGTTGAGCCGGCCGGCCAGCTGCCGGGCTTCAGCCTGATCGACCACCTCGGTCTTGGCCCGCGCGCCAAAGCGCTGGACCTCGGGCGGGATGCCCGCCGCCGCCACACACAACCCCGGGTCGCTGCCCGGCTGGAAGTCCGCCAGCATCAGCGCCCGCACGCGCGCGAACAAAGCCGCCAGGTCAGGCGGCGTGTCCGCCTCCAGCAGCACGCAGGCGCTGCTGTTGTGGGACGTGTACGGCACCCGCGGATCCACCAACAACTGATGCCGCGTCACGCCCAGCAGCCGAAAGTCGGCGGCCAGGGTCTCGGCGATGGTGCGCGCCAGGCGGCCCGTGCCGCGCGAGTCGTGGTTGTCGGTATCGTCGAGGCCCACGTAGAGCAACATGGCCGCTCCTGGTTTTACTTGATCTGGATTTCGGTCAGGCCCCGCAGCGCGAGTTGCGGCGAATAGAACGGCACTAGCAGGCTGAGACCGCCCTGGTTGCGAAAGGACGCGATGCAGTCGGCGCAGGCCAGGACATCGGCTAGCGCCAGCTCCAATTGCGCCCCGCCGTCACCCAGGAAGACCACGCTCTTGGCGTCCGCCTGGGGCGCGGCCAGGGTGATCAGGTCCGCCAGCAGCACTCCGCTGTAGGTGTCGGTCTCGCCCTTGTTGTTCTGGCCGCTGGCCGAGGTGGCCGGCATCGCTTTGAGTTGCGCCGTGCTCCAGCCCAGCGCGCTGGTCACCAAGCCGGTCACCTTCAGCGCCGGGACCGGCGTTTCAGTCGGGATGGGCGCCGCGGTCGGCTCGGCGGCCTGAGTGGCCGCGGGCGGCGCCGCCTCGGTCGCTGTGGGCGCCACCACCGGGGCGGTGGTGGGCGCCGCCGTTGGAAGGGTCGGCGCCTGGGTGGGAGTGGCTGGACTGGCGCAGGCCGCCAGCGTCCCCAGCATCAATGCCAGCCCACAGACCCAGCCGCCTCGAACTGTCTTCATGCTTTGCCTCCGTTGGACAGTGACTTACGTGTGTCACGAGGACGGCATTCTACACCGTTATGCCAAAGTTACACAGCGCTAGTTGGGGTTTTGGCTCGCGCTCTGGCACGCCCACCGGAAAGCAAGAACGCCGGGCCGGGCGCGCGTCGCCAAGAGGCCCGGCCCGCGCCGGCATGACGCTCAAGACGGCGTTGGCCCGCGCCCTGGCTCCAGTTCCCATTCGACGGTGCCACGCGCGCCATCCAGGGTGACCCAGGCGCCGTCCGGGATGCGGCGCGTCGCCGCCTGCGTGCCAAAGACCGCGGGCAGTCCGAACTCGCGGGCCGTGATCGCGGCGTGCTGTCCAACGTAGCCGGTGTCCAATACGACGCCGGCCAGGGTCGGGAATAGCGGCGTCCACAGTGTGCCGGCGTCGGCGGCCACCAGGATGTCGCCGGGGCGGACGTCCCGCAGCGCGGCCGAGTGGAGCACCAAGCGGGCCTGACCGGAGACGCGGCCTGGGCTGACGCCCTGTCCGGCCAAACGGTTGGCGGGCGCCTCGGCCTGGTCGGGCGCGGCTGCCTCGCCGGCTGACTCGTCCGCGGCGCGCGCCGGGAGTGCCGCCGGCGGCAGACCTAAGACCGCGGGCGCCAGCATCTGACGCCACTCGGCATACAGGCGTTGGCGCTCCGCAATGGCGGCGAAGAGCGGGCGCGGTTCCGGGGCGCGCAACGCCGCCAGGATCTCGGCGATCTCCAGCCAGCCGACCTCGTCGGGCCGAGCCAGATCGCCGCGGGCGGCCAGCCAGCGGCCGGCATGGAGCAGGGCCTGATAGAACTGCCCGTCTGTCAGCTGATCGATGTAGTGATGGTGGTCATCTAAGAACGTGGCGGCGCGGCGGGCGTAGGCCAGCCGACGCCGAAATTCGGCGGCCGCGTGCGGATGGTCGGTTGCCGCGCACAAAGCTTCCACCGCCTCCTCCCGCTGATGGCGCGCCCGCTGCCGCGCCGCCGCCGGCGCCTCGCGCGCCGGCTCGCCGGGAGGCGGCAGATAAGCAGCGACCATGTCCAACACCCATTCCGGATTCTCGCGCCAAGGGAGCCTGGCGAGAATGGTCTTGGCCGGATCGCCGGGGCTGGGCCGGTCGCCATACGCCGCCAGAAAACGCTCGCAGCGCTCCATGAACGGTGCGGCCGCCGGCAGCGCCCGGAGGCGCGCCACTAGATCGGGCGGCCGCTCGCTGAGCAACGCCGCCACCTCCGGGACCGCCCGCGCCTGACACGCCAAACCATACACGTCATCGATCAAGCGTGTCTGGACGGTGTCCTCACCCTCCAGGAGCTGCGACAGCGCCTGCTCGGCCGCGTCGCGGCTGGCCCCGGTCAGCGCTTGATACGCCGCCACGAGGTGCCCCAAGCGCTTGCGCGGGCTCAGCGTGTGGATCATCCAATGCCGGCGGGCGGCGGCCAACGTGTCTTCTAGCTGATCGGCCAACGCCGGCCCCGTGGCGGCCTGCGCGTCAAACGCCGCCAGCCGCTCGGCGGCGCGGATGACCTCCGGCCCCCAGTGCTCCCACAGCGTGATGTCCTGCCGCTCCAGCCGCTCGAACAGGTCTCCCAGGGCGGCGCTGCGGATCCGCCGATCGGCGGGGCTCAGCGGGCTTTCCGCGGCCGCCCAGTAGAAGCGGCCGTTGACGTACTTGCGCCAGAAAGTCCGAGCGCCCCCGCCGTATGCGACGGCGGCATCGCCGCCCTCGAAGCGGGCCTTGGTGTAGTCAATCTCCGCCGGGAGCATCAGGGCGCCGGGCGCATGACTTTCCGACCCAGGCGGATACCAGAAAGCGCGGCGTTCCTGCTCGTCGGCCCAGGCCACCGGGAAGCGGACGGTCTCGGTCAGCTGCGGCGCCAGGGTCGTGATCGGCCGGCTCTGCAGGATCCACACCTGGCCAGCGGCGATGGCCCACTCGACGTCCTGAGGCCGGCCCAGGAATTGCTCGAGCGCCAGGCCGAACCGGGCCACGGCCCGCAGCCAGGCCTCGGGCAAGCAGGCCGGGCGCTGCTGGGGCGCGGGCACGGCCACGCGCCGGGTGCCTCCGGCTGGGTCCGGTTGGATGCATTCCACCTTAAGGGCCGGCGTGACCGCCTCAATCTCCAGATCCGTCCGGCGCAGCCGGGCGGTATCGGCCGGGACTGAGCCGGCGACGACGCCTTCGCCCAATCCCCAGGCCGCGGTGATGAGCAGGGTCTCCGGGCGCTGCTGAACCGGGTCCACCGAAAAGCACACGCCCGCACACTCCGCCGCCAGCAGGGGTTGAATGAGGACGGCCATGGCCGGGTCGGCACCCGGCCGGGCCAGGCGCGCCTGGGCCGCCAATGCCGCTGGGCTGAACAGCGAGCGCCAGCACGCGAGAATTGCGGCCTCGGTGTCTGCAGCGCCCCGCACGCCCAGGCGGGTGTGATAGTGGCCGGCAAAACTGGCCGTCGGCAAATCCTCGTGGGTGGCCGAGGAGCGGACGGCCAGCAGCCCTTCGCCCAGGACGGGCAGCGCCTGCGGCAGCGCCTCCCGCGCACTGGCGGGGAGCGCGAGATCGCCGAGAAGAACCTGGACCTGTTGGGCTGCGGCTTGGACGGCGGCGGGATCACGCAGGTCGGCGCGCTGCAGCGCGGCGCGCACCGGCTCGCGGTAAGGCGCTAACGCCTCCCGGAAGACCGCCGTGGGGATAACCAACCCGGCCGGCACGGGGAAACCGGCCTCCAGCAACTGCCCGAGGACAGCCGCTTTCGACCCCACGTGTACGGCCGTGGGCCAAGGACGCGCATTGGTGGACAGCAGCTCAGCCAGCATCGCGGCGCCTCCTGACAGGGTTGTCTGGGGTGGGGCGCGCAGTATAACCGAACAGCGGTGGCTTGCAACGGGCGCGGTCAACGCGGCCGCGCGCGGGCCGTTGAACGGGTCGGGCCGCTTTGGCCGCGCTGGCGCTTCAGCGCCGCCCGCCGTAGTCGTCCACGATGCGCTGGGCGGCCAGGCGCCCGGAGACCAGGGCGGTCGGCAGGCCGGTGCCCGGATGGGTGCTGGCGCCGACGAAGTACAGGTTGCGGTAGCGCGCGTGGCGATTGGCGGGCCGCAGATAGCCGAGCTGGGTCAGATTGTGGCACAGCCCGTGGGTGGCGCCTTTCACCAGGTTGTAGCGTTTGCGCCAGGCCAGCGGCGTGTAGCTGATCTCGAACTTGAGGTGGGCCTCCAGGTCTGTCAGGCCCAGCTCCGCCAGCCGTGTGAAGAGAGACTGCCGGGCCTGATCGCGCAGCGCGCCCCAATCCTGCTCCTGAGCTTCATCGATGTGGCCGATCGGCACGATGCCGATCAACGTGTCCTGGCCCGCCGGCGCGAACGCGGCCTCCAGGCGTGCGGGGGCGTGCACGTACAGGCTCGGGCGCTCCGGCAAGGGCTGGTTGCGCGCGATGCGCTCGAAGTTGCCGCGATAATCGTCGGCCAGGAACAGAGTGTGCGGCCCGAGGGCCGGATAGGCCTTGTCTACGCCCCAGAAGAAGCTGATCACCGAACACGAGTAGCGCTTGCGCGCCAGCCGCTCGGCCTCGCCGTCCGGCGGCAGCAGCGCCTGGTAGACGTAGGGCAAGTCGGCGTTGGCCAGGACCACGTCCGCGGCCAGGCGCTGCCCATCGGCCAGCACCACGCCCGTGGCGCGCGTTCCGGCCACGTCGATGCGCTCCACCGGCGTTTTGAACACAAACTCGACGCCGGCCTCGCGCGCCACCTCCATGAAAGCCTCCACCACGCGATACAGGCCGCCGCGCGGGAACCAGACGCCGTGGGCCAGTTCGGTGTACGGCATCATCGAGAACGTCGCCGGCGCCTCGAACGGGCTCAGCCCCATGTACACATCCTGGAACGTGAAGGCCGCCTTCAGGCGCGGCTCGCGGAAGAAGGCCGCCATGTGACGGTAGTGCGGGGCCAGCGGCTGCAGTTGAAACAGCAGCGGCAGATTGCCCAGGCTGAAGAAATCGAAGGCCGAGCGGAAATCCCGGTTCACCAGCCGCCGCATGGCCACGTGATAGTGGCGGTGGCCCTCGTCCAGGTAGCGCAGGAAACCTGGAAAGCTGCCCGGTTCCACGGCGTCCAACTGCTCCTGCATCCGCTTCAGGTCGGACGTCAGGGACAACTGGCTGCCGTCGTCGAACACCAGGTGATAGGTGGGATCGACGCGCTGCAGTTCCAGGCGCTCCGGCATAGACGTCCCCAGCGCCGCGAACTCGGCCGCGTAGACGTGCGGCATGATGAACAGCGTCGGGCCGGTGTCGAAGGTGTGGCCGGCGTGGACGAGACGCTCACAGCGGCCGCCCGGCCGCGCGTTCTTCTCGAGGACGGTGACGCGCCAGCCGCGCTGGGCCAGGTGCGCGGCGGCCGCGATCCCGCCCAGGCCGGCGCCGATGAGGAGGGCAGAAGGTGTGGACATGGCGCGCCTGTCACCGGACCGGCAGCGCGCCGGGGGCCGCCGGGCTCCGCCGGCTGGCGAGGGCCAGGGACAGCGCCGTGCCGAGCGTCCGCAGGCCCGCCGTCACGCCGCGGCCGTCGCCGTACGTCGGCCGCAGCCGGTAATCGTCGCGCTCAATGGTCGTGAGCACGTGCTCAAAGCGCGCGAAGTAGGCGTAGCCGGCCAGGCGGCAGCGCAGGCTTTCCACCTGGGCCAGGTAATCCAGGCCGGCCGCGAAGTCGGCGCGGGCCAGTGCCACGCGGCTGCGGACCCAGGCGCGATACGGTTCGCGTTCGACGGCGTGCGGCGCCAGATCGTGCGCGTGCAGGTATTCGCACGGGATGTTGAAGTAGCCGGCGGCCGCGTCGTCCTGCGTGTCGCGCAGCATGTGGGTGATGTGCGCGGCGGCGGCGGCCCGGTAGCGGACCTCCGACTGCGGCGCGCGGCAGTCGTGGCCGATGAAGAAGTGCAGGGCTTCCGTCACCGCCGTCGCCAGGCTGCGCGTGTACTCGGCCAGCTCCGCCTGGCTGATCAGGCGGCCGCGCCGCTGGGCGTCGAACGCCATCACGGCCAGCATGTTCCACAGGTAAGCGCGCAGCCCGACGTTGTCGGCCGGGTAGCGCCGCACCAGGTCCACCAGCCAGCCCTCTTCCAGGCTGACCGCGTCCGGCCAGGCGCCGGCGCAGCAGCGCTCGAGCAGTTCGGTCTGGCGCGCGACGAAGGCCAGCCGCTCGGCGCGGTCGGGCAGGTCGCGATCCAGCCGGTCGTCCATCCAGCGGAAGTAGGCGTAAGCGCGATAGGCGTCGGCGGCTCGGTCGCGATCGACCAGGAATTGGACGGTGGCGTGCGTCTGGCGGCTGGCCGCCAGGGTGAGGCGGGCGGCACGAGCAGCGGTCGGGTCGGCGGATGAGCGCATGAGGACCTCGGGAGTGTGGCGGCGGCGATGCCGTGTGCTACACACTCATACGCCCGGCGGCCCCGCGAGTTGCCGGGCGCCTCTCTGACCTCTCTCTGACGCGCAGGCCGTCAGACTAAGCGCTGCCGGCGCCGTAGTGGAGCGGCATTGTCATGAACGGCGGCGCGGTTGCCTGAGCCGTGCCTCTGCTCTTGCAGGGAAGCGCTTAGTCGGCGGCTGGTGCCGGGCGATAGCCGGCCGGCGCCTCAGCCCGGCGCGTCAGCAGCACCACGCCGGCCGTCATCAGCCACAACGCCCAGGCCAGATAGCTGAGGGCATTGACAGTGCCCGCCCAGACGACGCCGGCCGGTTCCAGCAGACCGGCCAGCACGCCGGCGGCCAGCACCATGCCGATCAGACCCAGCCAGCGCCCGAAGAGCGGCGCACGCACCATCGCGGCGGCGGTGAGGAAGGTCCAGACGCCGGTGCTGAGATAGCCAAGGTGTTCGCCGACGGCCATACCCGCGTAGCGATGAAAGGCTTCAAACACCAGGCTGGCCGCCGCCTGCTGAGCGGCGCTGGCGTCCGGTGCCAGATAAGCCTGAGCCAGGTGCGGCACCAGGAACGGCCAGCGCAGGAAACCCAGCGTCTGCGCCAGGCCGGCGACGACGCCGAAGGCCGTCGCGATCCACACCCCGCTTGCGGCTGACTCGGCGGCCAGGAGGCGGTGGGTCAGCAAGGCGATAGGGATGAACAGCACGGCGGTCAGAGTCAGTACATACCAGACGGCAACGAGCCCCGGCCCGCCAGCCTGAAACTTGGCCAGCACGTCGGCGGTGGGCTGGCGCAAGATGTCTGGGTACTCGAACTGGATCTGCAGCAGCGTGAAGCAGACCGTGAACACGAGCGGGACAACGACGAGCAACGCGCCCAGGCTGCGGCGCAGAGGCAGGGTGGTCATGAGATAACTCCTGGATGATGATTCAGGGACGCGGGGCGATCACGTACGGGTCCAGTACTTGCAGCATGAGCGTCACGCCGCGCTCCATCTGCGCGGCGTCCACGGTCTGCCCGCCGACCTCCAGGCTGGCCAGCCAGAACTCGCTGATCAGCCAGCACAGATCGGCCAGGCGCGCCACCACGGCCGGGTCATCCGGCGGGCGCATCACGCCGGCGGTCACGAACGCGGCCATGAGCTCGGGGAAGCCCGCATACTGCTGCGGGCGAATCTCCAGCCAGCGCTGCCGCAGCTCGGCGTCGCGCCGGAGCAGCGCGACCAATTCGCGGTACCAGAAACGGTACTCCCACAGCAGGCGGAAGTTGCCGCGCACCAGGGCCTGCAGATCGGCCAGTGTCGGCGGGCGGCCGGCGGGCAGAGCGAAAAACTCGCCAGAGGCCGCCGCCAGCTGTTCCAAGAGCGCGCGGATGATCGCGTCCTTGTTGGGGAAGTGGTAGTACAGGTTGCCGGGGCTCATGCCGGCGGCCTGGGCGATGTGGTTGGTGGAAACCGCGCCCGTCCCGTTCTCGTTGAACAGGCTCAGCGCAGCGGCCAGGATGCGCTCACGCGTCTTCATGCCGATACCCTTTGTTAGAGTAAATACTCTAGGATATTAGAGCATTTACTCTAATAAGTCAAGCGACAGATCAGGCTGGGGCAGCTAGCCGGTCCGCCGTGACCGCCAGGGGTGCGGTGATATGATGGGAGCCGGCGGCGGCAGACGGCCAAGCAGTTTGGATGGGCCGGCGACGCGCTCACCGCCGGAGGTGGCATGGACTCACAACCGCAACTCCCCGCCGAACGCTTCGTTCAGTTGGGCCTCGGCGAGGCGCTCGCCCTCACGCTCAACGACATCGGCTATGAGATCCCGACCCCGATCCAGCAGCAGACCATCCCGCTGCTGCTGGCCGGCCGGGACCTGATCGGCCAGGCCCAGACCGGCACCGGCAAGACGGCGGCATTCGCGCTGCCGCTGTTGGAGAAACTGGAGGTCGGCCGCGAGGCCGTCCAGGCCCTGGTGCTGACGCCGACGCGCGAACTGGCCATCCAGGTGTCGGAGGCTATCCACGTTTACGCCAAGCGCCTCGGCCGGGTGCGCGTCATGCCCATCTACGGCGGCGACTCCCTCCAGAAGCAGATCAGCCGGCTGCGCGGCGGCCTGCACATCGTGGTCGGCACGCCCGGCCGGATCATGGACCATCTGCGCCGGGGCACGCTTGACCTGGCCGCGCTGCGCCTGATCGTGCTCGACGAGGCCGACGAGATGCTGCGCATGGGTTTCTTGGAAGACGTCACCTGGATCCTGGAGCAGGCGCCGGCGGAACGGCAGATGGCGCTCTTCTCCGCCACCCTGCCGCGCGAGGTCCGCCACATCGCCGACCGCTACCTGCGCAACCCGGCCACCGTCGAGATCAGGCAGCCGACCCTGACGGTGCCGACGGTCGAGCAGCATTACATGAACGTGCCAGAGAAGCAGAAGCTGGACGCGCTCACGCATCTGCTGGAGACCGAGGCCGTGCCGGGCGAGGCCAGCCTGACCTTCGCCCGCACCAAGCTGCGCGTGGCGGAGCTGGCCGAGAAACTGCAAGCGCGCGGCTATGCCGCCGAGCCCCTGCACGGCGACATGAACCAGGTCCAGCGCGAGATCGTGCTGCGCCGCCTGCGCAGCGGGCAGACCGAGATCGTCGTCGCCACCGACGTGGCGGCGCGCGGCCTGGACGTGGAGCAGATCACGCGCGTCATCAACTACGACATCCCGACCGACCCGGAGGCCTACGTGCACCGGATCGGGCGCACGGCGCGGGCCGGCCGTTCGGGCAAGGCGATCCTGTTCGTCACCCCGCGCGAGGAGCGCATGAAGCGCGAGATCGAGCGTTACACCAACCAGCGCATGACGCCAGCCAAGGTGCCCACCCGCGCCGACGTGGCCGCGCGCCGGCTGGCCCTCTTCAAGGAGCGCTTGCTGAAGACCTTGCAGGAGGAGGACCTGGAACTCTACCTGTCCCTGGTGGAGGAGCTGGCCGAGGAGAGCGGCCGGGATATGGCCGAGGTGGCCGCCGCCGCGGCCCGGCTGGCGCGCGGCGACAAACCCCTGGCGGTGCCCATCGAGCCTGAGCCCGAGGCCGGGCCGCCCGTGGAAAGCGGCATGGTCCGCGTCTTCATCGACGCCGGGCGCTTCGGCGGCGTGCGCCCGGCTGACCTGGTCGGCGCGATCGCCAACGAGGCCGCCGTGCCCGGCAAGGCGATCGGCGCGATCGACATCTACGACGACTTTTCACTGGTGGACGTGCCGGCCGAATACCTGGACCAGGTGCTGACCGCCATGGCCGGCGTCGCAATCCGCAACCGGCCGGTCACCGTCCGCCGCGCCACCGTCCGCGATGTGCCGCTGGCGCAGACACGCCGCCCGGCGCCCAAACGCCGCGCGTACGACCAGCCTCCCCCGTGGGCCCGGCCGAAGCGGACGGGGCCGCCGGGCAAGAAGACCAAACGCTAGGCCCTGTCCTTAAGCCGGCGAGGGAGGCCTCCTGAGCCGAGCCGCACAGCGGCGCAGTCGCAGGCGACCTCCCTCCGGCTCATCTCGATCGCACTGGGAAATAAACGCTACCTTTCCAGGCGTTCGAGGATCAACACCAGGGCCGCCAATTCCGCCGGCGGCACGGTGCCCGCCAGCCGGGCAGCCTCCGCCCGGTCGAGGATGGCCGACAGGGCCGCATCGCCCTGGCCGTCGCCATCCGTGTCGACGCGCTGGTCATAGCTCCAGGCGCCGTCCGCGACGTTGAGCCAGACCGCCAGCAGCAACTGCTCGAGCCGCTCCGGCGATGGCCCGCGCCCGGCCGGTCCGGCCAGCACCTGCGCCGCCCGTTCGCCATCGACAGCGGCGAACACGCGGCTGAGTTGGCCCACTACTCCCAGCAGACAGCGCAAGGCCTCGTCCGACAACTCGCCGTTGCGGAGGCCGGCCTGCCATTGCGCGAGAGTCCGCGCCGGGCGGCGCCGGCCCAGGACGGCGACCAGGACCGAGTCGGACTTCTGACCGTCGTCGTCGTCCTGAGCCGTGAACGTCACCGTGTACAGACAAGCCGCAGCGTACGTGTGGGCGGCGGCGCCGGTCACATCGCGCGGCTGCACGCTGGCGCTGGGATCGGGGTCCAGGCCCGGCGGGTTCACGAGCGAGCGCGTCGTGTCGTCGTCGGAGCCATCACCCCAATGCCAGATCAGCGCCAGATCGTCGCTGCCGGGGTCGCGGGCCCGCCCGCTCAACTCCAGCGGCTCGCCGGCTCGCGTCAGGAAGACGGTCAGGCCGCGCCCGCGCCGGGCGCCGCTCTCGTCGATCTCGGCCGTGGGCGCCACGTTCTGCACGGTCACGGTCAGCGTGTCGCAGGCCTGCGCGGCCTCATCGTCGGTCACGCACACGGTTACGGTGAAGACGCCGTCGTCGCCGTAGGTGTGCGCGCCGCGCACCTGGCCGTTGACGCCCGGCCCGGAGGCCGGGCTGATCCGGCCGGCCTCCACCGCCGAGCCATCGCCCCAGTCGAGGGTGGCCGTATGCGTGTCGTCGGCGTTCTCGTCGTGGAAGGCGGCCTCGAGCAGGCTGACCCGGCCGCCCTCGGACGACGTTAGGCCGGGGCCGGCCTCCACTTGCGGCGGTTTGTTGCTCGGGATGATTTGCACGGCCGTGGCCGCCGCCGCCTCCCCGGCCAGGTTGCGCGCCGTGACGGTGGCGGTGTAGTCGCCCACGGCCGGATACACATGCGTGACCACGCTGCCCGCGCCGGCCACAGCCTCGTCCGTGAGCAGCGGCTCCGAACCGTCGCCGAAGTCCCATTCATAGCGGACGTGGGTGCCCTGAGTCAGCGCCGCTGTCAGCGTCGTCGGCGCGCCGCGCGGCGTCGGGCCGTCGTTGGCGGCCGTCAGCCCGGCGATCGGCTGGACGACCAGCGTGCGCACGATCAGCTGATTGTCAGCCGGGTTCAGATCGACGACCTGGCTGGAGCCGACCTCGGCGGCCAGGGCGAGCTGGCCCGTGACGGCCACTGGCACCTCCACCGCGACGTTGACGCTGGCGCTCTCGCCCGGGGCCAGGACGCCAAGATCACAGGCGAGCACACCATTGGCCGCGCCGCACCCGGCCGGCACCAGCGCCAGGTCCACCTCGGCCGGCAGCGTCAGCGTCAGCGTGGTGCCGGGCGCGAAGTCCGGCCCGGCGTTGGCGATCTGAGCGGCGTAGATCAGCGGCGTGCCGCTGATCACGGGATCAGGCGCGGCCGACACCGTCAGGGACAGATCGACCTGGTTGAGGACTGGCGTGACGCGCAGGACGGTATTGTCGGCCAGGTACGGATCAAACTGGTCGCCGCTGACCACCGCCGTGCTCACGAGGTCGCCGCCCGCCGAGGCGGGCACCGCGGCCACGATCGTCAGGGTGGCGCTCGCCCCGGCGGCCAGCGTTCCCAACGCGCAGATCACCGGCTCGACGCCGGCCAGGCAGTCGCCCTGCGACGGCGTCAGCGACGTCAGCGTGACCCCATCCGGGAGCGTGGCGGTGACGGCAACGCCGGTAGCGTTGGCCGGGCCGTTGTTCTCAACCCGGATCTGGTAGACCAGTGGCCGTCCGGCGGAGGCCGGATCGGGCGCCGCCGTCAGCGTGACCGCCAGGTCGGCGCGCACGCTCAGGCTGACGACGGCCGCCTGCTGGTTGTTGCTCGGGACAGGGTCGGCCTCGGCCGCCTGGACGGTGACGGTGCTGGCCAGGTTCGGCCCCGTCGCGTCAGGCGCGCTGACCATGTCCAGGTTCAAGCCCAGACTGGCGCCCGCCGCCAGCGCCGCGACCAGGCAGACCACGCGCTGCCCCGGCGCGTCGTAGATGCAGCCGCCCGGCAGGGCGCCGGGTGCGAGGCCCGCCGGCAACTGCGCCGTGATGGTTAGAGCCGTGGCCTCGGCCGGCCCGGCGTTGCTCACGATGAGCTGGTAGAGCACGTGCTCGCCGGCGCTGGCCGGGTCCGGCGCGACCGTGTGCAGGATGGAGACATCGGCCTGGGCCTGCACCGGCACGCTGGTGAGAGCGGTGTTGTCGGCTGGGTTCGGGTCGGGCTGATCGCCGGCAACGAGAGCGCTGGCATCCAGTGTGCCGCGCGTGCCGGGCAAGACGCGCGCCCGCACGACTACGGCGGCCAGGTGATCGCCTTGAGCCGGCGTCTCCAACTGGCCGAGGTCGCACACCACTTGATGACCCGCGTCCGCGTACGCACACGTCCCGCGGCTGGGGACGGCGTCCAGGAAGATGACCCCGGCCGGCAGCGTGTGGCGCACGCTGACGCCGGTCGCCTGCGAGGCGCCCAGGTTGGCGACGGCGAGGGTGTAGACGATTTCGGCGCCGGCCTGGGCCTGCACCGGCAGCACGTTTTGGGTCACCTGCAGGTCGGCGGCGGTCTCCACCCGGTTGAGGCGGGTGCTGAGGTTGTCGGCGGGAGTTGGGTCGGCCAGGCCGCCGCTGACGCTGGCCCGATTCTCCAGCACGGTCAGGCGGGCCTCGGCCGGGTCAACCTGGACGCGCAGTTGGACGGTGACGATCTGTCCCGGCGTGAGCGTCCCGAGCTGACAGGTGACGAGTTGGCCCGGGGCCGCGCAGCGCCCGCGGCTGGCCGTCGCCGAGATGAGGCCGACGCGCACCGGCAGCGTGTCTTCAAGGATGACGTTCGGCGCGGCCAGCGGCCCTTGGTTGACGACGGTCAGTGTGTACTCCAGTTCGTCGCCGGCGAGCACCGGGTCGGCGCTCACGGTTTGGTCAACGGCGAGGTTGGCCGTTGTCGGGTCGGCGCTGACGACCACTTGCACACGCAATGTGCGGAGACGCCCGCCGCTCGCGGCCTGGATCGTCAGCGGGAACACGCCGGCGCCGGCCGCGGTCGCGGTCTCCACCACCAGGAAGACGCGGTCAGAGGTGTTCAGCGTGAGCGCGGCGCGCGGCTGGCCGTCCGGCGAGTTGGCCAGGCCGACGTCGCCGACGGCCAGGTTGGACACGCCCAGGCTCACTTCGACCGGCGCGTTCCAGTTGATCAACTCCAAGTCGATCGGGAAGATGGCGCGGCCGCCGGCCGCCACCTCCAGGCGCGGGAGCCGCGTGCTCAGCGTGAAGCCGGGCTTGTGCACCGTCAGGGTGACGGGCAAGACTTCAAGCTGCGGGCCGGCGGACGCCCGCACTGCCAGGGTGTACACGCCGTCTTCCAGCCCGGCGGTGTCGGTCAGCACCAGGCGCGTCGGCTGGCCTGGTTCCACCCGTCCGTCGGGTACGCCGAAGTCGTACAGCAGGCCGGGCGGCGTGCCTTCCAGATCGAGGTCGATGGGCAGGCTGAAGCCATCCACGGCGCCGGTCGTCAGGTCGAGCGCGGCTTGGCCGCCCTCAGCCAGATCCAGAGCCAGGGCGCTGGCCTGCAGCGTGAAGTGTGGGGTGGCGACATGCAGGTTCAGGTTGAGGCGGCGCTCCAGGCCGCCGCCGCTGGCCACAATCGGCAGCACGTAGTCGCCGGCCGGCAGCCAGGGCGAGGCCGCGATGACGGCCGACACGGTGCGCGTGGCCGGCGCCGCGAAGGTGAAGGTGTCGGCGGCGAAGTCGAGCGTCACGCCGTCGGGCAGGCCGGCCGTGGCCAGCGCCACCGCCAACTCGCGCTCGAGCTGAGTGGACGCGCCGCTGGAGTTGTTGGTGAGATCCGGATCGGTCTGGGCGCCGACGACCTGGGCCACGAAGTCCAACGGCCCGATGGCCGCGGGCGACACGACTGCGACTACGGTGACGACGACGTCCGCGCCGGAGGCCAGAGCGCCCAACGGGCACGTCAGCGCGGCGCCGGCAGCTGTGCAGGCCGGGTCGCTTACGGAGACGAGAGCCAGGCCGTCTGAGAACGCGGCCTGGATGGCGACGCCGCTGGCCTCCGCCTGGCTCAGGTTGGAGGCCGTCAGGGTGTAGACCAGCGTCTGCCCGGGGAAGACCAGGGCCGGCTCAGCCGCCACTGTGAGCGCGAGATCGACCTCACCCGGACCGGCCGCGACCGGGGCCGGGCGGGTGTCGTCGGCGGGCGGTTGATGCGGCGGCAGGACGCGCGTGGGCAGGCGCTCCACGCCAAGTTGGAGCGTCACCGGCGCGGTTTGGCCCGCGACCAGGGACAGCTCGAGCGTTTCGGCCGCCAGGTTGAAATCGGCGCCGTACGGGAAGGCGGCGACCTGTTCAGACCGGGCGGTCAGGCCGGCCTCATCGTCCACGGCGCTCAGCGTGAGGTAGTAGACCTGCCACGGCACCAGGTTGTCCAGGCTGAAGTGATCGAGATCGCCGACGTCGTAGATTTCGGCGATAGCGCCGGGCTGGCTGCCCACGGACAACACGTAGCGGTCCACATCCGGGTTCGGGCTGCGGCTCCAACTCAACTGCAGTTGGCGGTAGCCGGCCGCCGCCGCCAGGTTGGCGGTCCAGGTCGGCTCCCACGGGTGGCTGACCGAGATCGGCGTCGGCGCGAAGACGCGCGCCGGCGGGTTGCGCCCGTCGTCGGCGTTGAGCCAGATCCAGTAGGTGCCAGTCTCCAGCCCGCTCAGGTCGAGCGTGGCGTGAGTGAGGTCGCCGTTGACGGGCGAGGGCACCCGCTCGGCCAGCGGGAAGCCCGTGTAGACCGGGACGGTGATGGTCCTAGATGAGCCGTCCTCGGCCAGGATTTCGTGCGTGGCCGTGATCGGGCCTGGCGTGGCGTAGACGCTCACGGCCGTCTCGGCTTCGCCCGAGGTCAGGCGCCAGCGCACATCCACGCTCGCCGGGCCGGCCTGGGCGGCGAAGACATCGCTCAAGAGCGGCGCCGGGTCGAGGCCGAAGACGCTGACGACGTAGTGGTCGTCCGGGCCGAGAGCGCCGTTCAGCACCAGCGTCCAGTTGCCGGGCTGGGCCTGTTTGACGGAGTAAAGCGCCTGCGTGACGGGCACCGGGCCTTCCGGCGTTTCGTTTTCACCGGTCGTCTCCAGGTAGCGGACGTTCGCGGGCAGGGCCTCCGGCGTGATGGCGTTCCCATTCGGGTCCAGCAGCGTCAGCGTCGGCACACTGCCGCCGCGCGCCAGGGCGAAGACCACGTCCGTCGTGACCGAGATCGGCGCGGTGATGTAGGTTTCGGCCGCGTTGACGCGGATGCGCTCCAGGTCGGCCGCGTCCACGGCCGAGATCGTTGCCGGCGCCAGCGCACCGCTCTCCAGGGCCTGCCACAACCGTTGCGCGCGCAGCACTTGCGGCGGGGTGACGAGGTGATACCGGTCCACGTTGCCGAACGACAGCGTGCCGGAGGTGTCGAAGTAGAAGCCGACCGTGATCAGGTCCAGGATATTGACCCAGCCCTTGAGGCCCCAGGCCGTCCCGTCCGCCACCACGAACTCGCCAAACTCGACGCCGATCTCGGCGATGGTGAGGTTGAAGGGCGGGATGGACAGGCAGACGCCGAGGCCGAAGGGGTCGCACTCCTCCAGCACCGAGCCCTT
>CALFZO010000120.1 GCA_937952305.1 uncultured Anaerolineales bacterium | reverse complement strand
TGCACGAACAGCCGGCTGGAGGACCTGCAGGCCGCGGCCGCGGTGCTCAGAGGCCGGCGCCTGGCGCCGGGGGTGCGTCTGATCATCGCCCCGGCCTCGCGGCGCGTCTTCAGCGCCGCGCTGGCGGATGGCACGGCCGGGGTCCTGGCCGAGGCCGGCGCCACCTTCATCACCTCGGGCTGCGGGCCGTGCGTGGGCTCGCACAACGGCGTGCCCGGCGACGGCGAAGTGGTGATCTCCAGCACCAATCGCAATTTCCGCGGGCGCATGGGCAACCCGAACAGCGACATCTACCTGGCCTCGCCGGCGGTGGTGGCGGCCTCCGCCGTTGCCGGCTGCATCGCCGAGCCGGCCGACCTGACACCATGACCCCGCCCAATACAGAACCCGCCTCCCGCTCCGGCCTGGCCACTCTCACCGGCCGCGCCCACGTCTACGGCGACAACATCGACACCGACCGCATCATCCCGGGCAAGTACACCAAAACGCTGCAGCTCGCTGAATTGGCGCGGCATGTCCTGGAGGACCTGGACCCCGACTTCAGCCGCCGCGTGCAGCCCGGCGACCTGCTGGTGGCCGGCCGCAATTTCGGCTGCGGCTCATCGCGTGAGCAGGCGCCGCTGGCCCTGAAGGCGGCCGGCGTGGCGGGCGTGGTGGCCCGGTCCTTTGCCCGCCTGTTCTTCCGCAACGCCATCAACATCGGCCTGCCGCTGGTGGAAGCCCCGGACCACGCCCTCACGGGCGCCGGTCCGCTGCGCGTGGATCTGGCCGAGGGCGTGGTCACCGACCTGGCCACCGGCCACAGCTATACGGCCACGCGCTTGCCGGCGGTGATGGTGGCGATCCTGCGCGAGGGCGGGCTGGTCAACTTTCTGGTGAAACATGGCGACTATCGCTTCTGACGGCGCCCGGCCGCAGCCGCTGGCCGGCGTGCGCGTCCTGGAGTTTGCACATGCCGTGCTCGGCCCAGCCTGTGGCCTGGTGCTGGCCGACCTGGGCGCCGATGTCATCAAGATCGAGAAGCCGGACGGCGACGACACCCGCCGCCTGAAGGGCTTCGGCCTGGGCTACTTCCCGTTCTTCAACCGCAACAAGCGCAGCCTGGCCGTAGACCTCAAGGCCGAGGCCGGGCGGGCGCTGGTGCAGCGGTTGGCGCGCACAGCCGACGTGGTCATAGAGAACTTCGCGCCCGGCACCATGGAGCGCCTCGGCTACGGCTCTGAGGCTTTGCGCGCGCTCAACCCGCGCCTGATCTACTGCGCGCTCAAGGGTTTTCTGCCCGGCCCGTACGCGCAGCGCCATGCCCTCGACGAGGTCGTTCAAATGATGAGCGGCCTGGCCTACATGACCGGCCCGGTCGGGCAGCCGCTGCGGGCCGGGGCTTCTGTGGTCGACGTGATGGGCGGAATGTGCGCGGCCCTGGGCGTGCTGGTGGCGCTGCGCGAGCGCGACCAGACAGGCCAGGGCCAACTGGTGCAGAGCGGCCTGTTTGAGACGGCCGCCTTTCTGATGGGCCACCACATGGCCTATGCTGCCGTGTCCGGCCAGCCGGTGCCGCCTATGCCGGCGCGCGTCAGCGCCTGGTCGGTCTACCGCCCCTTTCGCAGCCGCGATGGCGAGTTGGTTTTCGTCGGCCTGACCAGCGACCGGCATTGGCGGCGCTTCTGCGAGGTCTTCGAGCGCCCGGACCTGCGCGATGACCCGCGCCTGGCCACCAACAACGACCGCATCGCCGCGCGCGACTGGCTGCTGCCGGAGCTGGAAGCCTGGTTGGCGACGCTGCCCCGGGCCGTGATCCTGGAGCGCTGCGAGCGGGCCGAGGTGCCGTTTGCGCCGGTGGCTCGCCCCGAGGATCTGTTCGCCGACCCGCACCTGGCGGCCAGCGGGGCGCTGCTGCCGACGCGGCTGCCGGACGGCCAGGTCACACAACTCCCGCGGCTGCCGGTCCAGCTGCAGGGCCAGCCCTTTGACCTGCGCCAGGACCCGCCGGCGGTGGGCGCGCATTCGGCCGCGCTGCTGCGCGAGGCCGGCTACGCTGAAGCTGAGATTGCCGCGCTGGCGGAGGCCGGCGTCATCACCTGCCAGCCGGAGCGCGCCTGATTGCGCCGGCGTTTGTGGAGAGTGGCATGAGCGACACCCCCGTCTACGATCTCGTCCTCAAGAACGTGCGCGTCGTGCGGCCGCGCCAGACCGCGGTCGATCGGCTGGATATCGGCGTCCAGAGTGGCCGCTTCGCGCGGTTGGCGCCCGAGATCCCGGCCGAGCAGGGCCGGGCCGTCTTCGACGCGCGCGGGCGGCTTGGATTTCCGGGGCTGGTGGACGCGCACATGCACATTGGCATCTACGCGCCGCTGGAGCAGGACGCCGTCACCGAGAGCCGCGCCGCGGCCATGGGCGGCGTCACCACCAGCCTCAACTACATCCGCACCGGCCAGTACTATCTCAACCGCGGCGGCCCGTACCGCGAGTTCTTCCCGGAGGTGCTGCGGCGCTCGGCCGGCAACTTCTGGGTGGACTATGCCTATCACGTCGCCCCGATCGCGCCGGGCCACATCGACGAGATGGAGCTGTTGCTCACTGAGCACGGCGTGGCGTCGTTCAAGATCTTCATGTTCTACGGCGGTTACGGCCTGCACGGCAAGTCTGATAAGCAGAACGAGTTCCTGATGATCGCGCCGGACGACCGCTATGACCTGGCGCACTTCGAGTTCATCATGCGCTCGGCCCAGCGCCTGATGGCCGCGCACCCGCAGAAGGCGGACGCGGTCAGCGTCAGCCTGCACTGCGAACTGGCCGACATCCTCACCGCCTACACGCGCCTGGTGGAGCGCGACGGCCAGCTGACCGGACTGCCGGCCTACAGCGCGGCGCGGCCGCCGCACTCCGAAGGCCTGGCGGTCTGGATTGCGGCCTACCTGGCGAACGAGACCAACTGCCTGAACATCAATCTGCTGCACCTCAGCTCGCGCAAGGCGGTGGAGGCGGCGCTGACCATGCAGGCCGTCTTTCCGCACGTGAACTTCCGGCGCGAGGTCACGGTGGGGCACCTCCTGCTGGACGTCGACTCGCCGGCCGGCGCGCGGGCCAAGGTCAACCCGCCCATCCGGCCGCGCGCGGATGTCGAGTATCTGTGGCAGGCCCTGCTCAACCGCAAGCTGGATTGGATCGTGAGCGACCACGCCTGCTGCGCGACCGAGCACAAGGTCAGCGCCGCCGACCCGGACAACATCTGGCTGGCCAAGTCCGGCTTTGGGGGCACCGAGTACCTGCTCTCCGGCGTGCTGAGCGAGGGCAGCCGGCGCGGGATGTCTTACAACCACATGGCCGAGGTATTGAGTTGGAATCCGGCTCAGCGCTTCGGGCTGGCCGCCAAAGGCGACATCGCCGTCGGCTATGACGCCGACCTGGTGCTGGTGGACCCGCATGAGAGCTTCGTCGTGCGTGCGGCCGAGTCTGAGTCCGGCCAGGGCTACACGCCGTTTGAGGGCCAGACCTTGACCGGGCGCGTGAAGACGACGTTCCTGCGCGGCCAGGTGGTGTACGACGGCAGCCAGGTGGTCGGCCCGGCCCGCGGCCAATACCTGCGCCGCCCCACGGCATAAGGGCCGCATTGCTTTAGACCGCTGCGCAAGACAAGGAGCTGGCATGGGCGAACACCTGACCGGGAGGGTGCTGATCGAGGACATGACCGCCGCGGAACAGGAACGGGCGCGGCGCGTGGAAAGCGTGCTGCCGGCGCTGCGCGCGCGCGCCGAGGCCGCCGACGCGGCCGGCCAATTCCCGCTGGACAACATCGCCACGCTGCGGGCGGCCGGGCTGCTGGGCCTGATCGTGCCGACGGACTACGGCGGCCTGGGCGGCGGTCTGCGGGATCTGGTGGCGGCGGCGTTCGCGCTCGGCACGGCCTGCCCGTCCACGGCCCTGACCTTCTTCTTCCATTGTTCCAGCGCCTCGCGCGGGCTGCTGCCGCTGGAAGCGCTGGAGGCCGGCCTGTTCACGCCAGACGAGGCGCCGGTGGTGCGCGCCTTCGCCGAGCGGCTGCTGCACAAGATGGGCACCGACGGGCGCTGGCTGGCCAACTTCGCCAGCGAGCAGGCCAAGACGGCGGCCAGCGCCGTCACTATCTCCACTGAGGCGCGCGCCGCCGACGGCGGCTGGCGGCTGTCCGGGGTGAAGTCGTTTGGCTGCTCCACCGGCGTCGCCGACGAATACCTGGTCACGGCCAAACTGGCCGGCACGACGACGGCCGACGGGCTGTGTGTGTTCTTCGTCGACCGCGCGGCGGCCGGTGTGCGCGAGCGCGCGCCCTGGGAGGCGCTGGGCATGCGCGCCACGGCCACGCACGGCCTGATCCTGGAGGATGTCTTCGTCCCGGCCGAGGCGGCCCTGGCCGTGCCAGGCGCCTTCGTCAAAATGATGCAGGTGAGCCGGGGCAGCTTCGTGGGCAACCAGGTGGCCGTGGCCGCCCTCTACCTGGGTGTGGCCTACTCGGTCTACCACTACGCGCTCAACTACATCACCGGCCTGAAGTTCGCGGACACCGGCCAGTCCATCGCCGCGGAAAGCGGCTTCCACCAAGAGTTGATCGGGAAGATGACCGTGGACCTGGAGACCGGCTTCCTGTGGCTGCGCCGGCAGGTGCAGTTGGAGACCAGCGTGCCGCCGATCCTGCCCAAGCCGCGCGTGGTGGCGCAGTGGCGCCTGTGCAAGGGGGTGGTGTGCGACGCCGCCTACGCTGTGGCCACCAACGCGCTCAAGGCCTGCGGCACCAGCAACACCGGCCATGGCGGCGTCATCGGCCGGGCGCTGCGCGACCTGAGCATGGGCCTGGTGCAGGCCTTTCCGGCCGAGCGCGGGCGGCTGGAGGCCGCCAAGATGCTGGTGGCGGCCGGCGCTGAACAGGCCGCCTTCGGCATCCGGGAACGCGGGCAGTGAGTGCGCGGCCGGAGGCGGCCGGCGCGGTCGCCCACACACTCGGCCTCCTGCGCGGCGCCTGGCATGATCACGTCGAAGTTTTCGACCTGGCCGGCCGGCCGTTGGCGCAGGACGAATTCAGCGGCACGCCCGGCCCGGCGCCGTGGGACAACCTGGTCTACATCGACTTTGACGGCGAGATCTACCGGCAGACCAACGTCACCTTTCGCGGCCGGCCACTGCACGTGCGGAGTTTTGCCGGGCGACTGCAAGACGGCGTCCTGGTCTTTGACCGCCTGGGGCCGCAAGCCCCCGAACACGTGGGAGTCTCCGGCGGACCCGGCGTCCTGATCTTGGCGCCACGCGTTGTGGATGAGGCCTGGCAGCGCTACAGCGAGCCGGACTTCATCCGACTCACGGGCCCCGGCCAGCGCACCCGCACGACCCTGCTGTATCGCCAGGGCGTGGCTGTGCGGACCCTGACAGCTTACGGTCAGCGCCTGACCCCGACCGCCGACCGACGCCTGGCCTGGGACCCGCGCGGTCCGGATGGCCCGGTCCACAACCTCCCCAGCGAGACCCGCGTCTTTCAACGAACCGACTGAGACCAGCCTGAAGGCCCCCAAGTCAACGGGCCAACTTACCGGAGTGGGCTTAGTGGATCATGCGCCAACTGGGTTGAGGTCGTCCCGGCGAACCATGGTTCCCGCAGCCAAGCGAAGTGGGGAGCCGGGACCCAGCAATGGCATTACCTGGGCCGGCATGACGAAGAACGGTCGGACTTGCCGGATGAACCCCTCTTGGCTTGAGTGTGCGCGTAGCCATCAAGGCTTGCAATGGGATTACTCAAACGGTCACCGAATGTTTTGAGGCTATCCGCACTGCGCTGACTCTGAGCGGGCGGGCGGCTGCCGATGAGCGCGGCTGGCTCGATTATGCCCGGGTTGGAAGAAGCAAGGCGAAGGTCGCGCCCTGGCCGGGTGTGCTCTCGGCCATGAGGCGGCCGCCGTGGGCGTCCACCAGTGTGCGCGCGATGGCCAGGCCCAGCCCGGATTCGCCCGCCTCGGCGGCTCGGGCGGGGTCGGCGCGGTAGAAACGCTCAAAGATATGGGGCAGGTCGGCGGGCGCGATGCCCGGCCCGGTGTCTTGCACACTGAGGCGGACTTGGCGGTCCGGGGCGGCCTCGGCCCGCAGCGTCACCGAACCGCCGGGCGGTGTGTAGCGCAGCGCGTTGCTGAGCAGGTTGCCCAAGACCTGGCCCAGGCGCACCTCATCGCCGTCCACAAGCGGAAGGCCGTCCGCGACTTCCAGGCTCAGTGTGACGGCCTTCAGCTGCGCCTGATGCTCGAAGGCGGCGTGGACCGATTGCAGCAGTTCGTCAACGGACAGTGGCTGCCGGTCAAGCTGCAGCTCGCCGGTATCGGCTTGCGCGAGCGTGCGCAGATCGCCCACCAGGTGCTGCAGGCGCTCGATCTCGCCGTAGATGACGGCCAGCCGGTCGGGCGTAGCGGCCAGCACACCATCCTGCATGGCTTCGATGTAGCCGGCGATCACCGTGAGCGGCGTGCGCAGTTCGTGCGCGACGTCGGCCGTCATCTGGCGCCGGGCCTGGTTGGCGCGCGCCACCTCCCGGCTCATCTGATTGAAGGCGGCCGTCAGTTCGCCGATCTCGTCCCGCGACGTCACCGTGACGGCCTGTTCCAAGTCGCCGCCGGCCATGCGATGGGACGCCTGCGTCAGGGCGCGCAGCGGTTGCGTCAGCGTGCGCGCCAGGAGCACTCCCACGAGCAGAGCGATCAGGACTGCGCCGGCCGTCGCGAAGAGAAGAGCCGCATTGGTGCGCCGGAGATAGGCCGTCTCCTCCGGGTTCAAGCTGGGCGCCAGCTCGGCGGTCAGGATCGTGCCCACCCGGACGCCATCCACCAGCACGGCTTCGCCAGCCGCCAACCTGGCGGCCGGGGTGCGGGTGCCGACCGCATAATCTGGCAGCAGCGGGACGACGATTATTCCGTCGCCATCGGCCAGTCCAAACAACTCGCTCCGGTCGCGGCGCTCCTGCCCGCGGCGCGTCCCGGCGTCGGGGTCATAGGCGTGCGGACCGGCTCCGTAGCGGCCGCGCGTCTCGCCCAGGTAGGCGTTGACGCCCTCCCATCCGCCGGTGGCCTGATAGTAGTCCACCAGCACTTCCCGGAACTCACCGCGCTGCTGCTCGACAATCAATTGGTCCAGTTGGTCGGCGGTGGAGAAGCGCAGAAACGCGCCCACCAGCAGCGCCACGGTCAGCGCCACGAGCAGGAAGGCCAGAGTGAGCTTGCCGGTTAAGGAGCGGAACACGCGCGCCTATCCTTCTGGCCGGCGGAAACGATAGCCGACGCCGTAGACCGTCTCGATGTACTGCGGCTGATCCGGGTCAGCTTCGATCTTGGCGCGCAGGTTCCGCACGTGGACGTTCAGGGTGCGCTCGAGCCCGGTGTAGCCGTCGTCGGCCAGCCGGTCGGCCAGCTGCTGGCGCGTCAGCACTTGGCCGGGCGAACGCATCAGCAGCCCCAGCAGATTGAACTCGGTCGGCGTGAGGGTGACCGGCGCGCCGCGGGCGGTGACGGTGTGGGCGGCCTCGTCCAGCGCGACTTCGCCGACGCACACTGCCCGCGGCTGGGCCCCGGCCGCTTCAGCCCGGCGCAAGACCGCGCGGACGCGGGCCGCCAACTCTCTCAGCCGGAAGGGCTTGATCACATAGTCGTCGGCGCCGAGCTCCAGGCCCAGCACCGCGTCGGCTTCAGCTTCGCGGGCCGTGATGATGATGACGGGCGCGGCCCGCTCGCGGCGGTAGGCGCGCAGGAACTCGTAACCGTCCATCTCCGGCATCATCAAATCCAGCAGGATGACGTCCGGGGACAGCCGCTCGACGAAGGCGAGCGCCTCGCGTCCGTTGGCGGCGGCCTGCACGGTGAACCCTTGCTGGGCGAAGTAGTCGTTGAGGAGCTGGCGGACAGGGGCTTTGTCGTCCACCACCAGGACTGTCTTAGGCATGGTCGTATTCGCTGGCGGCCGCCCATCTGCGACCTGGTGAAATTGTAGCCAAGGCTTGTTCAGAACTGGTTTAGCCGCCGGATTGGGCCATTCACCGGATGCTCAAATTGTCTGAACCGCTTCTGAATAAACGTGCTCTAGACTGGCCCCAATCTAGCCACTAACGGGGTGCCGGGTATGCGTTCGAAACCACTTGCCTTCAGTCTGCCGAAAACCAACCTCTGGGTCGATGTCGGTTTGTTCAGCGCCATCCTGCTGGCGCTGGCGCCGGTGCTGACCGGCCTGGCCATCCACGAGTGGCTCAGCCTGGCTCTGGCCGTGGCCGTCATCGTCCACCTGCTGCTGCACTGGTCGTGGATTGTGACCACCCTGGCGCGCTTCTTTGCCAAGCTGCCGGGCGGGGCGCGCCTCAACTTGATCCTGAACCTGGCGTTCTTCATCGATTTCACGCTGATCACGTTCACGGGCCTGATGATCTCGCGGGAGGCGCTGCCCTGGCTTGGGTTGACCCTGCCGCGCAGCGGGCTCTGGTCCGGCCTGCATCGGTTGACCGCCGACCTGAGCGTGTTCATCGTGGGCCTGCATGTGGCCCTGCACTGGAAGTGGATCGTCAGCGCCGTGCGGCGTTACATGGTGGCGCCGGTCGGGCACCTGTTCCGGCCCCGGCCGCTGGCGGCGGCCATCCAGGCCGCTGAGCCGGTTGGGCCGGCCCTGGAGAAAGAGAGCCAGCCGTGAAGACGCTGGGACGTCTCCTCCTGATTCTGGCCGCGGCCCTGGTGATCGTCGGCGCGACCTATGGCCTGGCCCAGGCCGGCTTCCTGCGGAATCTCATGGGCGGGCGCGGTGAGTTGTTTGAGTTTGAAGGCGGCGAAGGCGGGCGCCTGCGCGGGCCGGAGGCGGGCTTTGAGCCGCGTCTCCGGCCGGGTGGGGAAGACGCCTCAGGGCAGTTTGGCCAGGCGCGGCCGGAGCGGTTCGGCGCTCAGGGCCGGGACGGCGGCCGGGAAGGCGGCAGCCTCTTCGGGGTCGGCGAAGTGGTCAAGAACCTGGCAATCATCGGCGTCATCGTCTTAGCAGTGGTGGCGCTGACGGTGGCCGGAGATTGGCTGCGCCGCCGCTGGCGCCGCCCGCCACCGGCCGCGGTGTGACGGCCCGCCGTCAACGGCGTCATTCAGTTCAGCCAGGCTGCGCGCCGCTCCACAGGGATCGGCGCGTTGCTTTTGTCTCGGCGGCTGTTCGGCGCTCAGTCCCGCCACTCGCCGACGTAGGGCGCGTGCGCGGCCAAGTAGTCATCCACCAGCGCACGCGCGCGCGAATAGGAGACCACCAGCGGATGCGCCATGAGCGCGGCCACGGCCGTCCGCCGCGAGCGCGTCAGCGCGGCCTCGACCGTCAGGCGTTCGTAGGCCTTCACGGCCTGCATCAGGGCCAATGGCGGGGCCGGGACCACGCCGATCGGCAGGGCTGTTACTCCGCCGCTGTCCACGCGGCAGCTGATCTCGACCACATCGCTTGGGCGCAGACCGTCGATGGCCGCCTGCGCGCCGCTCACGTTCGGCACGTTCAGGGCCGTGTACAAGGGCGTGCCCGTCTCCAGCGCCTCGACGATGCCGAGGGCGACCCCGGCGTAGCCCTCGCCGGCCTCGGCCGGCATCGGCACGCTGCCCGGCGCGGCCGCATCGGCGTCCGCCATGCTCGGGGCATCCGACCGGGCGTAGTGCATGTACGTGGCGCCGCGGCGCTGCTCATAGGCGAAGAAGGCGCCCAGCGCCGCCTCCGGGTCGCGCTCCACGCCGATCGCGTCCAACTGCGCCAGCAGGCGCTGGTTAAGCTCGACGATCTCCTCGCCGCGCGTCTTCTGGTCGGCGCTGATAGCGGCGACGGCGCGCTCGGCGTAGTAGTAGTAATACAGGTACTCGTTGAGGTGCATCCCGATCTGGGCCACCAGTTCCGGCTCGAAGATGCCCAGCATGGTCCGCACGAAGGCAGGCGCGGCCAGCAGGCGCGGCAGGACGTCCTCGCCGTCCACCCAGGCGCGCCGGCCCCAGGAGAGGTGGTTCAGGCCAAAGACCTCGGCGCGCACGCGCTCCACGGGCAGTTTCAGCCACCCGGCCACGGCATGCTGGGCTCCGTTGGCGCCGTCGCAGATGCCCACGGTGCGCGGGAAGCCGGCGTCGCGCAGGGCCTGGGCCACCAGCCCGGCCGGGTTGGTGAAGCTGTACATCCAGGCGCCGGGGCTGACCTCGTCGAGCAGGCGCGCGTAGTCCAGGATGGCCGGGATACTGCGCAGGGCCATGGCGAAGCCGCCGGGGCCGGTGGTCTCCTGGCCGAGCACGCCGTGCCGCAGCGCGATGCGCTCATCCAGCGCGCGGCCTTGCTCGGCGCCGACACGGATGGTGGTGACGACGTGCCGGGCGCCGGTCAGCGCGGCCCGCGCGTCGGTGGTGGCGGTCAGCCGGAAGGGGTTGCCGGCGCGCCGCACGATCTCGGCGCACAGGCCGCCGAAGACCGCGAGCTTGCGGGCGTCGACGTCCATCAGGCACAGCTCAACCAGGCCCAGGCGTTGGGCGCGCCGCAGCGTTGACAGCACGAAGAGCGGCGAACGCACGCCGCCGCCGCCGATCAGGGTGAGTTTCATAGCGTCCTTGAGGTCCTTGACTCCGGCGCAGCCGACCGGGCCAGCCAGGCCTGCAGCTCGGTGAATGTGGGCGCAGCGGCTGCCCCGCCGCGCGCGGTGGTGGATAGGCCGCCGGCGATGTTACCCCATTGCAAGCAAACCGGGATCGGCTCGCCGCGCAGCCGGGCGGCCAGAAAGCCGGCGTTGAAACAGTCGCCGGCGCCGGTCGTATCGATGGTTTGGACGGGGATGGCCGGGGCCCGCCAGACCTGGTCGCCGCTGCGGGCCAGCGCGCCGTCCGCGCCGCACTTGACGATGACCAGCGGGCACAGGTCGGACAGGCGGGCCAGCGCCTCTTCCGGGGTGGCCGCCCCCGTCAGTTGGCGGGCCTCGCTTTCGTTGGGCGCGAAGATGTCGACCTGGCACAGCAGGTCGGCCAGGCCCGGTTCGGCCAGCGTCGTGGTCACGTACTGGCAGTCGGTGTAGACGCGCCCGCCCTGCGCGTGGACGGCGTCCACGAAGCGGCGGCTCTCGGCCGACCCATCGAACGGGACGTTGATGACCCAGCGCGGCCGCTGCTCAGCCACCAGGTGGAAGGGCAATCCGTCCGCCGGCGCCGGGTCGAGGTAGCTGATGAAGCCGCGGTCGTGGGCGAAGGAGAAAGACACACTCAGGCTGCGGTAGGGCGCGGGCCGGGCCTCAAACAGGGATTGGTCCAGACCCTCGCGCCGGGCCTCGCTCACGATGAACTGGCTGAACAGGTCGTTGCCCAGGCGGGCCCGCCAGCGGGTGCGAACGCCGAGCCTGTGCAGGGCGACGCTGAGGATGTACGCGCCGCCCGGCGCGATCTCCATGGCCTCTCCGAAGACGTCAGCGCCCAAGCGCGGCACCTCGCTCAGGCCGGTAATGATCAAATCGCAGAAATAATCGCCCAGCAGCAGCACGTCGCAGTCGGACATGGGTGTGCCTCACGGGACCAGCGTCAGAGCGTCGAGGGAGTCGTCGCCGGCCCAGTATAAAGCGAATTCTACGCGGTCCAAACGGCTCAGCTCGGAGGCCGAGGCGGCGTGCGGGTCCGGCCCAGCCGTCGCCGCGCCCCGGTCCCAACTGGGCCGCCCCAGCGTCCCAAGAACAAGTACAATCGGGGCGTCGTCAGCCTCTCGGGCGTCTGGAGTGGTTTCCGATCTGACTTACGCTCCGTCATTCCGGCGAAAGCCGGAATCCAGCAGATATTGGCGAACTCCGGACCCAGGCCCCTCACTTCGCTCCGCTGCGGGGGCCATGGTTCGCCGGGGGTGACAGCGGCGCAAGCGGAAACTGCTCTAGGCCCATAGCCTCTGATCAAGGTGAGATCGATGTCTTCGCTTCTGCAACTGGTCCCGGAATATCACCCGCGCGTGTGGGGCGGGCAGCGCCTGAAGGCCGCCCAGCCGCCCATCGGCGAAGCCTGGATCGTCTTCGAGCACAACCGCGTTCTGAACGGTGCCTGGGCCGGCCGCACCCTGGCCGAAGTGGCCGAGGCCGAGGGCGCGGCGCTGTTGGGCGAGCCGGTGGTGCGGCAGACCGGGCGGCGTTTCCCGCTGTTGATCAAACTCCTGGATTGCGCCGACTGGCTCTCGATCCAGGTGCATCCCAATGACGCGCAGGCGGTCCAATGGGAGGGGCCGGGCCATTTCGGCAAGACCGAGGCCTGGCATATCCTGGAGGCCGAGCCGGGGGCGCGCCTCATCGCGGGCGTCCGGCCGGGCACCACGCCGGAGACCCTGGCCGGCGCCATCCGCGGCGGCACAATCCAGGACTACGCTGAATATCATCCCGTGGCGGCCGGCGACTCGGTCTTCATGCCGGCCGGCACCCTGCACGCCCTTGGCCCGGGCCTGCTGCTGTATGAAGTGCAGCAAACGTCGGATATCACCTATCGTGTCTTCGATTGGGGCCGGCCGGCCAGCGCCGGGCGGGCCTTGCACCTGGAGCAGTCCGTGGCCGTGACCGATGTGACCCGGGCCGGTGACCTGCGCCGGGCCGCGCCGCTGCCGCCGGACGGGCGCCGGACCCTGCTGGACTGCGCCTATTTTGCCCTGGAGGCGTTCGCCGCCGGCCCCACCCCGCGCCAATTCACCCCGGGCGGTGAATCCTTCCACGCTCTCACCGTCACGGCCGGCGAGGCCGTGGTGGCAGCCGGATCGGAGGCGGTGCGGCTCGGCCGGTTTGAGAGCGTCCTGGTCCCGGCTGCCGGCGGCGCGTACACGGTGCGCGCGGAAGTCGAGGCCCGCCTGTTGCTCTCGCGCGTGCCGGCCTGAACCCGGCGCCGCAGCCCGGCCGGCGTATCCCGGGTCTTGTTCTCATTCCGCGCTACTTGGAGGACAGCATGGCAACGCATCCCCTGGCGGGCCGCCCGGCTCCGCGCGATCTGCTGGTCAATGTGCCGCGCTTGATCTCGGCCTACTACACCGAGCCGCCCGACCCGGACCAGGCCGAACAGCGCGTGGCCTTTGGCACTTCGGGCCATCGCGGCACCTCGCTCACGCACAGCTTCAACGAGGCCCACATCCTGGCGATCTGCCAGGCGCTGTCTGAGCTGCGCCAGAGCGACGGCATCACCGGTCCGCTGTATCTGGGCGCGGACACGCACGCCCTGTCCGAGCCGGCGCTGCGCACGGCGGTGGAGGTGCTGGCCGCTAACGGCGTGGAGCTGGTCGTCCCGGCCGGCCTCGGGCCGACGCCGACGCCCGTGATCTCGCACGCCATCCTCACTTACAACCGCGGTCGCCAGAGCGGCCTGGCCGATGGCGTCGTCATCACGCCTTCGCACAACCCGCCCGAGGACGGCGGCTTCAAGTACAACCCCCCGGCCGGCGGGCCGGCCGACACCGGCACCACCAAGCGTGTCCAGGAGCGCGCCAACGCGCTCTTGCGCGCCGGCCTGGCCGGCGTCAAGCGCCTGCCACTCGCCAAGGCCCTGGCCGCGCCCACCACGCACACCCGCGACTACGTGCGGCCGTATGTAGACGACCTGCGCCATGTCGTGGATTTGCCCAAGGTGGCGGCGGCCGGCCTCAAGCTCGGGGTCGATCCGCTTGGCGGGGCCGGCCTGGCTTACTGGGACGTCATCGCCGAGACGTACGGCCTGAACATCGAAGTCGTCAACCGCGAGCTCGACCCGACCTTCCGCTTCATGACCGTGGACCACGACGGCAAGCTGCGTATGGACTGCTCGTCGCCGTTTGCGATGGCCAGCCTGATCGGGCTGAAAGACAAGTTCGCGATCGCTTTCGGCAACGACCCGGACTACGACCGACACGGCATCGTCACGCCCAGCACGGGCCTCCTGAACCCCAACCACTATCTGGCCGTGGCCATCGAATACCTGTACCAGCATCGGCCGGGCTGGGGCCGCGACGTGGCCATCGGCAAGACGCTCGTCTCCAGTTCGATGATCGACCGCGTGGCCGCGCAGCTCGGCCGCCGCCTGTGTGAGGTGCCGGTCGGTTTCAAGTACTTTGTCGACGGCCTGCTGGACGGGACGCTGGGCTTTGGCGGGGAGGAGAGCGCCGGGGCCTCGTTCCTGCGACTGGACGGCACGGTCTGGACCACCGACAAGGACGGCTTCCTGCTGGACCTGCTGGCGGCGGAAATCTTGGCGGTGACGGGCCGCGATCCCGGCGAGCTCTACCGCGCCCTGGAGGCCCGGCACGGCGCCTCGCTGTACGCGCGCCGCGACGCGCCGGCCAGCCCGACTGAGAAGGCGGTGCTCGCTAATCTGTCACCGGAGCAGGTGGCGGCGCGTGAGCTGGCCGGCGATCCCATTACGGCCAAGCTGACCCATGCCCCGTGCAACGGGGCCGCTATCGGCGGGCTGAAGGTGGTCACCGCCAACGGCTGGTTCGCGGCCCGGCCCTCCGGCACCGAGAACGTCTACAAGATCTACGCCGAGAGTTTCCGGGGCGCCGAACACCTGGAACGGCTGCAAGCCGAGGCGCAGGCCATTGTCGGCGCTGCGCTGAAGGCCGCCGGCTGAACGGCGCCGCCAGCACACCGCCTGAACGAAACGGCGGGCCGAGTTGCCTACGACTCGGCCCGC
This sequence comes from uncultured Anaerolineales bacterium, assembly GCA_937952305.1. GTDB lineage: Bacteria > Chloroflexota > Anaerolineae > Anaerolineales > UBA6663 > SpSt-583. The sequence goes on along the minus strand of CALFZO010000120.1, from coordinate 24,632 downwards.
CGTTTGTGTCTGTGTTCCGCGCCGCGCTCAGGCGGCGGTGCGCTCGATCACCAACCGGCTGACCGTCTGGATGCCGGTGTGCTCGGTGTAGTTGGTGCTGGCATCCAGGAAGGCGCCGACATAGTCCAGCACGTCGTCGGACAGCTGGATGAAACGGCCGATGCCGGTCAGCACCTTGTCCCGTGTCAGGCCGTTCTTGCCCACGAAGTTGTTGAGCCAGCCCTGCGAGGCCTCCAGCGTCGACTGCATGAAGCCCAGTTGGGCGCCGGCGTTGCCGCCCGGGATGGCCTGGCTGACCCGCTGAAAGACCGGGTTGCCCTGCAGGTCGGCCGGGCGCGTGCGCCGCAGGAGGTTCCCCACGCCGGCGGCAAAGTCCGGGCCGAGCGGGACGACGCCGTCCACACAGACCAGCGCCGCCAGCCGCATCAGCGAGGCGCCGCCGTAGCTGGACAGCGCTTGCCCGAACTGATCCAGGCGCTCATACTTCAGGCCGTGCAGCAGGCTGAAGGCGGCGGCCTCGGCCGCCAGTTTCACGGCCAGGTCGATGGCCTGGGTGGTGTCAGCCTTGGGCGTCAGGCGGCTGATGAACGACAGCAGCTGAATGCGCTGGCCGAGCTTGTTGGCCAGCGCGGCCGCGCCCAGGGCCAGGTCGGCCTTGTCCACCAGGCGGTAGACCTGGACGGCCTTCTGGTAGTTCTGGCTTGGGTCGGCGTAAAGCTGCAGCGCGCGCTGGCGGTGGGCGGCCACGCCGGCGGGATCGGTGGCGCCGGTCACCTCCTGGATCAGCGCGTCGAACTGGCGCGTGTTGCGCCACTGGCCGGGGACGACGAAATCGAGGCCCTGCAGCAGCAGGGTGGTGACGTTCTGCTCCGGCAAGCCCTCCACCAGTTGCGGCAGGGTCTCCGGGCTGGTTGTGATGGCGGACATGGCGTGCTCCTGTGTCGAATAGGGCGGGTAGCGTGCTTCCTCCTACACTACGCAGAGCGCGCCGGCGTGTTGCGCGGCCGGTTCCGGCTAGACCACGCGGGTCTCGGTCGGCGCCGCGCCGTGGCTGAAGCGGTCGTAAGCCAGCGCCGAGATGTCCAGGCTGGCGGCCCGGCCGCCGGTGATGATTTCGCTCAACAGTTTTCCGCAGATCGGGCCGTGCATAAAGCCGTGGCCGGAGAAACCCGTGATCAGGTAGAAACCGTCCAGCGGCGTCCGGTCCAGGATCGGATGGGCGTCCGGCGTCACCTCGTACAGGCCGGCCACGCGCGCGGTGACGCCGGCCCGTTCCAGGAGCGGCAGGCGCTCGACGGCGGCCTCCAGGTGGACCAGCTCCCAGTCTGGGTCGCTGGTCTGGTCCGTGCCGGGCCGTTCAGCCGGGTTGGACATACCCGTCAGCACGCCTTCGCCCTCGCGGTGAAAGTACAGGCTTTGCGCGAAATCGATGACGAATGGAAAGTCCGCGGGCAGATCGGGCAGCGGTGACGTAGTCAACCATTGGCGGCGGAGCGGGGTCACCGGCACGGGCACGCCGGCCAGCGCGCCGAGCGCGGCGCTCCATGGCCCGGCCGCATTCACGACGACCGGGGCCGCGATCGGCCCCTGCGCAGTCTGCACGCCCGTGATCCGGCCGCCGCTCGTGGCGACGCCGGTTACCGTGACGTCGGTCAGGCAGAGCGCGCCGAGACGCCGGGCGGCCTCGACGTAGCCCATGACGACGCTGTGCGGGTCGGCCAGCCCGTCGTCGGCGCAGAATGTCCCGGCCAGGGCATCTGGGAAGCGGGCCGGAGCCGCGCGGCGGCGCACCTCGTCGCCGGTCAGCCACTCGGTCCGTACGCCCAGCGCTTGCTGCAGGGCGACGTCGCGGCGCGCATTCTCAACCTCGGCGGTCCGCGTCAACACGAACAGGTAGCCGCACTTCCGCACCAGGGCCGGCCGGCCGGTCTCAGCCTCGAACTCATCCAGCAGGCGCAGGCTCAACTGCGAGAGCCGGATGTTGACGGCGGTGCTGAACTGGTGGCGGATGCCGCCGGCGCAGCGGCCGGTGGCGCCCTGTCCGAAGAACGGGTCGCGCTCCAACAGGACGACACGCAGGCCGCCGTAGCGGGCCAGGTGATAGGCCGTGCTGGCGCCCATCACGCCGCCGCCGACCACGACGACGTCGGTGCTGGCGGGCAGAGCGTTCAAGGCGCGTCTTTCGGGGCGACGGCCCAGGCGCGCATCAACGCCAAAGCGGCGACGAGCACGGCCAGCGCCACCACCTGCGCGGCGCGCAGGCCGCCGACCCACAAGACACTGTCGCCGCGAAAGGTTTCCAGGAACAGGCGCGCCGCCGCCGTCAGGGCCACCAACAGCAGGGCGTTCAGACCTGGGGCGGTATCACCCAGCGGGCGCCGCCAGATGATGGCCAGGATCCCGATCGCCAGCCCGGTCTCATACACCTGGGCGGGATGGCGGCGCGCATCCCACTGGGTGACGGCCCACGGCAGGTCCGTCGGAGCGCCGAAAGCGTCGCCGCTGGCGATGTGCGCCAGGCCCACGGCGACCAGGAAGGCGGCCAGGCCCGTCGCCAATGCGTCCAGAGTCCGGCGCAGCGGTAAGGCGTGCCGTTGCCCGTAAACCCAGCCCGTGATGACGGCCGCCGCCAGCCCGGCGTCGACCCACAGCGTGCTCGGCGTCAACGCAACCACGCCCAGCGGGTCGGCCAGGTAGGCGGCCGGATGGCGCAGGACGTGTCCCAGGCGCGCGCCCAGGACGCCGCCGATCAGGCTGTACAGGATCAAGTTAGCGAGCGTTTCGCGGTTCAGGCCCAGGCGCAGCGCCGCGCCTTCGGCCAGCCCGGTCCCCACCCAGACGCCGGCCAGCAACAGCAACGCCGGCACCGGAACCACGGCCGGCCCGATGGAGAGATACGGCAGCATCAGGGCGCCTCCGCCAACAACTCGTCTACCTGGGCGCGCAGCAGGGCCTCGCTCATCGGGCCGCCGACGACGACGGCGCGGATGACGCCGCGCCGGTCGATGAAGAAGGTGGTGGGCATGGCGCGCAGCTGGTAGCGCAAGCTGACCGCGCCGCTTTCGTCGAAGACCACGGGCAAGGTCAGGCCAAACTCGGTGATGAAGGCCTCCGCCGCGCCAAGGCCATCCTGGAACAGGGTGTTGAGCCCCAGCACCACGAGTCCCTGATCGGCATAATCGTCGTGGACGGCTTGCAGCGCCGGCATCTCGGCCCGGCAGGGCGGACACCAGGACGCCCACAGGTTGAGCACAATCACCGAGCCGCGCAGTTCAGACAGCGTCATCTGGCCGCCGCCGCGCACCTCCAGCGTAAAGTCCGGGGCCGAGAAGCCTTCGCGGGGGCTGGGCGGCGGGGCGCCGCCGGTGGTGGCCGCCTCATCGGCCCGCGCCAGGACGATCCAGAGCAGGCCGGCGGCCAGGACCACGCCGGTCAGGGCCGTCCAGCGCCGGCGGTCGGTCAGCCAAATCAGTCGGGTTGGGGCCGGAAGCGGAGACTCCAGAGACATAGGGTAATTCCAGGGTCAGGTCACGGCCGGACGAAGGTCGTTGGGAAACCGCTCGTGCCGGCGTTCGATCAGCACCTGGCGCAGCCGGTGCACGGCCGTGTAGATGTCCAGGTAGGACGTGTAGAGCGGCGCGAGGCCGAGCCGCAGGTTGTCTGGATAGCGGAAATCCGGGATGACGTTCATGTCCTCGATCAGGGCGCGGTCCACGCGCAGGCCATCCGGGTGCCCGAGCGAAACGTGCGCGCCGCGCTGGGCCGGGTCGCGCGGCGAGTTGAGCGTCACGCCCAGCGGCCGCAGCAGCGCCTCCCACAGTGTGATCAGGTACTCGGATTGGCGCACGGACTTGGCGCGCAGGCGGTCCAGCCCGGCTTCCAGCAACAGGTCCACGCCCGGCTCGATGGCGGCCAGGGCCAGCACGGGCGGCGTCCCCGTCAGGAAGCGCCGCAGACCCGACGCCGGGGTATAGTCCAGGCCCATGGCGAACTGGTCGCTCTGGCCGAACCAGCCCGCCACCGGGTTGCGCAGCTGCTCTTGCAGGTCGCGCCGCACGTACAAGAAGGCGGGTGCGCCCGGCCCGCCGTTGATGTATTTGTAGGTGCAGCCGACGGCCAGATCGACGTTGGCCGCGTTGAGGTCCACCGGCACCGCGCCGGCCGAGTGGCTCAGATCCCACAGCACGAGCGCGCCGGCTGCGTGGGCGGCCCGCGTGACTGCGGCCAGATCGTACAGGTAGCCGCTCTTGAAGGCGACATGGCTGAGCGTGACCAGGGCGGTGTCTTGATCGATGGCGGACGCCAGCGCGGCTGGGGACAGGGTCTGGCCGTCCGGCGACGGCACCACGGTCAGCCGGTAGCCGTCCCCAAGCTGGGCGACGAGCCCCTGGAGCAGGTACAGGTCCGAAGGGAAATTCAGGTCGTCGGTGACCAGCCTGCGCCGGCCGGTCTGCCGCCCCAGCGCCGCCAGCGCCAGCTTATAAAAATTCACCGAGGTCGAGTCAGACACGATGACCTCGTCCGGCTGGGCGCCGATCAGGCGCGCGATCTTGGCGCCCAGGCGCTGCGGCAGCGTCAGCCAGCCCTCACCCCAGCTGCGGATCAGGCGGCGGCCCCACTCATCCTCCACGACGGCCTGCAAATGCGCCTGCGCGCGCTGGGGGAGCCGACCCAGCGAGTTGCCGTCCAGATACAGCAGATCCGGCTCGGCGATGACGAACTCGTCGCGAAAGCGCGCCAGCTCATCCTGGGCGTCCAGGGCGCGCGCTGTGTCCGGCTGGGTGGCGTCGGTGAGGGTGGGCATGGCGTCCGCTCAGTCGCGGCGGCTCAGTACACGAACGGGATGAGCTTGCGCACCCGGCGCTGATAATCGGCGTAGTTGGCGAACTTGCGGGCCAGGGCGCGCTCTTCGCGCCGCGATTTCACGTCGAAGAACACGAGCAGGAGCGCGGCGTACAGCAGCGTCAGCCAGCTCCCGACCAAGCAGCCCCAGCCGAAGGCGGCCAGGATCAGGCCGCTGTAGATTGGGTGGCGCACAAGGGCATAGGCGCCCGCCACCACCAGCGTGGCGTCGTCCTTGGGATGCGGCAGCGCCGTGAGGTTGCGGCCCAGGTTGACGAGGCCGGCCAGAGCCAACAGCCCGCCGGCGCCGCCCAGCGCCAGGCCCAACGCCCAGCCGAGCCACGTCCACGGCGTCGCCCAGGGCGCCCACCCGGGCCAGGTGCGCGGCCCGAAGACGACCAGCGCGAACAGGAATACTTGAGCGACAACATAGCCTTCGCCGCGCCGACCCATCCACTTCTCCAATCGTTCCATCCTACCTCCGAAAACAAGCTGGCCGGCCCGGAATGAAGGCGCCCCGCCGCAAAGGAGCACTCCCCGGCCCCGTCAGCGTGGCGGGCCGAGGGCGGCGCTCCCCACCAGGTCGAACGGGATGGCGCTGATCCCGAGGACGCGCACAAACAGAGTCGGGGACTCTACGCGGCCGCGCACAAAGACGCGCTGCCCGTCTGAGATCACGTCCAGGAGCGTCACCGGCAGCCCGCCGGCGGCGGCCAGCGCCGACTCGGCCAGGCTGTAGGCCGAGACCTGGTCGGCGCTGGCGAGTGTGCGGAGCTCGTAGTAGACCTGATCACCGCTGGTGACGGTGTCCACGGCCCCGGCAGCGGCCAGCGCGGCCTGATCCAGCGCAGCCTGCCCGAGCCGGAAGTTGCCGACGAGCAAGGCGGCGTCTACGGTCAGGCCGAGGAAGACGACCACGCCGCTGACGAGCGCGCCATAGAACAGCCGGCGCACCAGGCGGTCGGCGGCTGAGGTGGACATGCCGAGAATTGTAGCGCCGGCTCAGGGCAATGGCACAGGCTGGCCCTCGCGCGCCGAGCGGTGCAGGGCGAGCAGCGCGGCCGTGTTGTGGCGGCTGTCGGCCAGGCTGAGGCGCGGCGTTTTGCCCAGCAGGATTGCGTCGGCCATGTCCTCCACCTGGCCCAGGTAGAGCTCCTGGCCGGGGACGTCCAGGGTCTCGGTCACGTCGCCGCGCTTCAGGGTCAGCGTCTCGCGCAGGCCCGGCTTGAACGGGACCGGGATCTGCAGCGTGCCCTGGCTGCCGACGACTTCCAGGTGGGCGCGGAACGCCGAGCGGAAAGCGCAATCGAACTGGGCCAGGACGCCGCCCGGAAAGCGCAACTGCCCGACGACGGCCTCGTCTACACCGCCGCGGCCGACGATGCTCCAGGCGAAGACAGCCTCCGGCTCGGCGCCGGCCAGAAAGCGCGCGTAGCTCACCGGGTAGCAGCCCACATCCCACAGGGCGCCGCCGCCCCAGTCGGCGCGCAGGCGCACGTTGGCGGGGTCGCTCAGCGTGAACGTGAACGCGCCCCGGATCAGGTGCAGTTCGCCCACGGCGCCTTCTTCCAGCAAGGTCTTGACGCGCGCGGTCTGCGGGTGATGGCGGTACATGAAACCTTCCATCACCACCCGGCCGGCCGCCTGCGCGGCGGCCAGGATGGCGTCGATCTCCGCCAGGCTGAGCGCGAGCGGCTTCTCGCACAGCACATGTTTGCCCGCCTGCAACGCCCGGATGGTCCACTCGGCGTGCAGGTGGTTGGGGAGCGGGTTGTAGACGACGTCGATGTCGGGATCGGCCAGCAGGGCTTCGTAGCTGCCCAGGGCGCGCGGGATATCCCACTGGGCGGCGTAGGCCTGCGCCTTGGCCAGATCGCGGCTGGCGACAGCCGCGACGCGGTTGCGCGGTGAGACCCGCAGGGGCGGGATCAAGGCGCGGTTGATACGGGCCGTGCTGAGCAGGCCCCAGCGCAGAGTGTCCATGCCATTGCCTCACTTGGGATCAGCCAGGTCGAGCGGCCGGCTGCCACTGCCGATTATCGGCGGAACCCAGGCTGGCGGCAACTGCGCCTGGCTGAGGGTCTCACCGCTGGCGGCTCAATTCAGGCTCTGCCTGTACCCTGGTGCGGGCAGGGCGCTTGAGTTTGGCCACCAACGGCCAATACACCCCGCCAGTGCGGCCGTTTGGCGGGGCCGGCGGCCGGGCCTAAAATCAGAGGCATGTCAGACCTTGTCCTCACAGCCAGCACGCACCAGGTCCGCGCCCGTTTCCTCGCGCCCAACGTCGTCCGGATCACACACGCCCCGCCGGGCGAGCCCATCCCGCCGGACCGGCCGTGGCTGCCTCACATCCTCGGGCCAGTGCCGCCGCTCGCGCCGGAGGCCGCCGACCTGGGCGTGCGTCTGGTGGACGATCAGGTCGTCATCACCGACCGCGCCGGGGTCAGCCTCTTTTGCGAAGCGGCCACGCCGCGTTTTGGTGGGCAGGCGGCCTCGCTCGGCCGCACGACCGTGGTAGATGTGCCGACGGTGGAGGTGCGGCTGGAGGACGACCGAGCCGCCGACGGTGTCAGCCTCGCGTTGGCCAGCGAGCCGGGCGAAGGCTTCTACGGCTTCGGGGAGTGGTTCAACGCCTTCCGGCGCGAGCGGGGTGTGGTCCGACTGAAAATCCGCGACGCCATCCGGATCACCCAGGACCGCGAGACCTATTCGGCCATTCCGTTCTTCTACAGCTCGCGCGGCTATGGCTTCTGGTTGCTCAACAGCCACGCCAGCCGCTTCACACTTGAGCCGGAACGCGGCCGCCTCACCATCGACGCGGCCGGGCCGGGCGCAGACTACCTCTTCATTTACGGTCCGGCCTTCAAGACCATCCTGCAGGCCTACACGGCGCTGACGGGCCGCCCGCCGCTGCCGCCCCGCTGGGCCTTCGGCCTGATGGTCACCGGTTACCCGCAAGAGCGGCAAGCCATCGTGCTGGAACGGGTGGCCGAGCATCGCCGGCGCGGCGTGCCCCTGGACGCCGTCATCCTGGACTATCACTGGGAGGCGCGCTACCACGATTTCACCTGGCGCAGTTCGCTCTTTCCAGACCCGGCCGGCCTGATCGCGGCCCTGCGCGCGCAGGGTGTGCGCCTCGGCCTGATCACGACCCCGTTCCAGAATCGGCGCGTGCGCCCGCTGCAGCGCCGCGTCCTGAACACCCTGGCCAGCAACATCCCGCGCGGTCTGGAGAAGGACGACGAGCGCGCGCTGCCGGAGTATGAGCACGGCCTGGCCCAGGGCTACTTCGCGCACGCCGACGCCAAGTGGTGGTTCGGGGCCGGCGGGATGGTGGATTTCACCAACCCATCGGCCGCGGCCTGGTGGAACGGCCTGATGCGGCCCCGCTACCTGGAGGGCGCGGCCTTCTTCAAGAACGACGACGGCGAATACCTGCCGCCGGATGCCGTCAGCCACTTAGGGCTGACCGGCCGCGAGTATCACAACCTGTACGGCTTCTTCTACAGCCGCGCCCTGTATGAAGGCATGCAGGCGCTCGACGACCGGCGCGCCTTCGTGTACGGCCGCTCGCACTGGGCCGGGTCGCAGCGCTTCCCGGCCATTTTCCTCGGCGATCAGCAGCCGACTTTTCCGGACCTGCACAACACGCTGCGCGCCGGCCTGAACATGAGCCTGCTCGGCTTCGCCCATTGGACCGTGGACGTCTTCGGCCTGGACGGCAAGACCACGCCCGAGACGCACATGCGCTACGCGCAGTGGGCGCTGCTGGTCCCGATCGCGCGCTACTTCTGGCGGCCGCCCGAGTTCGATGACACGCGTTTCCCCTGGTCACACGGCCCCCAGGTCGAGGCCAACTTCCGCGCCCTGACCGAGCTGCGCTACCGGCTGCTGCCGTTCTACAACAGCCTGGCCTGGCAGGCCTACCTCACCGGCCTGCCGCCGCTGCGCCCGCTGCTGCTGGAGTACCCGGACGACCCGCGCTTGGCTGATGTGTACGATCAGGTGTTGCTGGGCGATACGCTCCTGCTGGCGCCGGTGGTGGAGGCCGGCGCCAGCGAACGGCGCCTGGTGCTGCCGGCCGGCACCTGGCACGACTTCTGGTCGACGCAGACCTTGGAGGGCGGCGGCACCGTCTCGGTTCCGGCGCCGCTGGATCGCCTGCCGCTGCTGGTGCGCGGCGGCCGCATCCTGCCGCTCGGCCCGGTGCTGCAGCATATTCCGGACGACCATGTCTTTGACGATCTGGAGCTGCACTGCTGGCCGCCTTATCCGGCCGAAACGGTGCTGCCTGACGAGGATGGGCGGACGCGCGCTTACCAGCGCGGCGAGTACTCGACGACGCGCGTGACCGCGGCCGCCGACGGCCCGGCCACCACGGTCACGATCGGCGTGGCCGCCGGCCGTTATCCGGGCCAGCCCGCCGTGCGCCGGGTGACGGTGGTGCTGCAGCGTTGCGGGCCGCCGGCAGCGGTGCGCGTGAATGGCGCTGTCTGGACAGAGTGGGAGTACGCGGCGGAGAGGCAGACCTTGCGGGTGCGCGTCGTCTGCCCCACCGAGGCGGCCACGCTTGTGGAGGTGGTCTAGCCTCAGGGCGCGCCCAGGGCGGCGACCAGGGCCGGCAGCACTTCGCCTGCCGGTCCGCGCAGGTGCGCGGTCGCCTGCCGGGTGAGCGGCGTTTCGCCGACGTTGACTTCCACCACCACCGCCCGGCGGCGCAGCGCTTCGAGCGGCAGCGACGCCGCCGGCTCCACCAGGCCCGAAGTCCCCACCGACAGGAACACGGCGCAGCTCTGCGCGGCTTCGAGCGCGGCCGCCAACGCCTCGCGCGGCAAGGCCTCGTTGAACCAGACCACCGCCGGCCGCAGCGGCCCGCCGCAGTTGGAGCAGCGCGGCGGCACCGGCCCCTCGGCGGGCCAGGCCTCGGCCGGACGCTCGCACACCGAGCAACTCGTGCGCGTCAGGTTGCCGTGCAGTTCGATCAGATTGCGGCTGCCGGCCAGGCCGTGCAGGCCGTCGACGTTCTGGGTGATGAGCGTGAAGTGGCGGCCGCGCTGCTGCCACTGAGCCTCGAGGGTCGCCAGGGCATAGTGGCCGGCGTTGGGCGCCGCGCCGCGCACCAGCTCCCGGCGCCACTGATACCACTCCCAGACCAGGCCGGGATCGCGCCGGAAGGCCTGCGGAGTCGCCAGCTCCTCCGGGCGGTACTGCGCCCACAAGCCGGTCTGGGCGTCGCGGAAGGTGGGGACGCCGCTCTCGGCGCTGATCCCGGCGCCGGTGAGCACCGCCACCGCCTCGGCCCGGCGCAGCGCTTCAACGACGGAGAACGGGATCTCGGGCGGCACGGCGGCGGCGTGCCTAGACTTGTTCGAAGTGACTGGCGTTCAGAACGAAGACGGTGGCGCGGTGTTGGCCGAGCTCAGGCGGCGGGCAGGCTTCGCGGATGGTGTCGATCACGGCCTGGACCTGGTCGGCCGAGGTGCCGATGAGCAGGGTGACATTGCCGCGGCGCAGAAAGCCGCCGGTGCTGGCCACGCGCGTCACGCGGTGGCCGTGGGCGACCAACTGGTGGATGACGTTGGCGTCGTCTCGGTCGCGGACGATGGCGAAGATCAGTTGCATCGGAAGCTCCCTGCGTGACGGATCAGATCTGCTCAAAATGCTCGACCTCGAACACGTAGATCACGGCGCCGCCGGTCTCGGCCTCGATCATCAACGTCTGCGCCGAGGCGAGCGGCGTCTCCAACTGGGCCGGGATCAGCCGGCGGCGGGTGCGGCACTCGGCGCGCAGCCGGTCCAGCAGGGGACCCTGGCGCGCCTGGTTCAGCCCGATCAGCAGCGTCGACGTGCGTTCGTCCAGCAGGCCGCCCCGGCTGTCGATCACGGTGACATAGAAGCCGTCCCGGTTGAGGGTCTGCACCAGTTCGCCGGTTTGCTCGCCGCTGACCGTCACCAGCATCAAGCGGTCTACCCGACTATCGCTCATGTGTTGTCTCCCGCCGCTTGGGCTTGTCGGGCATAGTGTTTGAGGCGCGCCAGGATGGCGCGCATCCCGTTCAGCCGCTGTCCGCTCAGCACCGTGTGCAGGCCCATCCGGTCATAGAACGTCAGGGGCAAATCGATGACCTGCTGCGGCGTGGCCCCGTCCAGGCCGCGCGCCAGGATGGCCGCGTAGCCGCGCACCGTCGGCGACTCATCCGGGACGTCCAGATGGAAATGCAGGCGGCCGTCCTGGATTTCAGCGTGGGCAAAGACCGGCGTCATGCACTCGGGCACCGGGTCCATGCGCTCGCGGTGCTCGCGCAGCCGTTCCGGGAGGGGCGGCAGTTGCTGGGCATACTGCAGCAGCAGTTCAAGTTTCTCGCGCCCCTCGCATAGGGCGAAGTCCTCGATGATGGCCTGCAACGGCGTCGGCAGCGCGGTGGAGTCGTTCATACCAGCTTTCTCGCCCTACCTGTCTCTACGATGATTTTAGCACTGGCCGGCCGCCCGGCTGGCAGCCAGCCAGCGGACGCCGAAATCCACCAGCGCCCGCTGCGGCAGCAGGCGAGCCGTCCCGGCGCCCACGGGGCCGGTCCGCTCCAGCCCGGTCTGGCGCGCGAAATCCGCGCCCAGTTGCGCGAAATCGCTCTCGTCCCAGTCCAGATCGTCGAACCACACCCATTCCCGCCTCCCGGCCACGGTCAACGGGGCGCCGGCCTGCACATGGCGCTTGCCGGGGAAGTCGGCGCGCGTCTCGGCCAGGTGCAGAGAAGTGTTGTGGTCATGGCCCACGCCCAGCAGCAGCACCCAGGCGTCCAGATCGTACAGACGCGCCAGCGGCGAACCCTCGCCCAGGCCATAATCCAGCCGGTGATCACGGGTGACGAACTCGGCTTGCGGTCCGCGCGCCGCAAACGACACGCTGGGGTGGGCGCTGCGCCGCGTGCCGCGCTGTTTGCGAAAGGTCTCGGCGATCACGCCCATGCCCCGGGTGGGCGTCAGGTCCGGGTCGAAGGCCGGCATGTGCGCGCGGACAGTCTCCACCCACTCGGCCGGCACCGGCGGATGGTGCCAGGCGGCCGGGTCCGAGCAGTCGCCGGAGTGGGCCGGCATCACGAGCGTGCCGGCCTCGCCCAGCGCGGCCTCCAGGGCCAGGATCACCGACACCGGCCCGCTGACGACGTAGCCGAGCGCGCTGAGCGAGGCGTGCACCAACAGCGGGCTGCCCGGTCGCACCCCCAACGCGCGCAGTTCGGCGGTCAGGGACGCGACCGTGCTGGGTCGGCTGACCCGAGCGATGCTGGCGGCTTCCGTCATGGCTGGCCGCCCAGCCGTTACTTCGACTTGCCCTGGGCGGCCACCGCGGCCGCCGCCTTGGCCACGGCCTCGGGGTCCCCGAGGTAGAAGCTCTTCACCGGCCGCAGGTCAGCATCCAGCTCGTATACCAGCGGCACGCCGGTGGGGATGTTCAGCTCGACGATGGCCTCGTCGGAGATGTTGTCCAGGTACTTCACCAGCGCGCGCAGGCTGTTGCCGTGGGCCGCGATCAGGACGCGCTGCCCGGACTTCACCACCGGCGCAATGGTGCCGTGCCAATACGGCAGCATGCGCGCCACGGTCAACTTGAGCGACTCGGTCTGCGGCTGTTCCTCGGCCTTCAAGCCGGCGTAGCGCCGGTCGAAGCGCGGGTGGCGCGGGTCATCCAGTTCCAGGGCCGGCGGCGGGACATCGTAGCTGCGGCGCCAGATCTTCACCTGCTGTTCGCCGAACTTGTCCGCCATCTCGGCCTTGTTCAGGCCCTGCAGCGCGCCGTAGTGGCGCTCGTTGAGCTGCCAGCCTTTGACGATGGGCAGCCAATCCAGGTCCATCACGTCCAGCACGAGGTTGAGTGTGTGGATGGCGCGCTTCAGCACCGACGTGAACGCCACGTCGAAGGTGTAGCCGCCCTCCCGGAGCAGTCGGCCGCCGTTGGCGGCCTCGGCGCGGCCCTGCTCGGTCAGACCGACGTCGGTCCAGCCGGTGAAGCGGTTCTCGAGATTCCACGTGCTCTGGCCGTGGCGGATCAAGACGAGCGTGTACTGCGTGGTCATAGGGTCCTCATACTGACCCGGCCGGCCGCGGCGGCTGGCCGGGATTAAAGATCATAACGGGGTTGTAGGCGGCGGGCGGCGCGATATGGCAGCACTTCCAGGATCTCGCCGGCCCGGTGGCGCGCCTGCATTTTGCGCCAGAAGTCGGCCGTGAGCAAGTCCTGGTGGGCGCCCAGGAAGGCCTGGCGCAGATCGCCCTGGACGCCCAGGAAGGTCAGAAACTCTTCCGGGAAGATGTCTTTCTCGCCGACGTAGTACCAGGCCTCGCCGCGCCAGTCGTCCTCGTCGCTGCTGGCCTGCGGCAGGTCGCGAAAGACGCAGTCCGTGACCAGCGTCAGCTCATCGTAGTCATAGAAGATCACGCGGCGGTGGCGGGTCACGCCGAAGTTCTTGAGCAGCAGGTCGCCGGGGAAGATGTTGGACAGCGCCAGGTCTTTGATGGCCTGGCCATAGTCTAGGATCGCGTCCTGGGCCTCCGCCGGCGCCGCCTCGCGCAGGTATAGGTTGAGCGGCGTCATGCGCCGCTCGGCGTAGCAGTGTTTGAGGATGACGCGCCCGTCCTCCACGACAACGCTGCTGGCCGCGGACTGCGTCAGCTCCTCCAGCACTTCCGGCGCAAAGCGGCTGCGCGGGAAGGCCAGGTAGCGGAACTCCTGCGCGTCCACCAGCCGGCCGGCCCGGTCATGCTTGAAGACCAGCGCGTATTTATCCAGCACGTCCTGGCGCGTCGTCGTCTTGGGGTAGGCGAACTGGTCGCGGATGACCTTGAAGACCAAGTCGTAGGACGACAGGGTGAAGACGATCATGACCATGCCGCGGTCGCCGGGCGCCGGTGTGAACAAGTCGGTGGAGTAATCCAGGTGGCGCAGCAGGTCTCGGTACAGCTCGGTCTTGCCGTGGCGCGGATAACCGATCGACGTATACAGTTCCGCCAGGCGCTTCCAGGGCAGGAGCGTGCGCAGGAACTGGACCACCTCCGCCGGCCGCTCGAGGTCGGCGTGGAAGTACGAGCGCGTAAAGCTGAAGATGATGCTGACTTCGTCGTCGTCCAGCAGGACCGCGTCGACGTAGGCCCGGCCGCTATGATTGCGCAGGGCCAGGACCAGCGGCATCCAGCGGCCGGCGGCGCGCACGCGCCCCACCAGGAACGCGCTCTGGTTGCGGTAGAACACCGGCTCGAGCAGGTCCAGCGCGGCCACCGGCTCGTCGCCCCAGGCCGCCTGGCGCTGGCGTTCGATGGCGTCCGCCACCAGCTGCGCGTCGCGGGCGCGGTCCTCGAACGGGATTTGGAAAGGGGCATGGCTCAGGCAGGCGTGCGCCAGGGCCAGCGCGGAGGTGCCGGCGTAGGTGACGTAGACCGGCGCCCGCCCCAGGTCCACCGTCACTTCCAGCTCGGCGCCGCGGAACTCGCGCTCGGGGTCGATGCCGACCGTGCCAAACAAGCGCCGGCTGACGGTCGTGAAGAAGGTCTTGGCGATCTCCTCGGCCGGCTGGCCCTCGGCGTGCTGGGCGTAAGCGGTCTTGACGCGCCGCCACAGCTCCCGCTCGGCCGCCGGCTCGGCCAGCAGCGGGCGCAGCCGGCTCAGCGCCAGGTGCACATGCCGGTCCGGGATCTCCAGCCGCTCCACGGCATCCGCCTGCAGACCGGCCCAGTCACACCTCTCAAAGCGGGCCTGCGCGCGCCCGCCCACATCTCGTAAGGCCTGGTGCATGGCCAGAAAGGCCTCCCAGATGATGGCGGCGCCGGCGGGCGCGTTCTCACTGCTCATGGGGTGGGTTGCCAGGGGCTGGCCGCCGCGGAGAAAAAAACAGACACAGAGTTCTCACCGACCTCTGTGTCTGCGTGTCTCGGTGGCCGCCCGCCTGATGGGCGTTACATGTGGGCGATGATGGCGTCGCCGAACGCGCTGCACTTGACCTCGGTGGCGCCCTCCATCAGGCGCGCGAAGTCATAGGTGACGGTCTTGCTGCCGATGGCGCCGTCCATGCCCTTGATCACCAGGTCGGCGGCTTCGGTCCAGCCCATGTAGCGCAGCATCATTTCGCCGGACAGGATGACCGAGCCGGGGTTGACCTTGTCTAGGTTGGCGTACTTGGGCGCGGTGCCGTGGGTGGCCTCAAACACGGCGTGGCCGGTGACGTAGTTGATGTTGCCGCCCGGCGCGATGCCGATGCCGCCCACCTGGGCCGCCAGCGCATCCGAGAGGTAGTCGCCGTTCAGGTTCATGGTGGCGATCACGTCGAACTCATCCGGACGGGTGAGGACCTGCTGCAGCGTGATGTCGGCGATGGCGTCCTTCACCAGCACTTTGCCGGCCGCCAGGGCGGCCTTCTGCTCGGCGTTGGCGGCCGCCTCGCCCTGGGCCGCCTTGGTGCGCTCCCATTGGTCCCAGGTGTACACCCGGTCACCGAACTCGCTCTCGGCCAGGGCATAGCCCCAGTTGCGGAAAGCGCCCTCCGTGAACTTCATGATGTTGCCCTTGTGCACGAAGGTCAGGCTCTTGCGGCGGTTGTCCAGCGCGTACTGCAGGGCGGAGCGGATCAGGCGCTCGGTGCCTTCGCGCGAGACCGGTTTGATGCCGATGCCGGAGCTGGCTGGGAACCGGATCTTGCCGTACTCCTTGGGGAAGGTCTGCTGGAAGAACTCGAGGAACTTGCGGTTGGCCTCGGAGCCGGCCTCAAACTCGATGCCGGCATAGATGTCTTCCGTGTTCTCGCGGAAGATCACCATGTCCACCTTTTCCGGGCGGCGCACCGGCGAGGGCACGCCCTGGAACCAGCGCACCGGGCGCAGACACACGTACAGGTCCAGCAGCTGGCGCAGGGCCACATTGAGCGACCGGATGCCGCCGCCGATGGGCGTGGTCAGCGGGCCCTTGATACCCACCAGGAACTCGCGAAAGGCCGTGACGGTTTCATCCGGCAGCCACGTATTGAACTTGGTGAACGACTTCTCGCCGGCGTAGACTTCCATCCACGCGATCTGGCGCTGGCCGCCATAGGCTTTGGCGACAGCCGCGTCCAACACGCGCACCGAGGCGCGCCAGATGTCAGGGCCGGTGCCGTCGCCTTCGATGAACGGCACGATGGGGTGGTTGGGGACGTGCAGTTTGCCGTCCGCGATGGAGATCTTCTCGCCGGCGGGCACTTGAATCAGGGTATAGGCCATTGGGGCTCCTCTGTCCGTTTGGATCAGGCCGGGATTATAGCTTAATGTGCGGCTGGCTCGACGGGCCGGGGCGTTTACGCGTCGAGCGGCGCGGCGGCCTCATCGGCGGCGCGCAGGCCCTCCACCGGGGTGGCGCAGTAGGGGCAGACGTTCCAGGGCAGGTCCATCAGGCGCCCACAGTGGGCGCACGGCTTCTTGAGCTTGGTCAAGCAATTGGGACACATCACCCAGTCTTCGCTGGCCTGCCGGCCGCAGCCAGGGCAGACGCGTTTCTCTTCGATTTCCTGCAGCAGCGCCTCCTCTTCCAGGCTCTGCTCGTAGGTCTCGGCCAGCGTCCGCGGCGGGCGCAGGATCAGGTAAATGATCAGGCCCGGCCCGGTCAGCACGGCGACCACTGCGGCGGCCAGCACCTGGGCGAAGACGTCGCGGCTGCGCGCGCGCATATCCCGGAAAGTCCAGATGACCAGGCTCAGCCACAAGGCGCTGAGGAAGGCGCCGACGAAGGCGGCCGCCAGCAGCACATAGTTGGCCAGCGCGGCGAAATCAAAGTTGAGGGACATAGTCGGCGGCGATTATACCGATGGGGCTGGACAAAAGCAAAGAACGAAACCGGCGCCGGCGGGTCCGGTTTTCTCTCCGTTCCCCGCCAACCCGGCGCTGGGCTGGATGCTGGCCGGCCTATACTGGCCGGCATGAGTGAACACCGCCCGCGTATCCAGGATCTGCCCAACGCTGACCGGCCGCGCGAGCGCCTGGCGGCCATCGGACCGGGCGCCTTGAGCAACGCCGAACTGCTGGCTGTCCTCCTGCGCGTCGGGATCGCCGGTGAGAACGCCGTCCGGTTGGCCGAGCGCCTCCTGGCCGAAGTCGGCGGCCTGCCCGGCCTGCACCGCGCCGCGTTGGCCGACCTGTGCCGGATCAAGGGCATCGGCGCCGCCAAAGCCGCGCAGCTGCTGGCCGCCCTGGAACTGGGCCGGCGCATTGCCGTGGCCACGCCCGACGACCGCCCGGTGGTCCGGTCGCCGGCCGACGCCGCCAACCTGCTCATGTACGAGCTGGCCGCGCTGGAGCAGGAATACCTCTTCGTGCTGCTGCTGGACACGCGCAACCGCGTCCTGGGCCGGCCGTGTGAGGTCTACCACGGCTCGCTCAACACGTCGCTGATCCGGGTCGGCGAGGTCTTCCGCGACGCCATTAAAGCCAACGCCGCCGCCATTATTGTGGCCCACAACCACCCGTCCGGGGATCCGGCCCCCAGCCCGGAGGACGTGGCTGTCACGCGCGCCATCGTGGAAGCCGGCAAACTCCTGGACATCGAGGTGCTCGATCATCTCGTGATCGGCCACCATCGCTTTGTGTCGCTGAAGGAGCGCGGGCTGGGGTTCTGAGGCGCCGGCCGCTCAGTCGGAGACGAGCAGCTGCGCCTGGGCGATGTTGCTGTCGAAGCTGTGCCCGGACGCGTAGAGGGTGATGCTCTTGATCACGGCCGCCGCCGCGTTGTTGCTGCGCCACAGCTCCAGGAGATTGGGCGAGAAGTAGGTCTGCCACTGATCCTGCTCGACGAGCAGATGGTCGCTGTAACGCGGCGAGCAGGTGGCGCAAAACGTCAGGCCGGGCGGCGCGGCCGGCGTGTCCACGCGGCCGTAGTAGAACCCCTGCAGCCACTCGCGCTCGGTCCCGTTCAGGTCGATGTACTTCAGCTTCACCATCACCGGACACTCGGTGCCGTACACGCCGCACTTGTTGAGCTTCTGGAGAGAGATAAAGACGTCGAGCTGCAGGCGCAGCGACGTGAAATCACGCACGTCCTGGTTGATCTCCTGCACCAGCCCCACCTGGCCCCAGTTATCGCCGACCCGGGCGAAGTTGACGGCCGGCCGGCCGGCCAGCGTGATTTTGCTGATGACGCCGGGGCTTTCCGCGGCGATGACCGGCTGGAAGATCTCCGGCTGCCAGATGGTGCCGAGCTCGGCCGCGAAGTCGCCGTCCTGGATGAGGTTGCGCTCCACCGGCAGCGGGCCGCTCGGGGCCGCGTCTAGGTTCACTTCGGCGCGCTGATCCTGGGCCAGGGTCAGCGTCTGCCCCTGGGCCATCACCTCGGCCTGGCCTTCCCGGACTGTCACGGTGGTCTGGACAAAGGACGCCTCCACAGAGGCGTTCACGCCGCGCTCGTCGATGAGCGTCGTCGTGCCCGGCGCCGACACGATTCGAACCTCGACAGCCCGGTTGGCGTCGGCCACGGTGAAGACGCGGATCCGGCCTTTGGTGAGGTTGAGCTCGATCCGGTGGGGGTGCGGGCTCAGATCGCCAAAGCGCGGGCTCTCAGCGCGGCTGACGCTGACCTGGGTGTCGCCGTAGATGTCGACGGAGACGATCGTCTCATGCTTGTCCGGCGAGACAAACGTGAGCGACGCCTGGGCGTTGGACTCGGTGGCGATGGACGAGCCGGCCGGGATGTCGGTGAGGTTGGCTTCCAGGGAGGATCGGCCGGGGCGCTGCACGTAAACGGTGTTGCTGCGTGTCAGCGCGATGAACTGCGACGACGTGGCGTTTTGCAGCACCCAGCGGGCGCCGGTTGGGACGAAATACAGCAGCAGGCAAAACGTCAGGAAGGCGCCCCACAAGACGACCCACGCCCGGCGTTCCGGGTTGGTGCGCATAGCGGCTCAGAACCGTATCTCGAAGCGGTTGAACTCGCCCGTGCCGGCCTGCCACAGGGCCTCGACCCGTTCGACCTCGGCCAACTGCGGGCCGTGGTGCAGATAGGCCAACAACTGGTCCAGGTCGGAGCGGGGGCCTTCGGCCAGCACCTCCACCGATCCGTCCACACGGTTGCGGACCCAGCCAACCAAGCCCAGCGTCCGAGCCTGATCACGGGTGGCGGCGCGGAAATTGACGCCCTGGACCAGGCCAAAGACGCCCGCGTGCAGGCGCGCAGGGAGTGAGTTCATATGGCGCAAAAAACGCCATCCAGGAAGAGGATGGCGACCAGAAGTGATTATACCATGCGCTTGGGGCGGGCTGCGCCGTGGGTGAGGGCCAGCAGCAGCAGCGGCCCAGCCAAGACCAGGCCGCCCAGGATCAGCCAGGGCGCGAACAGCCGCAACGGCAGGGTGTCTGGGTTGGCGTCGACTTTGTCCCGCCGCCAATCCGCTTCCAAGGTCGCCAGGGACACCCCCAGGGCCTGTTGGACGCCGCTTTCGCAGGCCAGGCCGTCGGCGTAGCCCGTCAGCAGCGTTTCCAGCGCCCGCGCCCCGAAGCGATCATGAATGTAGCGGGTCACCGACTCGCTTTGGGCGTACGCGAGCTGGGCCGTGGCGGCGTCTTGCGAAAAGGGGCCGCACAGGGCCGCCAGGGGGAGCAGGCGGTCGGCGGCCGAGGCGTCGGCCAGCGCGGCGGCGGCCACCGCATCGGGCGCGGCCTCGTTCATGACCGCCAGACCCTCCTGGAGCCAGTTGGGCACCAGCGGGAAGCGGTCGCCGGTCTTCTGGGCGATCAGGATGTGGGTGAGCTCGTGCGGGATCGCGCGCGCCATCTGCGTCGGCGTGTCGACCGCGTCCGGGGGCAGCGCGACGATGACGATGCCAAAGAGCGGGTTGGCGCGGGCATCGGCCCACAGCCGGTTGCCCTCGGCCACCGCCAGCTGGGCGTCTTCGGCGCTGGCGTACAGGTAGAGCGTCACCGTCTCGGGCAGCGGCGCCTGGATCACGCGGTTGGCGCGCGTCAGCCCTTCGGCCGCGATGTCCAGGGCCTGCCGCGCAAAGTCGCGATCGCCGGCGTACCAGGCCACCGTCAGGCCGCCCTCGCTCAGCGTCTGCCAGGTGAAGCGATTGTCGCTGTACGTGAACGTTTGGTGCTCGGTCTCGAGCAGATTGCCGGCGGCGTCGCGCAGCTCCCACCAATACTCCACGGGCGAAAAGGCCGCCAGGCGCCGCCGGCCCGGCTCCAGCACATACACCGCCTCGACGCGCTGGCCTTTAGTGAAGCGCGCTTTGCCCACGAAGGTGCGCGGCTCGTCCGGCGTGCGCAGGAGCAGGGTGACGTCGGTGATATCGGCGTCGCCGGCCGCCAGGATAGCGAAGGTCGCCGGTCCGCCGAAGGTGAATTCGGGCGTGCGCAGCGCGACGACGCGCAGCCCGTCCTGCGCCTGGGCCGGCGTCAGCGCGGCCAGCGCCAGGACGAGGGCGGCCAGGACGGCCCGCCAGGGGCGCGGGAGCCAGGTGGGTGAGAACAGGGTGGGCATTCGGGCCAGCGCAGCAAGAAGGATGCCAGGGCCGTGACGGCCGTCACACTCCCGCCTGAAGATAAAGGATCAACGGTGTCAGGGTCAATGGGCTGAGCACGGTCGTCAGGACGACGGCGAGCGTCATCAGCTCGGCGTCTAGATCGTATTGCAGGGCCAGCACGGTGGTGAGGACGGCGGCCGGCATCGCGGCCTCCAGCACGGCGGCCTGCCAGGTGATGCCGCGCAGTTCCACGGCGCCAGCCAGCATCAGGGCCGCCAGCGGCGCGACAACCAATTGCAGGGCCGTGGCGATGGCCAGCACCACCTTGCGGCGGGGCGGCCAGGCCTCGGCCCGCGGCCGGATGGCCGCCATCTGCAGCCCGAGCAGCACCAGCATGACCGGGATGGCGGCGTCACCCAGCAATCCCAGGGAGCGTTCCAGGAAGGCCGGCACGGGCCAGTTCAGACCCCGGATAAGGCCGGCGGCGATGACGGCATAGAAGGCCGGCACGCTGACGACCTCGCGCAGGGCGCCGCGCACGTTCTGGCCGCCCAGCGCGGCCACGAAGATGCCCAGCGTGTAGGCGGTAATGGTGCTGATAACGTAGAAGATCACGGCGCGCGCCAGGGCGTCCTCGCCGAAGGCGAAGCGCGTGGCCGCCAGCCCGTAGTTGCCGCTGTTGACGAAGGCGGCGGCGACCACCAGAGTCGCCCAGGTGCGCCGGTCCAGGCGCAGGGCCAGGCCCAGGGCGGCCGCCAGCAGCGCCATGACCACCACCATGCCCAGCGTGAAGACGGTCAGCTGACCGAACTCGGCGCCGGTGACGGTGGTGCCAGTCAGTGAACTGAAGACCAGGCAGGGGCTGAAAATGTAGAAAGACAGCCGCGAGACGGTGCGCAGGTCCGGCCGGAAGGCGCGTCCCACGGCCAGGCCGGCGCCCGCGCACAGGAAGACCGGCAGCAGGTTGTTGACGAAGACGTCGAGGAGGCTCAATTGAGGCGCTGGCCGGGCGGCAGCGGATCGCCGGGGTCGAGTTCGTCGTCCTCGTCTTCGTCCTCCGCCAGCAGGGCGTCGATCTCATCGTCGGTCATGTCGAGCAGCGGGAACTCCAGCGATTCGTCGTGCAGGGTCAGGTTTTCCAGGGCGTCGTCGATGAAGTCGCGCTCGGCGTCATCGGCGTCCTGCAAGAGGTCGAGCAGGATCTGGCGCGCCTGATCGCCGCCGATCTGGCCCAGGCTCCAGATGGCGGCCTCGCGCACCTGCACTTCGCCGTCGTCGATCATGGCCTTGAGCGCCGGCACTGCGTCGGCCAGTTCCAGTTCCCCGGCGGCGCGGGCTGCCTCATAGCGCAGCTCAGGATCACCGCTCTCGAGTTCCCGCAGGACCGGTTCATTCCAGCGATCGTCGGCGCTGCGGCCCATCGCGAAGAGGGCGCTGATGCGCTCGGGACGCTGCGGGGAGGCATAGGCTCGGCCGATCAGGTCGGCCACTTCCGGCCGGCCCGAGAAGCTGACGGCCTCCAGCGCCCGCCGGCGCACGGCCAGGCTGTCTGGGCCGTTGATGACGCTCAGCAGGGCGTCTTCGATGCGCCGGGCCTGGGGCTTGGGGAGGTCGTCGACCTCGCCCAGATAGACGAAGCGGCCCAGCGCGCTGGCGGCCGCGGCGCGCACCGCCTCGTCTGCATCGTGCTGCATCAGGTCCAGGAACGGCACAATCAGGGCCGGCTCCTCGGACTCCCACAGGTTGGCGACGGCGGCGGCGCGCACACCGGCGTCGGCGTCCTCCAGCCCCAGGCGATAGACGGCGTCGAACTGGACCTCGAAGTTGGCTTCGCTGATCTCGCCCAGGTCCTGCATGAGGCTGCGCCGGCGTTCGAGCGGCATCTCCGGCCAAGCCGCCTCCAGCGCGGCCAGGTCGGCTTTGTTCAGATCGGAGAAACGGTACAGGTCTTTGGTGGCCAGCGGCTGGGCGAGGTCGCGCAGTTGATCCAGGAATTGGACGAAGTCGTGGGAGGCAGGCATAGGCTTAGCGTGGGAGGATGGGGTTGACGATGTCCTGGTAGGTGATGACGGCCATGAGCATCAGCAGCATGGCCATGCCGATCATGTGCACAAAGCCCTCGCGGGCCGGGTCGATGCGGCGGCCGCGGACCGCCTCGATGAGCACAAACATGATGCGCCCGCCATCCAGGGCTGGCAGGGGCAGCAGATTGGTGGTGGCCAGGGCGACGCTGATCAGGCCCACCAGCTGGAGCACAGGATACCAGGCGTTGATCTCCTGGGCCGTCTCGACGGCGACGCGGGTGAGGTCGTTCATGCCGACGAAGCCGATGGGCCGGGCGGCCGCCAACGGGATCTCGTTGCGCATCAGGCGCCCCGGCAGGTGGATGAGCTCTTCAAACTGGAACACGATCTCGCGTCCGGCCCGGCTCAGCGCCTCCGGCCAGGTGTAATCCGTGACCATGGCCCGGCCCATGGCGATGCCCATCGGGCCTTCGTTGGACGGCCAGGTGGTGCGCGGGGTCACGGTCACCGCGATCGGCTCGCCGGCGCGCTCCACCAGCAGGTCGATGGGCTGGCCGAGGTGGCTGTACACGATATCGGTGAGCTGCTGCGGGTAGTGGATGTCGGCGCCGTTCGCGGTGAAAAGAATGTCGCCCGCGGCCAGGCCGCTGGTCTCGGCCGGCGCGCCCGCGACGACGCTGTCGACCAGCACCCGGTCCGGCCAGCCGAGCCGGAAGCCGATGGTGAAGACCAGGAAGGCGAAGACCAGGTTGAAGAGGGCGCCGGCCGCCAGGACGGAGATCCGCGCGATCTTGGACGCGGAGGCCAGGCCGCCGGTCACCTGCGGGTTGTCCTCGCCGGCGGGGCGGATGAAGCCGCCGATCGGCAGCCAGTTCAAGGAGTAGATCGTGCGCGGGCCGCCGAGCACATCCGGGCCGGGCACCGCCTGGCCGAAGAACGTCCGCCATTTTCCGTCGCGGTCGCGCACGAACCCGACGGCGCGCGGCGGAAAGCCCAGGCCAAATTCCTCGACGTGGATCTTGAACAGGCGCGCGGCCAGAAAGTGCCCCAACTCGTGCACAAACACCAGGATGCTCAAGACCGCGACAAAGATCAGGATATTGCCGATACCGCCTAAGTTGAAGTCAATCATGGCTGGCCACCGTTGCGCTCACCCGGATTGGGGACGAAGAAGTCGGTACTAGACGATAACCAAAGCGATTATACCGCAAGGCCTTGGCCGAGCGCTGGATGCTATGCAACTTCTAATGAGTGCCGGCGTCATCACGCCCGCCCGGTGAGGCTGGCAGGCCCGCCGGGCAGGGCCGTGATGGTCCGCGTGACGCCGAGGGCCATGAGACGCTCGCTGACGGTGGGCGCGTAGGCGGCCGGGCACAGGCAGTGGACATTCGGCCCGGCGTCGATGGTGTACGCCACGGGCAGCCCCTCGGTCCGCCAGGCGGTGACGGCCTTCATCACCGCCAGCGTCAGCGGCTCCCAGTAGAAGAGCGGCGGCACAGACGTCATCATCACGGCGTGCATGATGTTCGAGTCTTGCTCGATAACGTCGGCCAGCGCCGCAAAGTCGCGGGCCAGCAGCGCCGCACGGCAGGCTGCCAGCCGGCGGCCGGCGTCGGCGACCCGCCCGGCCTGGAGCGGGCTGGTGTCGGCCAGCGCGTGGCCTTCGGTGGAGCCGGTGGTTTTGTGCACGGCGCTGAGCACGGCGATAACATCGGCCAGCGGCCAGAAATCGGGCGGCGCCACGGTCAGGGCGTACGAGTCGGCGTCGCCGGTCCCGGTGCGCCATTCCGTGAAGCCGCCCGGCACACTGCGCGCGGCCGATCCGGAGCCGCGCCGCGCCAGGGCCGAGAGCTCGGCCTCGCTGAGGACCAGCCCCGCCGCCGCCGCCGCCGCCACACTCAACGCCGCGAACGCGGACGCCGACGAAGCGATGCCGGCTCCGGCCGGGAAGTTGCTGGCGGACTCGACCGAGGCGTGGGCCGCCAGTCCAGCGCGGGCGCGGACCAGGTCTAGCTGCGCCGCGACGCGCGTCATCGCGGCTCCGGTCTGCGGTTGGCCGCCGAGTGTGAAGCGGTCCCCGGCCAGGGCGGTGTCGAAGGTCACCGTTGTCACGGTTTCCAGGCCGGCCAGATTCATGGACAGCGAGGCGTTACTGGGCAGGCGTAAAGCCTGGTCCCGGTTGCCCCAGTATTTCACCAGGGCGATGTTGGGGTGGGCGCGGGCGGTGGCGGTGCCGAGGAGAGCCATACGGCCAGGTGAGTCCTTTCCGGTGAAGTCGGCAGCGAGTCTACCACGCGGC
>CALFZO010000119.1 GCA_937952305.1 uncultured Anaerolineales bacterium | reverse complement strand
CTTACCTGAAAGTGGTGGCCGTCACTCGTTTATGAAAAGTGTCCGGTAGTCAATCGCGAGATCTATGCGCAGGTGAAGGCCGAGGCGCCCGGGACGCAGATCTTCGTGTCCTTTCAGTGGGAGGACTTGAACAACCTCTTCGCCGAGGCCGCCGAGGGGCGGACCGCTGACGCCGTTAACTGGGACCAGGTGGAGGCGTTCGAGCCGGAGCTGGATGTGTGGGTGATCTCGTCTTACCCGTTCTTCGTCTTCCCAGCCGGCGCCGACATCCCGGCCGATTACTACACGCCGCTGCTGGCGCGCACGACCAAGCCCGTGGCCGTGGCTGAGGGCGGGTTCGCGTCCCGGCCGTTCGCGGCGTGGGCGCAAGGCGGCACGCCGCCAGACCAGGTGGCTTACCTCAACGCCCTCCACGGACAACTGGGCGAACGGCTAGCCTTTTGGGTCTATCTGCTGTTGAACGACTTCGACCCCGACTCGTATGCCGCCGCAATGCCGGGGGAGGCGGCCGACGACCTGAACACGCTGGGCTTCTTTACTTCAGTGGGATTGCGCGAGGCGGACGGCACGCCTAAGCCGGCGCTGGAGGTGTGGGACCGGCTGCGCGCCGGCCCGTGACGACGCCCGGAGAGGCGCTCGCGCTCAGGGCTGGCCGAGCACGCGCAAGGCCGGGAGCGGGCGGCTGGCGAAATCGAACAGGGCCTGGTTCTCCCAGTTGTTCCCCGAGAGCGGCTGCGCCGGATCCCAGCCGTTGCCGGGGACGGCCGTCCAGGTGGCATCCCACCACAGGACGCCCAGGCCGCGCCCGTGCGGGACCGCCCGCACGATGGTCATGACATCGGCCAGCAGCCGGGCCTGCCCGGCCGGCGTGAACGGATAGCCGGGACAGATCTGCGCGGTGATGACGTTCTCGTAGTGATCGTGATCGTCGGGCGTGAAGGCGTAGGCCGTCTCGACCACCACCAGGTCCTTTCCGTAGCGGCGGGCGAGATCGTCTAGGTTGTGTTGCAGATCGGCCAGGGTGCCGTGCCAGTAGGGATAGTAAGACACGCCGATCAGATCGAAAGGCACGCCCTGCGCCAGGATCCTGTCGAACCACCCGCGGTACAGCGCGTTGTTGCCGCCGTTGTCCAGGTGCAGCATCACCCGCGCTTCCGGCGCGCCGGCCCTCACCGCGCGGACGCCCGCCTTGAGCAGGGCCGCCAGGCTCTCAAAGCCCGCGTCGTTCCGGCCGTCCGGCCAGACCAGCCCGTTGGTGATCTCGTTGCCGACCTGCACCATGTCCGGCGGAGTGCCCTGCTCCGTCAGGCGCCGGCAGACCTCGTAGGTGTGCTCAGACAGGGCCTGTTGCAGCCCCGCGAAACCCAGGCCCTCCCAGGCCTTGGGCTTGGGCTGCTTGCCGGGGTCGGCCCAGCTGTCGGCATAGTGGAAGTCCACCAGCAGTTTGAGACCGGCGGCTCCGCAGCGTTGGGCCATCTCCAGCAATTGGGCCAGGCCGTGATAGCCGTCCGGCGACTGGACCCAGACGCGCACTCGGGCGTAGTTCAGCCCGTGATCGCGCAGGACCGTGAGCGCGTCGGCGGGGGCGCCGGCCGCGTCAAAGTAGACGCCGCCCTTGTCCTCGGATTTCTTCAGGCTGGAGATGTCGGCCCCACGGATCGAGAGCGCCGCCCGCCCGGGGACAAGCTCCACGTCATCGAAGCAGACCCCGGCCCCGGCCGCGGCGTCCGAGGCCAGGCAGACCGTGCCTGTCTGGCCGGTCACTTCGGCCGACACGACCACGTGCAGCCACTGGTCCGGGACCAGCGGCACCATCACGCGGGCCGCCGCTCCCGCGCCGTCCTTCAGCGCGATCGAGGCTTCGGCCGGGCCGCTGGCGCGCACCCAGGCCTTCAGCGTGTACCAGCCGTGGGGGAGGCCGGTCAGCGTCTGGGTCGTCCCCAGCTGGCCGGCGTCATGGCGCAGCGCCGCCGCTCCGGAATGAGCGTCGGCGTCCAGGCGGCCGGCGCTGTTCCAGCCCAGCAGGCCGGCCTCGAAGCCGGGGTTGAGCAGTGAGGGGTGGGTCAGCGCCGGGGCCACTTCAGAATTCCGTGATCCGGATGGTCCGCGCGCGATACTTGTCGCGGAACTGCGCGTTCAGGCGCAGGACCTCCTGCTCGTCGCCGACGAACGAACAGCGCAGGCAGTAATACTCGGCCTGGTCCGCGTCGTAGAGCATGTCCATGTCGATCTCGCGCATCAGGCAGCGCGGACACCGGTAGTTCAGCTGGCCTTTGCGACCTTGAGCCATGTGCGCAGCTCTCCTTGGCCCCGCAGGGTCTTCTTGATGCCGAGGGTGTACATGGGCGAGAACGAGAAGCCCTCGCGGAAGTAGCCGCTGGCCGCGCCGTCGGCGCGCAGGGACAGGCGCGTGTCCACCGGCGGGATGACGGCCTCCACGCACTGGACATCAGCCAATTCCGCCTCGCGGCACTGGTAGGCGTAGTCGATCGCTTCGCTCGCGCTCCCGTTCTTCAAACTCAAGCGCACGCCGGTCAGGTCCTCGGGGTACTCGGTGGTGCCGTAACAGCCGGTGAGATATTCGTCGATAGACAGCTCGGCGTCCGGCCGAGTGGAGTCCAGCACGCGCCGGATGATCTCGACCTCGCCGCTGCCTTCCGTCAGGCGGAACTCGCTCTGCACACGCACGCTGAACGCTTCAAACTCGAGCGTCACCGGCTCGAGCGTGACGAGGCGCGTGTCGCCGGCCTCGGAGAAAGACGCCTGGGTGCGGCACGTGCACAGGTCCACCTGCTCGCCGCCATGCCCGATCTTGCAGCTCTTCACGGCGCCCTCGCCGGCGTAGTGCGTGAAGTAGCCGGCCCGGTAGAGCGACTGCACCAGGAACGGATAAGAGGCGTCCTGGTTGGCCTTCGTCCCCACGCCGCACGGTCGGATGAGCTTGGCGGCATAGGGCCGCAGATCCACCATCGCCCCGCCCTGGTTCATGTCCAGGCAGAAGCGCATGGCCGGGTCGGCGTACCAGAACATCTGGCGCCGGGAGCCGTACAGGATGTCGCGCCAGAGCGCGCACTCCGGGCGGGAGTAGGGCCGATCCTGCCGGTACACGTCGGCGAACTCGCTCAGGGTGAGGTCTTGCAGCCGGCCCTGCTGCTTGAGCTCGCCATAGTAGGCCAGGCCCGCCTGATAGCTCTTGAGCAGGAAGGCGTAATCGGCCTCCCAGCGCCCGCTCTTGCTCATCCAGCCGGGGCCGACGAACATCATGTTGTAGGCGTAGCCGCGGTTGTACTGGGCCAGCGCCCGGTACTGATCCACCAGGTTCTGGAAATAAGGCAGCTCACGGCCCTCGTAGGCCATGCCGCGCAGGATGTTCTGCGGGTGCGTGCCGTAGTACGAGCCGGGCCCGTCGAAGACGGCCATCAGGTCACGCGAGAGGTGCGGGATGGCGACCAGGCCGATGTCGTCGGCCTCATCCGAGGCCGGGCAGTGGATGTTGCGCCTGGACGGGATCCACGGGTTCCAGGGGCCGCCGTCCAGGAGCGTGTACCAGGAGTTGTTGGCGTTCCAGTAGGCCTTGGGGCCTTCCTCCCAGCAGGTGGCCACGGCGGCCTTCACCTGCGGGTACCGGCCCTTGAGGTAATTCACCAACTCCGCGTCCAGGTAGTAGGAGCCGGTGGAGGTCGGATAGAAACCGAAGACCTCGAAGAACTTGCCGAAGAGCTCGTCGACGATGCGGCGCTTGTCCTCCAACGAGAAGAGCCAGATGGCCAATTCTTTCGACTTAAACTTTTCGCGGAACTCCGCGCACTGCAGGCCCAGAAAGGTCAGGCCGATCTCGTCGCCGAAGCGGGCGTGGTGCTCCTGGGCCAGGGCCACGGCCTCGGCGTTGAACAGGCTGGCATAGGTCATCTGGATGGTGGTGCGCAGCCCGTTAGCGTGGGCGATCTGCTGCTGGGTGCGGAAGATATCGAGCGATTCCTGCAGCACCGCGCGGCGCGTCAGGTCTTCGACCTTGCCCTGCTCGGCCTCCTTCTGGAGGTATTCCGGCACCATCTCCGGCCGGTGGACGATGTTGACGTAGAAAGCGGTCATACGCGCGCCTGTCAGGGGTTCAGGTATTCTTGCAGCGCCGGCAGCGCCTCGTCGGCGTAGTTGAACAGGGCCTGGTTCTCCCAGCCGTTGCCGGACTGCGGATCCTGGGTGTTCCAGCCGTTGCCGGGCACGGCCGTCCAGGTGGCGTCCCAGTAGAAGACGCCCAATCCGCGCCCATCCGGCACCCCGCGCACGATCGCCATCACATCCCGCAGCATGCGGCGCTGGCCGTCCGGCGTGAACTGGTAGCCGTCCACGGCCAGGGTCCGGCCGGCGATGTTGGCGAAGCCGTCGTCTTCCAGCACCGTGAAGGCGTAGGCGAACTCGGCTACGATCACGTCTTTGTTGTAGCGGACCGTGAGATCGTTCAGGTTGGCCTGCAACTGGGCCAGGCTGCCATGCCAGAACGGGTAGTAGGACACGCCGATCACGTCGAAGGGCACGTCCCGGCGCGTGAGGTTGTCGAAGAACCAGCGCGCCATCTCGTTGTCGCCGCCCTCGGCGATGTGCAGCATAACCACGGTCGCGCTGGCGGCGTCCTTGGCGGCCCGGTAACCGGCGGTCAGCAGCCGCGCCAGGTTGTCGAAGTGGTTGTAGTCGCCGTCCGGCCACAAGAGGCCGGCGTTGATCTCGTTGCCAATCTGGACCATGTCGGCGGGCGTGCCCTGGGCGGCCAGGCGGCTGCACAATTCGAAGGTGTGGTCGTAGACCGCCTGCTCAAGCTGCTCCAGGCTGTAGTCCTTCCAGGCGGCCGGCTTGTATTGCTTGCCGGGATCGGCCCAATCGTCTGAGTAGTGGAAGTCCACCAGCAGACGGAGGCCCAGCGCCTTCAGCCGCACGGCCAGGGCCAGCACCTCGGCCTGGTCGTGGTAGCCGTCGGCCGGATCCACCCACACGCGCAGGCGGGCGTAGTTGAGGCCGCCGTCCTTGAGGATCTGCAGGGCGTCGGCCGGGGTCCCGTCGCTGTACTTGTAGATCCCGCCTTTGTCTTCGGACTTCGCCAGGCTGGAGATATCGGCGCCCAGGATCGACAGCGCCGCCCGGCCGGGGACGAGCTCGACGTCGTCGAAGCTGGCCCAGCTGTCCGGCGTGCCGAAGGTGTAGAAGCGGATGAGGCAGCGGCCGTCAGTGACCTCGCTCGAGACTGCCAGGCGAATCCAGCGATAGCCGGGTGTGGTGGCCGGCACCGCCACGCGCTTTTCCTGGCCGCCGCAGTGCAGGGCCAGATAGACCTCCACCTGCTGGCCGCTGGAGCGCACCCAGGCGCTCAGCGTATACCAGCCGTCCGCCAGCCCGGCCACAGTCTGAGAGGTCTCCACCTGGTAAGTCTCGGCGGCCCCGTGCGTCAGGCGCCAGTCGCCGGAATGGCCCCGCGCCTCCAGCCGCACGGCGCTCGCCGGACCAGTGCTGGTCCAGCCGGCCGGAGTCCCGTCGGCGTTCTGCGCCTCGAAGCCGGGGTTGGCCAGGTCTGCGGGCGCGGGCAGCGGAGTCGCAGTCGGCGCGGCCGTCGGGGTCGGCAACGCCGGGGCGGCGGTCGGCGTGCCCGCCGGCGCGGAGGCGGCCGGCGAGCAGCCGGCGCTCAGGAGGAGCGCCAGCAGGATGGTCAACGAGAGGCGCCTATTCATCGCTTAACCTTTCACCGCGCCCTGGGTCAGACCGCCCACGATCTGGTCCTGCAGGGTCAGATACAGGATCATGATCGGCAGCGCGCCCAGCAGGGCGCCGGCCGCGAACACGCCCCAGCGCTGTTGAAACTGCGCGCCGGCGAAGACCTGCAGCCCCACCATCAGGGTGTAGGTCTCGTTGCTGCGCAGCAGGACGCGCGCCAGGACGAACTCGCCGTAGGTGCCGATGTAGTTGATGATGCCGATGACGATCAGGATCGGACGCAGCAGGGGCAGGATCAACTGGGTGAAGATCTGCCAGTCCGAGGCGCCCTCCACCTTGGCGGACTCGTCGATCTCGCGCGGGACCGTGTCCAGGTAGCCTTTCATCAGCCAGATGTTGATGCCCATCGCGCCGCCCAGGTAGACCAGGATCAGGCTGCCGTGGGTGTCCAGGTCCAGGAACGGGATCACCTCGCCGATCTGCGCGATCATCAGGAAGACCGCCACCAGCGCCAGCAGGGCCGGGAACACCTGGATCAGCAACAGGCCTCGGAGCAGCGCCTGCCGGCCGCGGAAGCGGAAGCGCGAGAAGGCGTAGGCCGCGATGGTCGTGATCGACAGGGACAGCACCGAGGTGGTGACGGCCACCTTGAGCGAATTGCCGAACCAGGTCCAGAACGGGAACTCGCCGGAGGTGAGCAGGGTCTGGTAATTGCCCAGGCCGGGGTTGGCCGGGATCAGGTTCTGAGTGGCCAGCGAGCCAGTGGGGTTGAGTGAGGCCGAGATCATCCACAGGATCGGAAAAGCCGAGAAGACCGCCAGGAGCGCGGCGATGGCCACGCGCAGGCTGAGGCCGAGCGGGCGGCGGCGCCGGCCGGCCGGGCGCGGAGGTTGGGTGACGACGCTGTCAGACATTCTCGCCCACCTCCTCCCAGGTGCGGGTCAGGCGGAACTGGAAGAGCGTCAGGGTGCCGACGACGAAGAAGATGATGATCGTGATCGCCGCGGCCAGGCCGTAGTTCACGCCGCGGCTGCCGGAGAAGGCCAGGTTGTAGACGTAGCTGATCAGGATGTCGGTGTGCCCGGCCGGCGTGGGCGTGCCGGCCATGGGCGGCCCGCCGGCGTTGAACAGGTAGATCAGGTTGAAGTTGTTGAAGTTGAACGTGAACGACGCGATCAGCAGCGGCCCGACGGCTACCAACAGCAAGGGCAGGGTGATGCTCCAGAACTGCTGCCAGCCGCTGGCCCCGTCCACCTGGGCCGCGGCGTAGATCTCCTCGGGGATGGACTGCAGCGCGCCGCTGCAGATCAGCATGAAGTAGGGGTAGCTCAACCACAGGTTGACGAGTAGGATGGCCACCTTGGCCCAGCCGGGGTCGGTGAACCAGGGCGGGGCCCAGCCGAACAAGCCCTCCAGGGTGCGGTCGATCACGCCGAGTTCCGGGTTGAGCATGCCGCGCCAGATCAGGATCGTGATCAGGGCCGGCACGGTGTAGGGCAGGATCAGCAGGGAGCGGAAGAACTTCTTGAGCGGGAAGTGTGGGTCGTTGAACAGGAGCGCGATCGCCAGCCCCAAAGAGAAGTTCAGCAGCAGGCTCAAGGACGCGAAGCCGAAGTTCCAGGCGATGATGCGCACCAGCGGGCCGCGCAGGGCCGGGCTGGTGAAGAACTCCCTGAAGTTGGCGAACTGGATGGTCTCGATAAAGCCGGGGCGCAGCTCCTGGCCGGTCGAAGACGTGAACGTGCCGCGCAGGTTGGCGTAGACGGCGCCGGTCTGCTGGTCCCGCATGGCATCCTGGCCGGCGTCGTACACGTACAGGGGCAGCAATTCGGCCGCCTCTTGCGGGGACCGGATCTGGAGGGTGCGGCCCGCCTCGCCGAACTGGAGGCTGGTCAGGTCTTTATTGGTGGCGGCCTGAAACGGGTTCAGCCGGGTGTAGCCCGCCAGCGTCGCGGGGATGCCCTTATCGTCCAGCGCGCCGACGCCGGCTTCGCCGGGCGATGGTTGGGAGAGGCGCTGCCCCGGCCGCGCCAGGTAGCCCTGGCCGTCCGCGTCGATCAGCCAGAGCGCGTACTCGCCGGTGTCCGCGCGAAAAGCCGTCCAAGTGTAGGACTTGCCCGCCGCCGGCAGGTAGGTCGCCTTGAGAATCTGATTGATGGCCTGCTGCTTGGTGATCAAGTGCCCTTCGCCGTAGTTGGTGAACGCCACCCAGACCGTGAAACCGATCGGGTAGAGCGTGAACATGGTCAGCAGGACCAGCCCGACCACCATCCAGCGCAGCGGATAGGCCGCCCGGCGCAGCAGCACGAGGTTGACGAAGCTGGCCACGCCCACGACGGCGGCCGCCAGCGGGTAGTAGCCCAGGGGGATCAACCGGCTCACAAACCAGATGACCGCCGCGTCGATGAGCACCACGACCGCCAGCCCGGTGAGGCGGGATCCCAGGGACGGCGGGCGGGCCTCGGTTTTGGTGGGCTGACTCATAGACGCTGTCTCCGTCGCGGGCGCATCGCGCCACGCTCACCCGGCGCTCAGGCGGGCCTCCCTGGCCCACCCGAGACTGCGGCGGAACTGAGTGTTGGCGAACGGCCAGCGTCCGCCAACACTCAATTCTAAGGTTCAAACGCCACGCGCGGCTACTTGGTCTCGACGGTCACCAGGTGAGTTTCGGGGTTGTAGGTGAACATCACGGCGCTGTCCGCGGGCAGGCTGAGTTTGTAGTTGGGGCCGTCCTGGGCGCCATCGGAGCCGTAGTTGACGGTCCAGGAGCCATCCAGAGCGACCTTGTACTCGTAGTCGCCGGCCTTCAGGTTGACGGTGAGGGTGTAGCTCCCGTCGTCGCCCTTCGCCAGGCCGGTCTTCTCGCAGGCCGGGTCCCACTGGCCGCCGCAGCCCACCTGATCCTGGTAGCTGCCGGGCAGGTTGACCATGCCCGCCAGGGCGCCCTGGATGAGCGCGCGCACCTGGCCGGCCGCATCCTTCATCGCCGCCTCGGCGTCCTGGGTGCCGGCCGTGGCCAGCGCGATGCCGTTGTTCCAGGCCGTCCACACCGACCCCATCTCCGGGATGTTCGGCATCGGCATGGCGTTGGTGATCTGGCCCATCGCCAGCAGGTCCGGGTCGGTGGTCTGCTCGAGAACCGGCTTGAACGCCGACGGGCGCAGCCCGGTCTCGTAGATCTGCTGCATGAAGTCCTGGGTGGCCACGTACTCGGTCAGGAAGGTCTGGGCCAGCAGGACGTTCTGGCTGAAAGCGTTGACCATGAAGCCCTGCACGCCCGAGAAGGGGGCGCCGTTGTCCGGGAACGTGGTCACCTTGTACGGCACGCCGGAGGCGCGGATGCGGTCGATGGCCCACGGGCCGGCCATCAGGAACGGCACCTGGCCGGTCTCAAAAAGGGAGTGGGCGGTCTCATAATCGGCGGTGTTGGGGATCAGGCCGGCCGCGGCCGCGTCGGCCAGGTACTTGACGCCCGCGATCATGCCGGCGCTGTCCAGGCCGACGTCGTTCGGGTTCCAGGCGCCGCCGGCGTCCTTGCCGAAGATGTAGCCGCCGAAGGCCGTCAGGACCGGCATGTTCTCGTAGCCGCCGCCGGCCATGGCGAAGGCGTACTTCACCTTGCCCTCAGCCTGGAGCTGCTGGCCCACCTCGAGCACTTCGGCCCAGGTGGCGGGGGGCGTCTCGATCAGGTCGGTATTGTAGAAGAAGCCGAGATTCTCGGTGGCGTACGGCACGCCGTAGAGCTTGCCGTCGGTGTAGGTGAACGCCTCCAGGGACATCGGGACGAACTCGTCGGCCTTGCCGCCGAGGTCGATGGGGGCCACCAGGCCGCTTTCCACCAGCGCGCCCAGCCAGTCGTGGACGCCGATGAAGAGATCCGGGCCTTCGCCGGCCGGCGCGGCCGTGATCATGGGCGTGCGGATGTCCTGCACGCGGCCCAGGTCTTCCACGACCAACTCGACGTTGTACTCAGCCTTGAAGGCATCGGCGAAGGCGAGCAAGATCGGGGTGCGGGTGTCGTCCGCCCAGATCTTCAGGGTGGCCGAGGGCGCGGGCTCCGCGGTCGGGGCGGCCGTCGGTTCAACCGGGGCCGCGGTGGGCTCGGCCGGGGCGGCCGTCGGCTCGGCGGGCGCGGCCGTCGGGGCCGGGGTAGAGGCCGGGCCGCAGGCGGCCAGCCCCAGGCTCAACACGACGATGAGCGAGAAAATGGGCCCTAACTTCTTCATCTGCTCTTCTCCTTTGCAATGAGGCGGAACCTGCGGGCGGCGCAGTCGAGGGGTGACTGCGCCCACCTGACTTGATGAGTGCACTTAGCCTGGATCATAGACAGGCGCCGGCCGGGGCGATTGCCTAAAAGCCGGGTGTTTTTGTTCAGGAACCGGATTAATGCGGCGCGGCCGGGGCGACGGCCGCTAGCACCGCCGCGAAATGGGCGTAGGTGAGCGGGTGCAGCAGGCAGGCATCCGCCCCCAGCTCCCGGGCCCGGGCTTCCTCGGCCACGGCCGTGCACACCAGCACCGGCGTCTCGTGCGCGGCCAATTCATCCACCAGCGCTTGGGCAGTTTGCAGGTGCTCCAGGGACAGGAAGATGAGCGCGTCCGGCTGCCACTGGCGGACGGCCGCCAACCCGGGCGTCTGCGCGTGCTCGGTCAGCTGGCACCCGCACTGCTCGGCATAGCGCCGCAGCAGATGGCTCAAACGCGGATCGGTGCCGATGACAAGCAATCGAAAAGGGGTTGAAGACATGGCCGGGCCTGACCGCTCCTGAGACAACGGCAACTGACGCCAGTGCGATTACACAGGAAAAGCCGGGCGCGGTCTTGTCGCGCGGCGGGCGATCTTTGCCCAAAAGCGGGGAAAGGCCCGCCGACGGGGCGGGCTTAGGCTTTACGCCGATAGGCTTTGGGCGTCAGGCCGGTCTCGCGCAGGAAGGTGCGGGTGAAGTGGGCGCTGTCCGAGAAGCCGACGCTCAACGCCACCTGGGTGATGGATTGCTCCGTCGTGCGCAGCAACTCGCCCGCCTGGCGGATGCGGTAACGACGGATGTAGTTGAGCGGGGTGACCCCCAGAGCCTGATGGAAGCAGTCGGTGAGATAGTCCGGGCTGATGCCGATGTGGGCGGCGATCGCGTCCCGGTCGATGGCTTCGGCGTAGTGGGCGTGGATGAACGCCATCGCGCGGCGCACGAGCTGCCGGGTGGCCCCGCCCAGCGGGCTGCGCCGCTCCAGGGCGGCCTCGATGTGCGCCAGCGTTTCGGCGGCGCTGAACACGCCCTTGGCCAGGATGTTGGCCACGCCGCGGTGGCAGCGCTCCAGGTCGGCCTCGGAGAGCAGGCGGGCGGTGAGGATGATGACCGGGATGGCGCGGGTGCTTTCGCGCTCGCGCAGGGCGTCCAGCACGGCGAAACCGTCCATCTCCGGCATGTTCAGGTCGAGCAGGATCAGGTCGGGCCGGGCCTGCTCGAGCACGGCCAGGGCCTCCCGCCCGTGCCGCGCCGTCAGCGCCCGGCGGCCGGTCTGTTCGACGAGCCGCGTATGCAGGGCCAGGATGCCGGGGTCGTCGTCCACCACCAGCACCGTCTGCGGCCCGGCGGCCGGCGCGGCCAGGCGGGCCAGCGCCTCGGTCAGCTGTTCGGGCTGGAGAGGTTTGTGCAGATAGTTCAGCTCGAGCAGGCCGCCGTGGTCGCCCTCCAGGTCGATGGCGTAGGCCAGGACCGGGATGTGTTCGGTGGCGGGCTGGCGCTTGAGGATGCCGGCGATGGCCCAGCCCTCGCGCGCCGCGAGTTGCTCGCCCAGGATCACGGCGGCGGGCGCCAGCGCCGTCACCTGCGTCAGCCACTCCGGCTGCTCGTCCAGGCGGCACACCACCAGGTCGAAGCCGCGCTCCTGCAGATAAACCGCCAGGCGGTCGGTGGCGGCCGCGTTTTCCGCCAGCAGCAGCACGCTGGCGCCCGGCCTGGCCGGCGCGGCCACCGGCTCCGGCGGCGGCGCGGCGAGGGACAGGATCGGCAGCGTGAAGGCGAACGTCGAGCCACTGCCCAATTGGCCCGGAGACGTGGCCGTGATCTGGCCGCCGTGCTGTTCGATCAGCTCCTTCGTGATCGCCAGCCCCAGCCCCAGGCCGCCCAGGCCGGCCTGGACCGTGCGCTCGGCGCGATAAAACTCGTCGAAGATCGTGTCTAGCTCGGCGGGCGCGATCCCGACGCCGGTATCGCTGACCGCGACCACGGCCTGCCCGTCGGCGACGGAGACTTTGATCTGCACCTGGCCGGCGGCCGTGAACTTGACGGCGTTGCTGAGCAGGTTGAGCGTCACCTGGCGCAGACGCGTACGGTCGCCCAGCACCCACGGGCCGCGCGCCGGCAGCTCCGCGCGCCAGGCCAGGCCTTTCTCCTCGGCCAATTGCGCGCCGATCTGGGCCGCGACGGGCAGCACCTCGGCCAGGTCGAGCGGCTCGCGCAGGATGCGCAGCTGCCCGGCCTCGCTGCTGGCCAGGTCCAGCACATCGCCGATCAGGCGGGCGAGATGCTGGGCGCTCAGGTGGATCTGCTCCAGGTCGCGCTTCTCCACCGCCGCGGCGCGCAGCGCCATCTCGCTCAGGCCGACGATCAGGCTGAGCGGCGTGCGCAGCTCATGGCTGACCATCGACAAGAAGCGGCTCTTCAGCCGGTTGGCGTCCTCAGCCAGCCGGCGGCCTTCGAGCGCGTCCCGGTACAGGCGGCTGGTGCGCAGGGACGCGCCCAGGTTGTGGACGATGGCCGCGCACAGCTCGGGGTTGGGCGCGTCAAAGGCCACAAAGCCGGCGGTGGCGTCATCCACCGTCAGCGGCAGGATCGTCAGTTGGACGGGCTCGTCCGGGGGATAGAGGGCCGGGATGGGGAACTGGCGCGGGTCGAAGCGCAAGCCGGCTTCCGCCGCGGGCATCCCGGCGCCGAACAGCACGACGCCTCGGGCGGTGCGCTCGTCGCCGTCCGGCTCGTACAGGGCGACGAGGGCGTTTCTGATCCCGACGCGCGGCAGGTGGCGGGCCAGGATCTCGGCGCTCTGGTCGATGCTCATGGCCGCCAGCAGTTCGGCGGTGAGCTCGCCGAGCTGGGCCAGCATGTCCAGGTGACCGAGCATCGCGCGCGTGGTCTGGCGCTGGATCTGGTCGCTGATCTCGAGCCGGGCGCGGTCGAGCAGACTGACGGCGAAGGCCGTCTCGGCGGCGGGCGCCAGCGCCAGCAGCGTGGTCAGCTTCTGCGGCAGGCGGCCGGTGGCGGCCTGCCACAGGTGGGCGTCATCGCCGCGCGCTTCGGTCCAGGCCAGGGCGCGCTCGATTTCGGCCAGCAGCGGCCCGGCCTCGCGCTGCCGCAGACTGGTGCCGAAGGCTTCCAGAAAGGCCGCGGTCTGGGCCTCCAGCTCCTCGAGCGCGCTGTTGCGGGTCTCGATCAGCGCCGCTTCAGCCATTTCGCGCGCCAGCGCCGCCGGCGAGAGCGCCGCCGACTGCAGGTCCGGGTGGCCGGGGCGGCAGCCGCACGACTGGCGGATGATCAACCGTGTCGGCACGACCACGGCGGCGCTGCCGTGCCGTTGGCCGCGCACATGCTCCAGCAGGGTCAGCACCACCTGGTAGCCCAGCGCGAAGGTGGGATGGCGGATGGTGGTCAGCGACGGCGACAGCGAGCGGGCGTCCAGGATGTCGTCGAAACCGATGACGGCGACGTCGTCGGGGATGCGCCGCCCGGCGGCCCGCAGGACTTCGACCGCGCCCAGGCAAGATAGGTCGTTGCTGGCCAGCACGGCGCTGAAGGGTGCGCCGCTGGCCAGGATCTGGCGCATGGCCGCCGCACCCTGCTCGCGGCGGTGCTCGCCGAAGGCGATCAGGCGCTCGTCGGCGGGCAGGCCGGCCTCGGCCAGCGCGGCGCGGTAGGCCGCCAGCCGCTCGCGGCTGTCCCCGCGCCGGTTGGCGTTGCCGGCGATGAACGCGATCTGGCGATGGCCGTGCTCGCGCAGGTGCGCGAAGGCCGCGCCGATGCCGTAGGCGTTATCGACCTTCACCAGCGGGCCGGGGCCTTCCGGGGTGGTGAAGATGACCGGGAAGCCGGCCGCCTGCAGGTCGCGGATGTATTGCAGCTGCGCTTCGGTCAGTTCGTCCGGGACGATGATCAGCCCGTCGGTGTTCCACGGGCCGACCGGCACAAAATCGACCCCCGGCCCGGGCACGGGCCAGAAACTGCGCCGCTGCGGGCTGTTGCCGGTGACGCTGAAGCCGCAGCCCAGCAGCAGGCGGCAGCCGGCCGCGTGCGCGGCCGCGCTGAGGCCCTGGATGAGCGAGTGGGCATAGCGGTCGATCGTCGTGCCCTGGTAGATGGGCCAGGCGGAGATGAACCCGAGGGTGAGCGGGCGCGGCATACGCGGATTCTAGCACCGGGCGGTGCAGAACCAGCGCAGGTCGGCGCGGCCCGGTCAGGCGGCCGGAGCCGGCCGATCTACAAAGGACTCGGCGAACTGCGCGTAGCGGAAGACGTCGGCGAAGGTGGTGGCCAGGCCCAGCGACGCCCGCAGCGCGCCGGTCGTCTTGCCTTCGATGGCGTGCAGGAACTGCTCGAACGTCAGAGTCTCTTTGTCCTGGAAGCACGGGGCCAGGTCCGCCTCGGTGAAGCCCAGGGCGGCCTCGCGCGCGCCGGGGTTGCAGTGACAGCCCGCGCGCAGGGAGATGCGTTCGGCGTTGGCCAGGGCCTCGACTGCGTAACAGTCGAACAGCCGGCCGGCCGGATCAAAGAAGTTCACCTGGACCGTCCCGCCGCGCTGGCGGGTGTGGGGCGGCCCGTAGAGCCGGATCAGGGGCCGGCCGTTGCTGTGGCGCAGCCAGAGCAGCCGGTCGATCAGCCAGCCCGTCAGGCACATCACCCGGGTATGGATGAGGTCGATCCCGATCGACTCGATGTACTGCAGGCCGATCGCGACGGCCGGGAGGCTGAGGTAGTTGACGGTACCGTCCTCGAATCCGGCCGGGCCAGGCGTCAGGTAGTGGTCGCGCGCGACGACGGACGAAAACGTGATCGTGCCGCCGGCGTACCAGGGCCGCCGCAGTTTCTGGAGCGCCGTCTTGCGCGCCAGCAGACAGCCCAGGCCCGTCGGATAGCCGAAGATCTTGTAGAACGACAGGTCCACAAAGTCCGGGTGCCAGCGGCTCAAATCCAGCCGGTTGGCCGGGGCGAAGGCGGCGGCATCCAGCAATACGTCCCAGCCCTGCGACTGCGCCGTGGCGATCCATTCCAGCGGGTGCTGGACGCCGGTGAAGTTGGACTGAGCCGGATAGGCGAACAGGCTGGGCCGACCGGGCTCGGCCGCGGCGAGCGCCTCGGCCAGCGCCGCCGCGTCGGCGCGCAGATCGGGCGGGAGGAGCGGGAGGTAAGTGACGGCGGCGCCCCGCGCGCGGGCAAACTCGCGCAGGCCGTTGACTGAATTGCGGTTGTCGAAGGTCAGGAGGCAGCGGCCCCCCGGCCCGAAGGGGTAGGCTTCACCGACCAGCTTGAGGGCGCCGGTGGCGTTCTGGGTGAAGATCACCAGGTACTCATCCGGCGAGGCGTTGAAGTAGCGCAGGACGTAGGCGCGGGTGGCCTCGACCAGGTCGGTCATCGCCAGCGAGGTCAGGTTCTTGGAGTGCGGGTTGCCGAAGACCCCGCGCGCGAGCAGCCCCAGGTGCTCGCGCAGCTGCGACTCGGCATACAGCGCGCCGCCGGTGTAATCGAGGTAGACATGCCCTTGCCGGTCCAGCCGCGCGTACTCGGTGGCGCGGAGGTGATCCAGCCGCTGGGTGCTGGCATAAGCGGGGTAAGCTCGCAGGAAGTCGGCGAAGTCCGCTGCCAAAGGCTCGGGTCGACACAGCAGGTCGGCGGGGGCGGTAGTAGATAACATGCACGTGCCTCCTAATCAGCGCCAGTTGATGAGGACGACCCCGCCCAGGGCGAGCACAACGCCGAGAGTCTGAGCCGGGGTCAGCGTTTCGCGATAGAAGACCACGCCGGCCACGAGCACGATAACGGCGTACAGCGCGGTCTGCAGGGCGCCCAGGGCGCTCAGCTTCCAACCGGAGGCAAAGGCGTAGGTGAAGAAACCGATCTGGAGCAGATACAGCGCGACGGCGCTCCACAGCCAGGGGCTGCGCGCCGCGGCGTTCAGGTCTTGGTGCAGGGTGGCCTTCTTAAGGCAGACATCGGCGACAGCGACGGCGATGACGGCCAGGCCGATGAGCACGCCGGGCACTGCTTTCGTCGCCGGAAGAACGTTGGCGATGAGCGGCATAATCACGCGCCTCCTCCCTCAGCGACGGGCCACTACCTGCAGGGCGCAGTGCTGCGCTCGAAAGAACTGCGCGGCGAAGTCTGCCACTTGCTGCGGGTCATACGGCGCGCAGCTGAATACGTCCAGGTAGACTGCCCGAGAGTGGTCGGCGAAGTGCGCGGAGACCAGCGAGGTCTCAATGAGCTGCGTCAGGCTGAACCCGGTCACGCGCGGGTCATCCCCAAAGCGCACCACCTGGGCCTCGCCGAAACGCCGCATTTGGATCAGGTCGCACAGCTCGCCGGCGAAGCGGCGGATGGCGGCTTCATCTTGCATCAGGCGCAGGTCACAGTCGTACAGGTCGAGGCAGGTGGACACGCCCCAACACTCTGGGAAACGATCCATATCCGGTCTCCTTCGGTCTGTCTGCTGACAGGATAGGATCGTTCGGAGGCGGGCGCATCGGGCGACCCACCCCATCTTTGGTTACGGACCGCCCTATATTTTGAGAGGCGCTCTGGACGGGTCTGGTTGGCTGGGTGTGAGCTGGCGCGACGCCGGCCCTTATGTGAGAAGGGCGCGGGCGCGGGCCAGTTCAACCGCGGCTTCCCGGGAGTGGACGTTCAGCTTGCCCAGGATCGCACCGACGTGATGGTCGGCCGTCTTGCGGGAGATGTGGAGGCGGGCGGCGATCTCGCCGTTGCTCAAGCCTTCGGCGAGCAGGGCCAGGATTTCGACCTGCCGTTTGGTGAGGCCAAGCGGGTTTTCCAGGGTGGCGGAACGCGGTCCTTTGGGCACGCGGGCGCCGGCGGCGCGGAGCTGCGCGCGCAAAGCGGCGGCGGCTGGCCGCGCGCCGAGCCGGTCGAAGATGGCGAGCGCCGCCAGTTGGGCCGGATAGTCGCCATCGGCCAGGGCGCGCGCCTGCTCGTAGGGACAACCAAGCCGCTCCCACTCGGCGGCCGCCGCGCGCCAATCGCCGGCGAGGTGCAGGCCGTAGGGTTTGGCGGTCCACGCGGGCAGGGGCGGCAGGTGGTCGCCGGCCCGCCAGCGCCAGTAGGCCAACTCACCGGTGAGCCACGGATGGTGCTTGCCGACCACAATCTCGTAGACTGCCCGCGCGTGCTCCAGAGTCAAGTCACGGTCGCCGGC
Source organism: uncultured Anaerolineales bacterium (assembly GCA_937952305.1). Classification (GTDB taxonomy): domain Bacteria; phylum Chloroflexota; class Anaerolineae; order Anaerolineales; family UBA6663; genus SpSt-583. The sequence continues at coordinate 11,482 of CALFZO010000119.1, read as the reverse complement.
CAGCCAGGCGGCCTCGGCCAGCGGCGCCCGGACCAGGCCGAGGCGCTGAAGGTTGCCTTGCTTGAGCGCGGTCTCCAGGGCCGCCTGGAGGGTCTCGCCGGCCTGCGGATCGCCCTGGCGGGCGCGCACCCGGCCCAGCGCCACCAAGGCCGGATACTTGCCGCTGGTCGCCCGCTGCAAGCTCTGGGCAGCCACCTCAGCCGTTTTGGCCCACAACCCCTGGTGCGCCAACATCAGCGCTTGCCAGCCCAGCATAAAAGCCTGATTGCGATCCTGATCGCGCTCAGCCACAAAGGCCAGGCCCTCCGCCAACACGCGCTCGGCGTCGTCGAACTGGTAGTGCTCACAGTAGACCGAGCTCAGATTGGCATAGATCCCGGCCAGGCGTATCTCAACTTTGGCTTCGCGCTGCAGGGCCAGGCTTTGCTCCAGGTAGGCGCAAGCCTGAGCGGTGTCTGTGCCCAGCCAGCAAATACCCAGCCCCTCATAGGCGGACCCGATCACGCTGGCGTCTTCCAACGGCTGGGCGACGGCCAGGGCTCTTTCAGCCAGGGCGATGGCCTGGGCGTCTCGGCCCTGGTACAAATACAACAGGGCCTTGGTTTTGTAAGTGACCATCAGGAGCGGGCTGGGCGGCAACGCCGCCAGCACCGCCAGGGCCGTTTCCAGGGCCTGTTCACACTCCGCTTTCGCCCCAATCTCGCTCAGCGACATGGCGATGTAGGCCAGGCTGTCGCCTTGCCGCTGAGCGTCGCCGGCTTCGCGCCACAGTTCCGCCGCCGCGCGCCAGGCCGTGATCGCTTCTGATTTCGGATCCAAGGGGCCTCGTTCGCGCGCGTAGGCTTCCCACAACTGCGCGCGTCTCCGGGCCGGCAGGTTGCCCGCGAACCGCAGCGCCAATGCGTAGAGGGCTGCGCCGGCGTGGTGCGCGCCGGCGGCGGAGGCCTGCTGGCCGGCCGCCGGGGCGTACTCCAAAATGGCGTCCGGGTCGCCGGCGCCCTCGGCGTGGTGGGCCAGGCGCGTCAGGTCGCCGCGCGTGAGCGATGCGTGGCGCAGCGCCTCCAGGGTGAGCCGGTGCAGGCTCAGCCGGCGCGGAGGCGACAGCGACTCGACCATGGCCTGGCGCGCCAGCTCGTGCCGGAAGGCCAGCAGATCACCCTGGGGCACGAGCATGCCGGCGTGCAGGCACTCCTCCACGCTGTGCGCGTCGGCGCCGGTCACGGCAGCCAGCGCCCAGGTTTCGATGCGCGGCCCGACGATGGCGGCGGCCTGCAGCACTGCCTGGGCCGAAGGCGAAAGCCGCGCGGCTCGGGCGAGCACGGCCTCGCGCACGGTCGGCGGGATCCCGCCGGTGGGCCGGGCGACGATCTCGGTGATGAAGAATGGGTTGCCGCCTGTTTGACGATGGAGCGCCCGTGGATCGAGAGGCTGGGACGCGGCCAGCGTTCGCACGGCGCCCTCCGATAGCGGCGTGAGGGGGAGGCGCCGCACCGCCGGGTTGGCGGCCAGGTCGCCCAGCACGGCGCGCAGCGGATGCGTCGGGCTGAGTTCGTCGTCACGATAGGTCAGCACCAGCAGCGCGGCCGTGCGCGTGATGCGCCGGCCGAGGAATATGAGCAGGTCAAGCGTGGCCTCGTCGGCCCAGTGCACGTCCTCGAAGATGGCGACGGTCGGCTGGGCCTGGAGCTCCACCAGCACCGTGGCGAACAGCGTCGCGCGCGGCATATTCTCGGCGAGCCAGGCCGGCCGGCGTCCCTTGAGTTGGGACGCGATATCAAGGAGCGGCCCATAAGGGCGCGGCGTGAAGAGCGCATCACAGGCGCCCCACAGCACCCGCGCCTGGGCCCCGGACGCGCGCACGAACTCATCGACCAGGGCGGTTTTGCCGATCCCGGCTTCGCCGCTGATGAGCACCAGGCGGCCGCTGCCGGCGGCGGCCTCGGCCAGCGCGGCCGCCAACGTGTGCAGGTGCGGTTCTCGCTCCAGAAGACTCATTCGGGTCTGGCCGCCGGCGTGGGTGGGCCTCCGCCGCCGCTGCGCGCGGCTTCGTATCCGAGCTTGATCAGGTGAGCGGTGTTCCGCGAATTGTACTTGAGGATCTCGGCCGCGCCCATTGACGATGGGATGGCCGCTGGCGGCCGGGGCGCCATCCCACAGCCAATCCCCATCCCGCTCCGTTGCTCAATCAGCGCGGCCCAATCCCCTTGCGCCTCAGCCGATGACCGCCCGAGAGTGCGGCGCGGACGCGGCCAGGCTGCCCCCCAACACCGCTCCGCCCGCAAGCGCCGCGCCCAGGTTGCCCAGGAACATCACCGTGAGCATGGTGGAGCGTTCCGCAGCGTTCGGCCCGCCCACGACCCAGCCAAGCGCCTCCATGACCACGTTGACGGCGAGAAAGGCCAGCGCCGCCGCGCCGCCCACACGCCAGAAGAGGACCCCGGCGAGCGCGGGGTCTCGCAGCCCCAGGCCAACCGCCCACGCGCTCAGGCCCGCGATCAGAAAGGCGGAGGGCACAAACATCAGCGTGAAAATACGGTGGACGGGAAACACGGCGCCAACCTGCTCGATCACGAACGGTTCCACGGCGCTCAAGCCGATGCCAAGGGTGAGCGTGATGGGCGCAAAACCCAGCATTCCAGCCAGCGCCATCCGCCGCGCTTCAGTGCTTTCCGCCATGCGCCCCATCCCCACCCCCCAGGCCGCGCTGCCGCCCAGGAAGCCCGCGAACGCCGGCAACGCGGCCAGCGAGATGTGCAGGGCGCTGGGGGTGAGGGTGCTGTGCCCGGGCAAAGACTCAAACACAAAAAAGCCAACCGCAGTGCCGAGGAGCAGCCCGCCGAAGAGGGCGAGGACGGTGATAGACGCGCCTTGCAGAATGATTCTCGTCATCTCCACACCTACCTGATCCAGGCGAGGACGAATCCCCGTCAGAGGCCACTCCTAGAACGGCTTGAACATCATCAGCCACACAATGACCAGCAAACCCCCAAAGCCGATGGCGGCCAGCAGGACCGGGTTGGCCTTAGTCAGGCAGGCCTCCACCGCCTCCGGGCTCCGCGTGGGCAGGGCCGGGAAAGCCTGGCCTCTCTCGTGGTACGGCAGGCCGGCGGCCTTGCGCGCTTCGCCGTAGTAACGCCCGCCTAACATCCCCATCACGGCGCTGATGGCGATCAACAGCCCGAGCGAGGCCCAGATCCAGCCGCGGCTCCAAAACCCGCCCAGGAAGGCGGTGATGACGCCGCTGACCAAAATCACGAGCAGGGCGAAGTACATCAGGCCATAGGAGTTGGCTGAGAGTTCGAGCAAGGCCCGCACGCGCTCGAGGCTGCGCTCGCGCCGCAGGGCGAAGGCCACGCTGGCCGAGACGCCATGCGCCATCACAAAGCCGAGCGCGCCGGCGACGTGAATATAGACGATCCAGTTGTACAGGAACATCGCGCCCTTCTTTCGCGGAATAGCCGGCCGCTTCTCAATCGACCGGCGCGGTCAGGTACGCGTACAGAGCGGCCAGGTCGGCGTCCGTCATCTTGCTGGCGTTCTGCCAGGGCATGGTCTCGGGGAAGGGCGCGCCGTTGGGTTTGACGCCGGAGCGCATCATCTGGAAGAACTGATCTTGCGTGAGCGTGCCCACCAGCGGGCGCGGGTTGGGGATGGCCGGGCCAAGCGCCGACTCGGCTGTGCCGGTCATATCCGGGCCGTGGCAGCCGCGGCACTCGCCGTAGGTCGCCACGTATTGGCCGTAGGTCGCCGTCATGCCTTCGGGCGGGGCTGTCACTGTCTCCGCGCCCATGACCGACGGCGGGAACATCCCTGAGCCCAACAGGACCAGGCCGACGAAATTGAACGAGTCGCCGGTGGTCCCGGCGGCGGAGGCCGCCGGCAGCGACCGCAGGTAGGCGATGATCGCTTGCGTATCCTCGTCGCTCAGTTCCTTGTAGGGCAGGAAGTCCATGAAACCGAGCTTGTGCCCATCGCGGTTGACGCTGTGGCGCAGGACGCGGAACAACTCCCCGTCGCTGTAGCCCGCCAGTTTGCCGCCGGGCGTCAGGTTCTCGGTCACCATCGAGCCCATGAACCCAAAACCTTCGGCAGCGGCGATGTCCCAGCCGCCGCTGAGCGGGCCCTCGCCGGTGGGGTTACCGTCCGGGCCGACCGCGCCGTGGCAGTTGACGCACGACAGGTTGACCAGGTACTCGCCGCGCGCGATCTGCGCGCGCGTGCCCGCCACCTTCAAGTCGGGCGCGGGCGGCGCGCCCGGGAAGTAGCCGGCCGCAATGCCCTGGCCGGCCATGAACGCGATCGCGGCCAGGCCTAGCGTGAGCGCCCCGGCGCCCAGGCCGCCGGCGATCTTCACCCACAACCGCTGGGCGCGCACGGCCCGCCAGGTGAGCCAGCCCGCGCCGACCGTCAGCGCCAACACGACCAGCAGGATTAGAAGATTGACCAGCATGTTGCCCTCCGAGTGTGAGACGAAAAACGATGGCTTCAGGCAGCGGCCGTCCGCAGAACCGGCGCCGCCGCCTGGCGCAAAAGAGGCTGCCAGTGAGGCTGATGATTTGTCGCTTTCTCCTTTCGCTGGAAACTGTGCTGAAGTTCAACCGCCAGGCAGACGGCGCCGCGGCCCGTTGGCGCTCACGGCTCCACCACCAACACGCCCGTCATGCCGGCCGCCGCGTGGCCGGGCGAGCCGCAGTAGAAGCGGTAGCGGCCCGGCTCGGCCGGCGGGAGGCTGGCCTCGACGGTCGCCCCGGCCGGCAGGGGGACGTGGACGTCGAACTCGTCGATGTCGAAGGCGTGGGCGTAGCCATCGCGGTTGACCACGTGCAGGGTCACCGGCTGGCCGGTCTGAACGCGCACCTCAGTTTGCACAAAGCGCATGCCATCCGTTGAGATGAGGACGGGGCCATCCGCCGAGGCGCAGGCGGCCAGCAGCACTGACACGCCTGCCAGCCCGATCTCCCTTACCCGGCCAAGAGTCTTCAGCATCACAACCTCCGCATGTCTGAACCCGACCGGCGCCGTTGGGCGCGCCCAGCCCATCCGCGTTACTGCTGCGCGGCGCCTTTGGCCTTGAGCGGGTTGAGCTTCCAACGCCTATACACCACCAAACCGGCCAAGGCGGCCAGGATCAGATTGACGACGACATCGGCCACGGCGCTGCGCGAAGATTGCCAGGCCGCCGCGCCGAGCATCACGCCGGCCAGCCCCAGCGCGGCGAGGGGCGTGAGCCTGACCTGTAGGCGCGTCAGGCCGGGCAGGATGAGCCCCAGAGCCGCTGGAATTTCGGCCGCGCCACTGAAGTAATGCAGGCCCGTTGGGAGCTCATACATCCAGGCCATCTGCGGGGCAAATCGGGCGGGACCGTGAAATGGAGGAGGCCGCTGTAGAAGAAGAAGCTGCCGAGCAGGATCTGAAGAACCCACAAGACGCTGTTCATCATGGGCCATTCTGTTTAAGTTGCTTGGTTTTTCGCCGCTTGTTGGGTTAGCCAGTCCTGCAGAAACGCCGCCAGTTCTTCTACATTCCTGAACCCCTTTCGCTCCCCGGTGTGCGGGTTTTCCAAACTGCAACGCCAGTTGGGAGTGCTCCCGGCCTCTTCCCAGAGGCTGAGCAAGAACGTGTGGTAGCGCGGCGGCCGGCGGGTTGTCTGGTCTTGTGGCATGGTTCGTCTGTGCTATTCTTGTCCTATCCTACAAAAAGCACCGTTTAGAGATCATTTACTGGAGCGGGGATGGCGGCGGAGTTGCAGATTCGGCTGTTGGGCGGCCTGCACCTGGCGCTCGATAACGCCCCCCTGACCGATTTCGTCTCCAACAAGGCCCCGGCGCTGTTGGCCTACCTGGCCGTCACCGGCCGGCCCCACCAGCGGGAGGCGTTGGCCGCTCTGCTGTGGGGGGAACGGGCCGACGCCGACGCCAAGAACAATCTGCGCCAGGCGCTCTCCAGCCTGCGACGCTCCCTCGACCCTTACCTGCTCATCACCCGCGACACCGTGGCGCTCAACCCGGAGGCCGCCGTCTTCCTGGATGTGGCAGCCTTTGAAGCCTGCCTGCGCGCGGCGGCGTCCGACCTGTCGTCGGAGGGCCGTGCGTCGCGGTTGGAAATGGCCGCCGGCCTGTACCAGGGCGATTTCCTGGCCGGCTTGGCCGTCCGCGACGCGCCCGAGTTCGAGGACTGGATGCTGGCGCAGCGCTCGCGCTTCCGCGAACTGGCCCTCCACGCGCTCCACACGCTCACTCAATGGCGCATGCAGCGCGGCGACGCGGCCGGCGCCATCGACACCGCCACCCGGCTCCTGGGGATTGAGGCCTGGCGCGAGGAGGCGCACCGGCAGTTGATGCTGGCCCTGGCGCGCAGCGGCCAGCGCAGCGCGGCGCTGGCGCAGTACGAAACCTGCCGGCGCATTCTGGAAAAAGAGCTGGGGGTGGCGCCGTCGCCCGAGACGACGGCTCTCTATGAGCGCATCCGGGCGGCGCTGCGCCGCCTGCATCTACCGCCTGCGGCCACGCCGTTTGTGGGCCGGTCCGCGGAACTGGCTCAAATCGCCGGCCTGCTGGCCGACCCCACCGGCCGCCTGATCACCCTCATCGGCCCGGGCGGCTGCGGCAAGACGCGGCTGGCCCTGGAGGCCGCCGCCCGCGCCGCCGACGCCTTTCTGCACGGCGTCTACTTCGTGCCTCTGGCCGGCGCCGACACGCTGGAGGTCGCCCCCAGCGCAGTGGCCGAGGCGCTAGGCCTGGCTCTCAGCGGCAAGCTTGCCCCCCGCGACGAACTCCTGGCCCATCTGCGTGACAAAGAGTTACTACTGGTGCTGGACAACCTTGAACACCTGACCGGCGCCAGTGAATGGGTGGGCGGACTGACGGAGGCCTGCCTGGATGTGCGTCTGCTGGCCACCACGCGCGAGCGGCTAAACCTGTACGGCGAGCGGTTGATTGAACTGGGCGGACTGGAATTCCCGCTGGAGGTGGGGATAGGCCCTCTGGCTGCCTCTGGTGCGGTCCAGGTGTTCCGCCACCATGCCCAGGCGGTGTGGCCGAACTTCACCCTGGACGGCCAGGAGGCCGCGGCCGTCGCGCGCATCTGCCAGTTGGTGGACGGGCTGCCGCTCGCCCTGGAGCTGGCCGCCGCCTGGGTGCGCCACCTGAGCTGTCGCGAGATTGCCGACGAGATCGAACGCAACCTGGGTTTCCTGGCGACCACCCAATCCAACGTGCCGGCCCGCCACCGCAGCCTGCCGGCTGCCTTCGAGCACTCGTGGAACCTGCTGGCCGGCGACGAGCGCCGCGCCTTCGTTCGGCTGGCGGTGTTCCGCGGTGGCTGCGAGCGCGAGGCGGCGCTGGCGGTGGCGCAGTGCGGCCTGCCGGTATTGGCGGCCCTGTGCGACAAGTCCTTGCTGCGCCGCGACCCGGCCGGGCGGTATTCCCTCCACGAGCTGCTCCGGCAGTACGCTCAGGATAAGTTGGCCGCCGACCCTCAGGAACTGGCCGGGGCGCAGGCCCGGCACGCCGGATACTATGCCGGCCTTGTCGCCTCGCGCGAGGACGCCCTGAATGACTCCCGGCAGGCCGAGGCCCGCCGGGAGATCGCGGCCGAGATGGATAATGTGCGCGCGGCCTGGGCTTGGGCTGTGGCGCACCAACAGGTCGCCGTGTTCGCGCCGGCGCTGGAGGGTCTGCGCACTTTCCTGGAACACGCGGGCTGGTATGCCGAGGCCGTCAGTTTGTTCGGAGCCGCCGCTGAAGCGGAGCGGGCCTCGGCCGCCGAAGCCACCCCGCTCTATGCGCGGCTGGTGGTCCGGCAAGCCTGGTTTTATCACCGGCTCGACCGCTTCGAGACCGCCCGCCCGCTGATTCAACAGAGCCTGGCGATTTTTCGGAACACGCCACCCGCCCTCCCGGCGGAGGAAGCGCTCTGCCTGCAATGTCTGGCCAACATGGCTCGGGCGGTGGGCGACTTCGCCGCCTCTATTGCGCACGCCGGCCAAAGCCTGGCCCTTTACCGGGTAGCAGGGAAACCTCACACGATAGCGGCCTCGCTCAACAGCCTGGCCGTGGCCCACGCCGAACGGGGTGAGTTTGAAGAAGCCGAGCGCCTGCACGCCGAGGGGCTGACACTCCGGCGGCAACTGGGGGATCGGCGCGGGGTCGCCACCGTGCTCGTCAACCTGGGTTTTATCGCGCTCGGCCAGGCCCGGTATGCCGAGGTCAAGCCCCTCGAACGTGAGGCCGCCGGCATTTTCCGCGAGATCGGTTATCCGATGGGGGTGGCTGTCGCGCTCAACAACTGGGGGGTCGCCTGCCATATGTTGGGGGAGTACGCCGAGGCCCAATCTTTGCTCCAAGAATGTCTGGCGCTCTGCCGTGAACTCGGGCACCGCCACATCGCCGCGCATGCCCTGGCGAGTTTAGGGGGCGTGGCCGGCGCGCTTGGCGCAGATCGCGCCGCCTGGCAGCACACGCACGAAGCGCTGCGGACCGCGCGGGAGATCGGCTCCCTATCGGCGATGCTGTTCGGGCTGGTGAGCGCCGCCGCCCTGCTGGCCCGGCAAGCGGAACCAGAACGAGCGGCCGAACTGGCGGCGCTGGTTTTTCATCACGCGGCGACGAACCGGGAGACGAAGGATCGGGCCAAACTATTGCTGGCCCAACTGGAGGCGCAGATACCGGGGCCGATCCTGAACGCGGCGCGGGAGCGGGGACGGGCGCGAAAACTGGAAGAGATGGCGGAGCAAGTTCTGGAATGGGGCCAATCTTTGGAAAGCTCTGCCAACTGACGGGAGTGTGAATCCGGATAGGCCGCGCCCTGTCTAGCTCCGCCCCGGACCCGTGCCCCCATCCTTATCACGCTATCCCAGCATCCGCCGCGCGTCCTCATACCCCAACTTGATCAAGTAGTCCGTGTTCTGCGGGTCATACTTCAGGATCCAGGCGGCCGCGCTGCGCGTGTTCTCGCTGGGCGCGATGATGCGCCCAGTGACGACGTGATGGCCGCTGGCGTCGCGGCCCTCGCGCGCCGGCCGGCCCGGTTGCGCTCTTCCTGCCGCAGCTTCCCAAGAAGTCGGGAGTTGTTCTCTGGCGCCTGGGAAATCGCCCGTCGTATTGTGGCACCAATCGCAGACCGACCGTGACGATCAGCTAACCCACGGCCGCGACTCACTTCGGGAGTTGTCCATGTTCGACAGCGTTGGGATTCCCATACTCGTCGGGCTGAGCGTCTTGTTCGGTGTCTTGACTAGGCGCGCCGGGCGCATCCGGCCTGGGCGGTTGAGATGGGCAGGCGTAGTCAGCGCCGGCCTGCTGACCTTGATCCCGGTGGTTCTGCTGGGGTTGGCGCTGAGGGGCTTTTACATGCTGAATCAGCAATTCCCTAACCCAGTAGCTGATATTCAGGTGGCGCGCACCGAAGCACAAATTGCGCGCGGTGAGCAGCTGGCGCACATCTGCATGAGTTGCCATTCACCCGGCCTTGAACTTCCGCTCTCCGGCGTGGATTTTGTATATAAGTTTGATTTCCCGCCTCTGGGCACGCTCTACGCGCCCAACCTCACCCCCGGCGGCGATATTGATGATTGGACGGATGGCGAAGTCATTCGCGCCATTCGTGAGGGTATCCACAAGAGTGGCCGCTCGCTCTTGATCATGCCGTCCAATATCGCCCGCAACCTCAGTGATGAAGATGTGCGGGCCATTGTGGCTTACTTGCGTTCACAACCGCCTACCGGCGGCCCCACCCCAGCCAATCAACTCAATTTACTGGGCGCGCTGTTCCTCAACCTCTCTGATATTAGAACGGCACAACTCCCAGTGAGCAACGTCAGCGCGCCTCCGCCGGGGACCACGGAGTATGGCAAATACATGGTGGACATTCTCGGCTGTCGTGAGTGTCATGGCGACCAACTGCAGGGCAAGCTGGAGAATGGCCAGCCCGGCCCGCCGCCCGGCCCCAATCTCACTCTGATCGTGCCGCAGTGGAGTGAGGAACAATTCATGACTTTCTTCAACACCGGCCAGTTGCCCGGCGGCGGGACAGTGCCGACCCTCACCTTGCCCAGCGGGTTTTCTGAACCACGCATGCCCTGGCCGGAATTCCGGGCGGCCACCACCGATGACGAACTCAAAGCCATTTACGCTTACCTAAATAACCTGCCGCCCGTGGAAGGGCCGGCCCACTGAAAGTATGAACAGAAACGAGCAACCTCAGGAGAACCGGGAATGACCCCCACCGTACTTCGATTAAGTGGACTTCTGCTGTTGGGCGGAGCAGCCATCTTGGGGGCGGCGATTGTTGGGCTGTCCTTTATGCCGGTGATCAACCGGGTGATTTCGCCCGGCCTCAGCTCGCTGCTCCTTCTCTCCTCAATTCTTCCGTTAGTGTCTCTGCCGGGTATGTATGCCAGACAAGCGCGTTTGGCTGGTCGGCTTGGCCTCGCGGGTCACGCGTTACTGCACGTCGGCATCGTCCTCATCGTCGTCATCGGAGCGACCCCGTTGCTTTACCCGTCTATCCGCGCAGTGCCAGGCGAGAGCCCGGTTGCGTTTGGACTGGGGGGTGCCTTGACCCTCGGTTTGCTATTCACCGGAACAGCGACTCTCCAGGCCGGAGTTTATCCACGCTGGGCGGGGATCCTCCTGCTGGCCGCAACAGCCGGCTTTTTCTTTGTTTTCTTTATCGCAGAGTTTCTCCCACCGCTCACCGGACAACTGGGGAGCGCAACTTTTGGGTTGCTACTGGCGCTGGCGCTGGCCTGGATTGGCTATGCTAACTTGACGGGCCAGGCTCACTGAACATCGCCGCCAGATGTGCCTATCTTTGGATCCACCTCTCAGCTGCTGTGCCTGACCTCGGCTATCCGGTGTGGGTTTTCTGGCTGGGGCGGCGGCTGATCAGTCAGCAAGTGCCATTTCGTTCGGGAGTATCGCATGTCAACCCAATCCGTGATTGCGTCCAACACCACAGCCAGAATTGCCTGGGTGACTTTGCTCACCCTCTCCGTGTTAGCGACCCTCAACCATCTCATCCTCGTCTTTGTCATCGCTGGGGAGACCACGCTTTTTATTGGATGGACGGCCTACACGGCTTACGCTTCGGTGGTGCTATTCATTCCCTTCCGCCGCGGCGAACGCTGGGCCTGGCACACCACCTGGATTCTCGTCATCGGCTTTGCGAGCATGATTCTTTTTGACACTCAAGTCGGACTAGGATATGCGCTTGGCGCCGCCATCATGGCGGTATGTCTATTCCTGACGCGTGGGGCGTTTTTCTCGAAAGGCTGAGTCTTCGCTAATGCCTTCCCATCGTCTATTCGCGTTGAGCAATAAAAGCCTGGCCCGCGCCGAACGTGACACAAACGGCCAGTGGGCCGTAGAGCGGGTGCTGGCCGGCCAGGACGTCCGTTGCCTGGAAGTGGATCCGCTCGACGCGCAGCGGCTTTATGCCGGCACGCAGGGCCAGGGGGTGTTCAGTTCGGTGGATGGCGGGC
>CALFZO010000118.1 GCA_937952305.1 uncultured Anaerolineales bacterium | reverse complement strand
CGTGGGCTCGGAGATGTGTATAAGAGACAGGGTCTGGACACCCTGGATGTCCTGCTGGCGCCCGAGGATCCGGAGGCGCTGGCGGAAGCAGCAGCGCGGCCGCCGGAACATCCGGCCAGCATCCGCAGCCTGATCCAGGCCGCGCACTCGTTCAACTACGGCGTCGTGCTCCTGGACTTACCACCCTTCGCAGACTCGATGTGGGCTGTGCAGGGCGTGTTAGCGGCCAATATGGCTTTACTTGTTTGCCGAGCGACGATCCACGACCAGTTTGCGGCCGTGCGGGCGTACAAGCTCTTCACCGAGCGCCTGGCCGCGCAGCACCGCGTCCCCCTGGAGTCGATCTTCGCCGTGATCAACATGAAGTCACCGGACGACAACCTGAGTGAACGCGACTTCGCCGCCGGGGTGGCGAAAATCACCGGGGGCTTCCCACCCGTGCTCGCCTCCTTTCCCTATATCGCCAAACTGCCGGCCGTACAGAACCGCGGCCAGTCGCCGGCCCTGGCGCCCGAGACGGAGGCCTTTGCCCGCGTCGCGCACTCCCTAGCCTCCAAGCTGATCGGCGGTGCCGTCATGGATGCCAACGAGGCGAATGGGCGCGGCGACGGGAAAAGCCTGTTCGGCATCAAGTTCAAGATCAAGTGAGGCCACCATGGAACTCTTGATTGCCACCCTCATCGGCCTGGCCGCCTTCGGCCTGGCTTACAACCTGCTGTACCGCCGGCAGGTGCTGGTCCGCCAGGCCGAGCAGCGGATGGCGGCCGCGTATGCGTTGCAGCCAACGGGGCCGACGGTCGATCTGCGGAGCCCGGAGTATCGCCTGGCGGCCGCCGGGCTCTCAACGCGCAACCCGCAGCTGACCTGGCAGCTCCTGCACTATGGGCCGGCGGCCGCCGCCCTGATCATCACGACGGGCGCGGGGATGCCGCCGCTGGTGGCTCTGGGGGCGACGCTGGTGTGTCTGGCCGCCCCGCGCCAGTGGCTGGAAGACCGGATCAAGGGGCGCGGCCGGCGGCTCGAGGCCGATCTGCCCCAGGTGTATGTGGAACTGCTCGCCATCCTGCGCGCCAACCCGGACGTGGCGGCGGCGCTCTCAGAAGTGGCTGACGGCCTGGAGCGCGAAAAAGGCCCGAACCCGATGTCCACCGAACTGCGCCAGACGGCGCTGGAGGCCGCCGTCGCCCATGTCGGGCGGGAACAGGCCGTCCGGAACCTGCAGCGGCGGGCGGCCTCGGTCAGCCTGGCCAACCTGGGCTTGCTGCTGGAGCGTTTCATCCAGACCGGCGCCGGGAGCGGGGGCGCGTTCTTCGAGGCCTTCGTTGCTGGCGCCGGCAATGTGCAGTCCATCCTGGAAGCCCGCCAGAAGGCCCAGGCCAAAGCCGCGGAGCAGATGCAGTCGGCCCGCATCGTGCCGGCCCTGCTGGCGGTCACGCTGCTGTTCTTCATGGGCGATATCACCTTCCGGACCTCCTTCCAACTGCCGCTCGTCCAGATGGCGCTGGCCGGCGCGGCAGTGGTGATGTATCTCGGCTATGTCGTGATGAGCGACATGGCCCGCGAGGCGGTCTAGGCATGCTGGTTCAACCTCTGATCATCGATTTGGGCGAGAAGATCTCGGCTCTGGAAGACTTCACTGCCCTGGCGCCGGCCGACCAGCGCCGGGCGCTGCGAGCAGCCTGGGAAAGCCTGCGCGTCCTGGCTGTCGAACTGCGCCGGCGCGAAACGGCCATCCTGGGGCCGCAGCGCTCGTGCAGTTCAAGCCACCCGGAGCCAGGCGCGCGGCCGGCCCGCTGGAGCGTCGTCGACGACGACTTGCTCCAATTGCCCTGGCCGGAGGGCTGGTTGATGCGCTGTGCGCTGGAAGGAGACAGGGTATCGACCGACGACCTGGCAGGCTTGGGCGCGCTGGAGGGCAATCTCAGTCCTCTGCTGCGCGGCCTGAAGCCCGACGTAGCCGAGGCGCTGACGCTGCGCTTCGGCCTGGACGGAGCCGGTCCACACAAGTACCGCGAGGTCGGGGCCGCGCTCGGCGTCCGGCAACCGGCCGCCTATCATAAAGTGAGCCAAGGGTTGCGCGATCTCAAGCGAATCTGTCGCCGGCGTGCGGCCGGCCAATGATAAAGAAGGATGCGATGGAGACCATAATCGCCTTGCTGGTCGCGGTCCTGACCGCCTGGTTTGTCTACAACCGGCAGCCGCTGCCCGCCAGCTACTTCACCAGACGGATGGAAGCCGCCTACTCGCCCGACTCCCAGGAGAGCCTGCCGTTCTACCGCGGCCTGCTGGCTTTCTTCCAGCCGGTCGTTAAGTTCACGCCGCTGGGCTGGCTGCGCGCGCTCGAGCAGCAGTTGTATTGGTCGCAGCTGGCCGGCCGCTGGACCGGTTGGTCGGTGATGGAAGTGGCCGCCCTGCACGCGGCCTTGTGTGTCGCCGGCGCCATTCTGGCCTTGCTCGTCGGCCGGGGCAGTGCGCTGACCGTGCTCGCCATCCCGATCACGCTGCCGCTGGTCTTTAATCTGCTCTACCTGCGCGCGCCGACCCGCCGAGCGCGCCGGCAGTTCGCGGCGGAGCTGCCCGAACTGGTCGCCATCATGGCCGCCGAGGTCGCCTCCGAGACGACGCTGCAGGAGGCCGTGGCCCGCCTCTCGCACGCGCCCGGCCTTGGGGCGGCCTGGTTTCGCCAGGCCCAACAGCGGGCGGCCGGCCGGTCGCTCTTCACCGAAGGCGCCCAGCCCGGCGCCCTGATCGAGGAGGCGCTGGAGGGCAACGAACGCGAGTTGATCACGTTCGTGCGCGCCCTGGACAACATCAAGCGGCGCGGCACCGGGGCCCGGGAATTACTCGGCCAGATCGCCCGCGACACCGCCGCGCGCTTCATCGGGGCGGCGCAGCTGCGGGCCGAGAAGGTCGGCTCGGAGCTGATCCTGCCCATGATCTTTTTCTTCTTTCTGCCATACATCGTCGTCATCCTGACGGTGATGGCCGGGCCGGTGCTGAGCGGAGGGTTGTTTTGATATGGGGAGTGGACAGTGATCAACAACTGGTAACTGATCACTTCCCAATCGTCCACTGTCCACTGTCCACTGCCCACTTGCCAGTCACCAATTGAAAGGAAGCCATGTCCACACCCCATCTTGTCGCCATCGTCCCCAGCGAAGACGTGCTGCAGACGCTCGTCAACGGCGATGGCCGCTACACCCTGCACCGCGTGCTGTATGACCTGTATAGCCCATCCTTCCCGGCCCGCTTGGGCCTAATGACCATCAACCTGATCTTCTGCGGCGGAAGCGGGCGGTATACCGGCACACTCCAAATGGTGAACCCGGCCGGCCAGGTCGTCTCGGAGACCAACTTCGGCTTTGAGGCCCGGACCTATCACCTGCAGGGCATCACGCTCAAGGATGTGCCGGTCGAAATGCCCGGTGACTACTGCCTGAACGTCAAACTCGAGGGCCAGCCGGCCGGCCACGCCCCGTTAGTGATCCGGCCGCTGGCCGCCTGAAGCCGATCCATTGGAGAAGGAGACACTGCGCTATGTTCAACTTCCGAGGTACCACTGTGCCGCTCGACTCCCAGCGGCCTTTCAAGGCCCGCGATCACTCGTATCGCTACAAACTCACACCGGCCGAACGCGACGTGGCGCGGCGGTTGCTGGACGGCGCGACCACGCGCGAGATCGCGGCTGCCCGCGGCGTCAGCGCCAAGGCCGTCGACGGCGCGATCTCGAACATCCTCGGCAAACTGGGGGTGAACTGTCGGGCGGAAGCTCTGCCACTGCTTCACCAAACGCTGGCCCAAGGCGCCGAGGCCATGCGCGATGGGCAGGGTTCGGACGGCGCGTGGCTGGCCGGCCGCTGAGGCCCACAATGGAAGCGACCACCATCTTGGCTGGCACCGGCCTGGCTTTCCTGGCCGTCATCCTGACCGTCATGTGGGAGCGGAGCCGGGGATAATGCCATGCTGGAAAACGTGTTGAACGCGCTCACCGACGGACTGATCTACCTGGCCAATGGCGGTCTAGCAGTCGTATACCTGTTCCTGGACAACCTGGCGCACTGGATCGCACTGGGCTGCGCGGCCACTATCGGCCTAGTGTTCGACCAGCTGGCCCAGCAGGCGGCCGTGTTCGCGCCCGGCCGGTACTCCGGCGCGGCGGCCCCTCGTTTGCCGCGCACCGCCCAGGCCACTACCCTGACCGCCCTGCTCCTATGGCTGGCCGCAACGCTGGCCTTGGGAGCGCCGGTGCCGGCCATCGGCGCCGGCCTGTGGCTGCTGGCCGTGCTGGCCCTGACCATGATGCCACAGCAAAGATGGGCGCTGCTATGGAGCACCAAAGCCGGCCTGATTGTGTATAGCCTGGCCGTCATCGGCTATCGGCTATTCCTCTGGCAGGCTGGCCAGCTCACGCCGGCCGAACTCGCCGGCGTCTTCGGCGGCGCGCAGTCCGCC
This sequence comes from uncultured Anaerolineales bacterium, assembly GCA_937952305.1. Classification (GTDB taxonomy): domain Bacteria; phylum Chloroflexota; class Anaerolineae; order Anaerolineales; family UBA6663; genus SpSt-583. The sequence continues at coordinate 441 of CALFZO010000118.1, read as the reverse complement.
GGGCAGGTGCTGACCCAGAACCTCGGCACAGTCCGGACGGTCGGGGCCTGGCTGCTGTGGATCATCCTGCCGGCCGGCTACGCCTGGGTCCTGATCCAGAACTGGGCGGCCCAGCCGATGTCGATCGTCGGGCCATGGCAGGGCGCGCACGGCGTGATCGCGGCCCTGCGGACGAGAGGAGAGCGGCGTGGCTAAGTGGATGTCTGGCGCGTCAACGGCGATTACAGCCATGATGGGGCGGATGTTGTCTGGGTTGACCGGCGAGACGGCGCAGTTTCAGGGCCCGTTGGACGACCTGCGCGTGACGGCCACCGGTCTGGAGTTTCTGCCGGGAGGCCAAGGCCCGGTCGACTGCTACTGGTTCGAGCTCGAAGAGCGGCGTGGCTATGGCCGGCCATGGCGCGGAGCCGGGGCAACAGATCCTCGCGCAGGGCCTCGGCC
>CALFZO010000117.1 GCA_937952305.1 uncultured Anaerolineales bacterium | reverse complement strand
CGTCCCGATACGCCTGCTCCGCTTCCCCACGCCGCCCCGCATCGTCGGCCAGCAACACGCCGAGATTGGAGTACGCCTGGGCCAGGTTCGGGTCACAGCGCAGCGCGTCCCGATACGCCTGCTCCGCTTCCCCACGCCGCCCCGCATCGTCGGCCAGAAACAAGCCGAGATTGGAGTACGCCGCCGCGTTTTGCGGCTCCAGCCTCAGTACTCCGCGCATCAAGGCTTCGGCTCGCGCGTACTCCCGCCGCCCAAACCAGCGGGCGCTCAAGCCAAACAGGGAATTGATTGCGCGTGGTCCATGCTGCTCAGCCTGCCGCAGAATCAGCCCCTGCAGGTAGTCTCCATGGGCCGCCCACTCTACCGGCGTGTCATGGCCCTCCAATTGCCCGTCGGCCGGCTGGGCGCGGCCGGCGCCGTCTAGAGTCAAAGTCTTCCGGTTGAGTGTCAGGCCCCGCCAGGCCCGCGCCAATTGTATCCGGCGCAATGGCGCGGTGAACCAATTACCCGCCCACAGGTGCTGCGCCGTGGGCAGGACCAACCATCCGTACAGATCGAGGCCGGCCTGGCGCAGCAGGTCCATCGCGATGTAAAGGTACCGCGCCGGTGGATAGAGGCGCACGGCGCGCTCGTAGCTTTCGCGCCAGGAGCCCTCCAGCGAGGGCCGGTAACGATCAGGTGTCACCGGCGCGGCCTCGCGCTGCAGGCGTTGCAGGTTGAGGGCGACGTTGCGAAAGGTCCCATCATTTCTCCGCGCGATGAGGCGCAGGTCGGAGTCATCCGCCCCGAGCGCCCCGGCCTGTGAAAAGGCCTTGAGTGCGCCCAGCGTGGCGGGTGGGTCAAGCGGCAACAGCGCCTGGCGGGCAAAACGTTTCCACAGTTCGTCGTTGGCGTCATAGCCCAACTGCCGCCACTGATCCGCTTCATCGCGGGCGGTTGCCAAAACGCGCACCTCGTCCTCGGTGCACTCACGCTCGAAGTACTTGAGCACCCGCAGCAGACGTTCGCGATAGGGCGCCAGCAACGGAGGTTCGCCACCATGTGCCGGCCGCTCCGGCGCTGCCTGGCTGCTGAACAGGCCGTTCAGATCGTCCAGAAAGATCAGGACCCGGCGTCTGTCGCGGCTAAGTTCGGGTGGGAGTTGGCTGGGCTCCTCCAGCCAGCCCCGGCTGACGCGCAGCACACGCCAGCCTTCGTTCATCAACGAGCGCGCCAGAGTGGCGGCCTCGCGTGTCTTGCCCACCCCGGATCGGCCCGTGAGCAGCAAGTACCGGCTGCGGCTGAGCGCTAACCGCAACTCTGTCTGGAGATCACGACCGGGTTCGCGCGGCTGGTAGGGGAGGCGATGGTCGGCCAGCGGGCTTGTGTCGGCGGCGTTGTACAACTGGGGCAGCAACGTTTCGGGGTCGGTGACGACTTCGAAGACGTTTACCGGGTGACGCTCGCGGGGCGCCAGGGCGCGGCGCAACGCGGCCAGGAGACCGCGCCAGACCCGGCCCGGCAAGCCAGTGGCGGCTTGAATGATGATCACCACCAGCGCCGACAGCACTCCGCCGAAGATGGTGATGCCCAGCGGATCGGTGGTCGCCCAGGTCCAGAAGGCTTGCAGTGGTTGAGGCATGGCGGGAAATGGCCTGCGTTAGGCCGCAATGGCCCCCAAAAGACTTGCCTCAATTCTATGCGTTTCCAAACCGGAAGCAAAGCAGGGACGCGGTTCGCTGGTTTCTGCGCCTGGATGCCGGCTTGCGCCGGCATGACGTGGATCGCGTTGACCCGTCAACGCGCCCGCAGCCACTCCCGCGCCGCCCGCGCCGCCGGGTGCACGGTCCAACCCAAGCCCGGCGCCTCCGTCACCACCCAATCCAGATAGATCAGGCACAGCTCAGGCAGAGGCGCTTCGTCTTTGGCCCTCAGCAGCGCGGCGTGAAAGCCCGTGTCGCGGCTCGCTGGATCGAGCGCGATCTTGTCGGCGATGAAGACCAGCTGCTCCAGCGGCGCGGCGCCGGCGCGCAAAGTGGTGTGATAGCGCACGGCGTTCAGCACGTCGCCGTCCGTCACGCCGAGGCGTTGCTCCAGCACTGCCGCCGCCAGCGGCCCGTGGATCACGGCCGGGATGGCGCGGTCGCCCTCGCTCAAGGTCACCGCCCAATCGGCGGCCGCCTGCAGCAGCGCGGAGCGCGGGACCACGGCCGCCAGGTCGTGCGCCAGGCAGGCCAGGTCGACCGGCGGCAGCGCCAGGCCGAGGCGCCGCGCCAGGCGCCGGCCGGCGGCCCGCACCTGCGTCACATGCCTCAACGTATCCAGCCGGCCCGCCCGTCTCAGAAACTGCCGCACATCCCGGACGGGGTCGCCGGTGTTCTGTAACAGGGCAAAGTAATCCCCGGCCATTTTCCGATTATACTCAACCGCATATTACGTCTTGTAGGTGGTATAATCCCGCCGTCAAAATTCCTGTCGTGACGTAAACGCCTATGACCCTCAGTGCGACATTCTCAGAACCCAAGACCCCGATGCCACCAACCGATGGAGGCCGCCCGATGGATAAGGCCGAGATGCTCGAGCTCTACAGACAGATGGTGTTGATCCGCCTGTTTGAAGAGAAGTGCGAGGAGCTGTACCAGAAGGGCAAGATCGGCGGCTTCATGCACCTGTACATCGGCCAGGAGGCCACCGGCGTCGGCGCCGTGGCGGCCCGCCAGCCGCAAGACAGCCTGATCACGGGCTACCGCGATCACGGCATCGCCCTGGCGGCCGGCATGAGCGCGCGCACCGCCATGGCCGAGATGCTCGGCCGCGTCACCGGCTGCGCCAAGGGTAAGGGCGGCTCGATGCACCTGGCCGATATCAACCTGAAGTTCTGGGGCGGCCACGCCATCGTCGGCGCGCAGATCGCGCTGGCGGCCGGCCTGGCCTGGGCCGACCAGTTCCGCCAGACCGCGGGCTGCACTTTGTGCTTCTTCGGCGACGGCGCCACCAACATCAGCTACTTCCACGAGGCCCTCAACCTGGCCGCCGTCTGGAAGCTGCCGGTGGTCTTCATCTGCGAGAACAACAAGTACGGCATGTGGACGCCGGTCGAAAAGGTCTCGGCCGTCACCGAGATCCGGCGCAAGGCCTCGGCCTACGCCATCCCCAGCGACAGCGCTGACGGCATGGACCTGCTGGACGTGCGCGCCAAGACGGCCGCCGCCCTGGCGCACTGCCGCGCCGGGAATGGCCCGTACTTCCTGGAAGTGCACACCTACCGCTATCGCGGCCACTCCATGGGCGACCAGCGCCCGTACCGCACGCAGGAAGAGATCCGCAAGTGGCAGGCCGAGGACCCGATCGGCAAGTTCGAGAAGGTGCTGCTGGATTCCGGCATCGCCCCGGCCGAGATCGACCGCGTCGACGACGAAGTCAAGGCGATCATGGCCGACGCCGTGCAGTTCGCCGAGGCCTCGCCCGTCCCGGACGACAGTGAAATCTGGACCGACATCTACGTGGAGAATTGAATGGCAGTCCTGACTATCGCGAAATCGATCGCGCAGGCCATCGCCGAAGAGATGGAGCGCGACCCCAGCGTGGTGGTGCTCGGCGAAGAAGTGGCGGCGGCGGGCGGCACCTACGGCGCCACCTCCGGCCTGCTGGACCGCTTCGGCGAGGCGCGCGTCAAAGACACGCCCATCTCGGAGGGCATCATCGTCGGCGCCGCCGTCGGCGCGGCCATGAACGGCCTGCGCCCGGTGGCCGAGATCATGGGCATCAACTTCGCCTTCCTGGCGATGGACATGATCGTCAACCACGCCGCCAAGGTCCACTCGATGTTCGGCGGCCAGTTCCGCTGCCCGCTGGTGGTGCGCACCACCTCTGGCGGCGGCCGCCAGCTCGGCGCCACGCACTCGCAGACCGTCGAGCACCTGTTCGCGCACTTCCCGGGCCTGAAGGTGGTCTGCCCGAGCACGCCCGCCGACGCCAAGGGCCTGCTCAAGGCCGCCATCCGCACCGACGACCCGGTGATGTTCGTAGAGCAGGCCACCATGTACTCGCTGCGCGGCGAGGTGCCGGACGACAAGGACTTCCTCATCCCTATCGGCAAGAGCGACGTCAAGCGCCGCGGCCGGCACGTGACCGTGGTGGCTTACTCCAATATGGTCGAGATCTCGCTCAAGGCCGCCACCGAGCTGGCCAAGGACGGGATCGAGTGCGAGGTCATCGACCTGCGTTCGCTGCGCCCGCTGGACCTAGACCCGGTCTTCGAGTCTTTCAAGCAGACCAACCGCGCCGTGGTGGTGGAGGAATCCTGGCCCACCTACGGTGTCGGCGCCGAGGTGGCGACCCGCCTGTACGAGGAGTGCTTCGACTACGTGGACGCGCCCATCCAGCGCGTGGCGCAGAAGGAAGTGCCCCTGCCGTACGCCGCCAACCTGGAGCGGGCCGCCCTGCCGCAAGTGGCAGATGTGGTTCGGGCCGTGAAGGCCGTTCTCTGATCCCTGATCTCTGGTCGCCAACTCCAATCTCTAAGCATGAGAGATCGAGACTAGAGACTATCACTAGCACCGGGAGTCCCCATGGCAGAAGTTGTCCCGATGCCCAAGCTGGGCTTCGACATGAAAGAAGGCACGCTGGTCCGCAAGCTCAAGCAGGTCGGCGACGCGGTGGCCAAGGGCGAGATCATCGCCGAGATCGAGACCGACAAGGCCACGGTCGAACTGGAGGCCTACGTCGGCGGCGTGGTCAAGGGCTGGGTGGTGGACGAGGGCACGCCGGTGCCGGTCGGTTCGCCGATGCTCGTCATCGCCGAGCCGAACGAGAGCGTGGACATCCAGGCCCTCACCGGCCGCGCACCGGGCGGCGCCAACCCCAGCCCGGCCCCGGCGGCTGCGCCCGCGCCGGCCGCGCCGGCCGCCACCGCAGCCGCGGCGCCCACGGGCCAAATCCTGGCGTCGCCGGTGGCCCGCAAGATGGCGCGCGACGCGGGCCTGGACCTGGCCCAGATCGGCGGCACCGGCCCCAACGGCCGCGTGGTCAAGCGGGATGTGGAGGCCTTTCTGCAGAACGCGCCCCCGGCTGCCCCCGCCGCCGCCGCGCCAGCGCCCCGCCCGGCCCCGGCCGTCATCCCCGCCGCGGTCACGGCCGAAGACGAGGTCGTCCCGCTCACCAAGCTGCGCAGCATCATCGCCCGGCGCATGGCCGAGTCCACCCAGACCGTCCCGGCCATCTATCTCACGATCGAAGTCGATATGGCTGCGGCCATGGCGCTGCGCAAGCAGGTCAACGCCCTGCTGCCGGACGAGCGCAAAGCCTCGGTCAACGACCTGGTGGTCAAGGCCGTCGGCCTGGCGCTGCGCCAGTTCCCGAACTTAAACGCGTCCTTCGGCGGCGACAAGCTGATCCGCCACGGCCACGTCAACGTCGGCGTCGCCGTGGCTGTGCCCAGCGGCCTGCTGACCGTGGTCACCAAGGACACCGACGTCAAGCCGCTGGCCCAGCTGGCCGCCGAAGTCAAGCCCATGGTCGCGCGCGCCCGCGAGGGCAAGGTCCAGCCAGCCGATATCGAAGGCTCGACCTTCACCGTCTCCAACCTGGGCATGTATGACATCGAGCACTTCACGGCCATCATCAGCCTGCCGGAGGCCGGCATCCTGGCGGTGGGCGCCGTGAAGGAGGTGCCGGTGGTGCGCGAGGGCCAGATCGTGCCCGGCACGCGCCTGAAGATGACGTGTGCGGCCGACCACCGGGTGACGGATGGCGCCGAGGTTGCCCAATTCTTACAATCGATCAAGAAGGCGCTTGAAGAACCGCTGCGCCTGCTGGTATGATTGGGGCTGGGAGAACCGCCTTGCGCACCGCCCACGGGTATGCCTGAGAAAATTCTGGTGGTGGACGACGAACCGGATACCGTCAGCCTGCTCAGCCTGACCTTGGGCCGCGCCGGCTATACGGTGATGAAAGCGACCAGCGGCCGGACCGGCCTGGAGATCGCGGCCCGGGAAAAACCGGACCTGATCATCCTGGACATCATGATGCCGGATCTGAGCGGCCTGGACGTCCTCAAGGCGTTGCGCCACGTCTACGCCGTCCCGCCCGTCATCTTCTTCACGGCCAAGAGCCGCGTCGAGGACATGGTGGAGGGCATGGAGGCCGGCGCCTACCGCTACCTGGTCAAGCCCACCTCCCGCGAAAAGCTGCTGGAGACTGTCAAAGCCGCTTTGAGCGATCTCTACCGCAACCGCACCTGAGAGCGTATGACCACGACTGCCGCCACCTGGTTTTACCGCGCCCCGGAAGGCCGCCCGTATCTGCTGGCTGAGCGCGTCCGCACCAGCTTCTGGGACCAGCGCCTCGGCTCGCTCTGGCTGGAAACAGTCAGCGCCACCGCGCCCATCGTCATGCAGGGCTACGCCGATAACGGCCCGGTCCGGCTGGAATGGGAGCCCGGCGCGTGGTTCCGGCTCACCGCCGCGCCCGCCGCCACCGCCGTGACCGGCGCGGCCGCCAACCTGCTCGGCCGCCAACCCACCCTGCGCTATACCGACACAGATGGCCAGTCGGTCTGGGAATGGTGGATCAAACCGGAGGACGCCGAGCGCCGCTGGCAGGCGCTCCAGGGCAAGCCGGCCTTCGGCAGCCCGGTCCGCCTGAGCCGCCCCGCCTGAACAAGCCCACCTTAAGCGCCCGCCCCGGGCGCTTTTTTTTGCGCCTGCGCCGCCCGCGGCTATAATGCCGGGCGTTGCCGCGCGCCGGCCAGCCCGCTTTCACAACGGCACCCAACCCAACAAGGAGAACACCATGTTCGTCCCGAGCTTGCTGCTGAAACAGCTCTACACTTTCCGCAGTCTCAAGAACACGGAGCACGGCATCGAGTTCTCGGTAAAGAACCGCCTCAGCGACGCCGAACTGGCCGAAATGCTCGGGCTGAAATTGGACGGGCAGGCGCTGCCGCTGGACGCCCTGCAATTGCGCCTGGCCGACGGCACCCAGCTGCCGGCCCAGCAGCTGGCGGCCGGCCAGCCGGTGCCGTTTCCGCTGCGCGCCGCCATTACCGTGGTTGTCGCCGGGCCGCGGCTGGCTGCCGGCAAGCACAAGCTCGAGATCGCGTTTCGCGCCAACCCTTTCGGCAAGCTCGCCTTCGAGGTGGAGGACGCCATCGCCGAGAGCGAGGACGGCCGGCTGCGCATCCCGCGCGACCCGGCCGATGACTACAGCCCGGCGGCGATCCAGCTGCGCCAGGCCTTTGTGCAGGCACAGACCGGCGTGAAGCTCGAGCATGCCGCGGGCTTCGCCTGGGACCCCCACCGCGCCAAGGGCAACTGCGAGAACTTCACCGGCGTCGCCCAGGTGCCGCTCGGCTTCGCCGGCCCCATCCACATCGACGGCGAGCACGCCCAGGGCGACTTTCTCATCCCGCTGGCAACGTCGGAGGGCACGTTGGTGGCCTCCTACAATCGCGGCATCAAGGTCCTCAACCTGTGCGGCGGCGTGAAGTGCACGGTGGTCGCCGACGCCATGCAGCGCGCGCCGGTCTTTGTCTTCGACGACGCCCGCCAGGCGCGCGAGTTCCTGCGCTGGGTCGAGCAGAACCTGGACAAGATCCGCGAGGAAGCCGAGGCCACTTCCAGCGTCGCCAAGCTCATCGACATCGACCCCTATCTGGCCAGCAAGTTCGCGTACCTGCGCTTCAACTACACCACCGGCGACGCCGCCGGCCAAAACATGGTCGGCCGCGCCACCTTTGCCGCCAGCAGTTGGATCATCGACCACTACCCCGGCATCCGGCGCTTCTATCTCGAGTCCAATTTCGCCACCGACAAGAAGGCCTCGCAGGTCAACATCATGCGCACGCGCGGCAAGCGCGTCACCGCCGAGGCCCTCATCAAGCGCAACGTGCTCGGCGAACACCTGCGCGTGGAGCCGGAAAACCTGACCTATCACGCCGGCGTCGCCAACCTGGGCGCCTTCATGTCGCACGCCAACAACAACGGCCTGCACTCGGCCAACGCCATCACGGTCTTGTTCATCGCCACCGGCCAGGACGTGGCCAACGTGGCCGAGTCGTCGGCCGGCGTCATCTACTCCGAGATCACGCCCACCGGCGACCTGTACATCTCGCTCACCATCCCGTCGTTGATCGTGGCTACGCACGGCGGCGGCACCAACCTGCCCACCCAGCGCGAGTGCCTGGAAGTCCTGGGCTGCGCCGGCCGCGGCAAGGTCCGCAAGCTGGCCGAGATCGTGGCCGGCGTCGCCCTGGCCGGCGAGATCTCGCTGGCCTCGGCCATCTCGTCGTCGGACTGGGTCTCCAGCCACGAGCAATACGGCCGCAACCGCTGACCGCCAACGCCGATCATGGACACCAAACCCCGCCTCCTGCTGGTGGACGATGAGGCCGCCATCACCAACAACCTGGCGCCCTTCCTGCAGCGCTCCGGCTTCCAGGTGGGCGTCGCCGCCAACGGCGAAGAGGCGCTGGCCGCCGTGGCCGCCGCCGCGCCAGACCTGCTCATCCTGGACGTGATGATGCCGCGCGTGGACGGGCGCGAGGCGCTGCGCCGGCTGCGCCAGGCCGGCAACTGGACGCCCGTCATCCTGCTCACGCAGGTCGGCGAGGCCAGCGAGCGCGCCATGGCGCTGGAGGAAGGCGCCGACGACTACCTCAACAAGCCCTTCGATCCGCACGAGTTGATCGCGCGCATCCGGGCCGTGCTGCGCCGCGCCCGCCCCGGCCAGCCGCCGCTCGCCGCCGCCGCCCGCCTGGCCAGCAGCCGCCTGGTGTTCGAACGCGCCTCGCGCCGCGCCTGGATCGACGGCAGGGAGGCCGCGCTGACGCCCAAGGCCGCGGCCCTGCTGGAATACCTCATGACGCACCCGGACGAGCTGATCAGCCGCGACCGGCTGCTGGACGCGGTCTGGGGCTGGGATTATCCGGCCGGGACGCGCACCGTGGACACGCGCATCGCCGAATTGCGCCGCGTGCTGGGCGATGACGCCGCCCAGCCAACCTACATCGAAACCGTGCCCGGCCAGGGCTATCGCTTCGTGGGCCAGGTGGAGGCCGCCCGGTGACGGTTGACCCGCGCCGCGGCCGCGGGCGCGTGTCGCCGCGCGCCGCCCTGCTGGCGCTGCTGCCAGCACTGCTCGGTCTGGGCCTGACCCTGCTGCTGGACAACGGTCGCCTCGCCAACCCGGTCCTGTACGCGCGCGCCGACCTGGCCACGCTGCTCTTGCTGGCCGGCCTGGCCGTCTCCGCGCTGCTGCTGGCCGGACTGTTCTGGTCGGCGCGGCAGCGGGGCACCCTGGCCGAGGCCCAGGCCCGCGCCCAGGAGGCCGCCGCGCAAGACCGCCGCCGCTTCCTGCAGCGCCTGGACCACGAACTCAAGAACCCGTTGATGGCGATCCGAGCCGGACTCGCCAACCTGGCCCCGGCCGGGGACGCGCCCGGCGAGGACGAGCAGCCGTGGCGCAGCGTCGACGATCAGGTGCGCCGCATCAGCCGGCTCACCGCCGATCTACGCAAGCTGGCGGAGCTGGAGACGCGGCCCCTGGAGCGCACGCACGTGGACCTGGCCGCGCTCCTGACCCAGGTGGTGGACTTCGCGCGCGACCACGCCGAAACCGACAGCCGCCGCCTCAACCTGAGCCTGCCCCAGGCGCCGTGGCCGCTGCCGCCCGTGCCCGGCGACCGCGATCTGCTCCTGCTGGTGGTGCACAATCTCGTGGACAACGCCCTCAAGTTCACGCGCCCCGGCGACACCATCGAGATCCGCGCTTTTGAGGACGGCGCCCAGGTGGTGGTGGAGGTGGCGGACACCGGCCCCGGCATCGCCGACTCCGACCTCGCCCATGTCTGGGACGAGCTTTATCGCGGTCAGACCACGCTGAGCGTGCCGGGCAGCGGCCTGGGGCTGGCGCTTGTGCGCGCCGTCGTCGAGCGCCACGACGGCCAGGTGGCGCTGCGCAGCCGCGTCGGGCGCGGCACCGTCTTCACCGTCCGTCTGCCCCTCAAACCTGCCCCGGCCCGCTGAACCTTGCGCCGCCGCCTGTGACAGGACTGTCACGGCGCTGCCATCGGCCTGTCACCTCGGCCTGCCATCCTGACGCCAGTTGCCCCACCCGCCGCTCCGTCGTCGCGGCGCGCAGACTTTCGGGAGACGCTGATGCTGCCCACTGCCCCACGCTTTATCGCGCTCAGCCTGGCCCTCAGCCTGGGCGTGGCCGCCTGCCGTCCGATTGAATTCGGCATCGAGACGCCCGGCGCCGTCGAAGCCGTGGTCGCCACCCAGGTGGCCGCCACGCTGGAGGCGGTGCCGGCGGCGACAGTCACACCCGCTGGGCCGGCCGAGGCCGCGCTGCTGCCCGCGCCCGTCAACTTCCTCACCGGCGGCCAAATCTGGCGCCTGGAGCGCGATGGCAGCCGGGTGACGCCGGTCACTTTCGAAGCCGCGCCGGTCACCGCTTTCAGCGTATCTGCGGCGGACGGACGCCTGGCCTACGTCAGCGGCAATTCGCTCTACACGGCGGCCGCCGACGGCCAGGGCCGCGCCGAACTGATCACAGGCCCGCGCACCTTCGGCGACGAGCAGGTCAACCGCGAACTGACGAACCCGCAGTGGTCGCCGGATGGCCGCCGGATCGCCTTTGGCCTCAACGGCGTCAACGTGATCGACGGCGACGGCGGCGCGGCCCGCCTGATCCTGGCCAGCGACTCGGCGGACGCGGCCACCGCCCAGTTCTATCGCCCGCTGGCCTGGTCACCGCAGGGCAGCCGCCTGCTGGTGGAGGCCCGGTATATGCCGCATGGCGGCCGCTGGCAGGTGCTGGACCTGGCGGACGGAAGCCGCGTGGACATCCTGCCGCCGGAAGGCCAGCCGTGCTGTGATCCGGTCTGGAGCCGTGACGGCCAGTCCATTTACTTCGCCAACGCCCTGGGCGGCCTGATCGCGCCGGGCCTGTGGCGGGCCAGCGCCGACGACGGCGCGGTGACGACTCTGATCAACGGCTTCGCGGCCGGCACTGCCACGGCGGTGCGCGCGCCGCAGGAGTTCGACGGCGGCCGGCTGCGGTTCTTCCTGGGGAACACTCCGGACGTCCCCGACCAGGCGCTGCCCCTGGCGATGGTCGAGGCCGGCTTCACGGCGACTGGCCTGGGCGAGCCGACCGCGCTCGGCGGCGCCGCCCTGCCGGTCGGCGATATCTTGTGGGACCCGGCCGGGCGCGGGGCCGTGGTGGTGCAGTTGGAGGCGACCGCCGCCTGGCCGCCGCCGGGCCGGTTGATGTGGGTGCCCAGCGACGGCGGCGCGACGGTGGAGTTGTTTCAGGCCGGCGCCGACCCGCAGTGGGCCGCGCCCTGAGCAGCCTGCGCCGCACCGGCCGCCTCCGCCCAAAGGCCGATGACCGCACCGGTCGGCCGCGCTACCCTCCTGATCAGTTCAGGGGAGGCGGCTGGTGGGTAGCGGGAGGCTGGCGATGGTTCGTCGGGCGGCGTTAACTATGGCGTTGAGCGGGCTGCTGGCGGCCTGCGGCACCTTCGAGATCGGGCTCGAGACCGGCACACCGCCGCCGGCAGCCGTGGCGCCGTCCCAGCCCGCCGCCGACTCGTTCTCCGGCCTCCTGACCGGCGCCGGCCCTGACCCCGCCGGGCTGGTCTACGCCCTGGTCCCCAGGAACCAGTTAGTCCAAGTGGACGAAGACGGCAACCTCATCCGCCTGATCGACCGCGCCGAGGCCGTGCTCGCGCCCGAGGGCCGGCAGGCTTTGTTTGTTGAAGGCGCCGACGTGTGGCTGGCGGATCTCGTCACCGGCGAGCGCCGCAACTTGACGCGCACGCCGGACCGCCTCGAGGCTGAGCCGCGCTGGTGGCCGGCCCGCCCCGGCTGGATCGCTTTCAGTTCGCGCCCCAAGGAACAGGGCCCGGCCACAGCCCCGGCGCCCTCCCCCGCCGTAATGCGGCTCGACGGGACGCGCTATCAGGTACTGACCGAGGCCGAGGCCCAGCGTGGTTTTGCGCTGGCGCCGGATGGTCGTCTGCTCGCGTCCGGCGCCGGCCCCAACGCGTGGCTGCACGATCTCGACACCGGCCAGCGTCGTCGGCTGGACCCGCACGCGTTCGGCTACGAACCGCCCGCCGCCGGCGCCTGGTCTTTGGCCTGGCCGGCGTGGTCGCCGGACGGGACTCAATTGGCGTGGACGTTGACAGAGACCGGCGCCGCCGGCAGCGCGCGGGTCAGCGGCCTGGTGTTGGACCTGGACGCCGGCACGTTTCGCATCTTGCATCCCTATCCGTTTACGCGCGCCGACGACCAACTGCCGGCGTTGTTGTGGAGCCCGGACGGTCGCTGGCTCGTGATGCCCGTGCACTCCGACAGTTTGGGCGAGGGCGGACTATGGGCGCTGCGCGTGGATGGGAGTGAGGAGCGTTACCTGGGCAACCTGCACGGCGCGCATTGGAGCCCGGACGGCCGCTGGCTGGCCGCCAGCTACAACACGCCCGACAACCAGGCGCTCACCTATGCGCTGCAGCTCGGCCAGTGGGATCTGACGCAGATGCCGCGTCCCAAGGATGCGCGGCTCACCGGCTGGGCGCCGGCCCACTAAGTGGTTCCTGCGCCAAATGGGTTGAGGTCGTCCCGGCGAACCATGGCCTCCGCAGCGAAGCGAAGTGGGGAGCCGGACCCACCCCTGGCGCCACCTGAGCTGGATACCAGGTCCGATCAAGCACCCCTGCCGGCTCAGGCCTCGCGGGGCGACGCGCCAGCCAGTTGTTTCTCGAGGAGCCAAGCCGGCTCTTCCACCCGCTGCTGGCGGCCGTCGGCGTCGGTGAAGACCCAGATCCCGGGATCCTCCGAGAAGACGCGGTAACCGAGGCGCTGATACAGGCGCTGGGCGCGCTCGTTCGTCTTGGCGACCGCGATCACGGCGATGGTGAAGCCGCGTTGGCGCAGTTGGTCTTCAGCCGCCGTCACCAGGTTCCGCCCGATCCCGCGGCCGCGCCAGGCCGGCCGCACGCGCAGGGCGTACAGGTACGCCCGCCCGCAGCCGTCGGCATATTGGCGCTCGGCGCTGTTGAGCTGCACAAAGACCTGGCCGATCATCTCGGCCTCGCGCACGGCCACCAACATCAGGCGCTGCCCGCGCCGCATGTCCTCATAGTTAGCCCGGAAAACCTGACGATAGTGGCGGTACTCGCCGTCCCATTCCAGGGCCGGCAAGTCGTGTTCCTGCAGCATGCGGATCAGCACGTGCGTGGTGGTGGGTCGGCTGCTGGTGGTCATGGCTGGGGCCGTCCGGCCAGCCGGTTGACCAGCCAATCCGCTTCGGAGGCCGTGTCGGTTACGGCGCCATCCAGCCAGGCCGCGCGCAGCGCCCACAGCAATTCACGGAAGTGCGGCCCCGGCGTCAGCCCGCGTGCGATCAGATCGTCACCGGTCAGCGTCGGCCGCACAAAACGCCATCGGCCCAGGTACGCGTCCAGGTCGGCGCGCAGTTCCGGCTGGGCCGCATAGCCGGCCAGCACACCCAGTTCACTCAGCGCATCCAGCGCCGCCACCGCTTCGCTCGGGCACGCCCAGGCCCGGCGCAAGGCCACGGCCTCGCGCACGGCCAACCCGACGACGCGGCCGAGATTCAGGCGCTCCACCGCCGCCGCCACAACCGGGGGCGCGGCCCGGCGCAACAACAGCGCCAGGTACCGCGCCTCCGGCTCCGGCGGCGCGGCCAGGCGCCAGGCGCCCGGCGGCCAGTGCGTCAGGACCGCGGCGTCAGCGGTTTCAGCCGCGCTCCAGGCCAGGCCCGCGTGCACCTGGGGCAGCACGCCCAGCTCGGCCAGGCGCGCCAGCATGAGGCTGGCGTGCGGCTCGCGCACGATGCGCTCAAACTCATGACGCACGCGATCCGCCGACAAGGCCGCCAGGGCCGGGCTGGCCTCAGGCAGCAGCGCCAAAGTCTCCGGCGCGATCCGGCCCTGCAGACGTTGCTCGTAGCGCACGGCTCGGAAGATTCGGGTGGGATCATCCCGAAAGCTCAACGGGTGGAGCACGCGCACGCGGCGCTCGGCCAGGTCCGCCAACCCGCCGTGCGGGTCCACCAACTCGCCCAAGTGCGGGTCGTCCAGGCGCAGAGCCATGGCGTTGAGGGCGAAATCGCGGCGGTCCAGGTCGGCCCGGATCGTGGCCGGCGCCTGGATGATGGGCAGCGCGGCCGGCTGAGGATAGCGTTCGGTCCGGGCGGTGGCGAAGTCGATGGTCTCACCGTCGGCGGTCGCCCAAGTCGCGGTGCCGAAAGGCGCATGCACGCGCACTTCGCCGCCGCCGAGGCCGGCGGCCGCCCGGGCCAGGGCCGGCGCGTCGCCCTCCACCACCAGGTCGAAGTCGTCGGGCGACAGCCCGAGCAGCAGGTCGCGCACAAAGCCGCCGACGATGTACAGCGGCCAGCCGCGCTCGGCGGCCAGGTGCGCCACCTGCCGCAGCCGCTCGCGCTGGGACGCGCGCAGGCTGGTGGCGAGGCGGCCGCGCAGCGCCTCCGCCGTGGGGGCGGTCAGCAGGCCCGATGGCCGATCAGTAGTCACGGCAGGCAGTCGCACACGAATTGGAGGGTGTAGCTGACGTCAGTGGCCGCCCCGTCGACGGGCGTGAGCGTGAAGCGGATCTGGTTGAGCGCGTCGAGCTGGAGCCGCACCTGGCCGGTGGCAGCGGCGCGGGGGCGCGCGCGCACGGTGACGTCGTCGCCCCGGCTGTCGGTGAAAGTCACATCCACTTGTCCGCTCGCGACCGTGACCTCGAACGCGACCGTGGCAAAGGGGGCCACGTCGGCCGTCTGGATGGCGATCGTCTGAGGCGCGGCCTGTTCCAGGCGGTCGAGCGTGCGCGTGCACTCGCCGGTCACTTGCGTCAGTAAGGCCGTGGAGCTGGTGCAGTCGGCGCCGGTGCCCAGCACGGCGCCCGAGCAGGCAGCCAGCGCCGCGGCGGCCAGACCGAGAGACAGGAGTTGCGGGAAGAGACGCCAGCGCGACATGGTGGACGCGTTCAGCGCCGGCCACACGGCGCGGCGCGGCGCTGAGGGTGCGCCGATTATACTCGGACAACGTTTACTTGAGACTGGTGCAACCGGACCTGGTTGGCCGGCCTCGCAGAAGCTGGCTGGAGCGCGCCGCTTCGGGAGCCATGGTTCGCCGGAATGACGGGCAGGCCAACGAGCGGCGCGCTCCAGGCCGGCGCCAGCCTGGACCGAGCGCCTCAACCGGACCCGGTCACACCCGATTGATTTGTCCGGGCCAGCGGCGCCGGTTTTGGGTTCCGGTCCTGCCGGCCTGTTAATCTCAGCGCGCGGGGGCGCTTGCGGCCGCGGCCTCCCGTCACTATACTGCCCGCATGACCGTCATCCAGTACGCCGCCGCCGGCGGCATCATCGTACGCGGCGCCGAGGCATTGCTGCTGCGCAAAGTCACCAAAGGGGAATGGGTTCTGCCCAAGGGCCACGTCGAAGCCGGCGAGACGCTGGCTGACGCCGCGCTGCGCGAGACGCGCGAAGAGACCGGCTACCTCAACCTGCAACTCCTGGCCGAGCTGGGTACGCTCCGGTCCGAGTTCCCGTTTGAGGGCCGCCGCATTTTGCGCGATGAGACGTACTTCGTTATGGCTCTCCTCGACGAGGCACGCGCCACCGCGCCGACCCACGCCGACGCCGCCCGTGACCAGTATCTTTTCGAACGGCACTGGTGGCCGCTGAATGAGGCGGCCGAGCGGTTGTCGTTCGAGCCGGCGCGGACGTTTATGCGGCGCGCCGCTGCCTGGGCCGCGGCCGAGCGCTGAGGGCCTGGTCTGATTGTCATTTGCCGGAAATAGCCTATACTTTTCGCAGAGACGGCTTATGAATCTTGGCGACTACCGTTGGTGGTTGCGGACCGGTCTGGCGCTCATCTTCGGCGGCATCGTGCTGACGATGTGCTCGGGCGGAGCCGCGTCCGAGAATGACTACAGCTCGGACAGTGGCAGTTCCTCGTCCGACTCAAGCAGCTGGTGGTTCAGCGATTCCGGCTCGTCCGACTCCGGCTCGGACAGCGGCAGTTGGGACAGCGGCGGCTCAGATTGGGGCTCCTGGGACTCCGGCGGCTCAGACAGCGGCAGTTGGGACAGCGGCGGTTCAGATTGGGGCTCCTGGGACTCCGGCGGCTCAGACAGCGGCAGTTGGGATAGCGGCGGTTCGGACTCCGGTTCTTGGTGAAGACACCTCATGGCGGCCTGCGGTAGCAGCCTGTTCTGCCTCGGCTTCTTGTGCCTGCTGGTCGCCGGCGTCCTCTTTCTGACGCGCGGCAACCGAGCGGCCGCATCTGCGCCCGTCCGCCCGGCGGCGCGCACGCGCCGGCCCACGCCGCGCCCACAACCCAGCGGTGGCGCTCCCGCGGCCGCCGCGCCCGCGTCGGTCGGCCATCCTATGCGCGATCAAGCCTTGCGTGCCAAGCCCGGACAGAGCGTCACATTTCAGCATCCCAAGCGGGGCGACATCACGGCCACCCTGCTCGGCGTCATCCACTATACCGAGCTCTGGCAGACGGCCTCCGGGCCGAACGCGCCCTGGGTTCCAACCGGCAACACCTTTGTGGCGCTGTGGCTGGGCGATTACATGGTCTATGAGTGGCAGGGCCGGGTCTACCTGTTCGACGAAGGCCGGGACCTGACCGACCAGGACATCCAAACGCATTTCCTACCGGCCGCCCGCCAGTTCGCCCAGAGCAACCAGACCGCCACCGTGACGGTCTCCTGGCCGCCCCTCACCTGGACCATCATGGACATCGGCCGGTTTGCTGTGGCCCGGGCCGAGGGCCAAGGGCTGCGGCTGAATCCGGGCGCCCAGGGCCGTTTCATCCACGCCACCGGCGAGGATCGCCGGGTCCTGGTGGTTGAAGACTACCAGTCCGGCGGCGGCGGCAAGGATACCGTCTGGCTCGGCTGGCAGGTCGATTGGGACGCCGTTCGCCAGATCCGTTAGTCCGGACCGTCCTGCCGTCGTCTACGCCCGCCCAGGAGAGCTTATGCAAAACCGCAGCATCATCGCCGTAATCATCCTCGTCGTCGCCCTGGCGGCTGGCCAAGGGTTGGCCTGGCTCATCAACCCCAACGGCTATCAGGGCTTCCTGGCCGTCCTGCCCGTCGTCCTCAGCCAGATCGCCTTCTGGGGGCCGATCATGGCGCTTGTGGCAGGCGCCTTCATCCTGGCCACCCTGCGGCTGCTCGGCTTTCAGTCCCTGGACGAAATCCGGCGCGAGTCTGTCGAGCAGAATAATCCCACCCCGGCCATCGTCTTTGTTGGGGCGCTGATTGCCAGTTTGCTCTTCCTGGCCCTGGTCATCCGACCATAGGGCGCGCCAACGCTTCCGGCCTATCCCAAACGTCAAGCTGAGGTAAAATGAGCGGTAGCCCAATTGCTCCAGGGGGCAGCCTGCAACCATGTGGATTGTCACAATAAGGTCACCCAAAGGCGAACCTCGCGAATATGTCCTGAAGCCCGGCAAGACGACGATCGGCCAGCGCTCGGACAGTGATATTCCGCTCCCAGATGAGTCGGCTTCGCGTTCCCACGCCGAGATTCATTTCGACCCGCACGACACCAGCCTGGTCCTGGTGGACCTGGGCAGCACCAACGGAACGTTTGTAAACCGTGAGCGCATCAGCCAGCCGCGCCGCATCGGGGTCGAAGACCAGGTGCGCATCGGCCAGCACGTGCTGACCCTGGCGCGCCGGGAAACCGAACCCAAACCCGGCGCCAAGACAGACTCGCTCCCAGGCACGCAGCCCCTCACACGAGATCTGCTGCTCGAGTCGCTCGACCATCACGCCGTCCTGTTGTACGAGGTGGCCAGCCGCCTCAACACCGTCATCGACCTAGACACGGCCCTGCGGGAAGTCTCGGACATGATGCGCGTGGCCATGGGCGCGGACAAGTGCCAGGTGATCCTGGCCGAGCGCTTCAGCCAACTGCACGACCTGGGCTTCCCGGTGTCGATCGCGCGTCTGGCGCTGGACCAGCGCTCGGCCGTCATCATCCCGGACGCCCAGGCCGACCCGCAACTGGGCAAGAGCACGCTGCTGATGCGCATCCGCTCGGCGATGTGCGTGCCCGTCATGAGCGGCGAGAAAGTCGTCGCCCTGATCTACGTTTACAAGACCCGGCCCCTGGCGCGCCCGTTCGACCAGAACGACCTGCAGCTCGCCGTGGCGATCAGCCATCAGGCCGCGCTGACCATCCAGCGCACCCGGCTGCTGGAGCATGTCCGCAAGGAGCAGCGCATCCGGCAGCTGTTGCAGCGCTTCCTGTCGCCGCCGGAGGCCGAGTATCTGCTGCAGGACTACCTGCAGACCGGTTCGCTGCCGCCGCTGTCCGAGAAGAGTCTGACGGTGCTGTTCGCCGATATCACCGACTCCACCGGTCTGGCGGAGCGCATCGGGGCGCGCCGCTTCAGCGAGATCCTCAGCCGCTTCTATCAGCAGATGACGGACGTCGTCTTCGAGCAGGGCGGCCTGCTCAACAAGTACATGGGCGACGGCGTCATGGCCGTCTTTGGCGTCACCACCAACCGCCCCAACCCGGAGGAGCGCGCGGTGCGCGCCGCCCTGGAGATGCTCAACCGGCTGGACTCGATCCAGCTGGCCGAGAGCGAGAAAATCGAGATGGGCGTCGGCGTCAACAGTGGCGCGGCCATGGCCGGCTACGTCGGCACCGATGAGCGCGTCGAATTCACCGTGCTCGGCGACATCGTCAACGTGGCCCAGCGGCTGCAGATGAGCGCGCGCCCGAACCGCGTCCTGGTCGGCCCCAACACCCAGCAGGCCCTGGCCTATCAGGCCGCCGGCAAGTTCACGCTGAACTCCGTCGGCCAGCTGGAGATCCGCGGCCGCGTCCAGGGCGTAGAAGCCTTCGAAGTCCTGCGGAGCTGATTCGCCTTCGGGCGGCACCTGCGCGCCTGCGCTTTGGTCAGGGTAGGCCGGCCCGCCGGGTCGGTTTACCCTGATTTTGTTCACAGCCCGCACCCACAGGAGCTCCCATGACCGACGACTTCACCTTCGGCGGCGAGATCGTCTGGCGTCCCACGCCCGCAGACAGCGCGCGCTCCAATCTGCGGCGCTTCATGAACCAGCACGGCCTGGTGGATTTCGACAGCCTGCTGCAGCGCTCCACCACGGACATCGCCTGGTTTACCGACGCCGTCCTCAAGTTCCTGGACATCCGCTTCGCCACGCCTTACCGTCAGGTGGTGGACCTCAGCCGCGGCAAACCCTGGCCGCAGTGGTGCGTAGGCGGCCGGCTCAATATCGTGCAGACGTGCATCGACAAGCATTACGCCGACCCGGGGCAAGCCAACCGTCCGGCCCTGCACTGGGAAGGTGAGGACGGCCAGACCAGCACGCTGACTTACGCCGACCTATACCGCGAGGTCAATCACTGCGCCAACGCGCTGCGCCAGCTCGGCTTCAAGAAAGGCGAGGCCATCGGCCTGTTCATGCCGATGACGCCCGAGATCGTCATCGCCCTCCTGGCCATCGCCAAGATCGGCGGCATCATCCTGCCGCTGTTTTCCGGCTATGGCGCCGGCGCGGCGGCCACCCGCCTCAACGACGCCGCCGCCGTCGGCCTGATCACGGCCGACGGTTTCCAGCGGCGCGGCCAACTGGTGCCCGTCAAGCCCGTCGCCGACGAGGTGGCCGACCAGGTGCCGACGCTGCGCGAAATGCTGGTGCTGCGGCGGGCCGGCAACCCGGTGGCGATGAAGGGCGGCCGCGACCACTGGTGGCACGACCTCGTCCCGCCGCAATCCGCCTTCGCCGCGGCCGAGATCATGGAGGCCGAAGATCCCCTGATGGTGATCTACACCTCCGGCACCACCGGCCGCCCCAAAGGCGCCGTGCACACGCACTGCGGCTTCCCGGTAAAAGCGGCGCAAGACATGGCCTTCGGCCCCGACGTGCATGGCCCGGAGGCGGGCGCCCCCGGCGACACGATCGGCTGGGTCACAGACATGGGCTGGATGATGGGGCCGTGGCTGGTCTTCGGCGGGCTGATCCTGGGCGCCACGCTGTTCCTGTACGACGGCGCGCCGGATTACCCCGGCCCGGACCGGCTGTGGGCCATGGCCGCGCGCCACCGCCTGACGCACCTCGGCCTCTCGCCGACGCTGATCCGGGCGCTGCTCAAGTTCGGCGAGGCGCCCGTCCGTGGGCACGACCTCTCCGCCCTGCGCGCCTTCGCGTCCACCGGCGAACCCTGGAACCCCGATCCGTGGCTGTGGCTGTTCAACGTCGTCGGCGAGGGCCGGCGCCCGATCATCAACTACTCCGGCGGCACCGAAATCTCCGGCGGCATCCTGATGGCCAACCCGCTGCTGCCGCTCAAGCCGTGCGCGTTCTCGGCGCCCTGTCCCGGGATGGCCGTCGACGTCGTCGACGACCTGGGCCGCCCGGTCCGCAACCAGGTGGGCGAGCTCGTCATCCGTGAACCCTGGATCGGCATGACGCGCGGCTTCTGGCGCGACGCGCAGCGCTACGAGGAGACCTACTGGAACCGGCTGCCGGGCGTGTGGGTCCACGGCGATTTCGCCGCCATCGACACCGACGGCCAGTGGTATATCCTGGGACGCAGCGACGACACGCTCAAGGTGGCCGGCAAGCGCCTGGGCCCGGCCGAGGTGGAGTCGCTGCTGGTGGCCCACCCCGGCGTGGTGGAGGCCGCCGCCATCGCCGTACCCGATGAGCTGAAGGGCAGCGACGTGGTCTGCTTCTGCGTCCTGCGCGCCGGCGTCTCGCCGGACGACGCGCTGCGGGACGACCTGATGGCGCGCGTCGTCGCCGCGCTCGGTAAACCGCTCCGGCCGCGCGCCATCCGCTTCGTGCGCGACCTGCCCAAGACGCGCAACGCCAAGGTGATGCGGCGCCTGATCCGGGCCGCTTACCTGGGCCAGCCGCTCGGCGACACCTCGTCGCTGGAGAACCCCGGCGCCGTGGACGAGATCCAGGCCGCGCGTCCGTAGCCGGGCTGGTCGTTCGGCACCCGGCGACTGCGCCCGCCAGCGGCACCATGCCTCAGTTCCCTGGGCACGGTGCCGCTTTTTGTTAAGGGCGCCGCTTAGCTTTCTCAGAACCGGCCGCAGCCTCGACCGCTTAATCGGATTGGTTTGCACCCCAGAGCCGCATGGCCCGCAGCCGCCGGGACGTTCCTCCTATTTCCGCCGCGCCGCCCGCATGGCACTATGGAGCCAGAACAGGTCTTGACCGGCTAGGCCTGTGGCTGGCTCAGGGGGGCTGTCGGTTTCCACTCGGTCAGAGGCCCAACCTCCGCAGCACTTCCCAAGCGTTGGGCCCCTCCCCATCTCCACTCCCTCTCGGCTGAAGCCACTCCTTCTGGGCCGCGGCCGCCTGCCTGGTCAGGACAGGAGACCGCCATGCGGCGATTATTGGTCACACTAGGAATTTTGTTGCTGGCCCTCGGCGCGGCCAGCCCCAGCGCCGGCCCGGCGCAGTCCAACCCAGACGGCAACACCACGGGCGCGTTGGAGAGTCCCCGCGCGGATGATGGCCCCCAGGCCATCGGCAGCGGCCGCGCTTACGGCTACGCCTCAGCCACCAGCGTCGTCCAGGGCGGCCAGATCGATTTTCACATCTCGGCCAACGTCACGGCCTATGACCTGCGCGTTTATCGCCTGAGCTCGATCACCGGCGAAGAACTGCGCCTCACGGTGAATAACCTGCCGGGGCAGTCCTACGCCTGCGGACCGGCGGGCGTGCCGGCCGGCCAGGAGGGTGTGGCCCTCGGCTGTAACTGGCCGGTGGCCTATACGCTGAACGTGCCCGCCAACTGGCCGGCCGGCGTGTACGCGGCCAATCTCTTGACCCAGGGCGAATACCCGCTCGATTACGGGTCCTACATCCTCTTCGTCGTCACCGAAGACCAGCCCGCCGCCCAGACCGACACGGTCTTCGTCTACCCGACCGCAACGCTGCAGGCCTACAACGCCTATGGCGGCTGGAGTTTCTACACCACGCCGCCCGCCCGCCGGATCACGTTTGATCGTCCGTACAAGCTGTGCGATCCCATCAACTACGGCTGTTCGGACGACTGGTCCATGCCGATGGCGCGCTGGCTGGCGCTCGAAGGCTACGCCGTCGATTACATCGCCAGCGAGGACCTGCACAACGACCCCAACGTGCTGCACCAGTACAGACTCGCCATCATCGCCGGCCATGACGAATACTGGTCCCAGGAGATGCGTGACCACCTGGACGCGTTCAGCGACGCCGGCGGCAACGTCGCCATCTTCTCGGGCAACACGGTCTTCCGGCAGGTGCGCTACACCGACAACGGCCGGACGCTGGTGTGCTACATGGGCGACTACGAACAGGACCCGCTCTACGGCGTGGACAACCAGCGCGTCGCCACAGAGTTTGACCGGCTGCCGGTGCCGAATTGGCCCGAGAACCCCACCACCGGCACACGCTGGCACGCCGGCGGCTACATTTACGCGCCGCCCGGCGGCGTCTTCACGGTCTATCGGACCGACCACTGGGTGTTCGCCAACACGGGCCTGACCGACGGCGCCCTGCTGCGCTACGAGACCCAGAAGGAGATCGAGGTCGACGGCGCCCTCTTCACCTGGCAGAATGGCTTGCCCGTCGTCACGGGCGCGGACCAGACGCCGCTGGACTTCCTGATCCTGGGCGTGCAGGCGTCCAGCAGCGGGCACGCGACCATGGGCGTCTTCACCCGGCCCGGCGGCGGCACGGTCTTCAACGCCGCCACCATCGGCTGGCCCCGGGGTCTGTGGCCGGACAAGAACCCAGACGGCTATGCGGCCGTGCGCCAGATCACGCGCAACGTCCTGGAACGCCTCCGCAGCGGCCCGCTGCCGCCGCGGCCGATCGCGGACGTGCAGGTCTCCACCTCGGCCGCCACGGTCTTCGCGACCGTGCCGGTGACCTTCACCACCACCTTGTCCCCGACCTACGCCACCCAGCCGGTCACGTACACGTGGAGTTTTGGTGACGGCAGCCCCAGCCCGGTCACGCGCACGGCCGCGCTGAGCCACACCTTCGCCGCGGCCGGCGCCTACACGCTGTCCGTCACGGCCGACAACGTCCACGGTGCCGCGGCCGACCAACTGACTGTAACCGTCGCGCCGCCGCCAATCCTGATACAATCAGTCCAATTAGACTATGGGCCGACCGCGCCGCTGGCCGGGGCGAGCGTGGCCTTCACGGCCACCCTGACGCCCGCCAACGCGACCGCGCCGATCACGTACACGTGGCGCTTCGGCGATGGCAGCCCAGCGGTGGTCACCGGCGCGAGCGCGCTCACGCACACCTTTGCGGGCGCCGGCGCATTCACGGTCTCCGTCAAGGCCGACAATGCCCACAGCCAGCGCCAGGCGCAGCAAACCCTGACGGTGACGCTGCCGCCCGTGCCGCTCCAGGCGGTGCACGTGAACTACACACCCGAGACACCGTTGGTGGGCGAAGTCGTGACGTTCACGACTGCGGTCACGCCGCTGACGGCGACCACGCCGATCACGACGACTTGGGACTTCGGCGACGGCAGCCCGATTGCGATGAGCCAGGCGGGGCTGATCACGCACACGTATGCGGCCGCCGGGGACTACCCGGTCCTGGTGAACGCCGACAACG
Source organism: uncultured Anaerolineales bacterium (assembly GCA_937952305.1). GTDB lineage: Bacteria > Chloroflexota > Anaerolineae > Anaerolineales > UBA6663 > SpSt-583. The sequence continues at coordinate 41,859 of CALFZO010000117.1, read as the reverse complement.
GCCTGGGCCAGGTGACCGCACCCAGCCGGCTAGTGGCGGTCGTGGAGCCGTTAGTGCCTGGCACTGGCCCAATGCAGCTTTTCTTGCCGTTCCTAGCCCGCCGGCCCGGCGACTGAGCCGGCCGCTCCCGGAGGACCCATGCGGAAGATGCCACTGCGCTTGAGCCTGGTCATCGCCGCCCTGGGTCTCCTGGGCGCCCTGAGCGGCCGGACCGAGCCGGCCGACGCCGCCGTCAGCCTCACACCCGGCTTCGTCGACACGTTCGTGGCCACGGCCGCCGACCCGACCTCGATCGCGTTCACGCCGGACGGCCGGCTGCTGATCGCGGGCCAGGGCGGCCAGATCCGCGTCTACAAGAACGGAATGCTGCTGGCCGCCCCCGCCCTAAACCTCGGCAACAAGGTCTGTCGCAACATCGAGCGCGGCCTGGTCGGGCTGGCCGTTGATCCGGGCTTCGCCAGCAACCACTTCATCTACGCCTACTACACCTTCAATAAGTTCAACAACCCGGATCCGAGCAACTGCCCCACCGGCTCCGATCCGGCCGCGCCGGTCAACCGTCTGTCGCGCTTCACGCTGGGCGACAACGACAGCATCAACCCGGCCAGCGAACTCGTGCTGGTGGATAACATCGCCTCGCGCGGCTATCACAACTCCGGCGACCTCCACTTCGGCGCCGATGGCTACCTGTACGTCAGCGTCGGCGACGCCTCGCGCGCCAGCAACGCGCGCGTAACGACCAACCTGAACGGAAAAATCCTGCGCCTGGCGCCCACCAGCGCCGACCTCATCCCGCCCAGTAATCCGCTGGTGGGCCAGCCGGACGCCCGCCGCTGCGGCGACCCGGCCGGCAGCGCCGGCAGCGGACCGTGCTTGGAGATCTTCAACTACGGCCTGCGCAACCCGTTCCGCTTTGCGTTCCGGCCGGGCACCAACGAGTTCTACATCAACGACGTCGGCCAGGACACCTGGGAGGACATCAACCTGGGCCAGGGCGGCGGCCACTATGGCTGGCCCTGCCGGGAGGGCGCTCATCCGGTGGACCCGCTGCCGGGCACCTGCAACCCGCTGCCGCCGGTGATGGTGGACCCGGTCTTTGAGTACCAGCACGGCACGCAGATCCCGGGCACCACCAGCCCGGCCAACTGCAACGCCATCACCGGCGGCGCCTTCGTGCCGGCCGGACTCTGGCCGGGCTTTGACGACGTCTACTTGTTCGGCGACTATGTCTGCGGCGTCATCATCCGCCTGACTCCGGACGGCCAGGGCGGCTTCACGGCCGCCGATTTCGCCGCCGGCGTGGATGGGCCAACCCAGTTGCTCTTTGGGCCGCACCTGAATACGCAGGCGCTGTACTACACCGCCCGCAACTCCGGCCAGGTGCGCCGCATCACCTACTCCCAGGCGCCCAGCGCCCAGATCTCGGCCAACCCCAACTACGGCGCCCTGACCCTGACCTTCAGCGCCGCCGGCAGTTTTGATCCCGACAACCCCAACGAGACCTTGACCTATGACTGGACGTTCGGCGACGGCGCGACCCTGAACAACGCGACCGGCCTGACGGCCACGCACGCCTACGCCAGCGCCGGCATCTTCACGGCCACGTTGATCGCGCGCGATTCGCTCGGGCTGCCGTCCGAGCCGGCCGCCCTGGTGGTCTATCCCGGCTACCAGCCGCCGGTGCCCGCTATCCTGGCGCCCGCGCCGGGGCAGACCTTGGCCGTGGGGCAGACGCTCACACTGACCGCCAGCGTCACGGACAGCGTCTACGCCCCAGCCGACCTCGCCCTGCACTGGGAGGTGCTGCTCCATCACGTCGACGAGCTGGTGCCCAGCGGCAACCACACGCACCCCTGGTACGCCAGCGCGCCGGTCCACAGCCCCACCGGCCAGATCACAAACACCACCACCTATCCAGCGCCGGAGGGCCTGCGCGCCACCCGCTACAGCTACGTCGAAGTGCGCCTGACTGCCAGCAACCCGCTCGGGCTGACGGTGGTGGTAACGCGCGCCGTGCAGCCGCGCCTGGTCGACGTGACCCTGACCAGCGATCCGGCCGGCCTGCCGCTGCGCCTTAACGACGCGGCCGTAACCACGCCCCACCCGCTCGTCTCCTGGGAGGGCTACGCGCTCAGCCTGGCGGCCCCGGCCTACCAGCTCGGCGTCCCCGGCGCGCCGCTGGTCTTCACGCATTGGCTGGACGGCGGAAATGTCGACCGCACCGTGATCACGCCAGACGGGGATACGGCCTACACGGCCGTCTACGCGCCCGGCCTGCTGTTCTGGCTGCCGGTGGGCCGACGCTGAGCGCGAGGCGACCGGACCGCCCCAAGACGCGCTGGTCGCGTACAATTCCGTCTCGATGAAACTCACTCCCCGCTGGCGGGCGTGGCCGGCCCTGGTCTGGCTCACGCCGCTGTTGGTCGCGGCTACCTGGCTGCGCGCGCTGCGCCTGGGCGATCAGAGCGTCTGGTGGGACGAGGGGCTGGCCGTGTGGGCGGCGCGCCAAAGCCTGGCCGCCAGCGCCGCCTGGACCGCCGCCGACGTCCATCCCCCGCTCTACTTCTGGCTCCTGCACTTCTGGCGCACTGTGAGCGGCGACGGCGAGTTTGCGCTGCGCTGGCTGTCCGTGCTCATCGGCGTGCTGACCGTGCCGGCCGCCTACCTGGTCGGCCGGCGCGTGGGCGGGCGGACAGCCGGGCTGCTGGCCGCGCTGCTGGTGACGCTCTCCGCCTTCGCCGTAACCTGGTCGCAGGAGCTGCGCATGTACGCGCTCTCGGCCCTGTGGGCGGCCCTGGCCGTGTGGGCGGCGCTGCGCGTATGGGACCGCGGCCGCGCCGGCGATTTCGTCGTCTACACGCTGACGATGGCGGCCGGTCTGTGGACGCTGTACCTGTTCGCGACCGTGCTGTTCGTCGTCAACCTGACCTGGCTCATCTGGGTCTGGCCGCGCGCAGCGCGGCGGCCGTCTGCTGCCGCTGGGGCAGCGGGGCGCGAGTTCTGGCGCTGGTCCGGCGCGCAGGCCGCGGTGCTGGCGCTGTTCGCGCCCTGGCTGGCCTACGCCCTCGGCCGCATCCCCACCTGGTCGGCGGCGACACCGGTTAATCCCGGGGACTTCGTCAAGATCTACTGGACCGTGCTGACCGTCGGCGCCACCACCGAGGTGGACGGCTACGCGGCCTTCACGCTTCCGGTCCTGGCCGTGGCGCTGGCCGGCCTCATCCGGCTGGCCTGGCGCGCGGATTGGCGGCGCGGGCGTGACCTGACCCTGCTGGGCGCCGGCCTGGTGCTGCCGGCGGGCGTGGTCTACCTGGTCTCCCTGCCCAAGGACTTCTTCTTCTACTCGCCGCCGCTGGCGCCGCGCTACCTGCTCGTCTTCATCGCCGCGTACAGCGCCCTGCTCGGTTGGGGCCTGGCCGCGCTGGGCCGGGGGCGATTCTGGCCGGTGGGCCTGGCCGGGTTGGCCGTGTGCGTGACGGCGGCGGGAGTCGGACTGGCCGGCTACTATCCGGGGCGCCTGCGCGGCGACGACTATCCCTCGCTGGTCCGGACACTGGCCGCGCAACGCCACCCCGGCGATGCCGTGGTGCTGGTCACCGACCAGGATTGGCCGATCTTCGCCTACCACTATCCCGCCGAGTGGCGCGGCGTACCGCACGCCTGGCAGTTGACGCCGGCCCAGGCGGATCAATATCTGGCCCCACTCTGGGACGCGCATGCCGGATTGTGGCTGGTGGTCACGCCTTACGCGAGTGTCAGCGACCCAGACGGGACTCTGGAGGCGTGGCTGGCCGAGCGCGCGCTCGCCACGCTCGACTTCGCCTTTCAAGACAAACGCCTGCGTTTCTACGCGCGGACGCCGGAGCGCGCCGCCTCGCTCCGAGACCTGGCGCCAGACGCCGCGCCGCAACATCCCCTGGACGGCGCGCTGAGCGGCGCCCGCCTCGTCGGCTTTGACCAGGCCGTGCGCGAACTCCGTCCCGGCGACACGCTCTTCCTAGGCCTGTACTGGCAGAACGCCGCCGCCAGCCCGCCGCTGGAACTGGGCTTAAGCGACGCCGCCGGCCGGACCTGGCTGGCACAGCCAGTGACGCCTCCGGCCGGGCCTGGCCGGACGCGCCAGAGCGTGGCCGTGCCGCTTGCGCCCGATCTGCCCGCCGGCGAATACGCTCTGTCTGTGCGCGCCGCCGATGGCTCCAGCGTACGACTCGGGGCCGTGCGCGTCCGCGCCTCGACCTGGGCGGCGACCAGCGCCGAGGTCACCATCCCGAATTCCTTGGTGCGCGACTTCGCCGTGGGCGTGCGCCTGCTCGGCTACGGGCTGGAGCCGACCCAGCCGCAGGCTGGCCAGACCCTGCGCCTGACGCTGTACTGGCAGGCGGCGGCGCCGGTCACGCAGCGCTACAAAGTCTTCACGCACCTGGTGGGCGCCGAGTTCAATCCGGAGACCGGCAGCCAGTTGTGGGCGCAAAAAGACAACGAGCCCGTGGCCGACACGCGCCCCACCACCACCTGGCGCAAGGGCGAGGTCATTGTGGACGAGTATGCGCTGCCCATCAGCGCGGGCGCGCCGCCCGGCGACTATCGACTCCTGGTGGGCCTGTATGACCCGGCCACCGGCGAACGGGCCCTGGTCCGGGACGAGGCCGGCGCGCCGGCGACCGACCATGTTATCCTTGTCACCATCACACTCGGCCGCCCCTGACCGCGTCACCGCTATGGCCCTCACCGACGATCACTTTGTCCGAATCTACACATCCCGCGCCGACGCCTACCATCGCTTGATTGCGCCGGAGGACGCCGACGGCAACCTGCTCAAAGCGTTGACGGAGATCACGCCGCTGGCCGGCCGGCGCGTGCTGGACCTGGGTACCGGCACCGGCCGCCTGCCGCTCTTGCTGCATGGCCGGATAGCGCGCCTGGTGGCCCTGGACCTGCACGCCGACATGCTGCGCGAGCACGCCCGCCAGCGCCAGGCCGTCGCCGGCCAGTGGCCGCTGGTGCGCGGCGATATGCGCGCCCTGCCCGTGGCCGACGGCTGGGCCGACGTGGTGGCGGCCGGCTGGGCCATCGGCCATCTGCGCGCCTGGTACGCGCAGGAGTGGCAGAGCCAGATCGGGCGCATCCTGGGCGAGATGCGGCGCGCGGCCGCGCCGGACGGCACGCTCATCATCCTGGAGACGATGACCACGGGCAGCCAGACACCGGCGCCGCCCACGCCGGGGCTGGCCGAGTATTACGCCTGGCTGGAAAACGAGTGGGGTTTCCGGCGCGAAGTCATCGCCACCGATTACGTCTTCGCCAGCGTGGACGAGGCCGTGGCGCGCACCGAGTTCTTCTTCGGCCCGGAGTTGGCGGCGCGCATCCGCGCCAACGGCTGGGCGCGGCTCCCGGAGTGGACGGGCGTGTGGTGGCGGCGCGCGGGAGGCCGGCCGGCGTGATCGTGCTCTCGCACTACCAGACCGCGCCTCTGCTGGCGGCGCGGCGGGCGGGCGCAGCCGAGACGGTCACCTCCACCGACCTGGGGCTGACCGAGACTACGGCCGCGCTGGACACGGACGGCGTGACCTTCGCGGGCGGCGCCTGGCTCACCTGGGCCCAAGCGGAAGCCATCCAGCGCGCCGAGGTCAACTGCTTCCACCTGGAGGCCGGCGCGCTGCGCGAGCTCAAGGTCTTCTCCGAAGACACCGAACGCGTCTACACCCTGATGCCCACGCCGCGCGCGCCGACGATGCTGATCTCGGGCCTGCCCATGCACCGCATCAAGGACGTGGACCCGCAGGAGGACACCCGCCGCAAGATCAAGACCGTCGCCCCCATCGGCGGGCGCGTGCTCGATACGTCCACGGGCCTGGGCTACACGGCCATCGCCGCCGCCGCGACAGCCGAGCACGTAGTCACGATCGAATTCGATCCGGCCGTGCTGGAGCTGGCCTGGCACAACCCGTGGTCGCAGGCGTTGTTCACGCACCCGCGCCTGGAGCAGCGCCTGGGCGACGCCTTCGACGTGGTGCCGCAGTTGCCGGCCGGCAGCTTCGCGCGCATCGTCCACGACCCGCCCACGTTCAGCCTGGCCGGGCACCTGTATTCGGGCGAGTTCTACCGGGAGCTGCGGCGCGTGCTCACAGCGAAGGGGCGGCTGTTCCACTACATCGGCAACCCAGACAGCCCGTCCGGGGCGCGCACGACCAAGGGCGTGGTGCGCCGCCTGAAGGAGGCCGGCTTTGAGCGCGTGGTGGCGCGGCCCGAGGCCTTCGGGGTGGTGGCGTTCGGCTGAGCGGGGCGGTCACTCCCGCGCGGCGTCGGCGGGCCGGCCCAGCTTGCCCATCTCGGCGAAGAACGGGTCCCAGGCGGTAACGTCCTCGCCGCGCTTGAGGGCGCGATAGTAGTCGCGGGCGATATCGCCCTGCTGTTCGCGGTTGAAATCGGCGAAGCGCTTATTGGCCGCGTGCGCGGCGCGCAGGGCCTCCTGCGGGCGGCCGTGCTTGGCGTCGGTGTAGGTGTAGCCGGCCGGGCCGAGGCTGAGCTGCACCTGCACGGCCTCCCACAGGTAGCGCCAGCCGAAGCGCTGGAACTGCCACTGGTGCGTCAGCTCGTGGATGAGCCAGGCCATGTCGTCTTCATTCCCGGCCTCGGCCTGCAGCTCGCGCGGGAAGAAGGACGTGTCGCCGAGCGTGACGGCGTTGTCCACGCGGCGCTTGGCCCCGCGCAGCAGCGCGCCGACGTCCGCGATAAAATTAGGGAAATAGCGGCCCTCGGAGACGCGCAGCCGGTCATAGTCCAGGGCGGCGCCGAAGACCAGGCGGGCTTCGGCCAGCTCAGGCGGTTTCAGCTTTCTGCTCATGGCGGCCCTCCGCCGGCATTATCGCAAATCCGCCCCGCCTCCACAATCCACCCACCAGGAGCCAGCGTATGAATTTCGAACTGACCCCGGAACAGCAGATGTGGCGCGCCAGCGTGCGCGACTTCTGTGAGCGGGAAGTGGCGCCGCGCGCGCGCCACGTGGACGAGACCGACGAGTTCAACTGGGAGGCCGTGCGCAAAGGCGCGGCGCTGGGCCTGCTCGGCCTGAACGTGCCTGAGGCGCTGGGCGGCGCGGGCGTGGACGCGGTCAGCGCCGCCATCGCCGTGGAGGAGCTCGGCCGGGCCTGCGGGTCCACGGCGCTGGCGCTGGCCGCGCACAACGGCCTGGCCTGCGCGGCCCTGGCCCTGTTCGGCTCGGACGCGCTCAAGCGGCAGTGGCTGCCGCGGCTGGCGTCCGGCCAGGGCCGGCTGGGGGCGCTGGCCCTCACCGAGCCCGGCGCCGGCAGCGACCTGGCCGGCGGCGTGCAGACGCGGGCCGTGCTGGAGGGCGACGCCTGGATCATCGACGGCCAGAAGATGTGGACGACCAACGCCTCGATCGCGGACATGATCGTGGTGCTGTGCCGCACCGACGAGAAGCGGCTGAGCCAGATCCTGGTGCCCACCGCCACGCCCGGGATCACGATTGGCGCGGCCGAGAAGAAGATGGGCCTGCACGGCTCGCCCACCCACGCCGTGACCTTCGACGAGGTGCGCGTGCCGCGGGAGAACCTGGTGGGCACGCTGGGCAAAGGCCTGGCGCAAACGCTGACCGTGCTGGACGGCGGCCGCATCGGCATCGGCGCGCTGTCCGTGGGGCTGGCGCAGGGCGCGTTCGAGGCGGCCGTGAAGTACGCGCACGAGCGCCGCACCTTCGGCGTGCCCATCGCCCAGCATCAGGCCATCCAGTGGATGCTGGCCGACGCCGCCACGGAGATCGAGATCGCGCGCCTGTACGTGTACTACGCGGCCTGGCGCAAGCAGACTGGTCAGCCGTTCACCAAGGAGGCCGCCCAGGCCAAGCTCTTCGCCACGGAGATGGCCGAGCGCGTCTGTCGCAACGCTATCCAGGTCCACGGCGGCTACGGGTATTCGAGCGAGTTCCCGGTGGAGCGGATGTACCGCGACGCGCGCCTGATGACCATCGGCGAAGGCTCGAGCGAGATCCAGCGCCTGGTGATCGCCCGGCACGTCCTGGGGTTATAAAAGCGCGCTTACCAGCGGAATAAGCGCCGCAGAATGGCGTCCCACCAGGCGTCCGGCAGCAGGCGGCGCAGCAGCAGGTTGCGGGCCGCGCCCCGGCCGATGACGTAGCGGGCGCGCGGGCGCGGCTCGTTCAGGATGCGCTCGACCAGCGCCGCGAACTGCTCGGGCGGGAAGCCGTCCCGCGCCGAAGCGTGCGCCAGGCGCAGATAACGTTCCACCAGCGGGCGGTAAGCCGCGACGCCGGGATCAGTCAGCGCGGTCCCGGCGTTTTTCTCGCCGGTCCCCCAGATGGCGGTGGGGCTGCCGCCCGGTTCCAGCACCACCACCTTCACACCGAACGGCGCCAGCTCAATCCGCAGCGAATCGCTCAGGGCCTCCAGCGCGAACTTGGAGGCGTGGTACGCGCCCGTGATCGGGAAGGCGACGCGCCCGCCCATGCTGGAGACATTCAGGATCAGGCCGCGCGCGGCCTTGAGCAGAGGCAGCGCGGCCTGCGTCACCGCCAGCTGGCCGACCACGTTGATCTCGAACTGGCGGCGCAGGTCGGCCAGCGGCAATAGCTCCAGCGGCGCGGGGTAAGCCGTGCCGGCGTTGTTGAGCAGCGCGTCCAGGGTCGGTGTGGCCGCCCTGACAGCCTGAAGGAGGCCCGCGATCTGGGCTGGTACGGTGACATCGCACAGAGACACGTCCACGGGCAGGCCGGCGGCCTCGGCCAGCAGGCTCTGGCGATCAGGCTCGGTCCGCACGGTGGCGAAGACGCGCCAGCCGCGCCGGGCCAGATGCAGGGCCGTGGCCCGGCCGAAGCCGGAGGAACAGCCCGTGATCAGGATCGTTCGGGAAGAAGTCGGCATGGTTCAGGGTAAGGACAGAGGGAACTCCAGCCATTGGCCGGCCGGGTTGCCGGCGGCGTCCAGCACATCTACCGGCGCGCGCGATTGCGCGCCATACATGCCCACCCGGACCGTCGTGCCCTCGCCCGCCAACGCGAAGTAGCTGACGACCAGGTCGCCGGCCCGCCAGCCGCCGACCGGATAGGTCGGCACATCGGCCTGGGCCAGGCGCTGCCCTTGCGCGTCCAGCAGGTGCGCGAAGATCGTGACGGCCTCGGCGTCCGCGGCCCCGTCCGGCGCGCGCCACCACAACGCCCACGGCCGCGCCGGGCCGCCGCTGCCGAGCACTTCCACGCCGTTGGCCAGCAGGGCCGAGGCCGCCCGCGGCTGCGGCGGACCGAGGCTGGCGCCCGCGAAGCGCGCGATCCGGACGGCGCCCTCGCCGGCCCGCAAGGGCACCGTCTCCGCCCAGCCGCCGCCCCACGTCTCAATCAACTCCGCGCCCGGATACGGCCCCGCGCCCGGCCAGACCACCACGGCGGCGTCCCCGGCCGGCAGCACTGCCGTGGTGCGCCCATCCACAAAGCGATGCGGGATGCCGCGCAGCAGCACGTCGAAGACGGCCGGCACCTCGGCGTGGCCGGGGTCGGCGCCGTCGCTGACGATCACGACCTCCGGCGCGGACCGCGCCCGGCCGGCCACGTCCAGGAGCAGGCGCAGCGGCGTCCCAAACGCGCCGGGCGTGGCGCGGGCGCCGATGAAGCCCAACAGCGCGGCCACCAGCCAGACCTGGGCGGCCGCGATCGCCAACGCCGTAATCACCGCGAGGGGGCCGAACCGCGGCCAGCGTGATAAGGCCGCGTCCAGGGCCAAGCCGGCCAGCAAATAGGGCGCCGGGAAGAGCAGGATGAAGTAGTGCGGGAAGACCGGCGTGCTGTGGCGCACGAAGACCAGGATCGGGACGAGCAGCCACAGGACCACGATCAGGCCGGCCTCACGGGCGGGCTGGCGCGCCTCCGGGCCAGCCGCTTTCCGGAAGCGCTGCGCCAAAGCCACGGCGGCGCCGCCGACTGCGAGCGCGCCCTCCAGATAGAGCAGCGGATCGAAGTTCGGGACCGTGGCCAGGAAGGCGCGAAAGGCCTGCGCGCCGGCCAGCGAGTGCGCTTCCAGGCCCAGCGCCACCAACGTCGCCAGCCAGAGCGAATCGCCCGTAACAGCCGCCGGCTGGGCCAGCAGCGCCGTCAAGGCCCCCATTCCGGTGGCGCCGGCCTGCTGCGCCGCGTACAGCCCGATCGGGACCAGCGTCGCCGCCGCCGCCAGCGCCCCCCACCCGGCCAGACGCCAATCCACGTTGCGGCGGTAGAGCCCGAGCAGCAGCGCCGTGAGCGGGACGAAGGCCAGGCCGGAGAGGTGCAATTGGGCGATCAGCGCCAGCAGGACGAGGTGGGCCACCAGCCAGCGCCGGCGGCCCTCCACCAGGGCCAGCAGCGCCGTGAAAACGTAGCCCACGACGAAGAGCGGCAGCAGGTTTTGCGCCCAAATCTTGCGCGAGTAGAGCACGCCCCATGGCGCGGCGGCGTAGAGCAGCGCCGCCAGCAGGGCCGCGCGCACGCCCCAGTAACGGCGCGCCATCACATAGGCCAGCGCCACGGACGCCGTGTTGAGGGCGCCCACGAACAGGGTCGCGGCCAGCGGGCTTGGCCACAGGAAGAGCGGCAGCGCAAAGACGTAGACGCTGGCCGGGGCGTTGGGCAGCCCCACGGACGAGCCGATGCCGCGCAGCGGCAGGGCCTTGAACTCGGCCACGTCCAGGGCCAGGCCGTACAGGGCGGCCTCGTCGCGCTTGAACTCGGTCACGCCTGGCCAGCCCAGGCGCAACACGCCGGCCAGGAGCAGAATGGCGCCCAGGAGGGCCAGCTCGCGGCCCCGGCTCAGACCGGCGGGGGACGGAGCGCTCATGCCAGCCGCGCCACCCGCTCGGCCAGCGGCTGCGCCAGCGTCAGGGGCCATGCCAGGCCATGCCGCGCCGCGAGTACGGCCCCCAGCTCCAGGCCCCAACCCCAGGCGGCCTGATAAGCGGCCACGAGCTCGGCCCGGTTCAGGCGGGCCGTGCAGGCCTGCAGGCGCGCGTAAGCGGCCGGAGACAGGTCGTGTTCCAGCGCCCGCGACGGCGTGGGCCAGTGCGCGGTGGCGCCCTCCACCAGGCGCGCCAAGTGCAGCAGATAGCGGTGGAGCAGACTCAGGACGTCCAGCGCCCGCGCCAACTCGCCGCGTTCCAGCACGTTGAGACCGAACAGCACGAAGTTGCCGAAGTGCTGGATCAGGCGCAGCGCCGCCGCGGCCGTGTCGCGCTGCGGCGGCCCGCCGACCAGGGGCTGCAGCCGCCGGCTCAGCTCGCCGGTGCGGTCCACCAGCACTGCGGCCGCCAGCGCCGGGAACCAGACGCTGCCGGCCCACGCGTCCACGCGCGCCATCTGGTCCGCCGGGTCAAAGTGGAACTCGGCGCGCACCAGGTCCGCGAAGATGGCGGTGAAGTGTCCAAAGTCGTCGGCGAAGAACAGGGCCAGCGGCGCGAGCTGCGCCACCCAGGCCGCCCGGTCCAGCGTCGCCAGGGCGGCCGGCTCAAAGAACAGCACGCAGTCGATGTCCGAGTACGCGTCCATTTCGCCGGTGGCGCAGGAGCCGCCCAGCACCGCCGCCACCACGCGTTTATCCGCGTGACAAGCGGCGCGCAATTGCGCCAGCAAGGCAGCTTGTTTCAGCATGGGGTGTGCGCCTCAGGCCGGCGGGCGCAGCGCGGCCAGCTGGGCGCGCAGGGCGGCCAGGCGTTCGCCGTGCAGTGGATAGAGCTGGAGGGCGGCGACGACGAGCAGCGAGGCCAGCGCGGGCACGCCGGCGACCATGAAACGGATGCCCAGGACGGCGGTCTCCGGCTGAGCCGGGAACAGGTCTCCGGCCGTGGCGCCGACGTAACCGCTGCCGCCCAGGATGGCGCCCACCACCAGGCCCTGCAGCGTAAACGCGAAGCGGATGATGAAGCCGTTCAGGCCGAAGTACAGGCCCTCGCGCCGCGCGCCGGTCACGGTCTCGTCCTGGTCGATCACGTCCGAGATCAGCAGGTCCGGCATCACCAGCAAGCCCGCGAAGCCCAGGCCCACCAGCGCCACAGCCAGCACAGCCTGGCGGAAGTCCCCGGCCAGGAAGACGAAGACCAGCGCCGCCGCGAAGACCAGGTGGGCGGCCTGCCAGGCGCGCCGCCCGCCGAAGCGCCGCGCCAGCCCCGCCCAGACCGGGATGGCCGGCAGCGCCATGATCAGGGCCGCGCCCAGCAGCAGCGAGTTCTGCAGGCCCACATCCAGCTCCACGCCGAACAACGTCGTCGGGGCGTTGATCTTGAGCACGTATTTGGCCCAGAACGGGATCGAGGCCGTGAGCATGCTGAAGACGAACTCTTTGAACAGGTTGGCGGCCAGGAACCAGCGGAAGGCGGCGTTGGCGAAGGTGGCCCGCAGGGCCGGCAGGAAGGCCGGCTGCACCTCACGCAGCACCTGGCCGTTCTCGCGGCTGCCCAGCAGCGACAAGCCCAGCGTCAGCGTGGTCACGGCCCCGAAAACCAGGGCCATCCCGCCGCGTCCGCCCCAATCGGCGCCCACCAGGACCGGCGGCAGCGCCACCCCCACCAGCAGCCCCACCACCGAGAAGCCCTGGCGCCAGCCGGACACGACCGCGCGCTCGGCCTGGTCCGGGATCATCTCCGGGAAGAGCGCCGTCCAGTTCATGACCGCGATCGTCCAGACCAGATCGAAGACCAGGACCGCGGCCATGAAGTAGACGAACAGCGGGACCCCGCCGCCCTGCACCAGCGGCGTAGGCGGCACCCACAGCAGGTAAAAGAACAGGCCGACCGGGATGAAGGTCGCGGCGATCCACGGCACGCGCCGGCCCCAGCGCGTGCGCGTCCGGTCGGACCAGTAGCCGGCCAGCGGGTCGTTGACGGCGTTCCACAGGCCGTAGACGGCCCAGCCCAGGCCCACCCACTGCGCTTTGACCCCCAGGATGTCGATGTACAGGAACTGGATGTAGGTGCCGAAGGCCTGATAGGACAGGGCGACTCCCAGGGAGCCGAGGGCGTAGAGGATCGTCTGCCAGCGGGCGAGGCGCATGCTTGGTTAACTGCGGCCGATGAGGTGGTTGCCTGGCATTGTCACCCGGAAGGCCTCGGCGCGCAACCGCGGACTCACGCGGAGTGGTGGCCGGCCTCGGAGGCGGGGTCGTCGCGCAGCAGCGCGATGGCGTGCGGCAGCACCGGCGCGAGCGTCTCCAGGTTTTCGCGCACGGCCTTGGGGCTGCCCGGCAGGTTGACGATGAGCGTGCGCGCGCGCAGGCCGCACACGGCCCGCGAGAGCATGGCGTGCTGGGTGACCCGCAGGGAGGCCGCGCGCATGGCCTCCGCCAGGCCGGGCGCCTCGCGCTCGATGACGGCGCGCGTGGCCTCCGGCGTCACGTCGCGCGGCGCGAAGCCGGTGCCGCCGGTGGTAAAGATCACGTCCACGCCGGCCCGGTCGCACCAGTCGCTCAGGGTGGCGCTGATGGCGGCCAGGTCGTCCGGCAGGACGGCCTCCAGCGCCACCTCGGCGCCTAAGCGCGTCTGCGCGAACTCACGGATGACCGGCCCGGAGGCGTCCGGGCGTTCGCCGCGCGCGGAACGGTCAGACAGGGTGAGGATGCCAACACGCATGCGGTTGCCGGATATCAGTCGAGATCCTTGCCGAGCAGGTGCGCGTCCATGTCCGCCCAGCCCAGCCGCGCATAGAAGCTCAGGGCGTCGGCGTTGCCGCGCTTGACCACCAGGTAACAGCGCCGGCAGCCCTTAGCGCGCAGACGCGCCTCCAGCTCGGCCATGAGCGCGCGGCCGAGGCCCTGCCCGCGCGCGCCGGCGGCGACGGCCAAGTGATAGATTAGGCCGCGCCGCCCGTCGAAACCGCCGATGACAGTGCCCACCAGGCCGTTGGCGTCCTCCGCCACCAGCGCCAGGTCCGGGTCGTGGGTCAGCTTCTTCGTGAGCTCCGCGGGCGTATCGGAGCGGCCCACACTCACACCCGGACCGGAGGCCTGCCAGAGGGCCACGGCGGCGGCGTAGTCACGGTCCAAGTCGAACTCGCGGATGGCCATGCGCGGTCGCTTCAGGCGGCGGCGTCGTCCTCGGCGCCGATGACGTCCTTCCAGGTGCCGTGGATGCCATCCTCCGTGACGCCGTAGTAGACACGCACCTCGCCGCCGCTGCGCTGGGCCAGGTCATAGCGCGTCACCCCGCCGCGGTGGGTCTTCTTCACCAGCGCCAGGTCGCCCTGCCAGGCCAGCGCCTCCGCGTCCAGCTTGCCGGCTTCGCGCTCCAACAGCGCGTAATGCCACAGCTTGCGGGCCGAAGCACGCGTGACGTTCTTGACGATGTTGCCGTTGCGCAGGTCGCGCATGGTGTGGTACAGCCGCCCGTTGCGCTCCTCGGTCGCCACGATTTCGACGCCGGTGCGCGGCGCCGCATGGCTGGCGCCTTCGGCCAGGGCCGGCTCCGGCTCCAGGCGCGGCTCAGCTGGGCCGGCCGGGCCGCCGGCATCCGGCTGGACCTCCGCGGCCGGCGGCGCGCTGGCGGCCGGAAGCGGCGGATGCGCGGCGGCCCGCGGCGCGGCCGCGTGCGGCTCGCCGGCGCCCTGCCCGCGCAGCACCAACTGCACAATCTCGTCGCGCACGGCCAGCGAGGTCTCGGCCTCGTCGCGGACGTAGTACTTGTAGTCTTCGACGGCGTAGGGCGGGTCATCGCCGCGCGGCACCAGGACGCGCAGCACGGTCTTGCCGCGCGTCTCCTGGGTGTCCACGGTGCAATCGATGCGCGGCGTGATCATGCGGTCGATGGCGCCCTTCAGCTCCTCGACCGCCTTTTTGGCCTCGGGCACGCCCAGCGGCGCCTGCTTGGCGTCCGGGCTGACGCCGACGTAGATGGTGCCGCCGTTGGTGTTGGCCAGCCCGCAGACGTCGGCGATGACCGCGTACTGCTTGCCGCCCTTGACCACGGCGCTCTCGTGAAAGGCCTGGACGATGTTGGCGCCTTCTTCGCGGGCCTGCTGGACGTAGTCGAACTCGACCTCGGCCGTGGCGCTGTGCGGGCGCGTGCGAGCGAAGTCGTTGCTCTGGAAGAGCTCGCGCAGCGCCTCGAAGCTGACCTCGTCCAGCAGCACGTCGGTGGCGCGGTCGCCGATGCCCAGGTTCTTGGCATTGCCGGGGTCCCGGCGCAGGCGGTGGGCGTCCGAGCCCTGGAGACAGTGCATGCGGCGGGGATACTCGGGCTTGGAGCCGTTGAAGAAGGCCTTGGTGGTGCCGCGCCGGCCCTTCTGGTCCAGGTCGGTGACCTCCAGGGCGGCCAGGTGCGGGTCCTGGGTGTAGGCGATGCGCGTCTGCCCGCCGAAGTTGAGGCCGCGCATGGCCACGCCGTTGGACGAGTTGGCGTGCGCGGCGATGGCCAGGCCGCCGGCCTCGGCGATCATGCGGTAGGCGACCAGCACATCGGTGGTGGCGCCGACGTTGGCCGAGCCCTGGTCCACCAGATCGCGCGGGACGTTGAGCGACAGCAGGATGTGCTCCAGCTCGCGGCCCGGCGTGTCCGGCGGGAACAGGCCCAGGATGTGGAAGCCGAAGGTGGCCGTGAACTCGAAGCCCGGCAGAACCAGGATCTTCTGCGTCAGACGCCGGTACTCGCTCAGGCGGCGCTGCTCGTCCGGCAGGATGCGGCCCAGGCGCTCCAGGAACTCCAGCTCGCGGATCTCGTCGCGCAGGCGGCGCACGCCGGCCACGGTGTTGTGGTCGGTGAAGGCGATGATATCCAGCCCGCGCTGCTCGGCGCGCTGCAAGATATCCAGGAAAGTGGCCGCCGGCTCCTGGTAATCGCTGGAGGCGGGCGTGTGCAGATGCAGGTCGATGGCCCGCCAGGTGCGGGCGCGTTTGGCGCGGGAGGTTGGGCGGCTCACGACAAGGCCTTCTGAATGGCGGTCGTCAGGTGGTCCGGCGGGTACGGCTTCAGGATGAAATCGGAGGCGCCGGCCTCCCGGCACTGATCCTCCAGATCCATGCCAGACGCCATGATGACGGGCAGGGCCTGCAGGTCCGGGCTGGCGCGCAGCTCGCGCAGCACGCCCAGGCCGTCCCCGTCGGCCAGGTGCACGTCCATGACAATCGCATCCGGGTGCTCGGCGCGGGCGCGCGGCAGCACCTGGGTGGCGAGCGAGACGATGACGGCATCGTAGCCGTCTAGTTCGAGCAGGGTCTTGATGAGCGACGTCAGGGTCCGGTCGTCATCCACCAGCATGACTTTTTTCGGCACAGGCAAATCTCCCCACAAGCTATTTCTGTTTCGGCGCCGGGCGGCGGGCGGCGCGGCCGTTGGCGCGCCGGCGGACGGCCGGCTCCAGGGCGGCGGCGAGCACGTCTTCCACGCGGTCGGCGAAAATAAACTGAATGGCGTCGCGGACTTCGGCGGGCACGTCGGCGATGTCTTTCTCGTTGCGGCGCGGCAGGATGATGGTGCGCAGGCCGGCGCGGTGGGCGGCCAGCACTTTTTCCTTGACGCCGCCGATCGGCAGGACCTGGCCGCGCAGCGTGATCTCGCCGGTCATGCCCACTTCCTTGCGCACCGGCCGGCCCGAGATCAGGGAGGCCAGCGCCGCCGCCATGGTCACGCCCGCGCTCGGGCCATCCTTGGGCGTGGCCCCGGCCGGGATGTGCAGGTGCAGATCGTGTTTGGCGAAGAAATCCTCCGGCAGGCCGAGCGCCCGGGCGTTGGCCCGGATATAGGACAGCGCCGCCCGGGCCGACTCCTGCATGACCTCGCCCAGTTGGCCGGTGACCTGGAAGCCCTTGCCGCCAGGCATCTGGGTGGCCTCGATGAACATGATCTCGCCGCCGACGGGCGTGTACGCCAGCGCCGTGGCGACACCGGGCAGGGCCGTGCGCTCAGCCACCTCTTCGGTGTAGAAGTACTCGGGTTTGCCCAGATAGCCTTCCACGTCGGCGGCGCGCACCACCGCCCCGGCCGCGCCGTCTTCGGCCAGACGCACCACCACCTTGCGGCAGATCGCGCCGATCTGGCGCTCCAGCGCGCGCACGCCCGCCTCGCGCGTGTAGCTGCGCATGATCACCTGCAGGCCGCCCTCCTCAAAGCTGACCTCGCCGGGCTGCAGGCCGTTCTCCTTGATCTGGCGCGGCACCAGGTAGTGCTTGGCGATCTCGATCTTTTCCCGCTCGGTGTAGCCGGACAGCGTCAGGATCTCCATCCGGTCGCGCAGCGGGGCCGGGACGGGCTCGAGCGTGTTGGCGGTGGTGATGAACATCACCTGCGACAGGTCGAACGGCACGTCCAGGTAATGATCGCGGAAGTCCCGGTTCTGCTCGGGGTCCAGCACCTCCAGCAGGGCCGAGGCCGGGTCGCCGCGGAAATCCATGCCGAGCTTGTCGACCTCGTCCAGCATGAAGACCGGGTTCTTGGTCTCGCTGCGGCGCAGGCTCTGCACGATGCGGCCGGGCATCGAGCCGATGTAGGTGCGCCGGAAGCCGCGGATCTCGGCCTCGTCGCGCACGCCGCCCAGCGCCATGCGCACGAACTTGCGGCCCATGGCCCGGGCGATGGACTGCCCGAGCGAGGTCTTGCCGACGCCGGGCGGCCCCACGAAGCACAGGATCACGCCCTCGCGCTCGCGCCGGATGTGGTCCACGGCGGCGTCCGCGCCGGCGTCCGCCTTGAGCGCCTGCCGGCGCTTGCGCACGGCCAGGAACTCCAGGATGCGCTCCTTGATATCGGTGAGGCCGTAATGGTCCTCGTCCAGCACGGAGCGGGCGTGCCGGATATCCAGGTTGTCTGGCGTGGCCTTGCTCCACGGCAGGCTGGTGAGCCAGTCTAGGTAGGTGCGGATGACGCCGTACTCGGCGGCGGCGGTGGGCAGCTTGGCCAGCCGGTCCAGTTCGCGGTTGGCCTCCTTGGCGGCCTCCTCCGACATCCCGGCCGCCTCGATCTTCTGGCGGAACTCCTCCACCTCGACGGCCTGCTCATCCTTCTCGCCCAGCTCGCGCTGGATGGCCTTGAGCTGCTCGCGCAAGAAGTACTCACGCTGGACCTTCTCCATGGAGGACTGGGCCTCAGACTGGATCTTCTTGCCCAGCTCCAGGACCTCCAGCTCCTTGGTGAGCAGGCTCAACAGCCGGCGCAGCTTGGCCGTGACCGAATCCATCTCCAGCAGTTCCTGCGCGTCCTGGAGCTCCATGCGCTGGTAGGTGGCGATGGTGTAGACCAACTGACGCGGGTCCTCGACGTTGAGCACCGCGGCCAGCAGCTCGCCCGGCATCGACGGCACCAGCTCGGCCACCCGCTGGAACTGCTCGCGCACGTTGCGGACCAGCGCCTCCACCTCCACGCCGTCCTCGAGCGCTTCGGGCGTCAGCGTCACGGTCGCTTTAAGATAAGGCTCGGTGGCCGAAAATTCTCCCAGGCGGAAGCGGGCCAACCCCTGGACCAGCAGGCGGATGGTGCCATCCGGGGCGCGGAACAGGCGGTGCACCACCGCGGCCGTGCCCACGCGGTACAGTTCGTCCGGGCTGGGCGTCTCCAGATCCGGGTCCTTGGACGCCACCAGCCCGATGACGCGCGGGCCGCTGACGGCGTCGTCCACCAAGCGCACCGAGCGCGGCTGGCCGACGGTGAGCGGGATGGCCGTGAGCGGATAGACCACCACGCCGCGCAGCGGCAGGATGGCCAGCGTGTCCGGGATGGACAGGTCACCGGACGCGATCTCGTCCGTGCCGCCGCCCTTGCCCTCTACGCCGGGGATGGAGATGGTGAGGAAGTTCGCGTCAGGTATAGCGAAGCCGTCCGGCAGGGACAGGCCCAACGCCGGCAGAAGCGAGTTCCATTTGGAAGCCGTCATGGATGAATGCGTGACTGTCAGCGGATCTCGACGCGGCGGGGCTGAGCTTTCGGCAGCGTCACGCGCAAGAAGCCGTCCAGGTATTCCGCCTCAATCCGGTCGACGACGATCGGACCCGGCAGATCAATCTCACTGCGAAACTCGCCGAAGCTGACTTCCAACTGGTGGTAGGCTCCGGGCGTGTTCGGCGCATGGGCGCGCGCGCCGCTGATGGACAGGCGCCGTTCCTCCAGGGTGATGTGAAAATCCTCGCGGCGCATCCCCGCGATCTCAACCTGGACGACGATGTGGTTGTCTGTTTCGAAAACGTCGGTGGGGGGGCGCCAGACGCGGGCGTTGCGGCCAACCAGCCAGCGTGAGCCGGGCGCAAACAGGCCGGCCTCAAATACTTCCATCAGGGGCGCATCGTCCGCCTGCCACACTTTTCTGGGCCGGTTAGCGGTCATTGCGCATGCCTCCGTAATGTCACAAGACTACTCTACTTGACTATTGTACCACAGCGCCGGCCCTATTTTATGGTCACTCATCCATCAGCGCGTGACCAATGGCAGGTACACGATCAGGCTGGAGCCAGTTCCTGGTATTTTGGCGGTTGCAGAAGGTGAAGCAGTCGCGGTGGCGGTCACCGTGGCCGTCGCTGTCGGCGTTCTGGTGGCCGTCGCCGTGTGCGTCGGCGTGGTGGTGCTTGTCGCCGTCGGGGTCACGGTCGCAGTGCGCGTCGCAGTGCGCGTCGCAGTGCGCGTCGCAGTGCGCGTCGCAGTGCGCGTCGCTGTGGGCGTTGGGGTGGCCGTGCTGGAGCCGCCAGAGCAACCCGCAAACGAGAGTGAACCGACCCGCGTCCCCCAGTTGGGACCGTTCGCCGACCCACGCGTCTTAGCAAATTCGCCGACGTACCATAACACGCATGAGTCGGCGGGATCAACAGCCAGGGCTGTGTAATCGCCCCAGCGGTGCGGCGAGGCCTCGAAGTTGTTGCTGTAGACGGCCTCGCCGGCGTGGAGGGTGGTATCCGCGGCCACCTGCCCGCTGGCATCCCCGGCCAGCCGGCCGGCAAAGCGGATGCTGATGGAGGTGCTGGCGCTGGAGAAGCTGTAGGCGATGGCCATGTTGCCAGCGCCGTCCACGGCCAGGTCCGGGAAGAACCGGTACTCGTTGTCCACGCCGATGGTGCCTTCCTGGGCCACGGTCGGCGTGGCGTTCAAGTTAGTCACCTGATACCAGCGCACGCAGTCTTCGCTGCCGCCGGCGCTCACATTGCAGGCCAGCGTATGCGCGGCGTACACGCTGCCATCCGGGGCGGCGTGCGCACCCAGCAGGCGCGTGTCGTTAGCCAACACCAGCGCCGAGCTGCCGGACTGCGGCACCGACACCGGCACAGCGACGCCGGTCACCGGCAGGGAGGCCAGCCGCGTCCACGTAAACGTATCGGTGACGAAGTTCGGGACCATGCGGAAGACGTTCAACTCCGGGCACGAGAACCCGCAATTCAGGGCCTGCAGGCTCAAAAAGTGAGCGGGGTCAGTCGCCGGGAAACCGGCGCCTGGCCGCGCAGGCTGCACCGTGAAGACCGAGAAGCCCCAGCGGTCCGTAGGGTTCTGTTGAAACAGGACGTCGGCTGGGCCGCCCGTGTACAGGGCCGCCTTGTCGATGGCGTAGACGCGCGCGTACTGGCCGGAGCCGCCGGCGATGGGGAAGTAGTTGCCGCTGACGTAGAGCGCGTCACGCCAGACCGCGGCCTGGGGGAAATCCAGCCACAGGTTGCCGCCGCCGTCGTTGGCCAGCACCGGGATCGAGTAGCGGTGCCAACTCCCGGTCGGGTCGGCGGTCTGCGTGATGGCCAGGCAGAGGTAGCTGCGGTCGGCGGCCGCGCCCTGGCTGAGGCGGCTGAGCGCGACGTAGCCGACGGTGAAACGGTCGGCGGCCGGGTCATACGCCAGGAACGGGTCGAAGATGTTGCCCTGCGTGTCGGCCGCGGTCGTGCCGCAGTCGGTGCCGCTCCAGAATTGGCGGGCGTTGAGCACGGCGCCCTGGCGCGCGCCCGTCTTGTCGTAGATGGCGAAGGCGGAGTTGACGGCCACGATCAGGTGATTCGGCCCGACCGCCAGGACCGGGTCCGGCGGCCAGGTGTAGCCCAGCCCGCCGCAGCAGTCGGCGATGCCCAGGGTGTTGAACGTGGCGCCGCTCTGCGGGCCGGTGGCCAGGGCCGAGAAAGCCGGCGCGAGCGCCGCCGCGGGCGGCAGCGCCTGGGAGCGCGCCAGCTGGGCCTCGTACTCGGCTTCGCTCAACTCGCTCTCCAGGCGGTTGTCGGCGTAGATCGGGGCCGGGTCGAAGACGCGCGGCGGCAGGGGCGGCAAGGCACGCGCGTCCACGGGCGCATCCGGCGTGATCACCAGGCCTCCGGCGACCGAGGGGCGTGTGAGCGCGGCGCCAGCGGCGACCGGGGCCGGCGTCCCGCCCGGGGCCAGCGGCAGCGGCCCGGCTGGCCGCGGGCTGCGCTGAGCCAAAGCCCACACGGCGACCGCGGTCAACACCACGCCGGCTGCCAACCACAGGCGCGCGATCCGGACCGGTGTGCCCATATCAACCTCCGAAGATGAGCGCAGCCACGCGCGGCGTCACGAAAGCCTCCAGCACCGCCGCGGCCAGCAGCAGCGGCACCACCAGACCGGCCGCGATCTTGGCCCAGTCGGCCAGGGCCAGCAGCCAGCTTTCCCCCAGCGTCTTGCCCGGCGGCGGCGCGATGATGCTGGTCCCCAGCCGCAGGGTGGCGCCGCCGGCCAGCAGCGCGGCCGGGATCTCGAGCACGCCGTGCGGCAAGACAAAAGCAATGAAGAACAAGACCGGGTTCACGCCGATGAGCGCCACCTGACCGCAGAAGAAGCCTACCAGCCCCAGCGGCGCCATCAGCAGCCCGATGGCCAGCACGCCCCACGAGAACGCGCCCAACGCCGAGGCCAGCCCGAGCGCGCGCAGGTTGGTGAGAAAGACCCAGGCCGCCCCGGCCGGCGACATGAACCCGAACTCGGCCAGCCGCTCGCTGAAGCCCTGCATCAGCCGGAACTCGCCGGCCAGCAGCGGCAGCGGGTAGACCGCGGCCTGGGTGTAGCCAAAGACGAGCGCGGCCAGCAGCGCCAGGCCGACCACGCCGATGGGCGCCCGCAGCCGGCCCGCGGTGGGCCACAGCTCGCGCCGGTACCAGCCGGCTAGGCCGTGGCCGCGCCCGGCGCCCACAAAGGCCGCGGCCACGGTGCGCGCCGCCCCGCGCAGGTTGAGCTCGTCGATGTCGCGCCCGAGCAGTTCCTCCCGGTTGAAGAGCTGCACGCCCATGCGCACCAGCACGAACAGGATCAAGAGCAGGCCGATCAGCGCCCACCACAGCACGTCGTAGCGGCCCCAGAACATGATGACGCTCTCGCCCTGCACCATCAGCGCGAACGGGATGACGATGAAGGACGCCAGCAGGTTGGCGGCGCGCACCGACGTAGTCTGCGTCGATACGACCACGGCCCCGGCCACCATCACCAGCGCCTGCACGGTGGTGAGCGCCACGATCTGCGCCAGCAGGACTGGCTCGGCGTACCACTGGATCGTCAGCGCCAGGCCCACCAGGTAGACCAGGATGCCCAGGTAGCTGGAGAGCAGCGGCGGGAGCGTGGCTGCCAGCATTTTGCCCAAGTACAGCTCGGTGTCGGTCAGCGGCGACGAGAGCAGCGGTTCCAGGCTGTGCCGCTCCTTTTCGCCCACAAAGCTCTCCAGGGCGATGACCAACGAGACCGAGATCGGAAAGAAGCCCACCACCATCAACAGGAACGGCACCAGGCGCTCGCCGACGATGTCGGCGCCGAACTGGCCGACGAAGTCCAGGATCTGGCCGGCCGTGAAGTTCATCAGCAGCGGGAAGAACAGCGTCAGCAGCACCACCGGCGCGATGAGGCGCCAGTCGCGCAGCTGGTCGCTCACCTCGCGGCGGGTGATGATCAGGGCGCGGCCCAGCAGGCGGCGGGTTTCCAGCAAAGTCATACGGTCTCTTCCTCACCCGCTCCGGCACGGAGCGCGGTTGGCGCTGACCCGGAACGGCCCGGCCGGGGGTCAGCGTTCATCCTGCGCCTGGACCACCTGCAGATAGACCTCTTCCAGGCTGCGCGTGATCTCGGCCAGCGTCACCACCGCCACCTGGCGTTCGGCCAGCCGCGCCAGGACCAGCGGGTTGACGCGGGCGGGTTCGTCGGTGCGGTAGCGCAGCCAGTCCGGCCCGGCCGCCGTGATCTCCACCAGATCGGCCAGGCCGGCGGCCACGCCGTCCAGCGAGCCCGCGGCGCGCAGTTCCAGGAGGGCCGGCCCGAGCAGCTCGCGCTTGAGCGCGGCCGGGGCGCCGCGCGCCACGATGGTGCCGCGCCGGATGATCGCGATCTGGTCGGCCAGCTCCTCGGCCTCGGTCAGGTTGTGGGTGCACAGGATGATGGCGCGCTGTTCGGAGCGCAGCTGGGCGATGGCGTCGCGCACCAGCCGCGCCGACTGCGGGTCCATGGCCGAGGTCGGTTCGTCCAGCAGCAGCACGGGCGGGTCGTGCAGCATCGCCCGGATGAGGGCCAGCTTCTGGCGCATACCCTTGGAGTATTCGCCCAGGCGCTTGGTGAGCGCCTCGCCCATGCCGAAGCGCTCGATCAGCGCGGCGGCCCGGGCGCGCCGGAGCGGCGCCGCCAGCCCGTACAACTCGCCGAAGAAATCCAGGTATTCGGCGGCGCGCATGCGGAAGTACAGGCCGTGGTGCTCGGTGAGCACGCCCACGCTGCGGCGCACGCCGTCCGGCTCAGCCACCACGTCGTGGCCGGCCACGCGCGCCCAGCCGGCCGTCGGCTTGAGGATCGACGTCAGCATCCGCACGGTGGTGGTCTTGCCGGCGCCGTTCGGGCCGAGCAGAGCCAGCACCTGGCCCGGCCCCACCGCCAGGCTGACGCCGTCGACGGCCAGGAAACTGTCAAAGCGTTTCACGAGCGCGTGCGTCTCGATCATGGTTGTCCTCGCCGGACATTATAAGCGGGCCGGCGCCGGCGCGGCACAGCGCCTATAATGCGGTTGTGTTGAAATCCAGCCTCGCCTTCCTGGCGCGCGCGGCCGCGCCGGCGGAGGCCACCCCCCTGCAGCGCCGCAATTTCATCAACGTTCAGATCGACGCGATCGGCATCGGCCTCTCCGCCGCCGCCGCCACTTTTCTGCCCGTCTTCCTGACCCGGCTGGGCGCCAGCAACCTGCAAGTCGGCCTGCTGACCGCCATGCCTTCGCTGACGGGCCTGTTCTTCGGCGTCGCCGTCGGCCGCTTCCTGCAGAACCAGCGTCAGATTGTGCCCTGGTTCAGCCGGGCGCGCTTCCTGGCGATCACGGCCTACGCCGTCACCGGGCTGGTGCCGTTCGTGGCGCCGGCCGAGTACGCCGTCCCCATTATCCTGTTCATCTGGGCCGCCGTCACCCTGCCGCAGATCACGGTCAACGTGGCCTTCTCGGTGGTGATGAATGCCGTGGCCGGCCCCAAGCTGCGCTACGAGCTGCTCAGCCGGCGCTGGTCGATCCTGGGGCTGACCACGGCCGTGGCCGTGGCGCTGGCCGGCCAGGCGCTGGACCGCATCCCGTCGCCGTTCGATTACCAGGTGACGTTCCTGGCGCTCTCCGCCGGCGGCCTGATCAGCCTGGTCTTCTCCAGCCGCCTCCAGATCCCGGACAACCCGCCCGCCCCGCCGCCGGCCGGCCGCAACTGGCGCGAGCGCCTGGTCAACTCGGCCCGCGCCGTCGGGCGCTACCCAGACTACGTGGCCTTCACGGCCAAACGCTTCGTCTTCCTGTCCGGCATCGCGCTCGGCCTGCCGCTGTTCCCGCTGTACTTCGTGCGCGTCGCCCACGCCACCGACGCCTGGATCGGCTTCATCAGCACCGTCCAGACGTTCGTCCTGGTGGTCGGCTACGTCGTCTGGTCGCGCAGCGCCAAACGGCGCGGCTCACGCTTCACGCTCACCTGGACGACTTTCGGCCTGGCGGCCTATCCGGCGCTGGTGTCCCTGACCCCGGACGTGCGCGTCATCGCCGTGCTGGCCGGCCTGGCCGGGATCTTCCAGGCCGGGCTGGACCTGGTCTTCTTCGACGAGCTGATGAAGACCGTGCCGCCCGACCAGACCGCCGTCTTCGTCTCCCTGGCGCAGAGCCTGCAATATCTCTCGGGCGTGGCCGCGCCGCTGCTGGGCACGGCGTTGGCCGACCAGGTCGGCCTGGGCGGCGCGCTGCTGGTGAGCGCGGCGCTGCGCTTCGCGGGCTGGGGCCTGTTCGCGCTGACCCGACCGCGCCCGGCCGCCTAGCCGAAAGACGCCGGCTCAGCCGCCCACAATACAAAAGCGGACCGGGGAGGCCCTCCCTGGTCCGCTGCTTTCGTTGTCCCGCGACGCGGGCGTCAGTCCTGGGCGGCGGCGTCTTCGGCCTGGCCCGGCTCCGCGCCCTGCGCTCGCAGCTCATGCCGCCGCGGCCGCCGGCGCTGGCGGGCAAACAGGAAGCCGGCGGCTCCGGCCGCCACTACCGCCATCATGGCCTGGTTGATGTTCAGGCTGAGCACCTCGGAGCTGTCCAGGCGCAGGAACTCCAGCAGGAAACGCAGCAGCGGGTACAGGATCAGGTAGATCAGAAAAATATCGCCGTCGCGCAGTTTAGACTGGAAACGCCGGGCGATATAGAGCAGACCCAGGCAGATGGCCAGGTTGCCGAGCGACTCGTACAGGAAAGTCGGGTGGAAGCGCAGCGCCGGATCGGTGAAGCCGGGCACGCGGTGAGCCGGGTCGATCACCAGCCCCCACGGCAGCGTCGTCGGGGCGCCGTACAGCTCCTGGTTGATGTAGTTGCCCCAGCGGCCGATGGCCTGCCCCAGCGCAATGCCGGGCGCGGCGAGATCGACCCACTCCCCCATCTTCAGGCCGCGCCGGCGCACGAACAGGTACAGGCCGAGCAGGCCGCCGACCACGGCGCCCAGGATGCCCAAGCCGCCGTTCCAGATCGCCAGCGCCTCAAGCGGATGCTCAAAGTAGTAGCGCGTCGTAATACCGGCCTCCACCATGCTTGGAGGCGGCGTGAGGATGTGCCACAGCCGCGCGCCGATGATGCCGCCGACCAGGGCCCAGATCAGGCCGTCCCAGACATGGTCGGTGTTCAGGTCACGGCGCTTGGCCTCCAATGAGGCCAGATAGGCGCCCGCAAACGCACCGGCCATCAGGATCAGGCCGTAGTAGCGCAGGTAAAGAGGGCCAATGTGGATGCCGAAGGCGTCGATGTTCATGGGGCACCTCCCGTCAGTCGCTGGATGGCTTCTGCGCGGCCTGGAGCTCGATCTGCTGGCGCGTGTACAGCAGCCGCTGCAGCGATGTCCAGTGCGAGATCAGGCCGATCACCCAGGCCGCCACATCTAGCGCCGCCGGCTCACCCAGGAGCGCAATGACGATGCCGACGTACAGGATGGTGAGTTTCTCCTGGCGGCCGGCCCAGCCGACCACGCAGCTCTTGAGCCCGCCGACCGATTCTGCCTTGGCGCGCACGTAAGACGCCATGATGACGCCCGAGGCGCAGAAGACCGCGCTGGCCGGCGAGAAGTAACCGCCGATCATCAGGCCCGCGAAGAGGAAGAACTCGGCGTAGCGGTCGAGGACATGGTCGAGCACCGAGCCGAAGCGTGAGGCCAGACCGCCGGCGCGGGCCGTGGCCCCGTCCAGCATGTCGGCGATGTTCATCACGGCGGCCAGCAGCAGGCCCCCCAACAGTTGCTGGGCCCCGAACAGCACACCGGCCAACAGGGCGGCCAGGGCGCTGAACAGCGTCCAGGCGTTGGGGGTCAGGCCCAGGCGCACACTGGCTCGGCCAAACCCAAGCGTCACTTTTTCATACCAGGGTCGTAAACGCGCAAACATACTCTCTCCCGATCCGCTACAACGCCACCCGGCGGGCGCGCGGCAACAACTCCGCCGCCCGGCGCTCCGTCTCCGCGCGCGACATGACGAAATCCGGCCCGATCTGTTCCACCATTTGGGAGGCCACGGCCGAGGCGAAGCACCCAACCGCCAGCAGGTCATCCGGGGTCTCCCGGTACTTTATCATAAATCCCGCCGCATACGTGTCGCCGGCGCCGGTGGGATCGATGGCGCGCACAGCATAAGCCGGGATCATGTACAGGCTGCGGCCGTCATAGATCACCGATCCGGCGTCCGCCAACGTGGCGACGGCGATCTGGCCGCCGGCCTGGCGCAGCGCGCGCACCGCGGCCTCGGGCTGCTCGCGCGGCCACAGGCCCGTGATGGTGTGGGTTTCGACCTCGTTGGCCTTGACCACGGTCATGAGCGGCGCGGTCCGCTGGTAGGCGTCTGACAGGTAGTGCTCGATCTTGTTGGCGCCGGCGATGCGCCGCAGCAGGCCCTGCGGATCCAGCAGGATCGGCGCCGTCGTCCGGGCGCGCACCGACTGGGCCAGCGTCGCATCCACCTCGCCCAGGATCGGTCCGAGCAGCACGAAGTCGGCCCCGTCCAAGCTGGCCGTGTTCTCCTGGATGGGGTCGGCGATGCCCAGCACCTCCAGGTGGCGGTTGCCCTGGTCATCGTAGTATTCCAGGCTGAACCCGCCGGTCTGGCCGGAGGGCAGCAGCCGCGCCTCCACCCCGTAGCGCTCCAGATCGGCCTTCAACCGGTCGTGGAAGTCGGCGCCGACGCAGCCGATCAGGGTTGTGCTCTCGCCCAGCTTGGCAGCCGCCAGGCAGGCATTGGTGGAACAGCCTGAGAGCACGCGCCCAGGCGTACGCACTTCGGGCGTGACGATCAGGTCATAGACCGGATTTCCGTAAGCGATGATCTTCTTAGGCATGCCTCTCCTATCGAGAACGCGTAAGCGTCAATTCCCCGGCCCGAAGATCAAGGCCACCATGCGGCTCCAGGCCTCGGGCAGGATAAAAGAAGTCAACACCAGGCTGCCCAGGCGCAGCGATTGGCCGCGCACCGTGGTCACGGCGACATCGGCGTCGACCAGGTAGGTGCGCACCGCCAGCAGACCGGCCAAAATCGGCCAGGCCGGCGGGGCGGCCTCCGCGCCGGACAGCGGCGGGCGCAGCGCCATGATCTGCCGGTCCACCTGCTGCAACTCGCCGGCCTTGACGTCCGCCACCAGCTGACTGATGACGCGGTCGGTGCTCAAATAGTGGTAAACGGCCAGCAGGCCGAAGAAGGCGCCCATCACGAGCAGCGACGCGTTGACGCTGGTGAACAGCCAGGCCTCCAGCACGAAGTACAGCCCGGCGATCAGCAGGAAGCCGCGCAGAAAACCGAAACCGACGCCTACCAGCAACAACACCAGCACCCAGCGCAGCCAGTGTAAGAGCCACTGGTAGGCCGGCGCCACGGCCTGCAGCTGCGGCTGCCCGGCAGAGACCAGCAAGACCGACACGATGGCGAGGACGTTCAGCAGCAGGACCAGCATGCTGCGGGTCGAGAAGCGCTGCAGTTGGCGCAGCGGCGCCAGCGCGGCAAAGCGGTCGTATGGGCTCAGGCGCATCGGGATGCGCTGGACGCCCTCCAAGACGTACAGGGCCGAGTTGAGTGCCAGCCAGGTCGCCGTCGCCAGGACGTGTGCCGTCGCCAGCCAGAACGCCAGGTCCAGCCCCAGATTGACGTGGCGCCAGTAACCGGCCGCCGCCAGTCCGAAACCCGCGGCCAGCGTCAAGGCCGCCAACAGGGCCGCCCACCGGCCGGCGGCGCGCGCCGGGGCAAAGCGCAGCACCAAGGCCAAGAGCCCAAACAGCCCCATGAGCACTGCCAGCGTCGCGGCGCGGTCCGGCCAGGTCAGCGGGCCGTAGATCAGCCACAGGCCGACCAGGCTCAGCGTCGCCATACCCCCGGCGATGATGTCGACCTGCGTCAACTGCGGCCAGGCGGTGAGCTCGCCGTCGGCGCCGGTCTGGACGCCCACGAAGCGGCACAGGGTGTAGTTCTGCCAGTGCGTCACGCCCCGCCGCTCGCGGACGGCGAACAGGTCAGCGAAAGCGGGCGTGGTCTGCATATAGTCGACATACCGATAGGCCAGCACAAAGACCCAGAGCATGCCGTAGGCGGCCAGGCCGCGCACGATCAGCTGAAAGAGCAGCTCTGCTGGCAGCCCGCCGGCCCACAGGGAGCTTCCCGGGAACAACCACCCCACCAGGCTGCCGGCAAACAGCAAGACACCGAGCACCACCACGCCCAGGCTGCGATCGGCCCCGCCCGGGGCCGTGACCTTGCGCCGACCGAGGCGCCCGACCCAGTCGCCGAGCCGGTCGATCACAAAGATCGGCCAGGACCGGCCAGCATAAGGCCGGATGGCGCGTTCATCATCCGGCGCCGCGCCGAACACATGCGGCCAGAAGTCGGCCAGGTTGAGCCGTTCGCTGCAGTTGAGATAAACGTCGTATAGGCGCTCACAGGCCAGACATTGCTGCCCGCGATAGAGCACGCGGATGCCGGGGTGCGTCACGCGCAGCACCCCGATGCGCTCCCACTTCAGGAAGCGCGACAGCTCGGGCAGGAAATCCTGGCCGATAGCCGACCACAGGTCCGGGTCGCATGGGTCCTGCCCCGGCTTGGGGTCGAACTTCCCGATATCGCGGGTGTACGGCACGCACTCCACCTGGCGCGGTTCCCAGGCCAGGGCCGCCGAGCGGCCCTTGAGCTTGGGCAGGCGGAAACCCACCGCCACCTCAGCCGCGCAGTACGGGCACTGGAGTTTGATCAGGCGGGTTGGCTCTTCGGTCGGCATGTCGACCCTCTGCGCCGCAGTCCGAGCACTCGGAGTGGACGCGGGCGCGTGTCACGGCCGCCGCCGCAGCAGCCAGGCGGCTGCTGCATACAGCGCGGCCGCCCCGATCAGACCAGCGACCGGGCGGGCAAATGGATTCTCCACGGTCTGATGGTCGCCCTGGCTCTTGCGGGCAAACCGGTAGCGCGCGTAGTCCTCATCGGTCAACGCGCGCAGCGGAGCGACCGGCACGGCCTTCGGATAAGCAGGGTCCGGGCTCTGGCTCAGGAGCACGCTCATGTGGTTCCAGGTCTGCACTCCCAGCCGCAGGCGCCCGTCCGCGGCCTCAACGTCCACCTCCGACTCCGCCGCCAGGATTTGGCCCGCGCGGTCGCCCACTTCCTGGCGGTAGCGGCCGCTGGGCAGGCGCGTCAGGGTCACCACGCGATGCTCGCTGACCACGGCGTAGAAGTCGTCGGCGGCCCCGGTCTCGAAGCGCACGCGCTGAATGGCGCCGTCCGCCAGCGCCACGTCCACCTGCTGGTATTCGATGTCATAGAGCGGGTAGCCGTAGTACAGGGCCCGGAACCCGGCGTAGAGCACGTCGACGACCGGATTGGGGTTGATCTCGCCCTGCCAGGCGTGATAGTAGACCAGGCTGACCGTCCCCGCCTCGACGTTCGCCACCGCTTCATACCAGACCCACAGCAGCGGCGGCGACTCGGTCCCGGCGCGCAGGAACAGAGCCGGTTGATAGCGCTCGGCCAGATCCCGGACGCTGACCGTCTGACCCGCCAGCGTCAGGGTCGAGTCGGGCGGCAGGGTCGGGTAGGCCCGGCGCTCATAACCAGTGACGGCCAGCCCGATCAGGCCGCCCACCAGGAGGGCCGCGAAAGCGAGAAAGATCTGCACTCGAGCACGCATGCGCTTACACAGACAAAGCGGGTTGACTGGTGCTGGCCGCCAACCCGCCTTGCCTGCAGCGGAAATCGGTTAGGGCAGATCCGAAGGAGCGGCCAAGCGCTCTCCGGATTTACGGGCCTTGCCGGTAGTTCGAGTCGCGGTGGATGAACGTCGTCTGGCAGAACTCGTTGACGGCCCCCGTTTGGCAGACCGCCCCGCCTTCCGGCCCTTCATTCCAGATGATGCGGAAGGTCACGCGCTTGAGGCCCTTCTGCCATTCTTCAATGTAGATGAAGCCCTGGCCGTCCTTGAGCGCGCCCTGATCCTGGCGCAGGCCCTGTTCAGCCTTGTGGCGGGCCGCCTCGAGCTCCTCCTCCATCTGGTGGAGCAGCTCTTTCAACGCCGGCGTCGGCGCGCTCTCCCACTCGGCCGCCTTGAACTCACGCAGGCCGGTGGGATTGGCGTCCGTCACCGGGTAGGCGATGAAGTCCGTCCATGCCCCTTGGCGGAACGGGCCCGGGTGCGTCTGCGGCAGCAATTCGGCCACGATCTCCTGGTCGATGGAACTGGCCACGGCGTAGCGCGGCGTGCCCATGTAAGACAGGACCGCGAGCAAGGCGGCCGCGGCCAGACCCAGGCTGAGCCCCACGCGCCGGTCGCCATAGCGCCGGCTCGGGCCCACTTCCAGGTAGGGCAACACGAACAATACGCCAAAGGCGATGCCGGGCGCGATGATGCCCCACAGGAACTTGTCGCCGATCTTGAGCATGCCCTGGATCCACAGGAAGTACCAAGGCGCGGTCGTGTGCAGCGGCGTCACCAGCGGGTCGGCGTGCGGTTCCAGCGGCGCGTGATAGAAGAAGGTGGCCACGAGGATCATGCCGAACGTGATCACGCTCATCAGCAGGAAATCGCTGGTGATGATGTCCGGCATGAAGTAGACGCGCTGGTCCACCGGCACGCGCTTGGCCGTGTCCTCGCCCACCGGCTCAACCTCCGGCGGCAGGCCGTGGCCGTGCAGGACGACCTTGTAGTAGTGCATGCCGGTGACGGCGATGCCGATGACGGGCAGCAGCAGGACGTGCAGCAGATACCAGCGCAGCAGGCCGTTCTCGTTGAACTGCGGGCCGCCGCGCACGATCAGGTTGACGAAGTCGCCCACCACCTGCGGCTGGATGGCCTCCACCATCGAGGCGCCGATGGTGACCGCCCACAGCGCCAGCTGGTCCCAAGGCAGCAGATAGCCCGAGAACGACAGGACCAGGGTCACCAGCAGCAGGATCACGCCCGTCACCCACGTGAACTGACGCGGCTTCTTGTAGGTGCCGGTCATGAAGGTCCGGAACATGTGCAGGCAGACCACCACCACCATCATCTCCGCGCCCAGCTTGTGCAGGTCGCGCATCAGGCGGCCAAACGGCACGTTGCTCAACAGGTTGAGCATATTCTCGTAGGCCACCAGCGGCGAGGGCGTATAGAAGATCATCAGCAGCAGGCCGGTGATGATCTCGAACACGAAGAAGTAGGTGGACAGCCACCCCAGGCGGAAGTTGGGGTAGATGCCGGACACCAGCCGATGGTAGTACGTCGGCCGCATGTGGAACCAGAAGTCGTCGGCGTGCGGGCGCACCCGGGGGTTGGGGCGCGGCGCCGGGTCGCCCCGCAGCACCGAGCGGATGTCGTTGATCGACAGGCCGTTTGAGGCGCGCGTGACCACATCGTCGACCTTCGCGATCAAGGCGGGGCCGAGCCCCTTGGCCTTGACGTCATCAAGGAAGGGAGAATGGAACTTGAAGATCGCCATCAGTTTCTCCGAGTATTGTCCTGGCTTTCGGCGCTGACATAAATATCATGGCCAGGACGATTTGTCAACTTTTCCCGGCGGCGATGAACTCCTCGGTCTTGCGCCGGGCGACGTCGTCCGTGTACTGCTCGGGCGGCGTCTTCATGAAGTAGGACGACGGGCCCTTGATCGCGCCGGACTGGCCCCGGTCCAGCGCCAGTTTGGCACAGCGCACAGCGTCGATGACCACGCCGGCCGAATTCGGGCTGTCCCAGACCTCCAGCTTGAGCTCCAGGTTGAGCGGCACATTGCCGAAGGTGGTGCCTTCCATCCGGATGTAGCACCACTTGCGGTCGGTCAGCCACGGCACGTAGTCCGACGGGCCGACATGGACATTCTGCTCGTCGATCTCGAAGTCAAGCTGCGAGGTGACGGCGTTGGTCTTGCTGATCTTCTTGGACTCGAGCCGCTCGCGCTCGAGCATGTTGAAGAAGTCGGTGTTGCCGCCGAAGTTGAGCTGATAGGTGCGCTCCAGCTTGACGCCGCGCTCGCGAAACAGGTTGGTCAGGACGCGGTGCGTGATGGTGGCGCCGACCTGGCTCTTGATGTCGTCGCCAATGATGGGCAGCCCGCGCTCCTGAAAGCGCTTCTGCCAGTAGGGCTGCGAGGCGATAAAGACCGGGATGCAGTTGACGAACGCGCAGCCGGCCTCCAGGACCTGCTCCACGTACCACTTGGTGGCCATCTCCGAGCCCACCGGCAGGTAGCTGACGACTACGTCGGTCTTGGTCTCACGCAGCATGTGGACGATGTCGACGGTGGGGCCAGGGGCTTTCTTGACCATCTGGCTCAGATACTTGCCGATGCCGTCATGGGTCATGCCGCGCGCCACCGGGACGCCGAGTTTGGGGACGTCCGTGAACTTGTAGGTGTTGTTGGGATGGGCAAAGACCGCCTCGCTCAGGTCCAGGCCGACTTTGCCCTCGACGACGTCAAAGGCCGCCGAAAACTCGATATCGCGGATGTGATAGCCGCCCAGGTTGACGTGCATCAAGCCCGGCACATGGTCGGCGTCTTTGGCGTTCTTGTAGAACTCCACCCCCTGCACGAGCGACGACGCGCAGTTGCCAACGCCGATGATGGCCACGCGCACTTTCTTGCTTGTCTTCTTTGCCACGAAAGCCTCCCAAACAAAATGGTCTCGCCGAAGCGGAATATCTTGCAGTCGGTCAAACCTGCGTATTATACCGTCAGCCCCACAAGCGGATGCCGGCCACGCCGGCCGCCACCAGGAGCGCGCCCACGAGGCGGGGCAGCGAGCCCGGCTCCTTGAGCACCAGCACGCCCAGCGCCACGCCGAACACCACGCTGATCTCGCGCACCGCGCCGGCATAGCTGGCCGGGGCCCCCGCCTGGATGACATACAGCACGATGGCATAGGCGGCCAGGGTCGTGGCGCCAGACAGCGCGCTGCGCCAGGTCGTGGAGCGCAGTTCCCGCCACAGCCCGGCCACGCGCACTTCCCACAGGATCAGGGGCGTGACCAGGATCAGCGTCAGCCACAGCGCCAGGTAGGTGTACAGGAACGGATCCAGATAGTTGATGCCGACCCGGTCGACGGCCGTATACAGCGAAATGCACAGGCCGGCCAGCAACGCCCAACGCGGCCCCGGCTGCCGGAGCGCCCGCAGCGGCGCGCGCCAGGCCCGCAAACTGGGCAGGTTGATCAGGTACAACCCGGCCGCAATCAGGCCAACGCCGGCGATGCCGCCGACCCGCGGCCGCTCGCCCAGGAACGCCGACGCCCACCCCAGCAGCAGCACCGGCGCCGTGCCGCGCGCCAGGGGGTAGACCACCGACAGATCGCCGGTCTGGTAAGCCCGGGCGATCGCCAGGAAATAGCCGGCCTCGAAGACAGCGCTCAGCGCCATCAGGCCCCAGGCCTCCAGCGGGATCGGCTGCCAGCGCCAGACGGCCCCCGGCAGGAAGAGCACCCCGCCCCAGGCCAGCACCCACCAGACAAAGGCGTTGCGATTCTGCGTGCGCTTGAGGGCCAGGTGCGCGACGACATGGACGCCGGCCGAGCCCAGGATCAGCAGCAGGTGCTCCGTTGACACGCGCCCGTCTCGTTCTGTGTTATAATCTGGCCCGTTCGCGCGCCAACCGGCGCATTTCGGGGCGTGGCTCAGTTTGGCTAGAGCACTCGGTTCGGGACTGAGAGGTCGAGCGTTCAAATCGCTCCGCCCCGACACTTGACCTCACAGGTTGTTCATCCCACAGCCTGTGAGGTTTTTGTTTGCCTGCGGCGGCCGCCGCCCGGCGGGGCCAGGCCCGTTCCGAATGTACCCGGGACCCGCAGCCCCATCGTTCCCCGGCTGCAATGCTCAGCCCGCCGATCCTGGCAACCCTCCCGCTTATAAACCTTCAAACAAATGCAGCGGGACGACAGCGGCGCCCACGATCCCGGGACCCGTGTGCACGCCCAGGACCGGCGATACGCGGAGCATCTCCACCTTGGCGATGTTGAGCCGTTTGTGCAGTTCCTGGGACAGGGCCTCGGCCATGGCGCCCAGCCGGCCATGCATGACGGTCACCCACAGCGGCGTCTGGCCATACTGCCCAGCCAGATGCTCGGCGATGGTCGTCACCGCCCGGCCCAGGGTGCGGCTTTTGGCCAGGGTGTTGTACTTGCCGTCCCGATGGTCAACGCCGATCACGGGTTTGATGTTCAGCAGGCTGCTCGCCAACGCGGCCACCCGCCCAATGCGCCCGCCGCGCGCCAGATACTCCAGTGTGTCCAGCGTGTAGACGACTTCCGTGGCCGCCCGGATCTCGGCCAGCCGCTGTTGCAGCGCCGCCAGGCTCCACCCCGCCCGGGCCGCCAGCGCCGCCGCCCAGACCTGGAAGCGTTCGCCGCCGGACAGGGTCAGCGTATCCCAGACCGCCACGGGCACCTGGGCCGCCAGTTGTTCACTGACGGCGCGCGCCGTCTGAAACGTGCCGCTCAGCCCGGACGAGATATGCAGCGACAGGATGGCCTCGCCGGACTGCGCCAGAGCCTGGTAAAGGTCCGCGAAAATCCCGTGCGACGGCTGCGAGGTCGTGGGGATGGCCGGCCGCATCGCCTCCAGACGGGTGTAGAACTCGTCGGCCGTGAGGTCGGCGGAGTTGACCTCGCCCTCTGGAAAATTGATGAACAGCGGCGCCTGGGTGACGCCGAGGGCCTGCAGTTCACTGGCCGGCATGTCGGCGGCGCAATCGGTGACAATCTTCATGGGGTTTCCTTCTGATCAGAGTGCTGGTGGGGCAGGCCTTTGGCCCGCCAGTGTGAATCGGTCTGTCGGCGCCTGACCGGCGTCGATGGCGCGTGCGGCGCCGGCCCGAAGCCGTGCGCGCCGCCTACTCCGCGCGCCGCGCCAGGTAATGCCGCATCTTGAACGCCAGGTAGCGCCGGCCGCCAATGACACACGTCTCAAAGCGGTAGTTGCAGGCGCGCTCGATGTTGGCCTGATAGCGGATTTCGTAGGCCGCCGGGACGTTGACCCGTTCGGGAATGAACGGATACAGGATCACGCGTTCGCGCCGATCCACATTCCCGGCGCCGAAGCGCTGCTGCAGGCCGGCCAGGATCTTGCCGTTGTCGACGTAGTCGGCCAGGGCCAGCACGCTCCAGCCGCCAACCTCCAGGTGATCGTAGACGGTCTGGCAAAAACGCTCGGCGATCTCCAGGCCCAGGTTGCCGCCGGCATCGGCGACAGGGTTGATGGAGAGGTCCTGGACGGGCAGGAACGGCGGATTGAAGACGACGACGTGAAAGCGCGGCCGGCCCGCCCGCTCGACGTCGAACAGGTCGCCGGTGGCGAAATGCGGGGCGTGCGCCGGCAGCAGGGCCTGGGCATTCGTCCGCGCGCAGTCGACCGCCCGCACGTCAATGTCCGAGAACAACAGTTGGGGTTGGCCGGGCAAGCTCAGGGCCGCCAGGATGCCGATGGCCCCGCACCCGCAGCCCATGTCCCAGAGCGTCAACGCGGAAGCCGGCACCGCGGACAGGTGCTTGCGGACCAGCCAGGCCACGATCTGGCACGTCACCAGCGACCACTGCCCCGGGCGTCGCACGTCGGGGGTCAGGCTGAAGGGGGCGCGGCGGTTGTCGACCTCGAACTCGATGATGCCGGCCTCCTGCGTCCAGTCGTAGCGCGCGGCCTCCTCCCGGTACTCGCTGAACAGGATCTTGGGGCGTTCCCGGAACGAAAGTTTCTCGGCCTGCAGAACGCCGTCGCTGGGGCAGAGGGTCTCGTCAATGCGGTTGAGCGGATCATAGACCGGGATCGACAGCAGCTGGGCGTCGCTGAAGCGCAGCGCCTGGCAGCGCCGGACCGGCTTATCCCGGTCGGGCGCCGACACCCGGGTGAGCAGGTGACCGCCGATGGCGGCCGCCAGGTTCACGGCCAGCGGCTTGGGCAGGATACACGTCGTCACCGCGCCGGAGCGCAGCACGACGTCGGTCACCAGCTCCTTGCCGGTCAGGTGCGGCTCGTGGCGGGCGGCGGGAGCGGCCTCGCGCTGCGGGCCGGACGTGTTTACAGGAAAAATCACGGTGACGTTCTGGAGATCCGCCAGGCGCGCAAAACGCGGATACGGGTCAAGGTCGGCCTCCAGCTGGGGCGAGAACTCCGGCGAGCGCACGGCCCAGCCGGACTCGTCGATCGGGGTCAGGCAGAACTCGCCAATGTAGCCGGGCGGCGGCTGCAGCGCGGGCCCCGGGCCGCCGTGGCCCTTCCGTTTGTCGAGCCACCGTTCCAGGTAGTTCAATTCCCGAGAGCTGCGCCCGCCGGCCGAACACAACAGGATGTCCACCCGGCGCCGGTGGTCATCGATCTGGTCCCGGTCATACGGGTTGTGGGTGTAGGCGATGGCGCTGCTGCCCCGGAACACCTCGGCGAAATAGGTGGCCAGATAGTTGGCGGACAACTGGAACGCGTCCGCATCGGCGGCCTTGTTCATGGCCACGAACACGATCCGGCGGCAGTCGAGGCCGCGCACCAGCTCCGGATGGGCGCTGATCCAGGCGGCGGTGAAGTAGGCCATGCGCCCACAGATCAGGCCAATGCGCACTTTCTCGCTGGTGAGGCCATCCTGGCTGTCACGGGCCGCGATCCGGGTCCGGATCGCGTGCACCAACTCCTCGGCGATGGTGCGCAAGAAGGCGTCGTCGTTTTCGGCGATGAGGAAGTTGGTGTTGTGGCGGTACTTTTCCTGCAGGCGCTGCGCCAGGTCGCGCGCTGCGCGGGCGGGCGGGCGCCGCCGGGCGCGGGGGGCTGCCTTAGAAGCGGGACGGGGCTTACGTCGGCCAGTCTGCGTTGCTGCCATGCCGTGTCTTATCTCTCCCGGCGCACCTCGGGCGCCGTCGGCCGGAGCCCGACCGCCGTCGCCGTTCAATCCGCCGCCGCTCCGGCGGCGCCATCAGCTTAAGTATAGAAGCAAAGCCCACCCGCCACAATTGCGCTGGCGGCCGGTGGCGAGGTGCGGTAAGCTGACCGGACCATCCACGTGGGGACGCGCGCCAGGCCGCCCAAGCCACCGTGCCACACTCCGCCTGGCCAAAGGAGGATCGGCCCATGCCTCGCCGGCCCCAGAACAGACAGGAACTGCTGAACAGCCTCGAGTGCGAATGGGAGCGGCTGCTGCCGGTAGCCGAGGCGCCGACCGACGAGCAGATGCTGGCGCCCGACGCGGGCGGCTGGTCACCTCAGGACAACCTGGCCCACCTGGCCGAGTGGATGAACAGCCTCAGGGGCTGTCATCTGGACCGGCGGCCGGCGCAGCGCGTCCTGCGCGTACCGGAGGCCGTCACGCGCGGCTGGGATATGGAGGTCATCAACCCGGTCTTATTCGCGCGCAACAAAGACCGCCCCCGCCGCCAGGTGATGACCCGGCTGAAAAGGACCTATCGGCGGCTGATCGCCCGGCTCCAGGCTATGCCTTTCCGGGAGTTGCTGAAGCCGCGCCACGCCGATGACCCCAGGCGGCGGCCGCTGCTGCGCTGGGTCCTGGGCGACACGGTCGATCACTTCCGGGAACAGCGCCTGACCATTCAGAAGGCGGTGGCCCGGACACCGGCCTGATGCCGCGCCAGAACCGCGTCACCCCTTTCGGCGCAATCATCGCAACACCGGCGCGCGGCCGGCTGATGGGCAACCGCGGCTGCCTGCATGACGCCGCCGGGCAGATCCGCCGCCCGTTTCAGCTGAAGCGCTGGATCATCTGCGTGCTGGAGTTCAAGGGCCGGCGCCGCGCGGTGATGACGCCGGGACAGTACACCGAGCTCTTCTTCCTGGACGAGGCCACGGCCCTGGCCGCCGGCCATCGCCCGTGCGCCGAGTGTCAGCGCGAGCGCTTCAATGTCTTCCGGGCCATCTGGGCCAAAGCCAACCCGGCGCTGGCCGGCTCGCCCCGCCCGGCCGCGCCCAGGCTAGACGAAGCCCTGCACCGCGAGCGGCTGACGCCGGCCGGCCGCCAGCAAACCCACCCGGCCCGCCTGAACGAATTGCCGGACGGCACCTTTGTCGCCCTGGCGGAGGCCGCCGGCGCGGCGCTGGTCTGGCAGGGGCAGTTGTGGCCCTGGAGCCCGTTCGGCTATAACGGCCCGGCGTTGCCGCTCAGTTCAGCCACGGTCACGGTGCTGACACCGCCGTCCATCGTCCGCACTCTGGCGGCCGGCTACCGGCCAGGGGTGCATCCTTCGGCCACGCCGGGGTCAGGGGCGGCGCCCGGCTGAGACGCCCGCGCCCGTCTGCGAGGGATTCATGCCCAGCCTGTACACGTTCAGCGAGTACTCACCCGCTTGGCCGCGCGCCTTTGCCGAGGAGGCGGATCGCCTGCGGGCGCTGGCCGGTGACGAGGTGGTAGTCATCCACCATATCGGCAGCACCTCCGTCCCAGGTCTGGCCGCCAAACCCATTATCGACCTGCTGCCGTTGGTGCACGCCATCGAGCGCGTGGAGGCCCTCACTCCCAGCCTGACGGCGGCTGGCTACGTCGCCTGGGGCGAATACGGCCTGCCGGGACGGCGCCTGTTCACCAAGGACCAGGGCGCGCTCCGCACCCACAATGTCCACGTCTATCAGGCCGACAACCCGGAGGTCGAGCGCCACCTGGCCTTCTGCGCCTATCTGCGCCAGCACGCCGGCGTCCGCGCCGAGTATGCGGCTTTGAAACGGGCCGTATACGCGCAGCACCCGGCCGACATCGCCGGCTACAACCTCGGCAAGGACGCCTGGATCAAGCGGGTGGAACAGGAGGCCGTGGCCTGGTATCGCCAACAGACGCCGCGTTGACGTGATCGCCTGGCGCGGCGGGCGGGCCGCCCGGTATAATCGCAACCAAAGCAATGCCGCATCGGGGGTCACTGCGCCTGCCATGAACAACACCACTTCGACCGCTAATCTCAAAACACTCCTGCGTTTCCCCTTTCAGTCAGCGGGCGCCCGCAACAGCTTCCTGCTCGGGACGGCGCTGCTGTGGGGCAGCCTGTTTGTGCCGGTGCTGCCGGCCCTGGTGGTCTACGGCTATGTGGCCCAGGTGATGCGGCGGGCCATCCAGGACGACGAGTTGACTCTGCCGGCTTGGGGCAACTGGGGGACCCTGGCCGTGGATGGCCTGCGCAGCCTGGTCATCGGCCTCGTCTACCTGGGGCCGGGCCTGGCGGTGTGGATCGGCGGCTTCCTGCTGTACTTCACCCTGTGGGTTGGCGGCTTCGCCCTGCTGGACACGTCGCCGCGTTCATCGGAGGCCGCCTGGCTGCCGCTCCTCGCCATCGCGGCCGTCAGCGTGCTGTTTCTTTCGTTGCTGGTGGGAACGCTGCTGTGGGTGCTCGGCGCGATCCCGCTGCCGGCGGCTCTGGCGCGCTTCGTGGCCCAGGATCGGCTGACCGCGGCTTTCGACTTCGGCGCGCTGTGGCGGCTGATCCGCGCCGACGGCTGGGGCTACCTGCTGGGCTGGGTGGTCCTGATGGGCCTGGGCGCGCTGGCCTACCTGGCCTTCACGGTCATCTACATGACCGGGATCCTGTGCTTCCTGGCCGGCTTCGCGGCCGCCCCGTTCAGCCTCTACCTGTTCCTGGTGGGGGCTGGCCTCTTTGGGCAGTTCTACCGCGCCGGGCTGGCGCGCCCACCGGCCACAACCGCGCCGTGAGGGGCGCTGTTACAGCTCCAGGCCGGCCATCACTTCAACGATAGGCTGGACGGCGCGGTCGCCGGCGTTCCGAAGCTCCTTCACCAGCCGGCCGTCCTTGATAAACACCACCCGGTCGGCGAACGAGGCCGCGCGCGGGTCGTGCGTCACCATCACGATGGTGGCGTTCAGTTCATCGCACGTCCGCCGCAGCAGTTCCAGCACCGCCGTGCCGGCCTTCGAGTCCAGGTTCCCGGTCGGCTCGTCGGCCAGCACGATCTCGGGCTCGTTCACGAACGCCCGCGCGATCGCCACGCGCTGCTGCTGCCCGCCCGAAAGCTGATCCGGCTTGTGGTCGCGCCGGTCGGCCAGCCCCACCAGCGCCAGCAGCCGCGTGATCTTCTCGCGCTGCCGCTCCAGGTTCTGCCCGTCGATCAGCAGCGGC
Organism: uncultured Anaerolineales bacterium; assembly: GCA_937952305.1. Taxonomy (GTDB): domain Bacteria; phylum Chloroflexota; class Anaerolineae; order Anaerolineales; family UBA6663; genus SpSt-583. The sequence goes on along the minus strand of CALFZO010000117.1, from coordinate 936 downwards.
AGCCCCACGTTCTCCTCCGCCGTCAGCGTCGGCAGCAGGTTGTAGAACTGGAAAATGAACCCGATCTTGCGCCGGCGCACCAGCGTGATCTCGTCGTCACTCAGCCGCGCCAGCGGCTGGCCGGCCAGCGTGATCTCGCCGTCGCTCGGCCCGTCCAGCCCGCCGAGCAAGTGCAGGAGCGTGCTCTTGCCCGAGCCGCTCGGTCCCATGACAGCCACGAACTCGCCCCGCTCCACTGTCAGGCTCACGCCGGCCAGGGCGGTCACGGTCACGGCCCCCATCTGATACTGTTTCTTCACCTGGTTGGTCTCCAGCACCGCCATCGTCTGCCTCCTTCCGTGTGGACGCGCCGGCCGCGCACCCTGGCCCGCACGCCGATCTCAATCCCGAACCCTACCCCGCTACTCCGTACACCCGCACCGCCCGGCTCTTGCCGCGGATCTCGGCCGGCCCCAGATCCACCAGGGTGTAGGCGGCGGCCCGCTCGCCCAGCGCCTGGACCGTGTACTCGCTCAGCAGCAGATCGTGCTCTGGGAAGGTCTTGGTCAGGGCCTGGATGCGCGCGCCCGTGTTCATGGCGTCGCCGATCACCGTGTACTCCTGGCGCTCCTCCGAGCCGGTGGCCCCGGCCACCACCTCGCCCGTGTTCAGACCGAGCCCGAAGCGCAGGATCGGCTGGCCCAGGGTTGCGCGCTTGGCGTTGACGTAGCGCATCCCCTCCCGGATCGACAACGCCGCCTGCACGGCGCGCTCGGCATGGTCCGGGTGCTCGGTGGGCGCGCCGAACACGCACACGGCCTCGTCGCCGACGAAACGGTTGACGATGCCGCCCTGGGCCTCGACCGCCAGGATGATGACCTCAAAATACTGGTTGAGCGCGGACATGACGGTCTCGGGCGCGTACTCCTCGGCGAAGGCCGTGGAGCCGCGCATGTC